>NZ_JAJFUC010000026.1 GCF_021372645.1 Clostridium sp. | reverse complement strand
CATGATATTAAGTATTGGATTGTTATACATATATTATTCAATATTTATACATAAATTCAAAATATAACATTACATGAAATGCTGTGAAAATACAAGAAAATCGTACTTATTGTGTGTCTATTTTGGTTAGAGCACTCCATTCAGCTATGAAAGGATAAAACTCTGATTTTTCCTTTGATGTCATTTCAAAATTATCTATATATAGCATTTATAAAGAGATAGCATACATAATATATACTATCTCTCTTGGTTAATTAAAACAATTTAGAAAATCATGTTCATTTTATTATATACAAATAATAAAACTATTATTCATAAGTACAGTTCTCAATCTAAATATCTAAGATTAACTTAAACAGTACTCATCACAAATATAAGTGATTGGAACTCTTTGACGTTTGTTAATTTCTTTTTTGTGTTCAATATTAAATAAATTCAAATTATAATCTTTATTTTGATTTGTTTCCGACATACCTTCAAGATCTTTTAAATAATGAAAAGTATTTTCCTTACTAGTTTCAAAATAAGATGACCCAAACATATGTGAAAAACAGTATTCCATATTATATTCCTTAGGCAATTCTTTCTTCATATTAATGAGTAATTCCTGTAAATCATAGCCTTGAACCTTATAAATTACACCTTCTAGATAAATAGAAAGTGAATTACTATAATAATTTTTATGCCTTTCAACACGCAATAAAAATTCTTTTATGCATTCATTATTATCACAAACTACTGTCAAAGGGATTTTGATATCCATAACATATTCTATTAACTCATCATCCTTAATATAAAAAAGATGATTGATTTTTTTAGAATTCTTAGTATAAAAATCAAAATTCAAACTGTCATTTTTAAAGGTGCACCCCCTCACTTTAAGCTCAAATTCTCCCTTAAAAAAATATACCGTTGCCTGCTCACATCCTAAATTATCAGTATATAAAGCAGAATATTTAAATTTGACCATATAATATTTTATATCCCCCCTTAATATTAAACGTTTTCTCTTATACCCAATAAGTTTTAAATTTTTTAGATTTAGAAATTAAAGCTACCTGTTTATAATACCATATTTTCCCACGAAAATCAAATGTCAATAACAATTTTTTATTAACTATAAAACAAAAGTTGTATCCTGAGGCTCATAAAAAGATAATTCATATTTTTTAGTGAGTTTTTGTATTAAAACATTTACATACTCTGCTCTACTAAATACACACGACATAATAATATGTCCTTCAGATTTATCAAAAGCGGTACTCCATGGACATAAATCTAAATTATCAATCTCATATTCACTCACACCATCAATTTCTGGATGTTTTGCTGTTAACCTTCATAAAAATCCTGTATTCTTTTGTGTTGGTCCTATTAATAAAATATTACCTTCACATAGCATATTATATAATTTTTCTGCATATATTTCCAACAATAAAGCATAACATTAATGTAAATATAATCATAATTCCATATTTTCTATATTTTTTGTTTATCACAAGTATAACTCCGATTAACGTCCATATTGTTACTCTATTCCCAGGACTAGTTATTAAAAGCATTACTTTATCCATACATAATAGAATTTCACATATTCATTTGTATGAATTGCAAAATATTGTTATCTATATTTTGAATTACATCAATAAATTATATCCTCCTCTTTTTCACAATGTAGACAACCAATTTCAAATTTCAGCTTATTTATGTGAAATATTTAATTTTCAATTAAATAACACTTATTTTAATGTATAAATACATCTTTCACTTTGTTTATCTATGTATTCCTCAAATAAATATTATTACTATTTAATAAAAATCATTCATGCATTATAGTCAATTGTAAAAATTAGATGTATAATAATATACTTTAAAGAAAGAAGGTAGTATTTAATATATGAATTTAAAAATTAGGTTACGTTCTTTTTATAATTAATAAAAATTAACCATACTAACGAGTCATTCTTTCTATATTTAGAATATTCTAGTTATTTTAATTATGCAAAAAATAAAGAGGAGTGTATTTTATTCATATACATTCCTCTTTATTTTTTTATTGGACACTATGTCCTGTATTTTCTATACAACTTTTGATTTCTTCTTGAGTAGCAGGTTTATTGTACATTACTTCAACGCTTCCACGCCCAAGATCTACACAAACATTACTTACACCATCAATTTTTTCAAGTGCATTTTTAACTTGTGTCTTCATATTTTCATTAACTAATCCATCAACAATATAGTGTTCTCTTTCCATATATACTCTCTCCTTTTATAAAAATTCACAAGTATAGTATGTTCAAAATCACCTTATTATATGAAATATTAATTATTATCATTAATATTATTAATTGTATATTTGCATATTAAATAGGAAAGACTATATTAATATTTATAGCGAATTAACTATTTTTACAAGTAATTATAGAATTAATTCATCTAAAGTTCTTTTGGGTACATGATGGACTTCATTTTCATCTCTCCAATATTTTATATCTCCAGATTCATTGATAGTTTCAATAACTACTTCTTCCTTGGGATATCCTAATGCTAATACTAAAGCAATTTCATATTTTTCATCTACATTAAGTGCTTCTGCTAATTTCTTCTTATTTATATTTGCAATTATGCATCCTCCTAGCCCGTTTTCAACTGCCCCTAGCAAAATGCTTTGCACTGCTATACCTTCATCTTGTGGCATACTTATCCCAAGAGTAGTATCTTTAACTAATATCATATAAGCACTTGGTTTTTCTCCTTCTTTAGGACCATCCCAATCTTTATAGTATCCGGCCCAAAATATATGTTTATTTATTTCATCATTTTGCTCTTTTGTATTTGCTAAAACATATCTCAACGCTTGTACATTACGACCTGAAGGTGATAACCTCGCTAAATCTACTAATTCTTTTAAAGTGCTCATTTCAATAAGCTTGTCTTGATAAAATCTTCTATACGATCTATTTTTTAATATAAGTTCTTTAATCATTTTTGCACCTCATCTTCTATCTTAATTTTTCAACTTCTCTTTGTATATCTTGCATTCTCATATCCGTTGATGCTATAACATCTGCGCATTCCTTTAAATCATTTGTAATATGTATCGGACTTTCTCCTGATGTTTTATAATATAATTTATGTTCAAGACTTGCCCAAAAATCCATGGCTATTGTTCTTATTTGCACTTCTACTCTAACTGGTTCTGCATGATCGGAAAAAAATATAAGAACTTCTACAACTAAGTGAAGACTTCTATATCCATTAAACTTTGGATTCTTTATATAATCCTTTTCCTCAATTAATTTAATATGATCTTGTCTTTTAAGCATTTCAGCAATATCATATATATCACCAACAAAAGAACAAATTACTCGTATACCTGCAATGTCATTTAAATTTTTTTTAGCAGCATCAATACTCATTTCAAGTCCTTTACGTCGAAGCTTATCCATGATGCTTCCTGGAGTTTTAACCCTAGACTTCATATATTCTATTGGATTTCTTTTTCTTCTTATTTTAAGCTCATCATCTAAAATATCTAATTTTGTTTTAACTTCTTTTATAGCAGAACGATAAATTAGCAATGTCTCATTCATTTCTTCTATTCTTTCTTCAACTACGTCTGGTGATATATTCATATCTCCTCCACTAAAAGATATCTTTTCGCTTTCTTTCGACTGACTCATAAGCTTCTTGTCCCCCTTAATTCAAAAAAGACTAATATTAATAATTTATTTTTTTCTAGCACTAACATCATTTTAATTGAATATCAATAAAACTTCAAGGGACGATTGTCTCATTAAATTATTAACTATTGAGTTGCTTTGTATTTCATCATATATTTGATTAGTTGGAATTTCATTATATTCTTCGATATAATCTTCCCTCACGTAATATATGATATCTTCATATTTTATCTTATACCAACCATTGTTTTTTCTAATATATCAAATATCATTCCTTTGCATAAATAATAGCTAATATAGCTATCTAAATTCTGTTCATCCCTAAAAGCAGTTTCATTATCACCCAGTAAAACCCAAACTGCATCTTCAAGCATGCTATGAAGCTTAGTATCATTAATATTCAAAAGAGTAGCTTTTTGTATTTCTGCTAATTCTTTATTATCATCTAATTTTCCATAATTAAACTCAATTATATATCCATAATTTAAAGAAGAATATCTAATAATTCATTAGTATTATTTGCTATGTATTCTGCTCTAGCCTGTGTTAGTTCTATTACATCTCCATATCCATAAAGAACACCTATTGATTTAATATTATTTTCTTTTGCTCCAATGATGTCATGCTCTCTATCTCCCACCATAATTACCTTTGATAAATCAAAAATTTTAGCGCCTTCTAAGGCATACTTTATAACATCACCTTTTTTAACTCGTGTCTCTTCAAAATCAGCTCCAACTACAAAATCAAAATACTTATCTATTTTAAAGTATTTAAGAATTTGTTTAGCATACACCTCTGGTTTTGATGTAGCAAGTATGATTGTCTTATGATTTTTCTTAAGGGTGTCCAAAAGTTCTATTATTCCATCATATAAACTATTTTCATAAATGCCTTTATCTGCATAATATTCTCTATATTTTACTAGTGCAAGATTTGCTTTTTCTTCATCAAACTTATAATATTCTTTGAATGATTCTTTTAAAGGTGGTCCAATAAACTTATTTAACTCTTCTAGATTATTGACTAAAATATCAAAATATTTTAAAGCATACTGAACAGATTTAGTTATTCCCTCCCCAGAATCAGTAATCGTTCCATCTAAGTCAAATAATATGTATTTAAAATTATTATCCAAGTAAAATTCCTCCATTCATTTTGGTATTTAATTGGAATTATATCATAATTAATTGAAATTATATAGTTAACCAAAATCCAAAAATTTATTTAGCCATTAATGTAAATATCTATAGCTAAAGATTTTAAATAATTACTAATAATTTTACTTTTATAAGGCAATACTATTTCTTAGGTTATATACTACCTATAAATATTCAAAAAATGTATTAATAATTTATGGAGGGATTTGAAATGAAGAGATTTATTTGTACTGTGTGTGGTTATATTCACGAAGGTAATTCTCCACCTGAAGTTTGTCCTATTTGTAAGGTTGGCGCTGACAAATTTAAAGAGATAAAGGATGATTTAAATTTCGCTGATGAACATAGTATTGGAATTGTTGGGGGACTTAATGATGAGATATTAGAAGGATTAAGAGCTAATTTCATGGGTGAATGTACTGAAGTTGGAATGTATTTAGCAATGTCTCGTCAAGCTGATCGTGAAGGTTATCCTGAAGTAGCTGAAGCTTACAAAAGAATTGCCTTTGAAGAAGCAGAACATGCTTCAAAATTTGCTGAAATCTTAGGTGAAGTTGTAGTTCCTAATACTAAGTCTAATTTAAGCGCCAGAGTCGAAGCTGAATATGGTGCATGTGAAGGTAAAAAGAAACTTGCAACATTAGCTAAACAAAATAATTTGGATGCTATTCATGATACAGTTCATGAAATGTGTAAAGATGAAGCTAGGCATGGTAAAGCATTTAAAGGATTATTAGATAGATACTTTAATCAATAATTTAAATAATATAATATCTAAATAAAAATGCTAAATTCTATTAAATAATTTCTAAATTAAAGGAGTGTTTTTTGTGCAAGAAATTAATTGTAATGTAAATAATTGTTCACATAACAAAAGTGGTGTTTGTTATTCAAACAGAGTCGATATTGGAGGTGTATCTGCAAACAGTGAATCTGGAACTTGCTGTGGTTCATTTTTAAATAAAGCTTTATATAGTGCTTTAACAAATAATGCAAATTCTACTACTCAATGTGATTCTCTTATTTGTAAAGCTGAAAACTGTGCTCATAACTATAATAAGCTTTGTAATCTACATTCTATAAATGTATCCGGCTCAAAAGCTCAAATATATGCTGAAACGAAATGTGCTAGCTTTAATTCTAAATTATATTAATTAAAAAGTACATATTATATAAATAAGGCATATAAAAAATAACAATTCAAGATGCAACATATATTTGGTCTTAAGAGGACGCTCCCTTTTCGGGGTGTACATTGTAAGTGAAATAGAATTGCAAACTGAATTGTTATTTTTGAATATACCTATAACGAATTATTATGAAATTTCTTTTCCCATCATGACCATACCCTCAAATCCATGTTTTTTATAAAAGCCTCCAGTCCTATGATTTTTAGATGTATATTTAACCATTGCCTCCTCTCCACTTTTCTTATAAGTACAAGTTTATTACAAATTCTGTTCCTGCCTTTATTTTAAAAGTTATCCACAGACTTGACTTGAATATAATTTCTGCATTCGTAGACAAAATAGAAGAAGATGCTGTACAAAATAATTTGAAAAAATCACTTTCTACAGCATCTTCTTTTCTATGTTTTGTGAAAAAACATAGAAAAATAAATAAAATATTTTCTTTTATACTAAATTATTTTATTGTATTAAGTAAGTTAGCCATTTCAATAGCTGAGACTGCACATTCATATCCTTTATTTCCTGCCTTAGTTCCTGCTCTTTCAATTGCTTGTTCTATAGTATTTGTTGTAAGTACTCCAAATATTACTGGCTTTTCGCTTTCAAGAGAAACACTTGCAATTCCCTTTGATACTTCTGAACACACATAATCATAATGTGAAGTAGATCCTTTTATTACTGCCCCTAAACATATTACTCCATCATATTTAGAATTTTTCGCCATTCTTTTAGCCACTAATGGAATTTCAAATGCACCTGGTACCCATGCAATATCAATATCTTCTTCTTTAACTCCATGTCTTTTTAATCCATCTAAAGCACCATCTAAAAGCTTTCCACCTATAAATTCATTAAATCTTCCTATTACTATTCCAAACTTTAATCCTTCTGATACCAAATTTCCTTCAAATATATTCATTACTGTTTCCTCCATTATTTTAATTATTTTTATATAAATTTTATTATAAAATTACTAATTTATTAGTGATTCTATTTATTACTTCTAAATTTTCACTAACAGGTTGACGTTATATTACATATGTTAATTTTATAAATTTAATATATGATTCATTCTTTCTTTTTTAGTTTTTAGATAAAATTCATCACTTTTGTTTACTGGCATTTGTATTGGAACTCTTTCAACTATTTCAATATTATTTTTTTCAAGTCCCTCTATTTTGGATGGATTATTAGTAATTAATCTAATATTATTTATCCCTAAAATTTTAAGAATATCTGAACTTACTTTATAATCTCTCATATCTTCTTCAAATCCTAAAGCTAAATTTGCATCTACTGTGTCTAATCCTGCATCTTGAAGTGCATATGCTTTTAGTTTATTTAAAAGACCTATTCCACGTCCTTCTTGCCTCATATATAAAAGTATTCCACGTCCTTCTTCTTCTATCATTTCCATTGCTGATGCATATTGTTCACCACAATCACATTTTCTAGAACCTAAAGCATCTCCTGTTAAGCATTCAGAATGAACTCTTACAAGTACAGGCTCACCAGTTGTAATGTCTCCTTTTACTAATGCCAGATGACACTTCTCACTACCTTTTTCATTAAAAGCTAATACTTTAAAATCTCCATATTTAGTTGGTAATTTGGCTTCTGCTTCCTGAGCCACACTTAAATGCTGTTCTTTCCTATATTTAATTAAAGCTTCTATAGTCAAAATCTTTAAATTATGTTCTTTAGAAAATTTCATTAAATCATCACGTCTTGCCATAGTTCCATCATCATTTACAATTTCACATATGGCTGCTGCACCCTTAAACCCTGCAAGCTTTGCTAAATCTACTGATGCTTCAGTATGACCAATTCTTTCTAAAACTCCATTTTTTTTAGCTATTAATGGGAATATATGTCCAGGTCTTCTAAAATCAGTTTCTTCAATTGAAGTTGCAAGCTTATTTATGGTATAAGCTCTTTCAAATGCTGATATTCCTGTTGTTGTGTCTTTATGATCTACTGCTACTGTAAATGCAGTTTCATGATTATCTGTATTATTTTCAACCATAGGATTTAATCCTAGTTTCACTGCAATTTCTTCTTCTATTGGTGCACATACTAATCCTCTTGCATACTTAATCATGAAATTAATATTTTCTCCAGTAGCCATTTCTGCTGGAATTACTAAGTCACCTTCATTTTCCCTACCCTCATCATCAACAACTATTACCATTTTGCCTTCTTTAATATCCTTTAATCCTTCTTCTATACTATTAAATTTCATATTTTTTCCCCCTTAATTTTAATATTTAGTCATTATAATCTTCTAAAACTTTCTTATACTCTCATTATATCTATAAGAATGCTTAATTTAAAATCCATTATCCCTTAAGAATTCCATAGTTATCTGACTTTTCCCAGCTTCTTCTTTTTCATCTTTTGAGGCAAATAATTTTTCAATATACTTCCCCACTAAATCACATTCTAAATTAATCTTAGAATTAACTTTTTTATTTGACAGAATAGTATTCTCTAAAGTATGTGGTATAACTGAAACCTTAAACATTTCATCATTAACATAAGCAACAGTTAAACTTATTCCATCTATTCCAATAGAACCTTTATATATAACGTACTTTAAGACGTCTTCTGGTGCAGAAATAGTGAACCACGTTCCATCTTTTTCTTCTTTTATTGAAACTATTTTACCAACTCCATCTATATGTCCACTCACAATATGTCCACCAAGTCTATCGCTAAGTCTTAATGCTCTTTCAAGATTTAATTTATCACCAACTTTTAAACTTCCTAAATTACTTTTAGCTAAGGTTTCTCCCATTACTTCCGCTTTAAATGAACAGGGACCTTTCTCTTTAACTGTTAGACAAACTCCGTTTGTAGCTATACTGTCACCTATTCTAGTATCTTCTAAAACTTTGTTACATTTGATTTTCATTACTCCAAAACCATTACCTATACTAAGTTCTTCTAACATCCCAACTTCTTCAATAATTCCAGTAAACATTTTTCCTCCTTAATTTTAAAAATTATTTTTATAATTTGATCTGATGTTCTAGTTAAAATCACTTGATATATCCTTCAACAACTAAATCCCCACCAATTTTTCTATAACTCATATCCTTCAAGTTAACTGCATTGTCTAATTTTGAAAAACCTATTCCTGCTATACAACTTTTACTGTTTTCTCCACCCAATATTTTAGGTGCTATATAAAAAATTACTTTATCTACTATATTTTCTTCCAATGCAGAAAAATTCAATGTTCCACCACCTTCAATAAGTATGGAATCTATCCCCTCTTCTCCAAGCTTTTTTACAAGCTCTTTCAAATTTACTTTATTATTCTTTTCTGAAACTTCTATAACTTTAACTCCCAAGTCTCTTAAAGTTTGTTTCTTACCTTCATTAGCTTTTAATGTAGTTGCAACAATAGTGAGTTTATCAATGTTTTTAACTACTTTTGAATCCAAAGGAATTCTAAGATTAGTATCTACAATAATTCTAATTAATTTTTTTTCATTATTAACTCTGCATGTGAGCTCTGGGTCATCAGCAATAACCGTATTTACACCTACCATAATTGAATTCAATCTATTTCTTAAGCTTTGTGAGTCCTCTCTAGATTCTTTAGATGTAATCCATTTGGATTCTCCAGTATAGGTTGCTATTTTTCCATCAAGGGACATACCACTTTTTAAAACTACAAAGGGAACTTTTGATGTAATATATTTTATAAATATCTCATTCATGTTTTTACATTCTTCTTCTTTAACACCAACCACAACATCAATACCATGTTTTTTTAATTTCTCAATGCTTTTTCCTGCAACTTTTTCATTTGGATCTAGCATTCCTATTACAACTTTTTTGAATTTCTTTTCAATTATTAAGTCTACACATGGAGGTGTTTTCCCATAATGGGCACAAGGTTCTAATGTAACGTAAATTGTACTACCTTCTACTGGCTTTATTGCATTTTTTACTGCATTTCTTTCTGCATGTGCTTCACCATAACATTCATGATATCCTTCTCCTATTATTTCGCCATCCTTAACTATAACAGCACCTACTAACGGATTAGGATTTACTTTGCCTGTTCCATTCATCGCTAATTCTAAGGCTCTCTCCATATATTTTTCATCCAAGAATTATCATCTTCCTTCTATACATTTTGCCCATTATAAACTTCTAAATTCATAAAGACTCTTATATTTTAAGATTTTCAGGTTTTTGCTATAATCGTAATTATTTATTTTATTTAAAATTAAAGTTTCAAAATAATTCGTCTAGCTTTTGATTATCATATAAAAATATATAAAGTTATGTTTTCCTTATATAAGATTGGTAATATATACTTTAAATCTATTACCTTTTTAACATCAAAAAACCCCGAATTTTTTTCAAAATTTCAGGGTACAAATACAAACTAATAAGAACATTTAAAATCTTAATTTTAAATATAATTTATATTAATTACTATCTTCTTTCATCCAGACTTTACTGTCGGCTTCGGAATTTAACCGAATCTGCTATTTTAGCTTGCGGGCTGTACCGCCGATAGGGAATTTCACCCAACCCTGAAGACACTTTATTAAATTCGTTTTAATGATATCACATAATCATGTTTATGTAAAGTATTAGTTGAAATTTAGCATATCAAAATCTTTTTTCTTTTCCTTGATCCATTGGCTCATCTTAGGATCCGCCCAAGCTTCTAACCCTAAACTAACATATTTTATAGCTTCTTCTTCACTTCCAAGCTTGAATATATGTGGCAATGAATTTGGAACTTTTTTTTGCTTTAGTATATATGGTATCACAAATGGATTTCTCTTATATGCTCTTCTTAATGCATTTTCTGCTTCTTTAATTTCATTAGTTTTATATAATAATGCAGCTCTGCTATAATTTATAGCTGCTAAATTATCTTTTTCATACTTTTCCAATAAATCTTCTAACTGTGCATATTTTTTTTCAATTAAAAGCCAACTTACTACTATGTTTCTAATCATTAGGTTATCTTGCTTATTATATTTTAAAATTTCAAGAGCATTTTCTATTGCTGCTTCCTTTTCTCCATTTTCCCACAAATGAACTGCCAAACTATATTTAGCACCAAAAAGAGGTTCAGCTATTTTTAGTTCAAATAATTCTGGTTGTGCAGTTTCTAAATTATCTATTTTTAATAAATTTTGTGCTGCCTTGACTGCCTTTTCCAAAAGAGCTTTCTTTTGAAGATTATTTAAACTAGAATTTTTTGATAAAATAATATATGCATCTGCGCAATCTTCATATATTTCTAATGCTTCTTTTGCATACTTTGCTTTATTATTATATTTTTTTTGCTTCCATGCATAATTTATGATTCTTTCTGCTACTATAAAATTTTTATGGACAGCAAATTTAAAAGGCTCTTTTTTTTCATTTTCTTTTGTTCTATCCTCAACTGATACTGCAACTTCTTTTTTATCTTCTATCTCTAGTTCATTGGTAACTTTTGTATTTATATCTAAACCTATTATCCATTGTTTGTTTTCTTTTGATAAATCTAATAGATTTTTTACTTCTTTTGATTTATTGGAACCTGTGCTACTGCTAACACCAAATGCCTTATATAAATCAGCAACTTTAATATATGGTTCTTCCTTTGAATCAAATAAATTATTTATATTTCCTATAGCATGCACTATTCCTGCTGCCCATGAAAAACTTTTTCCTTTTTTTAATTGTTCTTCATTATTTTGAAATAATGTTTCTGCAGCCATAACACAAATATTCTTATATTCATCATTAAGATATTCACTTGAAAAATTCTTTATCTTATCAATTATTTCTTCATACTTGCCAGCTATTACGTTAGATAATTCTTGCATTTCTTCACATAGCTCCTTTATAAAAATCTTTAGTAAATCTAATTTTATCTTATAATAATCACTATTTACATTTATATTCATCAAATTTATACTTTTTGCTCTAAATTAGTCATATTTATATATATAAAATATCACATATTGTTTTTACGAATTCAGTCACGTTATATTATAGCACATTATTTACAAATATATCTACTTATTAATTTCTATGACAGGATAAACTAATAAAAATTTTAATGCATCCCATGTAACAATAGTATCTTTTATATCTATTATTTTTAATAACTCTTTGGCTACTGGTATTTCATTACTTTTTTCATCAACAAAAACGTTAATACTTAAAGAGAAAGTTCGAAACCCGAAATATAGAATGTCACTTTTGAAACATCACTATTCGATTCTCATCTTTCCTTTTAAGATTTTTTTAAATATATACTTTTCATTCTTATTTTGATATATTCTTATAATATATTAATAAATATATATTAATAAAATAATTTTTAATAGGAAGTATATATGTTATCAAAAAGTTTGTATAATTTTTGTCTTCTGATTTCCACTCCCTATGAAAAGTTAAATTTGATTTCCAATAACATCTATGATTTAGATTATCTTATTCTTGAAGAAATATATCTAAAAAAGTTATTCAACTTTAAATGGGAAAAAAAATTAAATTCTTCATTTAATAATTTTCAGTTTGACTACACCTATGAAATACTAGATCAAGACTCAAATTTTATTAAGCTAAAACTTAATTTAAAGATATGTTTCATAGTACAAAATGCTCCAACTAACATACTTTCTGCTTGTATCCATGAGTATATTGTCATTTTAGAATATTTACACAATAAATTTAAGATACAATTTTTAATTGAGAATGAAGAAAATCCATATTTATATAACTATGCACTAAACACTAACTTATCTCAAATAACTAATTTAATTTTTTCTAAAAATGAAAGCTTATGGACTAATAAACTTTCTTCACTTGATTTATTATATGACACTTTCATGGCCTCTAGCTTACTTTCTAATAACAATTATCATGAGCGTCAATCCTCTAATTTTAATATCATAGATGCTTGTAATTATGCAGAAACCTTTGCATTAACACCAAATCCTAATTATAAATCTTTCGAAGGTATTGGCGGAGATTGTACAAATTTCATGTCTCAAATCCTTTATGCTGGTGGAGTTAAACAAACTGAAGCCTGGAAACCATACACTCTCCCTTGGATTAGAGTTGAGGATATTTATTTATATTTAACAACACAAAAATTAGCCACTAAACTGCCTAATGAAAAGTCATTGTCTAAGGGATGCTTAATTCAATTTTATACTCCTCAAATCGGAAAATTCTTTCACAATGGATTTATTACTTATGAACTTCCAAATAATGATTACCTTTACTGCTGCCATAGTTATAATAAATTAAATTATCCACTTAGTAAAATTTTTCCTAATAGATATCCTACACTTAGAGCATTAAAAATCAACTGACTGATGTAAAATGCCGAAATAAAGGTCATGCATTTGTTGTGATTACTCAACAAATGCATGACCCCCCTATTTCTAATTATGGATATATATATTCAATATACCTGATATCAATATAAATTTAATGCAGATTCAAACATTTAAATATTAAACATTTATTTCACTCTTAATTTTTAATGCTTCCTCATTATTATTGATAATTGGATTTACATATTCATCGATAAATTCTGTAACTTGACTTGGTGATCTTCCAACAAATTTAATAGGATCAATAATTGCTAATATTTCTTCTTTAGTAAGACCAAATGAATCATCATTTATTATTCTATCTATTAAGTCGTTATCCAATCCTTCGCCCTTTACTCTTTGCGCAGCTGCCATTGAATGAACTCTAATATTTTCATGTAACTCTTGTCTATCCTTACCTCTCTTTACAGCTTCCATCATTATATTTTCAGTAGCCATAAATGGTAATTCTCTAAGTACATGAGCTGCTATTACCTTATCATATACTACCATGTTTTCAGCAATATTTATGTACAGATTTAACACTCCATCTAATGCTAGGAATCCTTCAGCAACAGATAATCTCTTATTAGCTGAGTCATCTAAAGTTCTTTCAAACCATTGAGTTCCTGCAGTAATTGCTGGATTTAATGCATCTACTATTACATATCTAGCTAATGCACTTATTCTTTCACTTCTCATAGGATTTCTCTTATATGCCATAGCTGATGATCCTATTTGATTTTTTTCGAATGGTTCTTCCATTTCCTTCATATTTTGAAGTAATCTCAAATCATTACTAAATTTGTAAGCACTTTGAGCAATCTCTGATAAAGTGTTTAAAACTATTGAATCAAGCTTTCTTGGATAAGTTTGACCTGTAACTCCAAAGCTCTTATCAAATCCCATTTTTTCTGCTACTATTTTATCTAATGCCTTAACCTTGCTTTCATCTCCATCAAACAGTTCCATAAAACTAGCTTGAGTACCAGTTGTTCCTTTAACTCCTAAAAGTTTTAATGTTGATAATAGGAAATCTATATTTTCAATATCCATTACTAAATCTTGCATCCATAATGTAGCTCTTTTACCTACTGTAGTTAATTGAGCTGGTTGAAAATGCGTAAAACCAAGCGTTGGCATATCCTTATATTCTAATGCAAATTTTTTCAAATGATTTAAAACAGTTACTATTTTATTCTTAATTAAATTTAAAGCGTCTCTCATTATTATAACGTCTGTATTATCTCCAACATAACAAGATGTAGCACCTAAGTGAATAATCCCTTTAGCGGTTGGACATTGAAGACCATATGCATGCACATGGCTCATAACATCATGTCTAACTTCTTTTTCTTTCTTAGCTGCTTCTTCATAGTTTATGTCATTAATATGTTCCTTTAACTCTTTTATTTGCTCTTCTGTTATATTTAATCCAAGTTCTCTTTCACCTTCTGCAAGAGCTACCCATAATTTTCTCCAAGTTGTAAATTTCATATCGTCTGAAAAAATGAAACTCATTTCCTTAGATGCATATCTTGAATTTAAAGGTGTACTATATAAATTTCTCATTCAAAAACCTCCACACGAATATATTTTATACTTTTTCTTTCAATATTCGTATTATATCATATTTTTTTCATTTTTGCCTATTAAAATTTTTATTTCTTGTGATTAATTATGCATAAATTAAAATTTTACTTTTTGTTATTATTGTAATTAATAATAATATAAATATAATAAGATTTATTTAAAAGATGGGAGTGAAAAACTTTGTGTAAACTAAATATGTTCGATAAACTTTCTTTTTTGTTAGTTTTTATAGGATCTTTAAACTGGGGAACAATAGGATTGTTCGATTTAAATTTAGTCAACGTAATTTCTTTAAACAGTTCTTTAATAGAAAGAGTAATTTATATTTTTGTATTTTTTGCTGCTTTAGATTTAGTTATATTATTACTAAGATGCACTTTAATTCTTGATGACAATTAAGGCATATTCCATAAAATAATAAGTCAGCATTTGAACCGTATTATTGGTACGTAAAAAAGGTTCCATATTAAAAATATGGAACCTTACTTTGTATATTAGTCTTCTAAAGTTTCAACTAATTTAACAATTTCTTCAACAGCTAAAGCTTCGTCATCTCCTGAAGCTACAACTTTGATTAGAGCATCTTTAGCTACTGCTAAAGATAGAACTCCGATTAAGCTTTTTACATTTGCTTTCTTTCCGTTATATTCTATACTAACGTCTGATTTAAATGATGAAGCCTTCTTAACTAATAATGTTGCTGGTCTAGCGTGAAGACCAGATGAGTTTTTTACTAAAACCTCTTTTGCTATCATTAATATACACCTCTTTACAAAAAATTAATAAATATGGCATTTAACTATTATAGTATAATCGTTTTTATATATAATTTCAACTTAAAAATTACTACCTGCTAGATAAGCTAATAAAAGTTTATCCTACACTTATTTAAATATTTTCTGTAATTTTTTTACTTTTGCAACATTCTTTTTAGATCTTCAACATTTAATAATTTGAAAATTGTATTTATTTCATTATCAAAATGAATTCATGTTTTTCTTCCGGCTGTATCCAGCTCCAAATAGCTTTTACACTATCTTGAAGATTGATGAAAAGAGGAATACAAAACAATTAAATGAGACTTGTCTTGAAAAACATTCTTTAAAGTTGGTTAAAATTTTATTTATTAAATTCCACATAATTTATATATAAGTTGTGATAATAAAGTTATAATACAAAAAATTCCACAAATATAAATCAGCAGAATATAAAAAACTATAATAATAATAATACAAATAGAAAGTGGTAGTTTATATGTTAAATAAAGATGATTTAAATGTTTAAATACAGGATGGAAAAAGAACAATAAGAAAAAAACTTATTCAAACTATTACAAACAATACGCCTGACGAAGTTGGCTTCATAGCAAGAAAAAACTAGACTATTGAGTTGATTAGACAATGGGTATAAATTCGTTTAATGTTACATTTAGTCACAGGGGAATGACAGATGTACTATATAGATTAAATTTAAATCATATAAGACCAATATATGTATTGAAAAATGCAGACCCAGTAAAACAAGAAAATTTCAAGAAAGATTTTGAAGTTCTAAAAAAACACCTTGAAAGCTTAGTTGATCATATTCTATTTGAAGATGAATCAATGATCCGTGATTATCAATTAATACAAAAGACATGGTTTATAAAAAAACAGCAAAGAAAAATACCTGCATATGGAAAACACGCTGGAGTAAAGTTAATGGGAATCTTAAATTATGAAACATGTTGTATTTACTGTGAAGAACATGAGAAATATGATGCAGAAGTATTCTTACAGTTTTTAAAGAATACATTGCACCAATATAAAATGGTCATGGTTCTTGATAATGCAAGAATACATCATGCTAAGTTAATACAGCTATTTTTAGGGGAAATTAAACATAGACTAACTCTTATGTTCTTACCACCATATAGTCCAAATCTTAATTTGATAGAGGGGTTATGAGGATGGCTTAAATCCAACGTAGTTAATAATGTATTTTTCTCCAAAGTAGATGAAATTCGTGTAGCTATTACTTCATTCCTTGATAATATAAATAATGTTCCACAACAAATAATAGACAGGCTTTGCATTAAATTATAAAATCTTTATCGCAACTTATATAGTTAATCTACCCATATTATGATAAACTAATTTTAGTTAATTCTTTTGGTAGATTATATCTCCTTTTTAATTTCAGCAATTAAAATGATACTATAAATTTACCTGAAAAGTCTAATAGTATCATCAGATGGTATGCCATTCTCTAATTTAAGATAATTCCTTAGTCATTTTTCTTTTTTTATTCCAAAAACCTCTATTTCAGATCACTCGTTAGCATTACTTAATACTGCAAAAAGTGTAAGAATAACTATATCACTTAATTTATGTCTCACATATGATTCATCTCTAAAATCAGAAATTTTTTTACTCGTGTTATTAAATCCTTTATTACTATAATATCTTTAACTTTTGAAAAATCTATATCATTTTCATCAAACATTATTTGTAGTTCCTGTAGCTTTTTTATTTTTATGATACATAATTTTTGCCTATATAGAAAGGTAATAAATCCAATTAGTGATAAAAATTATTTTATATTAATTTATCCTGTACTACCTGTTCAATAATTTGAAAATAAAATTAGCTATCTAGGTTGCACTATCAATTTTATAGCTGTTCTTTCTTCTCCATCTATTATTATATCTGTAAATCCTGGTACACATATTATGTCCTTCCCACTTGGAGCTACAAATCCTCTTGCTATGGCAATTGCCTTAACAGCTTGGTTTATAGCACCTGCTCCCACTGCCTGAATTTCTGCAATATTCTTTTCTTTTATTATAGCTGCGAGTGCACCTGCTACAGAATTAGGATTTGATTTTGTTGATACTTTTAATACATCCATTTTTGTTATCCCTCCTATAATTTATTATGCAAATCGTTTTCATTGAAATATATTCTATAACTTTTCTAAAAATCCTTTTTATAATTTTTTAAATTTATTTTTCATTTGTTTAATCATTAGTACTACTCTAGATTTTATCTAAAAATCTAGAGTAGTATATTTCGTATATAAAAAAGGAAATATATTCTATTATGCAATAAAATATACTTCCATTTTTTACTTAGCAAAATCTACTGATCTCGTTTCTCTTATCACATTAATTTTAATTTGTCCTGGATATTCAAGTTCTTCCTCGACACTCTTAGCTAAATTATGTGCTAATTCAATTGTCCCAGCATCATCAATTTTATCTGGTTTAACAATAATTCTAATTTCTCTACCAGCTTGAATGGCATATGACTTTTCTACACCTTCATGTGAATTTGCAATTTCCTCTAACTTTTCCAATCTCTTAATATATGCTTCCAATGTTTCTCTTCTAGCCCCTGGCCTAGCCGCTGATATTGCATCTGCTGCTTGAACTAGCACGGCTTCTAAAGATTGCATTTCTACATCTGAATGATGCGCTGCTATTGCATTTATTACTAATGGTGATTCGTGATACTTTTTAGCTAGATCTCCACCGATTAAAGCGTGAGGCCCCTCTTGCTCTTGATCAACAGCTTTACCAATATCATGTAGCAATCCTGCCCTTTTAGCTAAAGTAACATCTAAACCTAGCTCTGAAGCCATTAAACCAGCTAAGTATGAAACTTCTATGGAATGTTTTAAAACATTTTGCCCATAACTTGTTCTATACTTTAATCTACCAAGAAGTCTTATAATTTCTGGGTGTAGTCCATGTACACTAGTTTCAAGGGCTGCTTGTTCCCCTTCTTCTTTTATACTATTCTCTACATCCTTAGTTGCTTTTTCAACCATCTCTTCGATTCTTGCTGGATGTATTCTGCCATCCACTATTAACTTTTCTAGTGCCATTCTTGCAACTTCTCTTCTAATTGGATCGAAGCTAGAAAGAATGACTGCTTCTGGAGTATCATCTATAATTAAATCCACCCCTGTTAAAGTTTCTAAGGTTCTAATGTTTCTTCCTTCTCTACCTATTATTCTACCCTTCATCTCATCATTCGGTAGTGCAACAACGTGTACAGTTGTTTCAGACACATGATCAGCAGCACATCTTTGGATCGCAGTTGTAATTATTTCCCTTGATCTTTTGTCTGCTTCTTCCTTTGCCTTACTTTCAATATCTTTTATCATTAAAGCAGCATCATGTGTAATTTCTTTTCTAATTTCATCTAAAAGAATTTCACGAGCTTCTTCACCAGAAAGGGCCGATACTCTCTCAAGTTCTGCTCTTCTTTCCTCATAAAGTTTCTGTACCTTTGCTTCTACTTGATCTATTTCAAGCATTCTTTCATTGATTGTTTCGTCTTTCTTTTCAAGAAGTTCACTTTTTTTATCAAGTGATTCTTCCTTTTGGATTACTCTTCTTTCAAGCCTTTGAATCTCACTTCTTCTTTCACGAGATTCCTTATCAAAATCATTTCTCAATTTATGAAGTTCTTCTTTTGCCTCAAGGATTGATTCTTTTTTAGCTGATTCTGCATCCTTTTTAGCTCTAATTAAAACCTCTTCTGCTTCTTTTTCAAGCGATTCAATTTTAGCTTTTGAAACGTTTTGAATCGTTTTATAAACCACTATTCCTAATATTAATAAAATTATTACATCTATTAATATCATTACCGCTAGTTCCACATAAACACCTCCCAATTTATTATTTTCTCATTATATACTAACAAGAAAGTATAGTAGGTGTCATATTCTTCTCACTGCATTTTGGAATATGATAAACCAGTATTCCTTTTTATTCTATATTAAAAATAAAATTATGTCAAGTTTGCTCATATAATGGTTATATCATGCATTATACTATATAATACTTAATTTTAAATATAGCTATATAATGCGAATTAACACAAATGTAGTTATATTCTTCATTGCATTTATTAGTATATTAATGCAATAATATTATATTTCTTTTTACGTCCATAATTTCTATTTTTTTATATCCTTAGTATCAGTTTTAGCTGTATCATTTTTAATTTCATTAGTTTTCTCATCTTTAGTTTTGTTTAATATATTTTCTTTAACTAATTCTGCTAATGGAAGATTATATTTCTCTCTAATTTGATTTTCTATATCTAATGCTACTTCTGGATTTTCTTTCAAATATATCTTAGCATTTTCTCTGCCTTGCCCTAATCTTATATCACCATATGAAAACCAAGCTCCACTTTTTTGAACTATTTCTTCTTTGACTCCAACATCTACTATATTACCATTTCTAGAAATCCCTTCATTGTACATAATATCAAATTCTGCTTGCTTAAATGGTGGTGCCACTTTATTTTTTGTCACCTTTATTCTTGTTCTATTACCAATAATAGCATCACCTTGTTTTATAGAATCAATTCTTCTAATATCAAGTCTTACTGATGCATAAAACTTTAATGCTCTTCCTCCAGTTGTTGTTTCTGGTGAACCAAACATAACTCCAACCTTTTCTCTTAACTGATTAATAAATATAGCAACACAATTAGTCTTATTTATTGTTCCTGCAAGTTTTCTCAAAGCTTGTGACATAAGTCTTGCTTGAAGACCAATATGTGAATCACCCATTTCACCTTCGATTTCAGCCTTAGGAACTAATGCTGCAACAGAATCTACTACTAAAACGTCTATTGCTCCTGAACGAACTAAAGCTTCTGCTATTTCAAGACCTTGTTCTCCTGTATCAGGTTGAGAAATTATTAAACTTTCTACATCAACACCAAGTTTTTGAGCATAACTAGGATCTAAAGCATGTTCTGCATCAATATATCCTACTGCTCCGCCTTTTTTTTGTGATTCAGCAGCTATTTGAAGCGCAACTGTAGTTTTACCTGAACTTTCAGGTCCATAAATTTCAATGATTCTTCCCTTAGGAACTCCGCCAATTCCTAAAGCTATATCTAAATCTAAACAACCTGTTGATATGGCTTCCATATTTGTAGTGCTATGATCGCCAAGCATCATTACTGATCCCTTTCCAAATTGTTTTTCTATATGACTCATTGCACTTTCAATTGCTTTTAATTTTTCTGAATCTATATTTCTCATAATACTAAACTCCTCCTGTCGAACTTATGTTCTGTATTTATTATAAATTAATTATAAACTGTAGTCAATAATTAATTCTAATAAAAATCCCTTCTTTAATTTATTCAAAGAAGGAATCTTTTTATTTATATCCACTTTTTTCAATTTCCAAACATAAAACTTTTATTTATCAATTGAAACAGCTTCTTTATTCTTTTTAAAGTAATCATATCCTGATATTAACGTTACAACAACTGCAACCATAAGCATTATATTTGGTGCTATTCTGAAAAATTCTTTCACATAATAATTATTTATTACAAAAATTTTTAATAATTTTGCATCATGTATATTTATTTTTAATAATAATAAAATTATTGCTATTATTTGTATAACAGTTTTAATTTTTCCCCACCAGCTAGCTGCTATAACTCTTCCTTGTGCTGCTGCTATTGATCTTAATCCAGAAACAGCAAATTCTCGTGCAAGTATAACTACAGCTGCCCATCCTGGTACTACCTGTAATTCAACTAAAGAAATTAAAGCTGCAGTAACTAACAATTTATCCGCTAAAGGATCCATAAACTTTCCAAAGTTAGTTATTTGATTTCTACTTCTAGCAACATATCCATCTAATTTATCAGTTAATGATGCTAAAATAAATATAAATGTAGCTATAAAACTTCCATAAGGTATATCTTTCACAGCTATAAAAACTAAAAAAACAGGAACTAAAAATATCCTACCTAAGGTTAACTTATTTGCAAGATTCATAATCGACAACTCCCACTAAATCATAATCCATATTTTTAACTATTTTGACCTTTATAAATTCACCAATTTTTATATTCTTCGATGATTTAAACAACACATTTGCATCTATCTCTGGAGCCATTTCATAGCTTCTTCCATAATAATACTCTCCATTATATCCCTCAACAAGAATATAATATAACTTTCCGATTTTCAATTTATTTATCTCTTCTGAAACATCTTTTTGAATCAACATTAATTCTTCTGCTCTTTTCTTCTTAATGTCTTCTTCGATTTGCCCGTCCATTTTGGCAGCTGAAGTATCTTCTTCTTGAGAATATGTGAATACCCCTACTTTATCAAGCTTATATTCCTTAAGGAAGTCAATAATTTCATTAAAATCCTCTCTTGTTTCTTTTGGGAATCCAACTATAAAAGTAGTTCTTAAAACAATATCTGAAATTTTCTCTCTTAATTTTTTTATTTTATTTATTATATCTTGTTTACTAGTTCTTCTTCCCATAAGTTTAAGAATCTTATCACTTATATGTTGAATTGGCAAATCTAAGTATTTTACAACTTTATCATTACTTGCAATTTCATCAATAAGTTCATCATATATTTCTTCTGGATAACAATAAAGTACTCTAATCCACTTAATCCCATCAATTTTAGCTAATTCTTTTATTAATAAATGGAGACTTTTCTTTCCATATATATCACTACCATACAAAGTAGTATCTTGAGCTATAAGTATTATTTCCTTAGCTCCGTTTTCACTTAAATCTTTTGCTTCATTTATAATGTTTTCCATTTTTCTGCTTCTAAATTTTCCTCTTATTTTAGGAATTATACAATATGTACAAAAATTGTTACAACCCTCTGCAATTCTAATATATGCACTTTCTTTTTGAGTTGTAAGAATTCTCTTTCCTTCATTAATATTTTCATCTGAATAATTTAGAAGTTCTAATGCTTTTTTATTTCCTTCTATAAAATCTGTTATAAACTCGTTTATTTTATTATAGTCATTTACTCCAAGCATTATATCTATCTCAGGTATCAATTTACCTAGTTCTTCTCCATATCTTTGAGTAAGACATCCCGTTGCAATAAGAAGTTTACATTTATAATTAATTTTATAGTTTGCCATTTCTAATATTGTATCAATAGATTCCTGCTTTGCACTTTCTATAAATCCACACGTATTTACAATAATTATATCTGCAATTTTAGGATCACTTGTTATTTCATACTCATTACTCATCTTTCCTAGTATTATTTCTGAATCAACTCTGTTTTTATCACATCCTAAACTAACCATTCCTACTTTATACTTATTTGAAGTATAATTTACTTTTTCTGATATGTTTGCTGTTTCCATTTTTATTTCACTCAAGTCTTTATATCCTCCTGTGTTTTAATAGTTTTAATTATAACAAATAGAAACTATATTTTACAAGCTACTACCTAATTATATATATTACTATACTGACTTAAAATCCTTTAATAATCTCATTTTAATACTATATGAAAGAAAAAGTTAACATAAAATTAAATTTTATTTAATAATTTAGTTCAATTTCTAATAAGAAAATTTAAACTTTGCGCATATTTTATTCATCATTATTTTCATCTGAAAGTTGTTGCCTTGTAATAAGTATTTGCCTTGGTCTGCTTCCATCCTTTTCTGAAATTATACCTCTTTCCTCTAATTGATCCATAATTCTAGAAGCCCTATTAAATCCTATTCTAAATTTTCTTTGAATGAATGAAGTTGATGCTTGACCATACTCTACTACTGCATTTATTACTTCATTAAGTAATTCATCTATATCATAACTCTTTTCACTTGAATCTGATGATTTTGAATCTGTTGCACTATTAATATGATCAATTATATCTTCTTCATAATTAGTATCACCCTGTTCACTCTTAATAAATGAAACTACGTGTTCAACTTCTTCCTCAGATATAAAACATCCTTGTACTCTAAGTGGCTTACTTTCTCCTACAGGATAATATAACATATCCCCTTTTCCAAGAAGTTTTTCTGCACCTGATCCATCTAAAATAGTTCTAGAATCTATTTGAGATGATACTGCAAAAGATATTCTAGATGGTATATTAGCTTTAATTACTCCTGTTATTACATCTACAGATGGTCTTTGAGTTGCTATAACTAAATGCATACCAGCCGCTCTTGCCATTTGAGCTAATCTTCCAATATAATCTTCTACATCATTTGGACACACCATCATAAGGTCAGCAAGCTCATCTACAATTATAACTATATAAGGAAGCTTTTGTTCTATAACTCCTTTATTAAATAATTCATTATAAGACTCCATATTTCTAACTCCACAGTCTGCAAAAAGCTTATATCTATTTGTCATTTCATTTACTGCCCAATTCAAAGCTGCTGCAGCCTTTTTAGGATCTGTAACAACTGGAATCAAAAGGTGTGGTATTCCATTATAAACATTTAATTCAACAACCTTAGGATCAACCATAAGAAGCTTAACTTCATCAGGATTATATTTATATAATAAACTTATTATAAGTGAATTTATACATACACTTTTACCTGAACCTGTTGCCCCTGCAATTAGCGTGTGTGGCATTTTATTTAAATCTCCTACCACACATTTACCTGAAATATCTTTTCCTAATGCAAAAGCCAATTTTTTCTTAGAATTAATAAATTCATCATTTTCTAACACTTCTCTTAAAAATACTGGTGTTTGTTTTCCATTTGGTACTTCTATGCCAACTGCTGCTTTTCCTGGAATCGGAGCTTCTATTCTTATTCCTGAAGCTGCAAGTCCGAGTGCTATATCATCTGATAAATTTACTATCTTACTAACTTTAACTCCCGGACTTGGTTGAAGTTCAAATCTTGTAACAGATGGACCTTTAGTTACTTGAGTCACTTTTGCATCAACCCCAAAGTTAGATAATATTTCTTCAAGTTTATTTGCATTTTCTATTAACTCTTTTTTATCACTACTATTTAGCTTTGTATTAGCATTTAATTTTAATAATCCTAAGTTTGGATGTTTATATTCTTTTAATTCCTTGCATTCAGAAATTTGCTCTTGTATTTCTTTATTAACCACATTTTTAACATCATTATCTAAATTTTCTTTTTTTCGAGCATGATTTTGCACATTTTTACCTAAGAAATTATCTATATGAATATCTGATGAAATTTCAGATTTTAATTGTGGTGAGGCTTCTTCCTCTTCCCTTTCATTTGAATCCTTCATAAAATCTAAAATCTTTATTTTTTTATTAACTCCTGATAAAAAAGCTTCTTTTTCATTATGTCTCTTTTGTTCATTTTCATTTTTTTCTACTATGTTTATAAAATTTTCACGAGTTTTTCTCTCTTCATTTTTTTCTTTTACCTTTTTATTTCTATTTTTTCTATTATTTCTTATTTTTTCTCCTTTATTATATGCCTTTATACCTAAATCATATAATGTAATATCAAATATTAAAATAACAGCTATTATTGAAAAAGCAAGAAGTATAATATATGTTCCTAAAACCCCTACAATTTTATAAAGTGGATAACATATAAGATATGATATTATTCCTCCATGCATAGTTTTAGTATTATCACCAATTATTAATTTAATATTTTCAAAAAAATCACTTTGATTATCTAAGCTTTGAATATTTATAATTCCAAAGGTTAACATAATAATGACTACTAATATTGTCATCCCAAAAAATTTCTTATTAAATTTAATGTTTCCCCTTGTTTTTATATATTGAAAACCAAAATACATTAAATAAGCAGGTAACGCATTTGCACCTATTCCAATTACTACATATGATATTCTTTGTGCTAAAGATGATAATATTCCAGCTAATGAAGTATATATTGCTATTCCAAGTATTATACCTGTTGCAATATATACTATTCCTACTATATCAGGATTTATTGTAATTTCATCTTTTTTGCTTTTAGTCCTACCCAACTTAAATCACCTCATGTTTTTTATTCAATGTCTTATTTGCTCAAAAATTTAACAAATCTTTTTAAACTTGACAATACTACTATTTTACAACAATATGACTAAATTTAAAACTCAAATATTTTTTAATTTTTAAATCTATGTTTTAATCTTTGTCCTTTTAGGTAAATTATAAGTGAGTATACCAAAATATATCTAAATATAATTTAGAGAATTCTAGAAATCAAATCTCATCCAAACCTATATAATAAAATAATGCTATTCTGTATTATTTCTATATTCTTATAAATTAAATGAAGCTTACCATATTAATTTTTATATGGTAAGCTATTTTATTAATTAGTCCTTAGAGTATTCTCATTATTAATATTCTTATTTTCTATAAGTTCATTAAGTTTATCTAAAGCCTCATGTATTCCTCCAACTTCATCAATAAGTCCACAGTCTACTGCCTGCTTTCCAATTAGCATTGTTCCTACATCATTTAGCAATTCATCTGTTTGCAACATAAACTTTTCTAAAACTTCTTGTTTTATATTAGAGGTTCTTACTATAAATTCATTTACTCTCTCTTGCATTTTTTTAAAATATTCGAAGGTTTGCGATACGCCTATGACAAAACCATTCATTCTTACTGGATGAACTATCATTGTTGCAGATGGAGTTATAAATGAATAGTTTGAAGATGTTGCAAGAGGAACTCCTATTGAATGTCCGCCCCCAATCACTATGGATACAGTGGTTTTAGACATACTACTAATCATTTCAGATATTGCAAGTCCTGCCTCTACATCTCCCCCAACAGTATTTAATACTATAAGCAACCCCTTAACTTCTTTATTTTGTTCAATATCTATTAATTGTGGAATAATGTGCTCATATTTTGTTGCTTTTGTTTGTGGTGGAAGAACTGAATGTCCTTCAATTTGACCAATTATAGATAAAACTTGTATTCTTTTATTCGGATTTGCTAACGCTGTATTTCCAAGTTCCTTTACATCTTCTATTTTATCTTTTACTTCCGATTTATTACTTTCATTCTCTATATCTTCGCCATTAAAAATATTTTTATACATAAAATAATCCCTCCTATACTATTTTTATTTTGTACATTAAGAATTATTTTATTCATAACTAAGGCAGATGAAAAAAAATAATACACCAAAGATGTTATTTATATTTTTCATCATACAAGGAAATAAATTTGCTCATAGTGGACTATTCGAGCAACTTACTGATGCAGTATGACGTAAAACTGATAATCATACTGGATAATCATACTGGTCTATTATCTTTTTGAATGTGATTAAAGCTTAAAAGCCTTATGTAAAACATTTATTGCCTCTTTTTCATTTTTAGAGTGGACCAAGCACCAAATCGTCATATGTGAATCTGCTGTTTGCAATACTTCTATATTATTATCACTTAACGCCTTTATAATCCTTGCCATAACACCTGGTATCCCTTTCATTCTTGATCCTATAACAGCTACCTTACTGCAATCTTCTATTAAAGTATATTTTAATTTAGCATTATTTAAAATATCGTCTAAAACATTTCTATCTTTTTGATTTATAGTGAAAATTTGTTCACTTGGAAATATATTTATTAAATCTAAACTGATTTTATTTGCAGCAACTAAGTCTAAGACATTTTTATATTTAATATTTCCTGCATTTTCAGAAGCTTTAATAGAAACTTGAATTCTATTTTTTTGGCTAGTAATTCCAGTCATAATTCTATCCTTACCTTTATCACCAAAATTATTTATTAACGTTCCTTTAGAGTTACTCATAGTATTTTTAATTAGTATGGGAATATTACCTTCCATAGCAACTTCCACAGCTTTTGGGTGAATTACAGTAGCTCCTTTATCTGCCAATTGAAATACTTCATTATAACTTATGACATCAATTAAATTAGCATTTTCAACTATTCTTGGATCAGCTGTCATGATTCCATCTACATCAGTATATATTTCAATAGCTGAAGCTTTAAGTGCAACTCCTAAGATAGAAGCTGTAGTATCACTTCCACCTCTACCTAAGGTAGTCAAATATCCACTTTCACTAATTCCTTGAAATCCTGTTATTACTGGAACTCTTCCTTGAGATACTAATTCTAAAATCTTTTTTGGCTTAACTTCAGTGCAAGTAGCATCTGTAAAATTATTATCTGTAAATATTCCTGCTTGCCCACCAGTAAGTGGCATAGCATCAATCCCAGCACTATATAAATCACTACTCATAACAACTGAACTTATAGTTTCTCCACAACACATAAGTAAATCTTGAGCTAATTTATTTGTGTTTTTAAATTTATCATCTACTAAGGATAACAATGTATCTGTAGCATAAGGTTCACCCTTTCTTCCCATGGCAGACACCACTAGAACAGGACTATATCCTTCCTTAATAGCATTTTTAACTTTTTCAATTACTTGCTTTCTATTCTTATCAGTTGACACTGAAGTTCCTCCAAATTTTTGTACAACTATTTTCATTGCATTTCCTCCTAATTATAGTTTTACCTTTTTAATTACTTCATCATCTGCATCTAATATGATAGTTTTAGCTCCAATCTTTTTTACGCATTCCCATGGAATTTCCAAAAAATCTTTACTACTAAAAAAATTAAACTTCCCACCACTTAAATTAACAATTAAATATTTAAAATTTCCTTCTTCATCGATTATCAAATCATTATTTATTAAGTAGTCATATTTTTCCCCATCGTTGATATTTATAAGTTCATATCTTTCTATATCACTTAAATACTTAATTATATTTTCTTCACTCATAATAAAAACCTCCTTTTGTACTCATAAAATAATATGAGAAAAGGAGGGGTATTATTACAGTATTTTTATAACTTAAGCTTATTATAATCCGAATTATCATAAGCTTTAGCATTCTTTAAAATTATAGAGTCTAATTTATTATATTCAACATCCTGCCCAACATAAGCAGTATTTAGAACTCCTTTTTTAAAGCATTTATCTAATACATATTGAATGCTCTCTTTGTTTATATTATCTATCTTTTTAATAACTTCTTCTTGAGTTTTTATCTGATTTCTAAAAAGATATGCCTTTGCATTTGCAAACATTCTTGAACTAGTACTTTCTAGTCCTAAAATATAATTAGCTTTAATTTTTTCCTTATTTATTTCAAGTTGCTTATCAGTTATTCCAATTTTACTAAATAAAGCAATTTCCCTATCTATAACTTCTAATGCTTTTTCTCCATAATTTCTATTTAAACCTGAATATATATTCAATATACCAATCCCTTGAAACGGTTGCAAATATGATGTTATTGAATAACATAATCCTAATTCTTCTCTTACCTTTTGAAAAAGAATTGATGAAGCTCCACTTCCAAAAATATTATTAAGAAGTACTAATGCATAATTATTTTCGTCTCCATAGGGTAATCCTTCTAATCCTAAAGAAATATGAAGTTGTTCAATTTCTTTTTTCGCATATGCAGAATCAACTTGTATTATTGCTTTACCATATTGGGGTTTATACTCATTTTTGCTTTCCCAAGAACCAAAGTATTTATTAATTAAATCTTCAAGTTCTTTATCATCAAATTTACCACAAACTGATATCACAGAATTATAAGGAGTATATTTTTCATTAATAAATTTTAATATTTTTTCTCTAGTGAATGATTTTACTAAAGGTATTGTTCCAAGTATAGGATATCCGAGTGGTTCTTCTCCAAAGCAAACTTTAGAATGTACATCATCTAATACATCTTCTGGTGAATCCTCACTCATATTAATTTCTTCAATTACTACACCTTTTTCTTTTTCTATTTCTTCTGGATCAAATTTTGCATTTAATATTATGTCTGAAAGTACATCTAATGATAAATCTAAATGAGTATTTAATGCTTTAATATAATAACAAGTTGATTCTTTACTTGTAAAAGCATTAATTTGCCCCCCTACATTTTCTACTTCTTCCATAATTCCTTTTGAAGTTCTTTTATCAGTTCCCTTAAAAAACATATGCTCAATGAAATGGGATATTCCATTAACCTCTAAACTTTCATTTCTCGAACCGTTTTGAACCATAACTCCAACACTAATGGAATTTAAATGTTCTATTTTTTCTGTCACCACTCTTAATCCATTTTTAAGGGTATATGTATTATACATGTTTTATTTGCCCTCCTTCATAGTAAAAAAAGGCAATTAATTGCCCTTTATTTATCTTCTTTATTTTCTTGATCTTGTAATGCATCTTTTCTTGAAAGATTTATTCTACCTTGGCTATCAATTTCTGTAACCTTAACTAGAATTTCATCTCCAATAGATACTACATCTTCTACTTTGTTTACTCTTTCATTAGATAACTTAGAAATATGAACTAAGCCTTCTTTACCTGGTAAAATTTCAACAAATGCTCCAAAAGTAGTTATTTTCGTAACTTTTCCTAAATAAACTTCTCCAGACTTAAATTCTTTAGTTAAACCTTCAATTATTTTAATCGCTTCTGTAACGCCTTCATGATTAGGTGAACTTACAAATACAGTTCCATCTTCTTTTATGTCAATTTTAACACCTGTATCTTGTATTATCTTATTTATAATCTTACCACCGGCTCCGATTACATCTCTAATCTTATCTGGGTTTATGCTAATTGTTTCAGTCTTTGGTGCATATAACGAAACATCTTCTCTCGGAGTAGCCATACATTCATTTATTTTATCAATTATAGTAAGTCTTGCTTTTCTAGCGTCTCTAATAGCATTTTCTACTACATTAAAACTGAAACCTTGAAGCTTAGTATCAACTTGAATTGATGTTATACCTTCTGTTGTTCCGGCTACCTTAAAGTCCATATCTCCAAAGAAATCTTCTATTCCTTGAATATCAGTTATTACTGCTTCTTCTGATAAGTCTTCTGATGTTATTAATCCCATTGCAATACCAGCTGCTGGTCTTTTAATTGGTACACCTGCGTCTAATAATGCTAGTGTTGAACCACAAACTGATGCTTGTGAAGTTGAACCATTTGAGCTTAAAACTTCTGATACTAATCTAATTGTATATGGGAATTCTTCTTCTGACGGAATTAATGGTTCAAGAGCTCTTTCTGCTAATGCTCCATGACCAATTTCTCGTCTTCCAGGTCCTCTTAAAGGTTTTACTTCTCCAACACTATATCCTGGGAAGTTGTAATGATGCATATATCTTTTTGATTGTGCTTCATCTATTCCATCTAATATTTGAATTTCACTAATTGATCCAAGTGTTGCAACAGTCATTACTTGAGTTAATCCTCTTGTAAATAATCCTGTACCATGTGTTCTAGGTAAAATACCTACTTCACAACCTAAAGGTCTAATTTGATCAAATGCTCTTCCATCAGGTCTTCTCTTCTCCTTTAAAAGCATGTTTCTTACAACTTTCTTTTGCATTGTGTAAAGAACTTCTTTTATTTCACCTGATTTATCAGCATATTTTTCACTAAATTCTTCATTAACTTTTTTATTTACTTCATCTATAGCAGCATTTCTTTCATCTTTTTCCATGATATACATTGCTTCTTTAACCATATCTTGAGCAAATTCTTTAATATCTTTTTCAATTTCTGGATTTACAGCATATAGTACTGGTGAATCCTTTGTCTTTCCAAACTTAGCTACAGCTTCTTCTTGGAATGCAATAATCTTTTGACACTCATTAAAACCATATTTAATAGCATCAATCATAGTATCTTCTGGTATTTCGTCTCCACCAGCTTCAATCATCATTACTTTTTCTTTTGTAGCGCATACTGTTAGAAAAAGAGTACTTTGCTCACGACCTTTAGCATCTGGGTTTGTAACGAATTTGCCATTGATAATTCCTACTTGCACTGCTGCAGTTGGAATCGTATATGGGATACTTGAAAGGCATAATGCAAGTGATGCTGCATTAACAGCTAAGATTTCTGGTAAGTTATCCTTTTCAACTGATACTACTGTAGTTACTACTTGAACATCGTTTCTGTATCCTTTAGGAAATAGAGGTCTTAGAGTTCTATCAACAGCTCTTCCATTTAATATAGCTCTTTCTGATGGTCTTCCTTCTCTCTTGATAAATCCACCTGGAATTTTACCTACTGCATATAATCTTTCTTCATATTCAACACTTAGAGGAAAGAAATCTATTCCTTCTCTTGGTTTTTCTGATGCATTAACATTAGTTAAAATTACTGTATCTCCATAGCTAGTAAATGTTGCTGCATTTGATAACATACCTATTTTTCCGAATTCAACTTTCAATACTCTTCCAGCGATTTCAGTCGTTAGAACGTTATTCATAATTTCGACCTCCCTTTAGGTTCATCTATTTATTATAATTTTCCAAATATTTATATGTGTATATTGTTAAAATAATAGAGCGGAAAACTCCGCTCTAAAAATTATCTTCTTAATCCTAATTCTTTGATTAAAGTTCTGTATCTTTCGATATCTTGATCACTTAAATAGTTTAAAAGACCTCTTCTTTGACCAACCATCATTAATAGTCCTCTTCTTGAATGGTGATCTTTCTTATGAACTTTTAAATGTTCAGTTAAAGATTTGATTCTTTCAGTAAGTAATGCTACTTGAACTTCTGGAGAACCAGTATCTCCTTCACTTCTTCCAAACTTTTTGATTAATTCTAATTTTGTTGCCTTATCCATTATAAGTGCACCTCCGTGTATTATATTAATTATCCCCCAGTTCCAAGTAAAAAGATGGCACCTTTAAACTTAGAATTAGGTTCCTTGTGTTATTATATCAAAAGTAACTATTATTGTAAACTATATTCTCAAACTCGACATATAATTCTCATTTTTCGCAAAAGCTTTATCTTTTTCAAGCTGACCTTTTAGTTCTTCTACGCCATTAAATTTTTTTATATCTCGAATTTTTTCTATAAAGCTTATATCTATTTTTTCTCCATATATATCTTTGTTGAAGTCTAAAATATACGTTTCTACTGTTAAATACTTACCTTCTACTGTAGGATTTTTTCCAACAGAGGTAATTCCCTTATATATATTATTATTTACCTTTATGTTAGTATAATATACACCAACTTTAGGTAAAATGAAATTTTCATTATATTTTAAGTTTGCTGTAGGAAAACCTATGGTTCTTCCAAGCTTCTTTCCATGAATGATTTCTCCACTTAATGTATATGGTAAACTAAGCATTTTACTAGCATGTAAAACGTCTCCAGCTTCTAAAGATTTTCTTATTCTAGTACTGCTTATAACTTGATCCTTATATATACATGGCTCCATAACATATAATTCATATTCATATTCATTTTGTAGTTTTCGTAAAAATTCTACGTTGCCTAAGTTTTTGTATCCAAATTTATAATTAAAGCCTACAACAAAGCCTTTTACATTGTACTTAATAACCAAAAATTCCACAAATTCTCTAGGGGTCATTTTCATAAATTCAAAATTAAATTCCTGAAAACAAACTATATCTACTTTATGTGTTCTTAAAATTTCAGCCTTTCTATCATTATCCATTAAAAGTTTCGGTACATTTTCTTTATTTATAAGGGTTTTAGGATGATTTTTAAATGTAAAAACCATGCTTTTACCATTATTTTTTTTTGCGATTTCTACCACTTTGTATATTAAAGAAAGATGCCCAATATGAAGTCCATCAAAGCTTCCAAGAGCTATATAATTATTAGAATTTTGTATATATTTTAAATCTTTGTTTATAATAATCATGTTTTCACTCCCAAATTAATGCATCTTGTAAAAAATAATTACTCATCTGAAAGAAAATATCAAGCCAAAGATGTTTAAAGTAACAATTTTTCAATTTTAAAGCCTTCATCATCTTGTTTTCCAATACCTATGAAAATTTCTTCACTATCATAAACCCTATACAAAACGTTTTTTTCTTTCTTCTCATTTGTTAATCGCATGTCAAACACTTTAACTCCATTTACTAATAATTTAGTAAATGAACTGTTTACAGTGATTTTAGGATAAAATGAAAGAGCCTCTTCAATAGTTATTATATAATCTTGTATATTTTCTTTAGTTAAGTCTTCTATATTAACACTATTTTCTTGTTTAAAAATCGATGTTTCAGACCTATTTAACTCTGCCATAGTTCCGCCTACATTCAACTTTTCGCCGATATCATAACATAAACTTCTTATGTACGTTCCTTTTGAACAAGCTACTTTCATATATATATAAGGTAAATCAATTTTCAAGTTAGATATATTAAATATATTAATTCTTCTAGCTTCTCTTTCTATTTCAATACCTTGCCTAGCTAAGTCATAAAGCCGTACTCCATTTTTCTTAAGTGCAGAGTACATTGGTGGAACTTGGTCATATTCTCCAATAAAAGATAATACAACTTTAGAAATTTCATCTTCTGTAAGATGTTCTGTTCCCCTTGTTTCTACTACTTCACCTTCTAAATCGTATGTAGTTGTTTTTGTTCCAAGTAACAACTTAACATCATATACTTTTCTACTATTCATAATATAATCTATAGTTTTTGTGGCTTTTCCAATACAAACTGGAAGAACTCCAGTTGCTTCAGGATCTAAAGTACCAGTATGTCCAACTTTTTTTTCGCTAGCTAAAAATTTAATCTTTCTAACTACATCAAAAGAAGTCATTCCTTTATTTTTGAATACATTTAATACTCCATTTATATGTAAAGTTTCTTTTTCCTTTTTCATATATGAAGTTTTTATTTTCTCTTTCATATGTGCATCTCTTCTTTAAGTATCTTTAATAACTCTTCTTTTGCTATTGTAATATCTACGTCTTTTAGCATAACGCCAGCAGCTTTTATATGTCCACCACCGCCATACACTTCTGCAACTTTTCGTACATCCACATTATTTTTAGATCTCAAACTTCCTTTAACTCCATCTTTAACTTCTTTTAAAAGCATAGAAACTTCCACACCTTTAATTCCAAGCCCAACTGAAATTATATCTGAAGTATCAGTATTTAGTAAATTAAAACCTTCTAGCATTCCTTTTGGTATTTGAAGGACTGCTACCTTGTTATCTAAAACAAGCTCTATATTCGATAAAACACTTCCCATTAATTTTACTTTGTTAAAAGGCTTATTATCAAAAAGACTACTGTGAACTTTACTATTATTCACTCCAATTTCTATAAGTTTTGCTGCTATATCATGAGTTCTGCTTGTAACATTTGAATGTCTAAAAGAACCAGTATCTGTTACAATACCTGTATAAACTGCATTTCCAATAGCTACTCCTATATCAGTTTTATTATTAAAATTAATTCCAAGTTCCTTTATTAATAAATATGATATCTCACACGTAGCCGCTGCATTTATATCTACGTAATTAATAAATCCATAATTTTCATTAGAAATATGATGATCTATATTAATTATCTTTCCATTATAATTGCTTAGATCTGCAGAGATTCTATCTACATTACCACAATCTAATACTATTACCAAATCAGTATTATTTTTAGGTTCTGGTGTATTCCCATCGATCTCATTAGATAAAGAAAGGAAAGAGAAGTTATCAGAAATAACATCTCTTGATATAATGTAAGAATCCTTCCCTAAATATCTTAATGCATTAAGTAGTGATAATATACTCCCTATAGCATCTCCATCTGGAGATGTATGAAATGATAACCCAATTCTTTTTGATTTCAAAATTTCTTCTTTTATTGCCTTAAAATTCATTATTCTTTACTTATCCTTTGAATTAATTCATCCATATGCATACCATAATTTATAGAATCATCTAATTCAATAGTTATTTCTGGGGTGTGTCTTAAATTTATTTTTTGACCTATTGCTTTTCTCATAAAACCACTTGCACTTCTTAATGCTTCTAGATTACTTTTCTTTTCTTCCTCATCCTTTGAAAATATACTTACGTAAACCTTCGCGTATCTTAAATCTTTAGTAACTTTAACATCCGTAACTGAAATCATAGCTGTAAGTCTAGGATCTTTAATTTCATTTCGAATTAAAGTACTAATTTCTCTTTTAAATTCTTCGTTAATTCTTCCACCTCTATAATTAGCCATGTTTATTTCACCTCTTTTAAAGTTCTTTTCTCTTAATTGCTTCCATCATAAAGCATTCAATGATGTCGCCCTCTTTAATGTTATTGAACTTATCTACAGTTAAACCACATTCGTATCCAGCATTAACTTCTTTTGCATCATCTTTAAATCTCTTAAGTGATGATAATGTTGATTCACAAACTACTACTCCATCTCTTATAACCCTTGTTTCTGCATTTCTTTGAATCTTACCATTTAATACATAACAACCTGCTATTGTTCCAACATTGGAAATCTTATAAGTTTCTCTTATTTGTGCAGAACCTAATATAACTTCTTTATATATTGGATCAAGCATTCCTATCATAGCTGCTTTAACATCATCAATTGCATCATAGATAATTCTATAAGTTTTAACATCTACTCCATCTCTATCTGCTTGGAGTGCTGCATTATTATCAGGTCTTACGTTAAACCCTATAACTATTGCATTAGATGCAGTTGCAAGTGTTATATCTGTTTCAGTTATAGCTCCAACACCACCATGAATAACTCTTACTTTTACATCATCAGTAGAAAGTTTTTCTAAAGATTGCTTAATAGCTTCAACAGAACCTTGAACGTCTGCTTTTACTATTATAGCAAGTTCCTTAACTTTACCTTCTGTAATTTGATTATATAAATCTTCTAATGAAACTCTATGATTTGCAAGTAAAGTCTCTGCTTTTAAGTTGTCTTTTCTACTATCAGCCATATTTCTAGCAGTTTTTTCATCTTTTACTTGATTAAATCTATCTCCTGCTTCTGGCACTTCTGAAAGTCCTAGAATTTCTACTGGAATAGATGGACCTGCTGATTTAATATTTTTACCAGTATCATCAAACATAGCTCTTATTCTACCATATGTAGAACCAACTAAAATTGAATCTCCAACTTTTAAAGTTCCATTTTGAACTAATAAACTAGCAACTGCTCCTCTACCCTTATCAAGTTTAGCTTCAATTACAGTTCCTCTTGCTCTTCTATTTTCATTGGCTTTTAATTCAAGCATTTCTGCTGAAAGAAGAACCATTTCAAGTAATTTATCAATATTTAAATTTTGTTTTGCAGATACCTCTACAGATATAGTATCTCCACCCCAATCTTCTGTAAGCAAGCCTCTATCTGCTAATTCTTGTTTAACTCTATCGATATTTGCACCTGGCTTATCAATTTTGTTTATTGCAACTACGATTGGAACTCCTGCTGCTTTACAGTGGTCAATAGCTTCTTTAGTTTGCGGCATAATTCCATCGTCTGCTGCAACAACTAATATAACAATATCGGTAATTTGTGCTCCCCTAGCTCTCATTGCTGTAAATGCTTCATGGCCTGGAGTATCTAGGAAAGTTATTTCTTCTCCGTTCAATGTAATAGTATACGCACCTATATGTTGAGTTATACCACCTGCTTCTGAATCAGTAACCTTTGCTTTTCTTATACAGTCAAGTAGTGATGTTTTACCATGATCAACGTGACCCATAACAGTTACAATTGGTGGTCTCTTTTGAAGATTTTCTTCATCATCTTCTTCAATTTCCAAGACTTCTAATTCTTGAATTTCTTCTTTCTTTTCAACAAGAACTTCATACTCAGTACATACTTTTTCTGCTGTTTCAAAATCTATTTCTTGATTTATTCCAGCCATAACACCTTTGAAGATTAATGTTCTTATTACATCATTTGTAGGTTTATTTAACTTTTCAGCTAATTCCTTAACTGTTATGCTTTTACCTATTTCTATTACTTGAGTATCTTCCTTACTTTTCTTAGCCTCAACCTTTAAAGCTTCTTCTTCTTCTCTTTTAGTTTTTTTCTTTTTTTTGCTTACATTGTTAAGTTGATCAGCTAATTCATCTTCATATACGTCAACTATACTCTTTGAAGTTTCAGTTTTTTCTGCTAAATTCTCTTCTAATCTTTCTGCTAATAATTCCTTAATTAATATAGCATCCTCATCTTCAATTGTACTCATATGATTTTTTGCTTGTATATTAAATTCTTCCATTAATATAGTTATTAATTCCTTTGACTCTATGTTAAGTTCTTTTGCTAATTCATGCACTCTTATTTTTGACATGCAGCCACCCCCATATTATTATCTACTCATATATTTTTTCCTCCTCGTATAACGACAGCATTTTTTTTGCCATATCGTTATCTAGTATTCCGAGTAGCATAATTTCCTTACGCCCAATCGAAGTTCCTAGTTGCTCTTTCGAGAAATCTTCAATATATGGTATATTTTTTTCAATACAATGTTTTTTAAATTTATCTTTAGACTTATCTGATATATCATTAGATATTATAAACATATAAATTTTAGTCTTGTTTCTATAATCATCACATTTACTATATCCTTCAAGTAAATTTCCTGATTTCTTTGCAATACTTAGAAAGTTAAAAAATTTATTCATTAGTTACTTCATCCTTTAGTTTATCATAAATTTCTTCACTTATAGAAATTTCTAAATTTCTGCTAAGTTTTTTCGTTTTAAATGCTTTTTGTAAACATTCTATGTTTTTGCAAATATATGCGCCTCTACCTGATTTTTTACCAGTTAAATCAACACAAACTTCTCCGTCTGGAGTTTTTACTATTCTGACTAATTCTTTCTTTGGTTTCATTTCCATGCAACCAGTGCACATTCTTAAAGGAATTTTCTTAACCTTCATGAAAAGCACCTCACTATTCTTCTATTTTTTCAATTGAAGTTTCTGTGCCATCTAAATTATCAACTTCAATATCTTCTGAAAATTCCAGATCTTTTAAATCAGTAGTATTTTCATTTTCTATCTCTACTTCTGTATTTAAAATTCTTTCGTCTTCTGCATCTAAAGCTTCTTTTTGAGATTTACTCTTAATATCTATCTTCCAATTTGTAAGTTTAGCAGCAAGTCTTACATTTTGACCTTCTTTACCTATTGCAAGTGAAAGTTGATTATCATCAACAACAATCTTGCAAGATTTGTTTTCTTCATTAACAACTACACTTAAAACTTTTGCTGGACTTAAAGAATTTGCTATAAATTCTTCTGGATCTTTACTCCATTTTATTATATCTATCTTTTCATTTTTTAGTTCATTAACTATACTTTGTACTCTTACTCCCTTAGGTCCTACACAAGCTCCCATTGCGTCTACTTCTTCATCATTAGAGTATACAGCTATTTTACTTCTTGAACCTGCTTCTCTTGAAATATTTTTGATTTCAACTACTCCCTCAAAAATTTCTGGCACTTCAAGTTCAAATAATCTTTTAACTAATCCTGGATGCGTTCTTGAAACATGTATTTGAGGACCTTTTGTTCCATTCTTAACTTCAACTATATATAGTTTTAACCTTTCGTTGAATTTATATTCCTCATTTGGAATTTGTTCATTAGGACCTATTATACCTTCCAATTTTCCTAAATTAACAAAAACAATACCTTTATCTTTTCTTAAGATAATTCCTGTAATTATATCAAATTCCTTTTCCTTATATTCATCATATATTATGTTTCTTTCAGCCTCTTTAATTCTTTGTGTAACAACTTGCTTTGCAAGTTGAGCTGCAACTCTTCCAAAGTTTTTAGGAGTTACTTCTATGTTTATAATATCATCAACTTCATTTTTAGGACTTAATTCTTTTGCTTCCTCTAATGAAATTTCTGTCACATCATCATATACCTCATCTACTACTGTTTTTTGAGCATATACATGTATTTCTCCCGTTTCTCTATCCATATTTACTTTTACATTTTGTGCATTTGTATTAGCATTAGCATAATTTTTCTTATATGCTGCAACCATTGCATCTTGAATTGTTGTAAAAAGTAACTCTTCTGAAATTCCCTTTTCTTTAATTAATTCTTTAAGAGCACCTACAAACTCTTCATTCATTTTTTATACCCTCCTTGCTATATTTCCCCTTCTAAATTTGCAAATTTTATTTTATTTTTTAGAATTTTAACTTCTGTTTCTGCTTCAACTACTATGTAATCTTCTAAAACATCCTTTAATATTCCCTTTACACTTTTTGTTCCATCAATTGAGCTAGTAAGTTTAACTAATACTTCTCTTCCTATGAACCTTTTAAAATGCTCTTCTTTATATAAGCCTCTATTAAGGCCTGGCGAAGAAACTTCTAAGTAATATGCGTCTTCAATTGGATCTTTAATATCTAAAATTTCGCTAACTCTTCTTGAAACTGCTACACAATCATCTAATGATATTCTATCATCTTTTTTATCTATATATATTCTTAAATAAAATTCTCCATTTTCTTTTATATATTCTACATAATATAATTCATATAATAATTCTGAAATAATAGGTTTAACTAATTCTTCAATTTTTTCAATCAATACATCTTTTTTCATTTTTCTAACCCTCACTTTCATCTTTTAAAAATACATGATTTATACTTATCTTATGCATTTTTAAAATTTGTAATCAAAAACGCAACTATCTTAGATTAGTTGCGTTACAAACAGAAAGAGCGGGTAATTTTCCCACTCCTTTTTTCTAGCTATTAGAAATAAATCTATTTATATGATATCACAAATATTTTTACAATACAAGGGATACTAAAAATTTTAGTTAACTCTTAACTGTATTAAAATAGTGATAATTGATTTGTCTCTGACATTCCGTCTAAACATCCATGAATGGTTAATCCTTCTATGGCTGTTTTTGAAATTCCTGCTCTTATTCTTAAATCTTCTTTTGAAATGAACTCTCCATTTTTTCTAGCTTCAACTATTCCTTTTCCAGCATTATCTGCAAGTCCTGGAATAGCATTTAAAGGTGGACGAAGTGCGTTGTCTTCAATTATGAATTTTGTAGCTTCTGATTTATATAAATCAACTCTTAAAATTTTTATTCCTCTCTTATAAGCCTCAAAACATAACTCAAGCACCGTAATAAGTCCCTTATCTTTTACACTTGCATTATTTCCAAGTTCATATAATTCTTGAAGTTTAGCGTGAACTGCACCTTCTCCAAGACATATTAAATTAGCATCAAAATCATCTGCTCTAACAGTAAAATAAGTTGCATAATAAGCCTCAGGATTATATACCTTATGATATGCTACTCTAACCGCCATCATAACATATGCAACAGCATGCCCTTTAGGGAACATGTATTTTATTTTTTTACATGATCCAATATACCACTCTGGAACATTATGTTCTTTCATTAACTTCTCATCATCTTCTGATAAGCCCTTACCCTTTCTTACCTTTTCCATTATAGTAAAGGCACTTTTAGGTGGTAATTCCTTATACATAAGATAAACCATTATATCATCTCTTGTAGCAATACAATCTTTTAATGTAGTAAAACCTTCTTTTATATAATATTGTGCATTATTAAGCCAAACGTCTGTACCATGAGAAAGTCCAGATATTCTAACTAAATCCGAAAAACTTTTAGGTTGCGTATCTACAAGCATTCCTCTAACAAATTTTGTTCCAAACTCTGGGAGCCCATAAGTTCCAACTTCGCATTCAAGTTCTTCTCTTGTAACCCCAAGTGCTTCTGGAGAAGTAAAAAGACTTATAACTTTTTCATCATTTAAAGGTATTGCTTTAGGGTCAACACCTGTTAAATCTTGCAACATTCTAAGTACTGTAGGATCATCATGACCTAATATATCTAACTTTAGAAGCCTTCCACTTATTGAGTGATAATCAAAATGAGTAGTTATTACATCTGTATCATTATCATCTGCTGGATGTTGAATTGGACAAAAGTTATAAATTTCATTATCTGAAGGCACAACCATAATTCCACCTGGATGTTGTCCTGTAGTCCTCTTTATCCCTGTACAGCCTAAAGTAAGTCTATCTATTTCTGCTTGAGATACTCGAAGATTTCTTTCATCTAAATACTTTTTCGCATATCCATATGCTGTTTTTTCAGCTACTGTACCAATAGTACCTGCTTTAAAAGTGTGCCCTTTACCAAAAAGAACTTCTGTATATCTATGAACAACACCTTGATATTCCCCAGAAAAATTAAGATCTATATCTGGTTCTTTATCTCCTTCAAATCCCAAGAAAGTTTCAAAAGGTATATCATGACCATCTTTTTTATATGGTATACCGCAATCAGGACAATCCTTATCAGGTAAATCAGCTCCCGAACTAACTGAACCATCCATAAAAAACTCTGATTTTTTACATTTCGTACAAACATAATGAGGTGGAAGTCCATTAACCTCTGTAATATCTGACATTGTAGCAACAAAAGAAGATCCAACAGAGCCTCTTGATCCAACTAAATATCCATCTTCTGTAGATTTAGCAACAAGTTTTTGAGCAATAAGATAAAGTACAGCATATCCATTATTTATTATAGAATTTAGTTCCTTATCTAATCTCTTTTGAACAACTTCTGGAAGAACATCTCCATATATAGAGTGAACTTTGTTTAAAGTCATATTTTTAATGTCTTCCTCTGCTCCTTCTATTTTAGGTGCATAAGTTTCATCTGGAATAGGCTTTAAAACATCAATAGCATCTGCTATTTTTTTAGGATTATCAATAACAACTTCTTTTGCTACCTCATGTCCCAAATAATCGAATTCCCTTATCATCTCTTCAGTCGTTCTAAAATAAAGTGGTGGTTGATTATCCGCATCCTTAAAACCTTGCCCTGCCATAAGTATTCTTCTAAACATTTCATCTTTAGGATCCATAAAATGTACATCACAAGTAGCAACTGTCATCTTATTATATTTTTTACCTAAATCATATATTCTTTTATTTATTGCTTTAAGCTCCTCTTCATCTTTAACCATACCTTTTTCAATTAGAAAATTATTATTGGCAATTGGTTGAATTTCCAAATAATCATAAAAATCTATTATTGGTTTTAGTTCTTCATCACTTCTACCATCTAAAATTGCTTTATAAACCTCACCAGCTTCACATGCAGACCCTATTATAAGACCTTCTCTCATTTCTGCAAGTAAACTTTTAGGGGTTCTTGGTCTTTTAAAGAAATTATTCAAATGGGCTTCTGAAATTAATTTATATAAATCTTTTAATCCTTCTTGGGTTTTAGCCAAGATAATTACATGATATGTTGGCTGCTTCTTGATATCAAACTTTGATAAAAATAATTCGTTTAATGACTTTAAATCTTCTACATTATACTCTTCTCTTAATTTTTCAAAGCACTTTAAAAGTATTTCTGCTGTAGATTTTGCATCATCTACTGCCCTATGATGATTTTCAAGAGAAATTCCTAAATGTTTTGCAACTATATTTAATTTAACTTTTTTTAGTTCAGGGTATAAAAATCTAGCAAGTTGAACTGTATCCATTATAGATAAATCAAAGTTTAAATTTAAATCTCTACAACTTTTCCTTATAAAACCTGTATCAAAGCCTGCATTATGTGCCACAATAACACTGTCTTTGCAAAACCCCATAAATTTCGGCAAAATTGTATCTATTGTCTCTGAGTCTCTTACCATATCGCCATTAATACCCGTAAGCTCAGTTATCTTATACGGAATATTTCTCTTAGGATTAACAAAATAACTAAAATTATCTATAACTTCTCCATTTTGAATCTTTACTGCTCCAATTTCTATAATCTCATCATTTACAGGTGAGAAACCTGTAGTTTCTAGATCAAATACTACAAAAGTATCATTTAAAGTATTTCCCTTTTCATTTAATACAACAGGAATTCCATTATCAACCAAATACCCCTCTACGCCATAAAGAACTTTTATACCAAATTTCTTAGCACAACTTTGAGCTTCTGGATAAGCTTGAACTCCACCATGATCTGTTATGGCAATTGCTTCATGTCCCCAAGATGCAGCTCTTTCAATTAGTCTTGCTGCCGAGGTCATACCATCCATTGTACTCATAGTAGTATGAAGATGAAGTTCTATTCTCTTTTCAGTTGCACCATCCATCTTTTGAATCTTTTTCATTCTAGATATATCTCTGCCCATGATTACAACTTCTCTTGCATAAGTATCATAGATAGCTTCTCCTCTGACCTTGCAATAAAAGCCCTTTTTAACTTCCTCTAATACTGCATCCTTCTCTTGAGGTTTTAAAAATAATTTAACAGAAATAGAACTTGTATAATCAGTAATACAAAATGTGAAAATAGTCTTTCCTGTTTTTGTTTCAATCATTTCAGTTTTAAACACTTCTCCAATTATAGCAGCATAACCACTTGTTTCATTTATCTCTTTTATCTCTGTAGTATCCATCTTTATAGAACGACCATACACAGTATTTTCATCTTTAGGCTCTCTTTTATAAGATTGATAATCAGTTTTCTTTTCCGCTTTAGGAGCTGCGTACTTGTCCTTGCCAGAATTATTGGATGAATTTTGACTGCCTGTTACTACTCTATTGTCCATAACATCCTTTATTATTTTAATATTTTCTTCTTTTTTATTAGCTTCATACTTTTCTTGAAGTACTAAATCTTCATTAAATTTAATTTGTACTTTTGCACTAATATTAAAAATATCTTTGATTGAACTTTCAATTAATAAATTTATCTTTTTATTAATTGCATGATTTATTAAGGTTTCATTACCTGAATATATATTAATAGTTTTTCCTTCAATTTGCTTGTTAGCTGAATATAAAATAGGTCTACATAATGGAAGATTTCTTGCTATTTCTTCTACAACATTGCTCCACTCTCTACCTATAATATCCTCTAAAGATGCATTGCTTACATCCTTATAACATAAAATTTCTATGTTCACATCAAAGCCCAAGCTTTTCAAAACTATTTTTTTAAATGTTTCTTCATCTTCTTGATTCAATGCTTCTATAGCTTTTAATATAATTTTAAGAGTTTGACTTTTTTTGTAAAATTGAAATCTTAAAATTTGAATTTCTTTTTCTTCCAAAGCTTCATTATTATTTATTTCTTTTCTAAGAATTTTTATAAATTCTTGACCCAAAGGTTGCTCCCCCCATTTTTTCAGTTAGCAGTCAATAATTAACGATGAACAGTTAAAATTAAAAGCTACAGGTTAATTAAAAATTTTCTAGTTCTATAATACATAATGCTTAAAGGGATTTACCCATTTTAATTCATGATAAATCCCTTAATTTAGAACTACGATTATATTTAAGTGAAAGTCCAAAAGTGAGAATAGAAAAATTATAATTAATTATAATTTTTCTATTTCTTCCATAAGAGCATCAACTAATTCTTCTTCTTTTACCTTCTTTATAACTTTGCCTTTTTTAAAAATAATTCCTTCACCTATGCCGCCAGCAATTCCAATGTCAGATTCTCTGGCTTCTCCTGGCCCATTTACCACGCATCCCATGACTGCAACCTTAATATCTTTTTTATAATTTTCCAATCTCTTTTCAACTTCTTCTGCAATCTTTATTAAATTTATTTGAGTTCTTCCACAAGTAGGACAAGATACGAAATCAACACCTTTTTTCTTTAATCCTAAGGCTTTTAAAATTTCAATTCCAACTTTTATTTCTTCTATAGGCTCAGTAGTTAAAGATACTCTTACAGTATCTCCTATCCCCTCTGCAAGAAGGGTTCCAATTCCTATACTTGATTTAATTGTTCCTCTTTGAATAGTTCCAGCTTCCGTTACTCCTAAATGAAGAGGATAGTCACATTTTTCTGCTATTAATCTATAGCAATCTATCATCATAGATACATTAGAAGACTTTATAGATATAACAATATCATGAAAATCTAAATCCTCTAAAATCTTAACATGTCTTAATGCACTTTTAACCAAGCCTTCTGCTGTTGGCATTCCATACTTCTCTAAAATATCTTTTTCTAAAGATCCAGAATTAACCCCAATTCTTATAGGTATTTGTTTTTCCACGCAAGCTTCTTTAAGAATTTTAATTCTATCTATGCTTCCTATATTTCCTGGATTTATTCTAAGAGCTGAAACCCCATTTTCAATTGCTTTTAAAGCTAACTTATAATCAAAATGTATATCTGCAACTACTGGAATAGGTGATTTCTTTGTTATTTCCTTTAAACCTTCCGCATCATCCATATCTAATACTGCACATCTTATAATATCGCATCCTACATCATATAATTTTTCTATTTGATTTAAGGTATCTTCTACATTTTTAGTACGAGTTGTAGTCATTGATTGTATCGTAATAGGAGCATCTCCCCCAACATATATGTTTCCAACTTTAACTTTTCTTGATTTTCTTCTTTCCATATGTATCTCTCCCCTAACTCTTCCTAAAAATATTGTATCTTTTTATTTATGTAAGTAGCTTACCCATATAAATAACATTATCCCATAGCTTAGTTCCACTAATACACCACCTCTTTAGACTGGTGCTAAGTGGAATTAAACTCCTGAACTAAGTGCCTCTTTATGGTATAAGTTCAACTAGGATTAATATAGGGAACAAACCCACCTGAATCAAGTTTCACTTTATATGAGTAAGCCTTATTTCATTCTCTAAAATTTTACTGGGAATAATATATCTTTTATAGTTACCAATATCATTAGTCCTATAAGTGCTGCAAAACCCACATAATTTAATACTCCAACTATCTTATCTGGAACTTTTCTTCTAGTTATTAATTCAATTAATAATATTACACACCAACCACCATCTAATGCTGGAAATGGTAATAAATTAAATACAGCCAAATTAACACTTAAAAAACCAACGAAATTGGCTAGATTCCAAATTCCTGCCTTAGCTGTTTCTGCTGAAATCTTCACTATTGTAAGTGGTCCTCCAACATCGGTCTTAAGATTAGCCTGACCTGTAAATATCATTTTAAGTCCTTTAAAAGTTTGAGACACTAATGATACTGTTTGATTTAAACTTTGCTTAACGCTAGTTCCAACCCCTGGATTCTCTACATTTTCGAAAACAACGCCTATTTTAAATTGACCTTCTTCATTAGTTCTTGGTGTAATAGCTATTTCCTTCTTCTCACCATTTCTATCTATTAAAAACTTTATTTGTTCTCCCTTTGATAGATATATATCAGTTAAAATATCATCATTTGAAAAAACTTTGGAATTACCTGTTTTTAAAATTTTATCACCTTTTAACAATCCTGCTTCATATGCAGGTGTTGCATTTTGTATTTCACTAATTATTGTTGTTCTATATCCAAAATTATGTATTATACATGTAAATATAACTATTGCTAATACATAATTCATAAATACGCCTGCAATTATTATGCTTATTCTTCTTAAAGGAGATTTAGCTGAAAAACTTCTTTCATCTTCAACATTCTCTTCTTCTCCCATCATTTTTACATATCCACCTATAGGAAAAATTCCCAAGGAGTACTTTGTTTCTTTTCCTTGTTTTGAGAAAATTTTTGGACCCATTCCAATGGAGAATTCTTCAACTCTTACACCATTTAGTTTTGCCAAGGTAAAATGACCCAGTTCATGAACGATTATTAAAATTCCAAAAGCTAATATAGCCATAATTATATACATATTTTAAAATTACCTCCTTAAAGTACTGCTTTCGATGTGACATATTCTTTAACTCTTTTATCCAAGTCAATAATGTTTTCTAATGTTAGTTCTTTTTTAACTTCATTCTTAAATACTTCCATGGACTTTTCTATTATATCTGAAATTTGCAGAAATTTTATTTTCTTATTTAAAAATAATTCTACTGCTACTTCATTAGCTCCATTTAAAATAGTTGGCATAAGCCCACCTATTTTCCCAGCTTTAATTGATAAGTTTAAAGCCTTAAACGTATCTAAGTCTGGTTTTTCAAAAGTTAATTTTGATATTTCATAAAAATCTATACTCTTTGCAATAAGCTTTTCTCTTTTTTCATAATTAAGAGCATATTGTATTGGTAATCTCATATCTTGTGCACCAAGTTGTGCTATTATACTTCCATCAGTATATTCTACCATAGAATGTACAATACTTTGTGGATGTACTATAACTTGTATATTATCATAATCACAATTAAAAAGCCAATGTGCTTCTATTACTTCAAGCCCTTTATTCATAAGAGTTGCAGAGTCAACAGAAATTTTTCTTCCCATATTCCATTTAGGATGTTTTAGTGCATCTTCAACTTTTATTTCTTGCAATCCTTCTATTGTTTTACCTCTAAAAGGACCTCCTGATGCAGTTAAAATTACTTTTCTTAAGGTATTTATATCATTTCCTCTTAAAGCCTGAAAAATAGCACTATGTTCTGAATCTACAGGAAGTATCTTTACATTATTTTCTTTAGCAGCTTTCATTACAATTTCCCCTGCAACAACCAAAGTTTCTTTATTGGCAAGGGCAATATCCTTTTTAGCTTCTATAGCTTTCATGGTAGGCTCTAGACCTATCATACCAACTACAGATGTCACTACTATGTCAATTTCATCTAAAGATGCTATTTTGTTAAGTCCTTCTATGCCCACTAAAACTTCAATTGATTTATTGTGTTCTCCGCAATAATTCTTTATTTCGGAAGCGCTCCTCAAGTCCATCATAGCTACATAAAAGGGGTTAAATTCTTCAATTATTTCAATAACCTTTTCTACAGAAGTATTGGCAGTTATTCCAATTAATTTTAATTCTCCATTTGATTTTCTAATCACATCTAGGGTTTGAGTTCCTATAGAACCAGTAGCCCCTAGTATAGAAATTTTTCTCATTCTTTTTCCTCCTAAAAGCAGATCCTGCTTAGCACCATCATATATCATCCGTGCTATAAATTATTTCTTTTGCTACAATACTATACATCGGTCCAACTAATATTCCTAAGATGCCAAAGACCTCAACTCCAATATATATAGATAATAATATAACAAGAGGATGAATATCTAATTTGTCACCTAAAAATTTAGCCTCTAATATTTCCCTAACAACTTGCACTAATATATATAAGCATATAAGTCCAAATGCACAAAGAAAATTCTTTATTACAATATTGTATATTATAATCGGAATAAATACAATTATAGTTCCAACGTATGGCAAAATATCTAAAATTCCACATATAACTCCAAGTGTAAAGAAATTGGGAATCTTAAGTATGGCAAATCCAATTATAATTTCTAGCATTGTCATTAGTACTAGTATCCCTTCTATTACAATCATTTGAATAAAATTTTCCTTTTGATTTGTAAATTTTAGCATTATTTCTTTAGGAAATAACATTGAAATTAATTCTAGCATTTTTTTATTATCTATTAATATAAAAAAAGTACATATATTACCTATAAAATAAGCTAGAATACTTTCTCCGGTACTTACTGCTCCTCTTCTTATATTTTGGTCATTAATTATAGAAACTACACTTTTCCCAATCTTAAAATCTTTCAAATCTATATTTAGAGCAATAGAAATATCTTGAATAAGCTTAGTTATCACATCTAAATTTGTTAAATATAGCTTTTTAACAACATCAATAATTTCACTCCCTAAATATATCCCTATAAGAAGTATAATAATATTAACAATTATTATACTTAAAGCACCTGAAATTTTATTTGGTATTTTAGCTTTAATCATGATTTTATATATAGGTGTGCAAATTATAACCATTATAATTATAGACAAAAAGGGTTCAAAATAATATTTTATCAGAAACGTCCCTATTACTACTAATATGAGAGATAACAAAAGTGAGAAAAGTTTTTTATATGTTTTAAAGATATTCTTCACCTCACTAACTTGAATGAGAGTATAACGCTCCAACTAAAAAGTTTTACTTTATAGTATATGCTTATTATGTTTACTTAAAAACTTCAAGTTTTAATTTACATAAAAAAAATCGCAAATTTATAAATTTGCGACTATATACTAAATTTTTATTATAAAAGTTAAGTAATAAAAAACAACCGTTGCTGAAAATATTATACTATCAAATCTATCTAATATTCCCCCATGTCCTGGAATTAAATTACCATAGTCTTTAATTGCTACATATCTCTTTATTGAAGAAGCAACTAAATCTCCTAATTGACCAAATATTCCGCACAAAGCACCCATTATAAAATAATTATATATTGGCATAATGTTTGTATACCTTTGTATTGTGATTCCAAAAATCCCCGTAAAAATTGTTGCACCTACAAGGCCACCTATTGAACCTTCTATGGTTTTTTTAGGAGATACTTTAGGTGAAAGTTTATGTTTTCCAAAAAATTTACCACTATAAAAAGCTGCTGTATCTGAAAGCCATGAACCAATAAATATAATCCAAATTAAAAATCCACCACATGATTTTGCATTAACTAAATATACAAAACTAAATAAAATTCCACAATATATAAATCCTAATAATGTTAATGAAACATCAATAAAAGTATATTCCAAATTTATAACTGGTAGTATTAATAATATAAACGAGGCTACAACAAGAACATACATCATGTGTTCAAAATTATTATTCAAAAGATAATATATTACCAAAAGAATAAAGCCAGCACTTTTTATTGGTTTAAAATTTTTCTCTTTTAACGCATTATAAAATTCCCAAAGTGCGAGTATAGATAATGCAAATATAAAGCCTTTTAGATAAATCCCTCCAAGGAATACAAATATTATAAACGGAGCAATCATCGCAGCACCTAAATACCTATTATTAGACTTCAAAATCTAACCACTCCTCTATTTAACTTTTCCAAAGCGCCTATCTCTATTTTGATAATCCGCTATGGCTCTTTTTAGATCTATTTCTTTAAAATCTGGCCAATTTATATCAGAATACCAAAATTCAGAGTAAGCACATTGCCATAACAAGAAATTACTAAGCCTTTGTTCTCCAGATGGCCTGATAATTAAATCTGGATCTGGTATACCTTTAGTATACAAGTATTTTTCTACCAATTCTTCACTAATTTCTTCTTCTTTTATTTTATTACTTTTTATATCTGAACTAATAAGCTTAATAGCTCTAACTATTTCATCTCTTCCACCATAGTTTAAAGCAAAGTTTAAGTTTATTTTTGTATTATTCTTAGTAGTTTCTATGGCTTCTTTCAAAGCTTTTTGACATTCTTCAGGTAATTTTGTAATATCTCCTAAAACATTCATTTTAACGCCATTTTTATGACATTCTTTTAACTCTTTCTTTAAATAAGTAACCAAAAGCTTCATTAATGTTCCAACTTCATCTTTTGGTCTTGACCAATTTTCAGTTGAAAAAGCATATAAAGTTAAATTCTTTACTCCAAGTCTTGTAGCTTCTTTTAAAATTATTCTGATAGTTTCAACGCCTGCCTTATGTCCCATGCTTCTAGGCAAATTTTGTTCTTTAGCCCATCGTCCATTCCCATCCATTATTATAGCTATATGATTTGGTATGTTATTCATATCCAATTCAAAATTTTCTTTATATTTCTTTTTTGATTTAAATATATTTAGCATGTTTTCCTCCCTATATATAAAAGAAATTCAGTTAACGTGTGCTCGCTGAGTAAGCATTCACACAATTTTTTTCATATGAGGCTAACACCATTTGGTTATTAGCTAAGTTCGAGTATCCAAATGTAAGATTGGGACTTTTACTTATCTACCCAAGGAAAAAACCTGCTTTCTTAGCAGGTTTTGAGTTTTAAACTGATAAGACTTCTTTTTCTTTTGTAGCAATTATAGTATCTATTTGCTTTACAACTGCATCAGTCTTTTTTTGAACCTCATCTTCAGCTTTTTTTATTTGATCTTCAGAGAAATCAGAATCCTTTTTTAGATCTTTAATCTTATCATTAGCAGTTTTTCTAATTGATCTTATAGCTACCTTAGCGTCTTCTCCTGTTTTCTTTACTTTCTTAACAAGAACTTTTCTAGTTTCTTCTGTTAATTCTGGTACTACTAATCTAATAATTGAACCATCACTTGAAGGATTTAAACCTAAGTCTGATTTTAAGATAGCTTTTTCTATATCCTTTAATAGAGGTTTTTCCCATGGTGTTATCATAAGTACTCTTGGTTCCGGAGCTGAAACATTTGCCACTTGGCTAAGTGGACACATACTTCCATAATAATCAACTTGAATTCTATCGAGCATTGTTGGGTTTGCTCTACCTGCCTTCATTGTTGATAGATCTGACTCTAATACAGATATTGTTTTTTTCATTTTTTCTTCTGCATTTTTAATGATTTCCTTAATCATGATTATCCTCCTATTTCTTCTTTACTAATGTACCTATACTTTCTCCATACATTGCTCTTTTAATATTTCCTGGCTCATCTAATCCAAATACAAGAATTGGAATTTCATTATCCATACATAATGAAGTTGCCGTAGAATCCATAACTTGTAATCCTTGTTCTAATACTTCTATATATGACAGTGTATCATATTTTTTAGCATCTGCATATTTATGAGGATCTTTATCATAAACCCCATCAACTTTTTTAGCTAAAAGAATTACATCTGCTTCAATTTCAGCAGCTCTTAGAGCAGCAGTAGTATCTGTTGAAAAATATGGATTTCCTGTACCAGCCGCAAAAATAACAACTCTACCCTTTTCTAGGTGTCTCATTGCTCTTCTTCTTATGAATGGTTCTGCAATTTCCTTCATTTCTATAGCAGTTTGCACTCTTGTTTTAACACCTACTTGCTCTAAAGAATCTTGAAGTGCTAATGCATTTATACAAGTTGCCATCATGCCCATGTAATCTGCAGTAGTTCTGTCCATGCCTTCTCCACTTCTTCCTCTCCAAATGTTTCCGCCACCAACTACAGTTCCTACTTCAACTCCCATATCAACTAATTCTTTAATTTCAAGAGCTATTCTTTTTGCTACATTAAAATCAAGTCCAAATCCGCTAGCTCCAGCTAATGCTTCTCCTGAAAGTTTTAAAATTACTCTCTTGTATTTACACTCTGCCATTTACAATTACCTCCTGAATATTTTAGAGATTATATTATCTATATTTACTTTATTCTTTAAAAAAAGAGAACACAAAGTGTTCTCTTTAGACTTCAACTATTTACCAATTTGTCTTGCAACTTCTTCAGCAAAGTCTACCTTTTCAACTTCGATTCCTTCTCCTCTTTCGTATCTTACGAATCTAGTTACTGTAATTGGAGAACCAACCTCTTTAGATTTCTCTTCTAAGAACTTAGTAATTGACTTATCGCCATCTTTAACCCATGGTTGTTCTAAAAGACAAACTTCTTTAAAGTACTTTTGAATTCTTCCCATAACCATTTTTTCAACGATATTTTCTGGTTTTCCTTCATTTAAAGCTTGAACTCTGTAGATTTCTTTTTCTTTTTCCATAGATGTTGTATCAACAGAATCTTTGTTTAAGAATAATGGGTTTGCAGCAGCAATTTGCATACAAACTTCTTTAGCAACTTCATCTACAACTTCTGAATCTTTGTCACAAGCAACTTCTACTAAAACTCCAATTCTTCCGCCACCATGAATATAACTCTTAACTATTCCATTTTCAATAGAGAATTTAGTGAATCTTCTTACTGACATGTTTTCACCAAGTTTTGCTATTAAAGCTTTTAAACTTTCTGAAACAACAGTTTCTCCTTCAATCTTTTCATTAAGAATTTCTTCTACTGTTGTAACTGAAGTTTCAACTACTATTTTAGCTAACTTATCAGCAAAAGCAACAAATTCTTCATTTAAAGCAACGAAATCTGTTTCACAGTTAAATTCAAGAACTGCTCCAGTCTTCTTATCATCTGCAATATATGTCTTAACTATACCTTCTGCAGCAACTCTACCTGATTTTTTAGATGCATCCGCAAGTCCTTTTTCTCTTAAAAATTCAACAGCTTTTTCAATATTTCCATCTGTTTCAACTAAAGCCCTTTTACAATCCATCATTTTAGAACCAGTCATTTCTCTTAGTTCTTTAACTAATTGTGCACTTATATTTGCCATAATCTAAATTCCTCCTAAATATAAAGTAATCCTTATAACCAATAAAAGGGCAGGTAAGTTGAACTTACTTACCCTTTTTATTTAAATTATTCAGCTAATTGTTCGCCTTGTCTTCCTTCCATAATAGCATCAGCCATTTTAGCAGTTATTAATTTAACAGCTCTAATAGCATCGTCATTACCTGGAATTACATAATCAACTTCTTCTGGATCACAGTTAGTATCTACAATTGCAACTACTGGTATTCCTAAAATCTTAGCTTCTAAAATAGCATTCTTTTCTTTTCTTGGATCAACGATAAACATTGCTCCAACATTTTCAACGTCTAAGTTTCTAATACCACCAAGATTAGTTGTAAGTTTTTCCATTTGTCCTTTAAGTTTTATAACTTCTTTCTTAGGAAGAACATCAAAAGTTCCATCTTCTTGCATTTTTTCGATTTGTTCTAATTTTCTTATTCTACCTTTGATAGTTGAAAAGTTTGTTAACATTCCACCTAACCATCTGTTATTTACGAAATGCATGTTACTTCTTATAGCTTCGTCTTGAATTGCTTCTTGAGCTTGCTTCTTAGTTCCAACAAAAAGTATATCTTTTCCTTCTTCAGAAACTTGCTTAATAAAGTTATAAGCTTCTTCAGCTTTCTTAACTGTTTTTTGAAGATCTATAATATAGATTCCGTTTCTTTCTGTGAAGATATAAGGAGCCATCTTAGGGTTCCATCTTCTTGTTTGGTGACCGAAATGTACACCTGCTTCTAATAATTGTTTCATTGATATTACTGACATTTTGTTACCTCCTTGGTTTTTACCGCCACTATCTTTAGCTTATAAATTCCCCTTAACTTAAGGGCACCTAATCTACAAATTGGATAGTGTGTGTATTTCTTATCTTAAGTAGTATATCATAAGGTATTTACCGTATCAACAAAAATTTTTCAATTTAGACATAAAAAATAGCTATAGTATAATTTCTTACCTATAGCCATTTAATTTATTTAATCTTTTTTAATTCTTCTGTTAATTTTTCATTTAATATTCTAATGTAAGTTCCCTTCATACCAAGAGACCTAGATTCAATAACTCCAGCACTTTCAAATTTCCTCAATGCATTTACTATAACGCTTCTAGTTATTCCTACTTTATCTGCTATCTTTGAAGCTACCAATAATCCTTCGCTTCCATTTAGCTCTTCAAATATATGTTCAACAGCTTCTAATTCAGAATAGGAAAGAGTTCCTATAGCCAATTGGACAACTGCTTTTTTTCTTGTTTCTTCTGCAATTTCATCTTGCATAGCTCTAAGCATTTCCATACCTACAATAGTTGCACTATATTCTACTAATACCAAATCTTCATCTACGAAGACGTTACCAAATCTGGCTAATATTAATGTTCCTATTCTTTCTCTGCTTCCTATAATTGGAGCTATTGTTGATAGTTTATCTACCTTTTTGCACTTTCCAATTTCTTGAAATACACATCTACCTTCATTTGGAAGATTTGCCAAGGTCTCATTAACTTGCAAAAGTGACTTATTATAATCCTCCGGAAATTTTTTATCTTCTATCACCTTTTTTTTCATAGCTTCACATTCAAAATCTTTACCAAAAGTATATCCAAGTACTTTTCCTTTTTTACTTATTATATATGCATTGCAATCAAGAACTTCACTTAATAATGTACATATATCTTGAAATGCTACAGGTTCTGTACCAGTTTTCTGCAGAATTTTATTTAACATCCTAGTTTTACTTAATAATGATGACATATTCTTATCCTCCTTGGCAACTGCATAACAATTTTATTTAAGCATTTGAAAAATAACTATTAAAATATGCCTTAAATAAAAACAATAAAATTGTTAGAAAATTCTTAATTTATTGAATTTTTTTACAAGTTGCTATTAAGACTAGTTTATCATATAAAACTCTGCTTTTCAACACTCTTTTTATAGCATTCGACAAAATAACATTTCTTATTTATTAAATTATTAGTAATATTTATTTCTATTCGTCTTCTCCTGTATCTTTTTTCAACTCTTTTTTATAATTACATTCACGGCTTGAACACTGTATATACTTTCCTTTTGTTTTTGAATATTTCAATACCATATAAGAATTACAATCAGGGCATTTTTCTTTCACTGGCTCATACCAGCTTACAAACTTACATTCTGGATACCCCATACACCCAAAGAACTTCTTTCCTTTTTTGCTTTTCTTAGCTACAATAGTTTTTCCACACTCTGGACATGGTACGTCCAATTCTTCAACTATAGGTTTAGCATTTTTACATTCTGGATATCCCGGGCATGCTAAAAATTCACCAAACCTACCCCTTTTAATAACCATCATTTGCCCGCATTTTTCACATTTTACATCACTAACTTTATCTTCAATTACAACTTTTGATATTTCTTTTTCAGCTTTCTCAATTGCAATTTTTAATGGTTCAAAAAATTCTCCAACTATTTTAGTCCAATTTTCATTTCCTTCTTCTACATTATCAAGTTTCTTTTCCATATCTGCTGTAAAATCCGCATCTACTATTTGTTTAAAATAATCACTTACAATGTTATTTACTATATCCCCAAGCTCTGTTGGTACTAAGTTTTTCTTCTCACGAATAACATAAGTTCTTCCAAGCAAAGTTGAAATAGTTGGTACATAAGTACTAGGTCTACCTATACCCTTTTCTTCTAATAATTTAACAAAAGATGCTTCAGTATATCGAGGTAGCGGTTGAGTAAAGTGTTGAGTCCCTTTAAGTGAATCTGTTTTAAGTCCTTCATTTTCCTCTAGTTCTGGTAATAGTACTGAATTTTCATCGTCCTCATTAGAATATTCATATATTTTCATAAAACCATCAAAAGAAATCACCGAACCAGATGCTTTAAATTTATAATCTCCATTTAATATATCTATTGAATTTGTATTTAATTCACATGATGCCATTTGACTTGCTAAAAACCTGTTCCATATTAATGAATATAATTTAAATTGTTCTGCATTCAAGTTTTCCTTTGCAATTTGTGGTGTAATTTCTACATAAGTAGGTCTTATTGCTTCATGGGCATCTTGAATATTCTTTTTGCCTTTATATATTCTTGGAGAACTTGGCACATATTTTTCTCCATAAGTATTTTCAATAAATTCTTTAGTTTTTCCTTGTGCTTCTTCTGAAATTCTTACGGAATCAGTTCTCATATATGTTATTAATCCTACTGTTCCATAGCCTTTTATTTCTACCCCTTCGTAAAGACCTTGTGCTATAGACATAGTTCTTTTAGTCATAAAATTTAATTTTTTATTTGCATCTTGTTGAAGTGTACTTGTTGTAAAAGGTGGAAGAGGATTTCTACTTTTCTTCCCCTTCTTTATATTTTTTACAACAAAATTTCCAACTTCAATTTCTTTTATAATTTTATTAGCTGTTTCTTCATTGTCAATTTCAATCTTTTTACCTTTATATGTTGAAAGTCTCACTGGAAACTTCTTTTTTTCTTTTTTTAATGTACAGTCTATAGACCAGTATTCTTTAGGTATAAAATCGTTTATTTCCTTTTCTCTATCGCATATTAATTTTAAAGCTGCCGACTGTACTCTTCCTGCACTAAGCCCCCATTTTACATTTCTCCATAAAATTGGACTTATTTCATAACCAACAAGTCTATCTAATATTCTTCTTGCTTGTTGTGCATCTACTAAATCTAAGTCAATCTTTCTAGCTTCTTTTATAGACGCCTTAACAGCAGTTTTTGTAACTTCATTAAATACAATTCTACATGTTTCATCTTCTGAAATTTTTAGAATGTTAGCTAAATGCCATGAAATAGCTTCCCCTTCTCTATCAGGGTCAGTAGCTAGATAAACTTTATCTGCTTTTTTAGCAGCTTTTCTTAATTTATCTATTAGTTCTCCCTTTCCTCTAATAGTTATATATTTAGGAGTATAGTTATTGTCTATATCAACACCCAATCTACTCTTAGGCAAATCTCTTACATGCCCCATTGATGCTTCTACAATATAATTTTTGCCCAGATATTTGCCGATTGTTTTTGCTTTGGCCGGCGACTCAACAATTACAAGTTTTTGACCCATAGTACAACTTCATAAAATTTATGAAGTATTCACCCCCCTATACATTTTAAATTGTTCTCACATAGTAATTTCCAGGCAAACAAATAATTTCACTTTTTATCTGCATCTCAAATAATAGTGCATATAAAGCCCCTCTATCAACAGATGTATTTTTAAAAATATCATCTATATGAACTGGTGAATCTGTTATTAACTCTAGTATTTCGCTTTTTTCTGGTGTAAATTTCATAGGTTTAATGTTAACATGTTCTAAACTAAGTAGAACCCTTAAATCTTCTACACCTGTACAAATGCTAGCCCCATCCCTAAGTAATTTATTAGAGCCACTTGCTCCACTATACAATATTGAACCAGGTACAGCAATAACGGTTTTATGTTGTTGTTGCGCAAGTCTAGCTGTTATTAATGATCCACTTTTTTCTGATGCTTCTATTACTATTACACTTTCACTAAGCCCACTTATTATTCTATTTCTCCTAGGAAAATTTTCTCCTATTGGTGGTGTACCAAGTAAAAATTCAGAAATTACTACGCCGCTTTCTGCTATTTTTGAAAACAAATCTTTGTTTTCATATGGATAAGTTATGTCTATTCCACATCCTAATACTGATATGTTATGTCCATCATTTTCCAAAGCAGTTTTATGTGCAATAGAATCTATTCCTCTTGCACCTCCGCTTATAAGCGTTATATTATTAGTAATAAGCTCCTTTGTCAAGAGTTTTGTTACAGTTAATCCATAATTTGAGCATTTTCTAGCCCCTACAACTCCTATCGATTTCTTGTTTATAATATCTATATTTCCCCTATAGAACAGAAAATATGGTGAATCTAAAATCCCACTCAATTTCTCTCTATATAAAGGATTAGCGTATGTAATATACCCTATTCCTTTTTTAGACAATGTTTCTTTGATATTTAATACTTCATAGTTTAAATCTTCTTTTTGAAAATTTTTTAATTTTTTATAGATTATTTTATTTTCTTTTAATATATCTTCAAAATTATTATATACATTTTCCGCAGTTTTATATATATCTATTAACTTTCTTTTTCGATAGTTTGATAAATTAACAAGTATTAACCATAAATCATAATCCATTTATCTGTATCCCCTTTTATATAATTTCTCCATTAATATTTTTTCTATAACTAAAAGCTTCTAAAACGTGCCCTTCTAAAATGTCCTTTTTATTTTCTATATCTGCTATTGTTCTTGATAATTTTATTACTTTCCCATATCCTCTTAAAGATACACTAGATGTATTATAATAATGCTTTAGAATTTCTGTACATTTTTTATTAACTCTACATATTTCAAAAATATCTTTTCCTTTTATATCAGAATTATATTTATATGTTGTATTTTTAAATCTTTGCATTTGAATTTCCCTAGCTCTAAAAACATTTTCCCTCATTATCTTTGAATCATATGAATCCTTTTCATTCTTTATTTCATCATAATTCAATCTAGGTACATAATTTACAATATCAATTCTATCTAATAAAGCACTTGAGAATTTTTTAGAGTATTTCTTAATTCTAGTATTAAAATAGTACTTATCATCATTACCATCTTTATCTTCATTATTTTCAACAGGATTAAATGCTCCAATTAATAGAAAATCTGCTGGCATCTGATAGCTTCCACTAATTCTATTTAAATTTACACATTTCTCTTCAAGTGGCTCTCTTAAAGATTCTAAAACATCTTTTTTAAATTCTAAAATTTCATCTAAAAATAATATTCCGTTATGTGCAAGTGTTATTTCTCCTGGCTTTATTTCCTTTCCTCCACCAATTAAAGCAGCCCTTGTAGTTGTATGATGTGGAGCTCTAAAGGGCCTGTTAATGTGTGAAGTCTTTTTTATAAGACCACATGCACTATAAATTTTTGCAATTTCTATTAATTCTTCTTGAGATAAAGAAGGTAAAATTGATATTAAAGCTTTTGCAAGCATTGTTTTACCACATCCTGGTTCTCCATAGAGAATAATATTATGATTTCCAGCTGCAGCTATTTCTAGTGCTCTTTTAGATGAATACTGACCTATAATACTACCATAATCTAGTGAATCATGACTTTCTTTACTTTTAATTTCGTTATCTGTTTCATAAGGAAGTACGTCTTCATATGTAATATACGAAATTACTTCTTTTAAAGTTTTCAAGGGATAATACTCTCCACCTTCAAAATAGTAACTTTCTTCTAAATTTTCATGAGGAAAAATAAACTTATTAATCTTTTCCTTAGCACCTTCAATTATTATAGGTATAGTTCCTTTTACGCCTTTAAGTTCACCAAATAATGATAACTCTCCAAATACTATGCAATCATTCATACTTTTTCTGCATATTTGATTAGACTCCATAAGAATTCCAAGTGCAATAGGCAAATCTAAAAGAGAACCTATTTTCCTTACATCTGCTGGAGCCAAATTAATAGTAATTCTGCCAAGCGGAAACTCAAAACCACAATTTGTAATTGCTGCTCTAACTCTCTCTTTAGCTTCTTTTACTGAGGTATCAGGGAGTCCAACTATATTGAATACTGGCAACCCCTTAGATATATCTACCTCAACATTTATTAAAAAACCTTCTAAGCCATTGTGCGTTGCACTAATTATTTTTACTGCCATATAAATCACCCATTAAGGATTATAGACACGCATTTAAATATTAATCCTAAAAAATAAATTTGTTTAACTTAATTTTAATTTGTTAATAATCTTAAATACATGAAATTAAACTAATACTAATCTAAAGATGGAGTGATTTAGTGAAAAAATTAAATAAAGAGATAGGTAATTATTGTGAGAATTTAGCTAAAGAATATTTACAGAAAAATAAATATCATATATTAGATTGTAATTTCAGAAATTTCTTAGGTGAGATAGATATTATATGTATTCAAGATAAGTTATTAATAATTGTTGAAGTTAAAGGTAGATATAATTATGACTATGGTTTACCTAAAGAATCAATCAATTTTTCAAAACAGAAGTCAATAATAAAAGTTACTAACTCTTATATTTATTATAAAAAATTAGTTGATCTTAATGTAAGATTTGATGTTATAGAAGTTTACTTAAATCCCCAAACTACACTTTTAAAGATAAATCATATAAAAGATGCTTTTAGACTATAAGTAGAGAACCCAAAAGTGAGATAAGTGAGCATCTATGATTTAGTGTGAATTACGTGCTTAGCGGCGTATTTGAGTCAAGTTTCCTTTAAAAGATAAAGACTCTATAAGAATACTACTTATTGCAATGTTCTTATAGAGTTTTACTTAAACTCGACTTACATTTGTTCATTTACTAAAATTACAGCAACTATAATAATTTTGTTAAAAAGCTATTTCTATGTATATCACATTTTCCATACATTTTTAAAGCTTCTATATGTTTTGAAGTACCATATCCGACATTATTTTCAAAATCATAGTTCGGATATTTTTCAGCATATTCTTTCATAAGATTATCTCTATATACCTTTGCAACAATTGATGCTGCAGCAATACATGCACTTTTGGTATCTCCCTTTATAATCGACTTATTTTCTATGTCAATATTCTTAACTAAATATCCGTCAGATAGTATTAAGTCTGGCTTTATACTGAGTGAATTACAACTTTCTAAAAACACTTTATTATTAGAAAAAGCTATACCTTTTTCATCTATTTCCTCATTTGAAGACATTGCTATGTGATAACTCAGTGCCTTTTCTTTTATAATTTCTGAAAGTTCTTCTCGGTTAGATTTTTTTACTTTTTTAGAATCATTTAAGTATAGAATTAAATCTTTATCAAAAACATTTAAATCCAACATGACGCAGCAGGCAACAATTGGACCTGCAAGAGGCCCTCTCCCTACTTCATCTACGCCTGCCACATATCTATAATTTCCAAAAGATTTATCAAAATCATACATTGATTTAACTCTTTGGACTTCATTTAAATATAAATATAATTCTCTTTGAGTTTTATTTTTAAGAGACAATACGTTCTTTCTCTTGTCATCTTTTAACCAATCTATAATTTTTGTACTATCACCATTTTTATATAAATCGACTATTGAAATTTTATTTATTTCTTCTTTAATTTCTGCAAATGACAAAGATTTTATATCTTTATTGATTATCATTAGTTTTTTTCTTCTCCTGATTGATTATTATCAATTTCATCTTCTTTTGGGAATTCTAGAGAAATATTCCCCATTTTCCCACCTCTAAACTCATCAAGTAAAATAACAGCTATTCTATTATAGTCAATTTGCCCTCCTGAAATTAGAGTTCCTCTCTTTTTCCCTATAGCATCTAAAGTATCTACTGGATTTTCAAAAACTTCAGCTAACTTATATCTTTCTTTTAATTTAGACGCATAACTCTTTTGTAGTCTCTCTACAAGCTTTAAGGCTAATTCTTCTATATCCATTATTTCATCCTTTATAGCTCCTGTAAAAGCTAAATTTAAAGCTGTTTCATCATCTTCAAATCTAGGCCATAATACTCCTGGAGTATCTAGAAGTTCAATTCCTATACCTGTTTTTATCCATTGTTTGCTCTTAGTAACACCTGGTCTGTCACCTGTTTTAGCTATATTATTTCTTGCCATTTTATTTATAAAGGTTGATTTCCCTACATTTGGTATTCCAACAACCATAACTCTTGTTGTTATATTAACCATACCTCTTAATTTTAATCTATCATGCTTTTCTTTTAAAAGAGTAAGTAACATAGGTTTTATATTTTTGAGTCCATCACCTTTTAAACAGTTTACTTCTAATACTCTAACATCTTCTTTAGTTAAATATTTAATCCATTCTTTAGTCACAGCCCCATCAGTTAAATCACTTTTATTCAAAAGTATAATTCTAGGTTTTCCTTCTAACAATTTTTCAATATCTGGATTAGCTGAGCTTCTTGGAATTCTAGCATCTCTTATTTCAATAACAGCATCAACTAATGTTAAGTTTTCTTTAATTTCTCTTTGAGTTTTTTTCATATGTCCTGGGAACCAATTAATTGCCATATAGATTCCTCCTTAAATTTATTTGGAAGTATAAAAAAAGGACTGAAACAGCCCCTTTTAATACTATCTAGTTAATAATTCTTTAACTTTAGCAGCTTTACCAACTCTATCTCTTAAATAGTAAAGTTTAGCTCTTCTTACTTTACCTTTTCTTGAGATTTCGATCTTCTCAATGATTGGTGTATTCATTGGGAATGTTCTTTCAACTCCAGTTCCTAAAGCAACTCTTCTTACAGTGAAAGTTTCTCTTAATCCACCATTTTGTTTCTTAATTACAGTACCTTCGAACATTTGTATTCTTTCTCTTGTACCTTCTTTAACCTTAACATAAACTTTTACGTTGTCTCCAACTCTAAAGTTTGGTAGGTCAGTTCTGATTTGTTCAGCTTCAATAGCTCTTATTATTTCGTTCATTGTGCATTCCCTCCTTAAAGATAATTTGACGTTCTTAACATAATATATACTGACAGAGGAACGCCCGTACTAGCACAAATTCAATAATATCACATATTTTTTTATTTTTCAACAAAAATTATATATTTTATTTATCATTATTATTCTTTAAAATCTTAATATCTTCTTTAGTCAAAGTAATGTTTTCATATAAATCAGGTCTATTTTTTCTGGTTATCTTAAGAGACTTAAGTCGTCTCCATTTTCTTATATTTTCATGATGACCAGATAATAATACTTCTGGCACCTTATCGCCTTCAAAATCTTCTGGTCTAGTATATTGAGGATATTCTAATAACCCATTATAAAAAGACTCTTCCATGAAGCTTTCTTCTTTTCCAAGAACACCTGGAATAAGTCTTAAAATGCAATCTATAACTGGAATTGCAGCCATTTCTCCTCCAGTTAAAACAAAATCACCAAGTGAAATTTCCATATCTATATGTTTATAAACTCTCTCATCTATTCCTTCATAATGCCCACATAGAAATATGAGATTCTCTTCTTTAGAAAGTTCTTTTGCAAGTTCTTGATTAAAAGTCTTTCCTCTAGGCCCTAGAAATATTACCTTACCCTTATTATTTTCCTTTGCATTCCTAATAGTATCCACTATCGGTTGAGGTGCCATAACCATACCTGGTCCACCACCATAAGGATAATCATCAACTTTTTTATGTTTATTTAAAGTATAATCTCGTATATTTAATAAATTCAAATTAACTAAATTATTTTCTCTCGCTCTGCCTATAATACTATGGTCAAAAATAGAAAACATTTCAGGAAATAGTGTCAATATACTAATCCTCATCTTGCCATTCACCTACTGGTTTAATAAGGATTTTTTTTAGGTTTATATCAACACTAAGTACTATATCTCTAAGAACTGGTATCAATAATTCTTTAGGTTCTTGAATCCAATATACATCATTATTAGGAGTGCTTATTACATCAAAAATTCTTCCAAGTTCTTTTTCATTAGTATCGTATACTGTACATTCTTTTAAATCTGAAACATAATAAGTATCTGCTGGAAGTTCAGGTTCATTGTCACGTGGTACTTCAATATATTTGTCTTTATACGTTTCAGCATCATTCATAGAGTCTATTCCTTCTATTTTTAATATAACCCTGTCCTTTTGAAATTTGACTCCTAAGATATTTTTTTCTACTCCACCTACTAAAACAGTTTTTAGACGTTTAAACTTATTAACATCTTCTGTTAAAGGATAAACTTTAACCTCACCTTTAATTCCGTGAGTATTTATTATCTGACCAATTTTAAATAATTTATCCAATCTTTTCACCTCTATTTTATATATTTAATTTTTAATGTATTAAAAGAATTAACGTATAATGTCTAAAATATACATTAATTTAATTTTCAGATACCTAAAAAGAGTTAGGTTAACCCTAACTCTTAATTTTTAGATGATTTCTACTATAACTCGTTTATTCTGTTTAACTGCTACAGCTTTTATAACTGTTCTTATAGCCTTTGCAATTCTTCCTTGCTTACCTATAATCTTCCCTATATCTTCTGGTGCCACTGTTAATTTTAGTATTATGGATTGCTCCTCATTTACTTCATTAACAGTAACTGCAGTTGGATTATCAACAAGGGATTTAGCCATAAATTCAACTAATTCCTTCATAAACGTCCACAATTAGTATGTACTAATTACGGAATTCACCTCCAAAAATTACTTAGTAAGACCTGCATTAGTGAAAAGTCTTTTAACTACGTCTGTTGGTTGTGCTCCACTAGATAACCATTTATTAGCTTTTTCTTCGTTTACTTTAACTTCAACTGGTTCAGTTAAAGGATTGTAGTATCCAATTTCTTCGATGAATTTACCATCTCTTGGTGATCTTGAATCTGCAACAACTATTCTATAGAAAGGAGCTTTCTTAGCACCCATTCTTCTTAATCTAATTTTTACTGCCATTTTTAATTTCACCTCCTTCAAAGGTAATTATATATTTTAGGTATCACATAAAATGCTTAACCAAATATGTCTTTTTTCTAGAATGGTAGCTTACCAAATAAGCCGCCGCCCTTCTTTGATTGCTTTGTGAATGACTTCATTTGCTTCATTTGCTTTTTCATCATTTCATAGCCTTTCATGAGCTTATTAACTTCTTGGACACTTGTACCAGATCCCTTAGCTATTCTGTTTTTTCTTGATGCAGATTTCACTATAAGATTTGGATTTTTTCTTTCTTTAGCTGTCATAGATTGAATGACTGCCTTACTTTTATCAAGTGCTTCTGTTCCTTTATCAAAGTCAACTCCTTGAAGCTCCTTTGAATTCATGCCAGGTATCATTTCTAAAATTTTATTTAAAGGTCCAAGCTTCTTCATTTGTTCCATTGCCATTAGATAATCATCAAAGTTAAATTCTTGATTTAACATTCTTTTACCTAAATCTGCAGCTTCCTTTTCATCAATAGCTTCTTGAGCCTTTTCAATAAGTGATAATACATCACCCATTCCAAGTATTCTTGATGCCATTCTATCAGGATGGAACACTTCAAGATCATTCATCTTTTCACCAATACCAGCATATTTAATTGGTTTATCAACTATGCTTTTGATTGAAAGTGCAGCTCCACCTCTAGTATCACCATCTAACTTTGTTAAAATAACTCCGCTTAAATCTAAATCATTATTAAAGCTTTCTGCTACATTAACAGCATCTTGACCAGTCATTGAATCAACAACTAATAATATTTCTGATGGTTTTACATTTTCTTTTATATTTTTTAATTCCTGCATTAATTCTTCATCAATGTGAAGTCTACCTGCAGTATCAATAATAACTACATTATTTCCATTGTCTTTTGCATGAGCTATTCCATTCTTTGCAATTTCAACTGGATTAACTTTATCACCCATTGAGAATACTGGAATTTCAATTTGCTTTCCTACAATCTCTAATTGTTTTATAGCTGCTGGTCTATAAATATCACATGCTACTAGTAATGGTTTCTTATTATCTTTTCTAAGGTTTAATGCAAGCTTACCACACATAGTAGTTTTACCTGCTCCTTGTAGTCCAACTAACATTATAACTGTAAGACCTGAACTACTGTAGTTAAGTTTACTCTCACTTCCACCCATAAGATTAGTAAGTTCTTCATTAACTATTTTTATTACATGTTGTCCTGGTGTTAAACTTTGTAGTACTTCATCTCCAACGCACTTAGCACTGACTGATGCAATAAATTGTTTAACAACTTTATAGTTAACATCTGCTTCTAACAAGGCAAGCTTTACTTCTCTCATGGCTTCTTTTATGTCTTTTTCAGATAACTTTCCTTTACCTTTTAATTTCCTGAAAGTTTCCTGTAGTTTTTCACCTAATCCTTCGAAAGCCATGTTTACATCCTCCTTATAAATTTTCTAGCTTTTCTTTATATTTTATAATATCCTCATTATCTATGGAATAATTATTTTTTAAATGTTCTAAAAAATTTATAATTTCTTTTTCGCGTTTTATGCTCTTTTGAAGTAAGTTAAGCTTACGTTCATAGGAGAGAAGCTGTTTATAACATCTTTTGATTAAATCATGAATAGCTTGTCGACTTGTTTTATTAAGTTCTGCTATTTCAGATAAAGATAAATCATCATTATAATACCACTGCATAATTTCACTTTGCTTATCAGTTAGTAATGGACCATAAAAATCCATAAGCAACGAAATCTCAACTCTATCTTCCATTTAATCACCTTACCTACAAAAAAGATTTTAACAGGATTATTTATATGTGTCAAGTACTTTTACTTAACACATGCAGAAAATTCATATTTCACAGTTTATAATACTATATCAATGCTTCTGCAAACTCTTCTGCATCAAATTTTTGAAGATCATCAACACCTTCTCCAACACCTATATATCTAACTGGAATATTCAAACTTTGTTTTATCGATAAAACTACTCCACCTTTTGCAGTCCCATCTAATTTAGTTAATATTATTCCATCAATAGGACAAGCCTCCATAAATTGCTTAGCTTGAATTACAGCATTTTGTCCTGTGGTTGCATCTAAAACAAGTAATGTTTCTTTTTTATACCCACCTAATTCTTTATCTATTATTCTATTTATCTTTTCAAGTTCATTCATTAAATTCTTTTTATTATGAAGTCTTCCTGCTGTGTCACATATTAATAAATCAACATTTCTAGCTTTAGCTGCCTGTATTGCATCAAAAACTACTGCAGCTGGGTCTGAACCTTCTTGATGTTTTATTATATCAACTTGAGCTCGACTGCTCCAAACTTCAAGTTGATCTATAGCTGCTGCTCTAAATGTATCTGCTGCAGCTAATAATACCTTTTTGCCTTCTTCTTTATTTTTAGCAGCAAGTTTACCAATAGACGTAGTTTTACCTACACCATTAACCCCAATTACAAGCATTACTTTTTTGCCTTCTTCATCATCTTCATAAGAACCTTCAAGTAACATATTTTTTATAACTTCCTTTAACGCAGGATTAACTTCTTTAGGATCATTTATTTTTTCTTTACGTATCTTGTTTCTTAATCTTTCTATAATATCTACTGTAGTTTCCATGCCTACATCTGATATAATTAATATTTCTTCTAATTCTTCATATAAATCTTCATCTATAGTTATTGCTAAATTTAAAACTTCATTTATTTTATCAGTTAATCCATCCCTAGTCTTTGTTAATCCCTCTTTTAGTTTATTAAATAAATTTCCAAACAAATTCATTTCCTCCTAATTAAAATTTTCTGATAAGTCTACTGATACCACTTTAGATATTCCTTTTTCCTCCATAGTTACACCATATATAATATCACTAACTTCCATAGTACCTTTTCTATGAGTTATAATTATAAATTGAGTATTTTTAGAAAACACTTTTAAAAATTCTGCATACCTATACACATTTGCATCATCTAGTGCTGCTTCTATTTCATCTAGTATACAAAATGGTGTTGGCTTCATTTTTAAAATTCCAAAAAGCAATGCTATTGCCGATAAAACTTTTTCTCCACCTGACATCAGATTAATATTTTGAAGTTTTTTACCTGGAGGCTCTACATTTATATCAATATTAGCTGTAAGTTCATCACCTTCGCCTAAAATAAGCTCTGCACTTCCACCTTTAAATAACTCTTTAAAAGTCTGATTAAAGTTATAATTTAAAATTTTAAAGTTCTCTCTAAATAAAATTTTCATTTCACTAGTCATCTCTTCAATAACAGAATTTAATTCTTTTTTAGCATTCTCTAAATCCTCTGCTTGGGATGACATAAACTCATATTTATCCTTTATTTCTTCATATTCTTCTATAGCAGCTAAATTTACTACTCCAAGTTTTGTTATTTTACTCTTTGTAGTATATATTTCTTGTTTTAAAGCTTCTTCATGAATTACTGGTTCGCATATATCTAGTGCTTCTGCATATGTTAATTCTAATTCCTCATTAAGCTTTTTATAAGTATGTTCCTTATCCGCTTCTTTTTTAGCCTTAATTATTTCTCTTTTATTAACTTCCATTTCTCTCAAGCTAATTTCATCTAAAATTCCACTTATTACATTATCTTTCTCTTTAAATTCATGTTTTAGTTTTTCTTTCACTAAGTCTTCATCTTTGAAATTTAATTCTAATTTAGTAATGCTGATTGTATTATCTTCTATATTTTTATTTTTAACTTTTATATTTAAATTTAAACTTTCAATACTGTTTTTATTTTCAGCATTTTCTTTATTTAAAAATTCATTCTTAACAGCTAAATCATAAATTTCTTTTTCCATTCTTGAAAACTCATTTTTTTTATTTTCAATAGCTTCATCTAAAGTTGCCTTATTTATTTTCATTTCTGTAAGCTTATTATCATTATCATTTACCTCTTGTGCTTTTACGCTTATTAATTCTTCTAAGTTTATGCTTTTACTTTTATTAAATGTATTTTCATTTTCAATGGATTTAATTTCATTTTCTTTAATTTTGAGCTTTTTAAATATAAGTTCTTTTTCATTGACTATTCTTTTAAGTTCTTCTTTAAATACTTCTAAATTTCTTTTTAATTTATCAGTATCATTTTGTAATCCTTGAATTTCACTTTCTTTTTTAGTCAATTCAATATTTTTTTCATGAACTTCATCTCTTTTATTTAATATATTTTCATCTAAACTTTTGATTTCTTCTTTAAGTCCTTGAACTAATTTCATTAATTCTTCATAATGTTCTTTCTTATGGTATATATCTTTTGTTAATTCTTCAATTTCTCTTTTTCTACCTAGAACATTAGAATTTTTTCCTTTTATGCTACCACCAGTTAAAGATCCCCCTGGATTTAACACTTCACCATCTAAAGTAACAATTTTATAATTATATTTTCCAGTACGTGCAATACTAAGGGCGCAATCCATATTAGTACAAATTATTGTTCTTCCAAGAACATAATTCATTATATTATCATACTCTTTATCGTAGGAAATTATGTCACTTCCGATGCCAATATAGCCATTAGATTCAGTAATGTTTTTATCTAATTCTAATTTTCTACCTCTTATTATATTTAAAGGCAAAAAGGTTGCTCTTCCTAAATTGTTTTTTTTCAAATATCCAATAAGAACTTTAGCTATTGCTTCATTTTTTGTTATTACATTAGATATTGCAGCTCCTAATGCAATTTCTATAGCCGTTTCATAATTTTTTTCAACCGTAAAAACTTCACCTAAAACTTTAGTATCACTAACAGGAGTAATTTTTTCCTTATGAATTGACTCCATTAATGACTTTACAGACCTGTTATACCCTTCATAATGCTTCTCTAAACTTTCTAACATAGCCTTATTTGCATCAAGTTTAGTTAAAATTCTATTCAATTCTCTAAACTCATTTTCCTTTTTACTCAAATTGGTAGATATTGAACTTATTTTTTTCTTATCTTCTACTATTTGTAAATTTGATAACTTTATCTTGTCTTTCTTATTTTTAATGTCATTACTTAAGCCTTTATAAGTTGCTAAATTAATTACTATATTATGCTCTAAAGATGATATAGATGAATTTAATGTTTCTGTTTTTTCTTCTGTAAGTGAAATATCTTTATTTAATATAGTAATATCACTTTTTATATCCGAATTATTTCTTAAAAGTTCAAATTCTCCTTCTTTTAAAGCTTTAATCTCTTCTTCAATACTTTTAAGCTCTTTAGAACTTTTTATATTGTCTTCTTCTAGTTTTTCAATATCTTGATTTTTTAACTTTTGTTCTTCTAAACTTTTAGTTAATTCTTCTTCTAATATTATCTTAATCTTATTTATTTGACTTATTTTAGCTTCGACATCACTTAATTCATAGTTATTTCTATTAATTTTCTCTTCAAAACTCTTAATTCTTTCATTGTAAATCTCAATGTTTTTTTCATCTTCACTAACTATTTCTTTTAAATTATAATATCGCTCTTTTTCTTCCAGGTTTTTCCTATCTATTTCCTCTATCTCATATTCTAAAGACCTAAGTTTTTCTTTATCACTAGCTATCTCTTTTCGTTTATCTTCAATCCCCTTAATTTTCAATTCTAAATCTTCATTAAAGCCTTTTAATTCATCTTCCATATTCTTTATAGAATGGACTATAAGTGATACTTCTTTTTTCTTTAAATCCTTAGATAATTCATTAAACTCTAATGCCTTTTCTCTTTCAATTCTTAAAGGCTCAATTCTCTCTTCATAAGTTGATAAAATATCATTTATTCTAACTAAATTATCATCAGTATTACTTAACTTTTTTTCAGCTTCTTCTTTTCTATTCTTAAATTTTACAATACCTGCCGCTTCTTCTAAAAGGGATCTTCTATCTTCTGGCTTACCACTTAAAACGGCTTCTATTTTACCTTGTCCAATTAATGAATATCCTTCTTTACCTATTCCTGTATCCACAAAAAGATTTGTTACATCTTTAAGTCTGCATTTTGAATTATTTATTAAATATTCAGATTCTCCTGATCTGAATATTCTTCTAGATACTGTCACCTCATTATATGCTGTTGCTAATTGCTCCTCACTATTATCGAGAGTTAACGAAACTTGTGCAAGCCCAACAGCCTTTCTAAACTGAGTTCCAGAAAATATTACATCTTCCATCTTTCCGCCTCGGAGTACCTTAACACTTTGTTCTCCAAGTACCCATCTTACAGCATCAGAAATATTACTCTTTCCACTTCCATTAGGTCCTACAACAGCCGTTACACCCTTTTTAAATTTTAATTCCGTTTTATCAGCAAAGGACTTAAATCCTCTTATTTCCAGAGATTTTAAAAACATGTGCATACTCCTTACAAATGAAATATAGTAGGTATGAATCCTATAACAAAAATTATTACAATAAAAATAGCCATAGCAACTGTCATTCTATTTCTAGTCTTTTTTTTCATAACTAAACACTCCTCATTACAATTTAGTTTATAATAAAGATTAATAAATATCAATACAACATATTAAGTATAATATTAAAAGCGAGAGTCTCCCCTCGCTAATATATTATATCTAATTTTTCATCTTTTAAACAGAGTTTTATATGTCCTCGTTCTATTTTATTATCTTGTTTTACACTAATAACTTTCTTAATTTCTTTAAACTTATTAAAATATAATTTCTTATTTGCATAAAGCTTACTTAAATCTTTAGAGTTAATATGAATTACTACATTTTCTTCTTCCTTCATATTTTCTAAAATCATATCTACTAATAAGCTGCCTTCAACTAATTCTCTAAAGGAAGGATGAAATGGACCCGCTACAATATCTCCACCTTCATTTATACTTTCTGTTGGTTGAAGTCCTATTCGTATTACATTAATTTTATTTTTTCTATACATACCATACATAACTTTACTTATATTCACGGCTTCTTCTAAAGAATATGGAACATACGCATTACATTTATACATTTTTTCCATAGGTGTATCTTTTATAACTAAAGCTGGATATATTCTGCAAATGTCTGGATTCATATTAATTGATGCTTTAGTAGTGTTTATATCCTTTTCAAATGTATCTCCTGGAAGTCCTGGCATTATTTGATGTCCTAAAACAAATTCATATTCCTTAATTAGTTTAGATGCATTTATAACATCCTGTACACTATGTCCTCTTCCAGCTTTTTTTAGTACCTCTTCATCTAATGACTGAACACCAAGTTCTATTATATTAACTCCATACTCTTTAAGATAAGTTAATATATAATCATTTATATAATCCGGTCTTGTAGAAAGTCTTATTTTATCTATAAGTTTTTTATCTTTAAACTCTTTAGCTATTTCTAATAGTTCTCTTTGTTTTTCTTCTCTTATGCCTGTAAATGTTCCGCCGAAAAACGAAACCTCAATAGTTGCACTCTTATTTTGTATTGTTTCTAAATATTCATTTATTGTATTCCTTACAGTTTGAGCTGTAACACCATCATGAACTCCAGTTATTCTATCTTGATTACAAAACACACAATTATGAGGGCATCCTTCATGTGGTACAAATATAGGGATTATATAATAATTCTTACTCATTTATACCTTCCAATATGTCTAACGCTTGTTTAGCTGCATTTTGTTCTGATTCTTTTTTACTATAGCCTGAACCTTCACCCATAAGTTTTTTATCAATAATTACATTGGTAAAAAATTTTCTTCTATGAGGTGGCCCTTCATACCTTGTTAATTCATATTGAATTACTATCTCTCCATCTTTTTGAAGAAGTTCTTGAAGTTTTGTCTTAAAGTCCAATACTATTTCATTATTTATAGCCTTTTTTATCACGTCTTCAAAATGAAGTAATATAAAATCTCTTACAAATCCAATACCTTTATCTAAATAAACAGCTGCCAATACTGCTTCAACTGCATCCGCTTGTATTGAAATTCTTTCTCTTCCCCCTGTAATTTCTTCACCTTTACTCATTCTAATATAAGACCCCAGATTTATTTTTTTTGCAATTTCATAAAGAGAATTTTCACAAACTATCAAACTTCTTATTTTAGTTAATTCTCCTTCACTTTTATGCTTAAAATTATTAAAAAGATATTCAGTAATACAAAGTTGCAATACTGAATCGCCTAAAAATTCAAGTCTTTCATTATATTCAGCATCTTTAAATTGATTTCCAAAAGAACTGTGTGTAAGCGCTGTTTTTAGCAACGTCGGATTATTAAAACAAACTCCTAAGTTTTCTTCTATTTCTTTAAGTGTATATCTATTCATGTATTCCACTCCTTGAAGTTTATTCTTCAACTTGCTAAAACATTTTCTTAATTTATGTTTACTATAACAAATTCAAGAATAAACTAATTAATAAGAAAATATAAAATCCCGCAAAGGTGCGGGATTATTTTATTCTTCGTGATGAGCTTTTACGTAATTAACAACATCTCCAACTATTTTAAAGTTTTCAACATCTTCATCAGGTATTTCCATATCTAGTTCATCTTCTAGAGCCATAATAAGTTCAACTATATCTAATGAGTCAGCATTTAAATCTTCAATAAATGATGCTTCCATAACAATGCTTTCTGCATCGACACTTAACTTATCCGCTATAATTGCTTGTATTTTTTCAAACATTAATTTCACCTCCCAAGTTCTACATTTAGATAATAGTATATATTGCTTAAATCGTCAATATTAGTTTCAATAATATTTAATTAATTTTCTAAAGAAAATTCATTTTTTATATCATTTAACACATCATTTTCATAAAAAACTTTAGTTTGCTTAATAGCGTTTTTGAATGCTTTTGCATCTGAACTACCGTGAGCTTTTATGCAAATTCCATCCACACCTAAAAATGGTGCTCCTCCATATTCTTTATAATCAAACTTTTTCATTATATTTTTTAATACGGGTTTTAATAGAACCACACCTAATTTAGATATAATTGATGATTTAAATACTTCATCCTTTATTATCCCTAAAATACTTGAGACGGAGCCTTCATACATTTTTAAAGCTGTATTTCCTACAAAACCATCACTTACTAAAACATTAGTATCACCTGTAGGTATTTCTCTAGGTTCTATATTTCCTTTAAAATTAAGAGAACTTTCTTCTTTTAAAAGTTTAAATGTAGCTTTTGTAAGCTCATTTCCTTTTTCTTCTTCTTCTCCAATATTTATAAGTCCTATACTAGGATTTTTTACATTAAAAATTTTTTGATAGTATATTTTCCCCATTTTTGCAAATTGAACCAAAAATGCTGGTTTGCAATCAACATTAGCCCCAACATCTACTATCATAAAATTCCCACGTCTACCAATCATTATGGGTGCAAGTGCTGGTCTTTCAACACCATTAATTCTACCTACTATAAGTGTACATCCTGCTAGAAACGTACCTGTACTCCCCCCAGATATTACACCCTCACAAGTTCCGTCTTTAACCAAATTTAATGCCTTAACTATACTAGCATCTTTTTTTTTTCTTAAGGCCATCACAGGATGTTCACTAGGCAAAATCACTTCTTTAGCATCAACAACAGTAACTTTCTCTTTAGGATAAGTATATTTAGCTAATTCTGAATTTATAATTTCTATTGGCCCAGTAATATATAACTCAATGTCATCATATTCTTTTAAAGCTTGAATTGCACCACCTATTACAGCTACTGGTGCATTATCTCCACCCATACCATCTATAGCTATCTTCATATAATAATCTCCCTTCATTTTATCTATATAGATAACAAAGTAGTTTTTGTTGAACATTGACAATTGCTCTTTATATTATTTTGTATAAAATAAAAGAAAGTCATAAAGACTTTCTTTTATTTTTCAGAAGCTACAACTTCCTTACCTTTGTAAAAACCACAGTTCTTACATACTCTATGAGCAAGTTTCATTTCGTGGCATTGTGGACATTCAACTATGCCAGGTAAACTAGCTTTAAAAGTTTGAGCTCTTCTTGATCTTGTACTTGCTTTCCCCATTTTTCTTGCTGGATTTCCCATACTTACACCTCCTTATTGTCAAACAAACCTTTTAGGGCTTCAAAGCGTATATCTATGTCTTCTTTATGACAAGAACATGCATTATAATTTAAATTACATCCACATTCTTGGCAAAGCCCTTTGCAGTCGTCTTTGCAAACTCTTTTAATAGGTAGTGTTGAAATTATACTAGTTTCAACAACCTCTGTGATGTCTAAAACATCATCCATTACAACAATAGCTTCACCATCTTCTGTGCTTCTATTAGTTGTAAACCTTTCTTCTATATCAATATCTATTGGATAGATAAAGGTATCTAAGCATCTTGAACATATCATTTCTAAATTAGCTTCAATTTTAGCACTTAATATTAAAATATCACTATCTGACGAAATCACGCCAATAACTTCACAAGAACCTATTGGTTTAATTATATCCCCTTCAAAGTTAAATTGTGGCATCTCAAATGTGTAATTAAAATTTTTGCTTCTATCTTTACCTGAAATAATATCTGAAATTTGTACTTTCATAAATCTACAGGGTATATTATATAATAAACTTATTTAAAATTATACAATAGTCTCCCCTTTTCACTCCTTAGCGCATATATTTACAAAACAAACACAATTAATTATATAAATTGAGTACTAAAAAGTCAAGATATTTATTACAAATTACTTTTTAGTTCTGATTCATTTATGATAATGTCTTAGTATATTACATTGGATTATGTATGTAACCAGCTTGGAATTGAGATTAAAACCAGCAGTATAGCTCAAGCTAAAGGGCGTGTCGAGAGGATGTTCCAGACTCTCCAATCACGGCTTCCTATCGAAATGAAACTAGCTGGTGTTAGCACAATTACTGAAGCAAATGAATTCTTAAACAACTACTTAATTTAATGGGGTGTTGCAAAATGATTTTTCAAATCATTTTGAGCAACATCCTCTTTTTATGTATTTTTGAATAAACAGAGTAAAAATCTATGATAAAAATGAGTACATTTTGAGATAAATATTTGTATTATTGTTATAATTCTTTTGTATTAATTTGTTATTTAACATGAATAAATTATACAACAAAGAGCGGATTTTTAGGAGTCTGCTCTTAACTTTTTTGTAAAAAAGTGAGCTGTGTAAAATAGAAATTATATTTCTATTTTGCAACAGCCCCTTATGTTTAAACTATTTTAGGACATTTTCAAAAATGGTTGATAGGTATTTAGTATAATTACTTTTTAACTAGTTCTAAAGTTTCCTTAGCAATCATTAATTCTTCATTTGTAGGAATTACAACTACTTTTACTTTTGAAGTTTCTTTAGAAATTTCCATACCATCACCAACATTATTACTTTCATTCTTTTCTAAGTCTACTTCTATTCCTAAAAATTCCATGTTAGTCAAAGCTTTTCCTCTTATTTTTGAATCATGCTCTCCAACTCCTGCAGTAAGTACAATTGCATCTACACCACCCATTGCAGCAACATAAGCACCAATTTGCTTTTTAATTTGATATCCTAATATATCCATAGCAAGTAATGCTCTAGAATTATTATCATTTTCTACAGCACTTTCGATATCTCTTAAGTCTGTTCCTATTCCTGATACTCCTAAAAGCCCTGACTTCTTATTTAAGATGTCGTTTACTTCATCTATAGAATATTCTTTTTCCTTTATCAAATAAGTTACTATAGCTGGATCTATGCTTCCAGATCTTGATCCCATTACAATACCATCTAATGGAGTGAATCCCATTGTAGTATCTACAGATTTTCCTCCGTCTACAGCTGTAATACTTACCCCATTACCTACATGACAAGTGATAATTTTTAAATCAGCAATTTCTTTATTCATCCTTTTTGCCATTTCTCCGGCTACATACTTATGAGATGTTCCGTGGAATCCATATCTTCTTATATGATCTTCCTTATATAATTCGTATGGAAGTGGATACATAAATGCTTTTTCTGGCATAGTTTGATGGAATGCAGTATCAAATACAGCTACCATTGGAGTTTTTGGCATAAGAGCTTTGCACGCATTTATTCCAATTAAATTTGGTGGATTATGAAGTGGTGCTAATTTTGTAAATTCATCAAGATTTTTTATTACTTCTTCATTAAGTATTACTGAAGTTGCATACTTTTCTCCACCATGAACAACTCTATGTCCAACAGCAGATATTTCATCCATTGATTTTATTACGCCATAATTTTCATCTACTAAACTTCTTAATACAAGTTCAATTGCATCTTTATGATCTTCAAGTGGCGTTTCAACCACATATTTATCTTTTCCTTCAACTTTTTGAGTTAATATTGAACCATTAATTCCTATTCTTTCAACAAGTCCTTGAACTAAAGCTTCTTCATTACTCATATCAATAAGTTGATATTTTAATGAAGAGCTACCACAATTTATAACTAATACTTTCATAAATTCTTCTCCTTATAACATTCTCTATTTTTTTAATTTAGATTGTTTCCTTAAAATTTCTTAGATTATTTTTCTAATCCATATGTTACTTATTAGTTTGTGCTTGAACTGCTGTTAATGCAACAACATTTACGATATCATCTGAGCTACATCCTCTTGATAAATCATTGATTGGTTTTGCAAAACCTTGACAAATTGGTCCAATCGCCTCTGCATTAGCAAATCTTTGAACTAGTTTATATCCTATATTTCCAGATTGTAAATCTGGGAATACTAAAACATTAGCTTTTCCAGCAACTTTACTATTTGGTGCTTTTTGATCTGCTACTTTTTTAACTATAGCTGCATCTAATTGAAGCTCACCGTCAATATCTAAATCCGGTCTCATTTCTTGAGCCTTTCTTGTTGCATTTCTAACCTTATCAACTAATTCATTATCTGCACTTCCCATAGTAGAGAATGATAACATTGCAACTTTAGGATCCATATCGCATAAGTTTTTAGCTGTTTCCGCTGTTGCTATTGCAATCGCTGCTAATTCATCTTGATTAGGGTTAGGATTAACTGCACAGTCAGAGAATATAAGTGTTCCTTTATCACCGTAAGTTGATCCTGGAACTTGCATTATGAAGAAACTTGAAACAACCGATACCCCTGGTGCTGTCTTTATTATTTGTAATCCCGGTCTTAATAAATCTCCTGTAGTATGAATAGCTCCTGATACCATTCCATCTGCGTCATCTAATTTTACCATCATTGTAGCAAAATATAGAGAATCTCTTACTATCTTATCTGCTTTTTCCATTGTTACGCCTTTTGTCTTTCTAAGTTCATAAAAAGCTGCAATGTATTTGTTTAAGTTTTCTGATTCATCTGGATCTATCAATTGAATTCCTGACAAATCTATATCTAGTTCCTTTGCCTTGTTATTTATTTCTTCCTTTTTACCAATTAAAATTGGATATGCTAATCCCAATTTGTGTATTTTTTCTGCCGCTGCTATATTTCTTTCTTCATTGCCTTCTGGAAGAACAATTTTCTTTTTATCAGATTGCGCGGCAGTCCATATTTTTTTCATAAGGTCCATATTTATTAATCTCCTCTCTATATTCTATTTCTAATACTAATATACTCCTTTAGTAGTGCTTTTTTCAACACAAATTCGCTATAAAATAGAAGTCTTTAGATTTGAAATAATCTAAATTGTTTGACAATAACACTGTAAAAGACTAATATAGCAAAAGTATTTTTTTTAACAATTAAATTTTCTATAAAATTACTTTATAATTCATTATTAAATTTCCTTAAATATCTTAACTTTAGTACTCTATACATAAGTAATTATTATATTTTAATCTATATTTTAAGTTCTAAATTAGTAAAAACATAAAATAAAAATTTGAATATCATTATATTCTCCTACTTTTTTTATTTATAATAGAATTAACATAAAATTCACATTTCAACAATATTCTGATTATTATTTAAATTACCATTTAGTATAGCAAAATCATAAAAGTATATTATTTAACAATGATTTTTTTATATTTTTTAATATCATAATAGACAAAATATATCATATATTCCATTGTTAATAATTGATACTGTCAGACTTAATATATGTTATACTATCATTATCTTTATTATTAAATAGCCATATATATAAATATAATTTAACTCAATTTTTTTAAGAGGAGATGATTAAAATAATTACAGGAATAATTACTGAATATAATCCATTTCACAAAGGTCATGAATATCATCTTCACAAAGCAAAATCTGATACAAATGCAGATGGTATAGTTTGTGTAATGAGTGGTAATTTCATGCAAAGAGGAATACCTTCAATTATAGATAAATGGAAAAGAGCTGAAATGGCTATTAGAAATGGAGTTGATTTGGTTTTAGAATTACCTCTAGTTTATTCAATATCTTCGGCTGAACATTTTGCCTTCGGTAGTGTTTCTCTTCTCAATTCTTTAGGTATAGTAGATTATTTATATTTCGGAAGTGAAGAAGGAAGTATAGATACATTGGAGGACATAGCAACAACTTTAGTTACTGAGCCTTATGAATATAAAAATCTTTTGAAAAACAATTTAAAATTAGGTTTACCTTTTCATTTAAGCCGAGCAAATGCTCTTAATAATTATTTAAATTCAAGTGATGTTTTAAATGTATTATCTAGTTCTAATAACATTTTAGGTATTGAATATATAAAAGCTTTAATAGAATTAAACAGTTCAATAACACCTAAAACATTAAAACGAGAAGGTGCATCTTATAATGATAATAATTTAAGTTCTTCTTTTTCTTCAGCCACGTCTATAAGAAAACATCTTAGAGAAAATTCATTAAGTGAATTAATTGACATCCTTCCAAAAGCTAGTTATGATATTTTATGTGATTTATCATCTTCAGATTATCCTTTTATTTTTGAAGATGATATGTTTAAATATATTAAATATAAATTATTTACAAACGAAAATTCTCTTTTAAACTTACCTGATATTTCAGAAGGCTTAGAAAATAAAATATTAAAGGAAGTTCTAAATGCTAATTCCTTAAATGAGTTAATACTTAATTCTAAAAGTAAAAGATACACTTATACTAGGATTAATAGAATCCTTACACAAAGCTTTTTAAATCTTGAAGACTTTCACTTGTTTAATTTATCTAAATCACCTGCACCTTACGCAAGAGTTCTGGGCTTTAATTCTATTGGACGCAATATACTAAAGAATATAAAATCAAAAGGAAATATTAATATAATAACAAAAATCAAAAAAAACAATTTAGATGATCATATGAAAATTGACATTTTAGGCACAAAGGCATATTCTCTTTTAAATTCAAAAATAAGTCCCATAGAAGATTATTTAAAAGGTCCCATTATTATGTAGTAATATTTTACACAACCACAGGAATATATATAATTAGATATCTGAAAGAAGGCATATGAAAGAAAATAATAAATCGATGATGCGATGTCTATTTTTAGTCAGACTCAGCGAGTGTATACGAGTCAAACTTCCTCATGACTCAAAATAGACTAGCATACCGACTTATTATTTTCTAGAATACGCCTAAAGATTGGAGTGATTTCATGATATATATTATTATCTTGTGGGTTTTAATTATGAGCTTAATTATTATTTTAATTAAGCAACTTAATATAAAAAAAAATATTATTATTTGCATATTTATTTCTATATTAATAATTCTTTTTATATTAAATATAAACCAATGCATTTCTGCAGCTATTGATGGATGCAAATTATGGTATAAATCTATATTACCAACAACCTTTCCCTTTATAGTTATCTGTAACTTACTAATATACTATGATGGGATAAGCCTTTATTCTAAGTTTCTTGGTCCTTTAATTTGCAAACCCCTAGGACTTTCTAAGAATTGCTCCTTCCCTATTGTAGCTAGTATTCTTTGTGGTTATCCATTAGGTGCAAAGTATTGTGTTGATTTATACTCTATGGAGTATATAAAAAAAGATGAGTATGAGAGACTTTTGAATATAGCTTCTAATGTTGGTCCGCTATTTTTAATTGGTTCTGTTGCTGGCACTTTACTTGGAAATGTCTCTTTAGGATATATTTTGCTTGTTGGAAATTACTTATCAAGTATCTTAATAGGACTTATAACAAAAAAAAAGCGAAACCCAATGAAATTAAGTTCTCTATCTTGTCCAAAATATGAAATGATAAATTTTGGTTCCGCAATAAAAAATGCAATTCAAAATGCAATAAATACCACATTATCTATTGGCGGATTTATCATAATTTTTTCTGTTGTAATATCTCTTATTAAAAATAATGTTTATTTTTATATTATATTTAAACAGTTAGAGACTTTTTTAAGCTTACCTGTTGGAACCTTATATTGTTTGTTTTTAGGAAGCATAGAAATGACAAATGGTTGTAGCATTATATCTACACTTTCTATTTCACTATCTCTAAAATTAAGTATAATAAGCTTCTTATGCTCATTTTCAGGTCTAGCTGTAATTGCTCAAGTCAGTTCTTTTGTAAGTGAGACTAAAATTCGTTATAGTAAATATATATTTTTTAAGATAATCCAAGGAATCTTTAGTTTTATTATAACTTATATATTATTAAAAGTATTACCTACAAGCATATATACATCTAAACTTAGAATAAATTCTTTTGTAAGTGTATATACATATTTTTATCCAATATTAGTCTTAATTTTATTAACACTCTTATTAATTATACTTAATAAGGCTTGTAAATTATTTTTTCATGCTACGTAATTCTTTAACATTATCTCTTATAACATTACATGCAGCAGCTAAACTTGTATCAATATCCTTAGCAACTGATTCAAAGCTATCTTGGAGACCTTTTATTAACTTTATCTTTTGATCTTCTATTTCTTTATCCAATTGAGTTAATATTTCATCAGAATAGTCTCTAGACCCTAGTCTTATAGCCTTAGCATCTCGTTGTGCTGAGGCTATAATTTCTTGAGCCCTCACCTTTGCTTCTTTTACAATATCATGATTTTCAACATTTTGCCTCATCATAGTCATTGTTTCTTTTCTAACAGAGTCATATTCCTTCTTAGCTTCATTTAATATACGCTCTCTTTCACTCATAACCCATTCAGCTTTTTTAAATTGATCTGGCATATAATTAATTATTTGATCAATAACTTCATTAATTTCTCTTTTATCAATCATAACCTTACCACTCATAGGTACCTTTGATGAGTTTTCCACCAAATCTTGTAAATACTCTAATAACTCTATAATATTCACATCTATTTTTTCCATAAAAACACTCCTTAGATATTTATTCTAGATATTATATCTGAGACAATTTCAGTCGGAACAAGTGCTTCAATATTCCCTCCAAATTTCGCCACTTGTTTAACATGAGAAGAACTTATATGTAGGTTTTTAGAAGATGACATCATACATACAGTTTCAATATTTGAATCTAATTCATTATTCATAAACGCCATTTGAGACTCATATTCAAAATCCGAATTTGTTCTTAATCCCTTTAAAATTATATTAGTATTACATTCTTTTAGGAAATTTACTACAAGTCCATTAAAACTTCTAACTTCAACATTTTCTATATTCCTTGTCACTTTTTTTATTAATTCAACTCTTTTATCAATTTCAAAAAGAGACTTTTTATCCACATTAACTAATACTGATACTATGATTTTATCAAACACCTTTGATCCTCGCTTTATAATATCAAGATGTCCGTTAGTTATAGGATCAAAGCTTCCTGGATATACTGCAATTTTCATTAATTATTTCTCCTCATACTTATAATAGCATACTGTTGTATTTCCATATTTCTTACTCTTATTTAATTTAATATCTTTATAGCCATCATAAACTTCTTCAATAGTATCTATTTTAGTAACTATTATTCCATCTTCCTTTAACAAATCATGTTCCTTAACAATTTTCATAGCTTCTGGAATCATTTCTTTACAATAAGGTGGATCAATAAATATTATATCAAATTTTTTTCCCTTACTTGCTAATTGTCTAAGTCCTGCATAAGCATCAGTATTTATAGGAAAACAAAAATCTTCAAATCTAAGTTTTTCTACATTTTGCTTTAATAATGGGAATGTCACTGAGCTCTTATCAAATAAATAAACCTCACTTGCTCCTCGGCTTGCAGATTCTAATCCTAAACTTCCTGTTCCCGAAAAAACATCCACAACCACTGCATCTTGTATATATGACTGAATTGAGCTAAACATAGCTTCCTTAACCCTATCTAATGTAGGTCTAGTTTCCATTGTTGCTGGAGGTATTAATTTATGTCCTCTTGCTTTTCCTGCTATTATTCTCAAAACATTATTCCTCCTTAAGTCTATATATTTAATATATTAACACATACATACATAGTATTTCAATTTAATTAAAACAAATATATTTACTGCTTTTTTCTAAATTCTTGCTAATCTCATTTATTATTTCTTTATTTAACTCGAATTCATTTTGCAGCATATTATTTGCTTCTAGTTTAGCACATCTTAAAATTTTTATATCATCATAAAGATTTGCAAGTATAAAACCTTCATCTCCACTTTGTTTTCTACCAAACATTTCTCCTGCACCTCTAAGCTTCAAATCTTTTTCTGATATTAAAAATCCATCACTACATTCTGTCATTATTTGCATCCTCTTTTTAGTTGTATTGCTTTTAGCCTTTGCTATTAATATGCAATAAGAAGAATAATCTCCTCTTCCAACTCTCCCTCTTAATTGATGAAGCTGAGAAAGACCAAATCTTTCTGCATTTTCAACAATCATAACTGAAGCATTAGGAACATTAACTCCAACTTCAATTACAGTAGTTGAAATTAAAACATTAAATTCATTATTTTTAAATCTTTTAATTATGTCATCTTTTTCTGTTCCCTTCATTTTTCCGTGAAGAATTTCAACCTTTAAGTCTTTAAAAATTCCATTTGTAAGTCTGTTATACACAGTTTCAACTGAATTTAATTCTTCCTTTTCATCTTTTTCAATAAGAGGACAAACAATATATACTTGCCTTCCTTTTTCTATTTCATCGTAAGCTAAATCATAACCTATGCCTCTTTGAGCATCTACGTAAAATCTAGTATCTATTTTCTTTCTACCTGGTGGCAACTCATCAATTATAGATACGTCTAGATCCGAATAAAGATATAAAGCTAAAGTTCGGGGAATTGGTGTAGCTGTCATAACCAAGCAATCTGCTCTTTTTCCTTTATTTATGAGCTTACTTCTCTGCTCCACTCCAAATCTGTGTTGTTCATCAGTTACTATTAATCCTAATTTTCTGAATTCCACATCATCTTGGAAAAGTGCGTGAGTTCCTATTACCAAAATAGGTTCTGAAGCTTTAATTCTCTCTTTAATTCTTTGCTTTTCCTTTAAAGTAGTTGATCCTGTTAATAATTCCATTTCTATATTAAAATCCTTAAAAACTTTTTTTGATTCTTCAAAATGTTGACTTGCAAGAATTTCTGTTGGAGCCATAAAAGCACATTTATAGCCATTTTTAATAACATTAAAAATAGCTATTAGGGCAACTATGGTCTTCCCACTTCCAACATCCCCTTGAATTAATCTATTCATAGAAGAATTTGACTTTTGGTCTCTTAAAATTTCACGTACAACTCTAGTTTGAGCACCCGTAAGCGGAAATGGTAGCTTTTCTTTAAAATCACTAAGTTCATCTACCCATTCGTAAAATATCCCATTTGCATTTTTTTTAATTTTATACTTTAGAAGCAATAATTTTAATGAGTATGTGAATAATTCTTGAAACTTAAGTCTTATTGTAGCTTTTTCTAACATGTCTTTATTTTCCGGGAAATGTATGTTTCTTATAGCGTCATTTAAAGAAATTAAAGAATATTTATCTATTATATTCTTAGATAAATTTTCTTTAACTTCCATATGTGATAAAATCTCATTAATCAATTTTTCGAATAGTTTATTACTTATATCTGCTTTTAAAGGATATTGGGGTAGAATTTCACTTGATAGTGCTTCCTCACAAGTAACTATAGGGTTAATTACTTTTAAAGTATTACCTATTCTTTTAAACTTCCCCATCAAATTATATATTTTTCCTAGCGCAAAAGAACTTTTTATATATCTTTGATTAAACCACTTTGCAGACACTTTATGTCCATTATAATTAAAATCTATTGTTGTCAATAGTTTACCAGTTTTAGTCTTAACATCACTTCTAAATCGTATAACTTCACATTTTAAAATTTGTTTGTCTTCCTCTGTAATATTTTCAAATTTTGCATTACTATCTACAAATTCATAATTTCTTGGGAAATATAACAAAATGTCTAATATATTAAAAATTCCACATCTATTTAATTTTTCAGTAGCTTTTGGACCTACTCCTTTTAAAACAGAAATATTACTATATATATCCAAATGTTTGCCTCCTTTCAACAATAATAAAAGCACCTGTTATTTAGGCGCTTCTATTATTGTTCTATTCTACCGACATTAAAAAATAATAAAGAGGTTGATTTCCCTTATAGAATTGAATATCTAATTCCCCATATTTATCTTGTAACTCAAGTTCAAATGTATTAGCTTCCTCATTAGTTACCTCTTCACCATAATATACAGTAACAAGTTCACAATCATCATCTATCATATGATCTAGAACTTTGCTTGCAACAATTTTCTTATCTTCGCCTACTTCTTTTATTTTACCTTCTACTAGTCCTAGCATATTACCTTCTTTAATATCAATTCCGTCAATTTCAGTATCACGAACTGCATAAGTTACCGAACCAGTTTTAACTTCTTGAATTGTATTAGTTAAGTTATTAAAATTATCCTCAACCTCAGAATCAAAATTAAACATAGTAGCACATGCTATACCTTGAGGAATAGTTGTTGTAGGTACCACACGTATATCTTTATCTGATATTTCTGTTGCTTGATTAGCTGCCATAATTATATTTTTATTATTAGGCATAATAAAAATATGTTCAGCATTTATCTTGTTAACAGCATCTAAAATATCTTGAGTAGATGGATTCATGGTTTGACCACCTTCAATAACATAATCCATCCCTAAGTCTTTAAATATATTTGAAATTCCATCTCCCATGGCTACTGTTATAAATCCATATTTTTTCTTTTCATCTTCTAGGATCTCATCTTCAATTTTAGAACTGTTTTCTTCTTGCATCTTATCAACATTTAATTCTTTATCCTTAGCATTAATTAAAAGTTCTCTATGCTCTTCTCTCATATTATCAATTTTAATTTTTGATAATTCTCCTATAGCTACTGCCTTAGATAATACTAATCCAGGATCATTCGTATGTATGTGAACTTTAATTACATCATCATATCCAACAACAACCATTGAATCCCCAAGAGATTCTATTTCATTTTGAAACCCTTTTGCAAATTTAGCATCTCCAAGAATTATAAATTCAGTACAATAACCAAACTTAATATCTATTTCTTCAATCGACTTAGCTAAAGTATTCCCAGGTGTGCCTATAGTTATATCTTTTATTTCCGCTTTAATTTCATCCTTTAATGCTTCAAGCATGCCTTTAAGTATAATGTAAAGTCCCATCCCACCAGAATCAACTACTTTAGCTTTCTTAAGTGCTGGTAGTAACTCTGGAGTCCTATCTAACATATCTTTTGCTTTAATTGTTACATCCTCCATAAAGCTTACTATATCTTTTGCCTCAGATGTTATTGCTGCTTCTGATGCAGCTCTAATTACAGAAAGTATAGTTCCTTCTGTTGGTCTCATAACTGCCTTATAGGCTGATTTTGACCCTTCAAAAAAGCTGATTGCAAATTCAGTAACATCTACTTCATTTTTTCCTTCTAACCCTTTAGAAATCCCTCTAAGTATTTGAGATAATATAACTCCCGAGTTACCCCTGGCACCCATTAATGCACCTTTTGCTAACTTTTTAGATATCTCGCCTATAGAATCAGTATCTATATTTTCTATTTCTTTAATTGCTGCTTTAAATGTCATGGACATATTAGTTCCAGTATCTCCATCCGGAACTGGAAACACATTTAATGCATTAACAAAATCACTTTGTTCTAATAGTCTATTACTAGCATTAACAATCATGTTATAAAAATCACGACCATTGATTTTTGTATATTTCATTTAGTTTAACCTCCTAAACTCTTACCGCTTGCACATTTACTGTTATAGATGAAACCTTAAGTCCTGTGTAATTTTCAACACTATAACGAACCTTTTGAATTATATTATTAGATATAACCGATATCTTTGTTCCATATTCCACCATAACAAATAATTCTATTTGTAATTTATTTTCATTTGTTAATTGTAATTTTACACCTTTGCTTAAATTTTCTATGCCCATTAGTTCCCAAAGTCCTTCGCTAGCATTTTTAGAAACCATACCAACTACTCCATAGCATTCCATTGTGGACAACCCAACAATTTTAGCTAAAACTTCCCCAGAATAATTTATATTACCATTTTCATTTGAAAATCCAATCATTCATATTCCTCCTAAAATCTTATATACTATTTTATATTTTATATTAGAACAATATATTATTCAAGTATTCAAATAATATACATGGGATAACATGACAAAGAAACAAATTTTCTCCACTTTAATAATACTAATGGTATTTTATTCTATATAATAGATTTTGATTGAGTAAATATTGTCTAAAACTATAAATCTTAACTTAGTTTTATTGTATAAATATAAATTATTCAATGATTAAATATTTATGTTTAGCAATATTATTGTATATGTGATAAATATTATTTTAAGCTAGGTTATCCTGTAATATATATTAAATTATAATATAATAACAATTTATCTTGCCTATTATATTTTCCTATGGTATAATTTAGTCTGTCCTATTGAAGATGATTATCTATGCAATATAAGGAGGTGTTTTCTAATGGCAAGAAGATGCGAAATTTGTGATAAGGGTGTTGTAGCAGGTGTACAATACAGCCATTCACATCGTCAATCAAAGAGAACTTGGGCTCCTAACATAAAGAAAGTAAAAGCTTTAGTTAACGGAACACCAAAAACTGTTCATGTATGTACAAGATGCCTTAGATCTGGAAAGGTTCAAAGAGCAATATAAGTTCATAATAAAAAATGCAATTGTTATCCCAATTGCATTTTTTGTTTTTTAGAGTTATTTAGGCATATGGAAAAATAAATAATAAAACATGCCTTATGTATACTCTAGTTTTTTTTTCTAAAAAATCTTATTATATTTGATAAAAATTTCGGTAATTTGAACGCTATTATTTTCATAGCTATCCCTCCTAAATATTAATAATACAAAACACCCATCTTGAAATTAATTTGATCTTATTATATTAATATTCAGTTACTATTAAAAATGTTCCAAATTTTATCCATCAAAGAAAATAACTTTCAAAGACTAAACGTATATTAGGCATATTCAAAAAAAAATAATAGGTCAGTGTACTCGTGTTTCACCTTACGTCTTCCCTACCCCAAACGTGGTGCCCCTTTTAAAGATAGGTTCAACTAAATTCAGCTGGAATATAAAAAATTTAACCTAAAAAGTTTCATCTTATGTCATACTCCTGTCTGGTCAAAATACATCGCATCTTTGACTTGTTATTTTCTTTGATATACCTTAATCAATTGAGTGGAGAATTAATAATTCTCCTTCTTCATAACTAATCTCTATTGGAGTATCAATAAACTCATTACATATAGCTCTTGGATCTAATAAACTCATATCGCAAGTCTCTAAATTGTATTTAGCGCCTCTAATCTTAAAACCCTTAACTTTATCACATAGTGCATGAAAAGATATATTTTCACCATATTCTCCAAACAACTTCATTTTCTTTTCGCCTAGATAAAGACTATTATTATCATCAATTATTTCTAAAGTTGCTCCTTTTTTCTTGGTAGTTAAAAGAAGCCCTATATTTCCCAACGTATGATCCACCCTAGATCCAATTGCTCCAAATAGATATATTTTCTTTGCGCCTCTTTTAATAGCTTCTATTATTGCAATTTCGGTATCTGTATAATCCTTTTCTGGTGGAAACTCTAAAACTTCTTTTATTTGTAATTTCATATTATCTAAAACTTCTTTTTTCACAGAATCAAAATCTCCGAGTAGCAAGTCTGGAACAATACCATAATTATAAAGACATTCACTTCCCCTATCAGCAGCTATTATAACATCTACTTTTTCAAGATAACGCCTTAATAATCTTTCTGATGGTGCTTTACCTCCACTTACAATCGCCACATTCAAAGTATTACCCCCTCAAAGCTTTTATATTATCACTGATTTCTCCCCCATTAAATACAGCGGAACCTGCAACAATTACATTAGCACCAGCTTCTATAATTTCTTTCACATTAGTTTTATCTACGCCTCCATCAACTTCTATTAATAGTGATGGATTAACCTTATCGCTAAATTCTTTTATTTCTCTAATTTTATCTAAACAATATGGTATAAACTTTTGTCCTCCGAAACCTGGATTTACACTCATTATTAAAACCATATCTAAACTTGGTATCAAATCTTTCAACACACTTGTTGGAGTCCCTGGATTTAAAGAAATTGCTGCTTTTTTACCTTTTGACTTAATATAGTTAATTGTTCTATCTATATGTTTATCTGCTTCATAATGAACAGTAATTATATCAGCTCCTGCTTCTATAAAATCATCTATGTAATTTGATGGATTAGCTATCATTAAATGTACATCAAATATCTTATCTGTTCTATTTCTTATTGACTTTATAACTGGTAACCCTAAAGATATATTAGGTACAAAAGAACCATCCATTACATCTATATGGATGAAATCTGCTCCCCCTCTATCTATTCTTTCTATATCTTCTCCTAATTTTGAAAAATCTGCTGATAATATTGATGGTGCAATCTTTACCATTTGTTTTTTTCCTCCTCCATTATTTCTTCTAATGTTTTTATATAAAAGTTATATCTGTATTTATTAACTTCCCCCTTCTCTAGAGCTTCTTTTAAAACACAACTTGGTTCTTTATAATGTAAACATCCTCTATATTTACACTTATCATTATACTCACTAAATTCAGGAAAACAATATTTAAGAGAATCTTTGTCCATTAAATCTTTTATTTCCAATGTAGAGAATCCTGGTGTATCAACAATGTATCCATCCGAAACTTCTATAAGTTCACTATGCCTTGTAGTATGCTTACCTCTTCCAATCTTTTCACTAACCTTTCCAGTCTCCATATGTTCTTTATTAGAAAGTTTATTAATTAATGTAGATTTTCCCGCTCCAGATGGACCACAGAAAACTGTTATATTTCCTTGAATCTTTTCTTCTAATCTCTCTATTCCAAGTCCTTTTTTAGCATTTATATAAAGAACTTCATATCCTATATCATTTATTTTCTTTTTTATTTCATCTCTTTCCTCCTCTGACACTAAGTCTATTTTATTTAAACAAACTATAACCTCAATATTATTATACTCGCACAGAATTAAGAATTTGTTTAATAAATCAAAGTTTATTTCCGGATTCTTAACTGCAAAAACAATAAATGCTAGAGAAACATTTGCAACAGTTGGTCTAATTAATTTCGATTTCCGCTTATGTATTTCTTCAATAACGCCTTTTCCATTCTCTATTTTAATAGTAACATTATCCCCTACCATGGGTGTTATATCTTTATGTCTAAATTTACCTCTAGCTTTACATTCTATTAATCCTTCTTCTGTCTTAATATAATAGAAGCCTCCTATGCCTTTTATTATCTTTCCATTCATATTTTCCCTCCATAATTTCACAAATTTAACAAAACTAACTTTACAAACTTCGATTCACTTAATAACGCACTATGAACTAAGCATCCCCTCTACCTGACTCAAACATCTTTGACTTATTATATTTAGTCTTTCACAATTCTATATAGTTATAAAAATAAATATATTATAAAAGGAGAGGATTTTTACAAACCTCTCCTCATATTTTTTCTTATTAAGACATCTTCAAAAATAACGATTCTGATTTGATGTTTTATTTTGTGAAGTACTTCTTTAATCGTTAGTTATTAGTTGTAGTATCCCAAGGACCTGTAGGTGTACTTGGGGTTGTTCCTGTACTTGGAGTTTTCCCTGTACTTGGAGTTGTTCCTGTACTTGGAGTTGTTCCTGTGCTTGGAGTTGTTCCTGTACTTGGCGTCGTTCCATCTGTCTTAGTATTTCCAGGATTAGTTGTTACAGGCGGTTGTTGCTTTGCAACATATTTTCCAACTACTATTGTAACTGTAGTTCCTTGTTGTACTTTAGTTCCTCCTTCGTAATTTTGGCTTAATACCGTACCATTCTTACTCTCATCTTCAGTGTTCTCTGACCCAACAGATACACTTAAACCAGCATCACTTAATTTACTCTTAGCTGATTCTGCATCTAATCCTACTGTACTTGGTACTGTTGTACGTATAACTTTAGGTCCTTTGCTTACAACAACTGTTATTTCATCACTTGCCGATATGTCTGTGTCCTTTATAGGATTTTGACTCATTATTTGACCCTTAGGTACACTATCACTAAATTCTTCACTATTGCTACTAATCTTAAGACCTAAAGATTTCAAAATAGTTTTTGCATCATCTATATCATAATCCTTCAAGTCAGGCATTTTACACTTTACTGCTCCTGAACTTACACTAACTCTAACTTCACTCTTTTCCTTAACCATACTCCCAGCTTCTACGTTCATTTCAAGAATTGTCCCTTCTGGCTGATCACTAGTTTCTGTTTTAGCATTTACCAACACTAAATTTAAGCTTTCAAGTTGTTTTTTTGCATCGTCTACAGTTTTTCCAACTATATTAGGCACTTGAACTTCTTTATTAGTAGTAACTGAACTAGCTAGCTTAAAAGCTCCAGCTCCTAAAACTACTAATAATAATACTAAAGCCACACCTACTGCAATTTTTACTATTTTACTTTTATTCATTCCACCTATTCTTTCATCATCATCATCTTCATAATAGTCATCATCTTCATCACAATAGTCATCATTTTTTTTATTGTTAGTCTCTTCTTTCTTTATGATTTGCTCAGTTACAGCTGACATTATTATGGTATGATCATTATCTTCTTCAGCTTTATCTATACGTGCATTTGGATCATCCTTAATTTTTTGAAGATCTGAAATCAATTCTTTAGCACTTTGATATCTTTTAATAGGTTCCTTTTCCATAGCCTTTAAAATCAATTGGTTTAGGCTATCAGGAACTTTTGAATTAAGATTTTTAGGAGGCACAACCTCTTCTTGAAGATGCTTCAATGCTATAGTCACAGCAGTATCAGCTTGAAAAGGAAGAGTTCCTGTAACCATTTCGTATAAGACAACTCCTAATGAATATATATCCGTTCTACAATCAATAAAACTTCCCTTCGCTTGTTCTGGAGAAAGGTAATGAGCTGATCCCATTATTGTACTAGTATTTGTAATAGTTTCAGAAGTTGCCGATTTTGCTATTCCAAAATCAGTTACTTTCATAATCCCATCTTCTGTTACTAAAATATTCTGTGGTTTAACATCTCTATGAATTATATTGTTTCTATGAGCACAATCTAAAGCTCTAGCAATTTGAATAGCAATGGATATAGCTGTCTCGTAATTCATCTTTCCAACTTGTTTTATTATATCCTTTAAAGTTTTACCTTTAACATATTCCATTACGATGTAACTTATATCATCTTGAGTGCCCACATCAAGTATATTTACTATATTGTTGTCAGATAAAGTTGCAATAGCAGTTGCTTCTCCTTTAAATTTCTCAACAATGTCAGCATTATTACAAAATTCTTTTTTAAGAATTTTAACTGCAACAAATCTATTTAGTTTATTACATCTTGCTTTAAATACTTCTGACATTCCACCTTCACCTATTTTGTCTAACAACTCGTATCTGTTTCCAAGTACAATCCCGTCCATACTACATCTCTCCTCCAAACAACAATACTGTTATATTATCTCTGCCACCTTTTTCTTTTGCTAAATTTACTAATTTGTTAGCACTCTTTATATAATCTTTTTCTTCGGTGACAACTTGTAGAATCTCTTCCTTAGTTAACTCATTTGTCAGTCCATCTGAACATAATATATATAAGTCATATTCATTATTATCTAATTGGAATACATCTACATTCACAATGCTACTAGTACCTAAAGCTCTTGTAATAATATTCTTCTTTGGATGATTTTCTGCTTCTTTTTCGCTTATACTTCCACTGTCAACAAGCTCTTGTACTAAAGAATGATCTTTAGTAATTTTTCTAATTTCATTATGTTTTATTGCAAAACAACAACTATCACCTACATTGGCAACATGTATAAAATTTTCAGTAATAAAACAAGCTGTAACTGTAGTTCCCATTCCACTTAAATTTTCATTACTATTAGAAAAATTAAATATATCCCTATTCACTTTTTTAATAGCTTCATCAATTAAATCTTCTACTCTGCAAAAAGAAAATTTTTCATTTACATAGCTAACAATCCTATCTGCAGCCATTTGACTTGCAACTTCTCCTGCATTATGTCCACCCATTCCGTCTGCTACTACGTATATTTTAAATTCTTCTTTCTCTAAATAAGAAGCAAAATCTTCATTTAATGTCCGCTTTAATCCCACATCACTAACTAAGCCTACCATTTCATTCTCCCCTCTATTTCTTGGGTTTCCATGTAACTTCTTCTAAGTTGTCCACATGCTGCATTAATGTCACTTCCCATTTCACGTCTTGTAGTAACTTCTATCCCATAGGTTTTTAATATTTCAGAAAAATCGTCTATTGACTTCTTTGAAGATCTTTTATAAGTGTTTTCTTTTATTTCATTTACAGGTATTAAATTTACATGGCAAAGCATTCCTCTTAATAGCTTACCTAAAGATTTTGCATCTTCCTTGCCATCATTTATTTCTTTTACTAATGCATATTCAAATGTAATTCTTCTGTTAGTTTTATTAATATAATATCTGCAAGCTTCTAATATTTCTTCAATACTATATTTATTTGCTATAGGCATAATCTCTTTTCTTTTTTCATCACTAAATGCATGTAGTGAAATCGCAAGCGTTATGCTAAATTCTTTATCAGCCAATTCATATATCTTTGGCACAATGCCACAAGTAGATAATGTTATATGCCTTTGACCAATATTTAATCCATACTCTGCTGAAACTACTTCTAAAAACTTTACAACATTATCATAATTATCTAATGGTTCTCCACTTCCCATTAGTACTATATTAGATATTCTTTCACTAATATAGTTTTGTACTACCAGAACCTGTGACAAAATTTCTCCAGTTGTTAAATTTCTAACGCGTCCTTCAAGAGTAGACGCGCAAAATTTACATCCCATTCTACAACCAATTTGAGTTGATATGCATATTGAATTCCCATGTTTATATCTCATAAGTACAGATTCTATTAAATTTCCATCTTCAAATCCTAATAAGAACTTTTCTGTTCCATCCATATCAGATTTATAAACTTCTACTATCTTTGGTAAATTAATCGTAAAATTTTCTTTTAGATTAGATATTAATAATTTAGGCATATTCTTCATATTATCAAATTCATTAATACCTTTATAAATCCATGATAATATTTGTTTACCCCTAAATGCACTTTCACCATTTTCCTTCATCCATACTTTAAGTTCTTCTAAAGTATAATCTAGTAAATTGTTCATTTATTCACCTACTATTATCTTTTTTCTAGTTTAGCCACAAAAAATCCATCCATACTTTCATTTGGCATAATAGTTAAAGAACCATTCCTATTATATACTAAGTTATCTTGCTTACCTATAAAGATTTTTTTCACACTACAATCTTTATGTTTATTAACAAACCACTCAATATTTTCTTCATTTTCTTCTTTGTTTAATGTACAAGTTGAATATATCATTATTCCACCATCATTTAAATACATCCATGCATTTTCCATTATATCTCTTTGAACTGATATAACTGCTCTCAAATCATTTCTTGTCTTATTCCATTTTATTTCTGGTTTTTTTCTTATGATTCCAATTCCTGAACATGGAACGTCTAATAAAATTCTATCACTACATGCAATTAAGTCTGGATTTAATTTAGTTGCGTCATTTGTATTAACTTCAACATTAGTTAATCCTAATCTTTCACAGTTTTCTTTTATTAATCTAAGCTTAGACTCATGAAGATCAAAAGCTAACACTTTTCCAGTGTTTTGAAGTATTTCAGCTATATGAGTAGTTTTTCCACCTGGTGCACTACATAAGTCTATAACTGTCATTCCTTCTTCTAATTCTAATAGAGGTGCTATAATCATTGCACTTTCATCTTGAACTGTAATCTTTCCTTCACTAAAAAGTGGATTATTTTCTATAGATTTGCCACCTTTAATTGAAATTGCCTCTGGGCAGACAGCACCTTCTTCAATTTCATATTCAAGGGCTTCTAGTTCTTCAAAAACTTCATCATAATCTGCTTTAATTTCATTTACTCTAACACTAACTTGTGGTATGTTATTTAATCCTGACATTATTTTCTTTGATAAATTTTCTCCATATTGCTTTATTAAAAGTCTTATCATCCAAGGTTCAAATGAAAATTTATATGCATATTCATCAATTTTATTACCTGGGACTTCAATATCATCCGGATTTTTAGTAAAGTTTCTAAGTATTCCATTTACTAATTTTGAATCACCCTCTGATATTTCTTTTGCTTCTTCTACTGCTTCATTACAAGCAGCATAGCTTGGTATTTTATCTAAGAAATTCATTTGATAAATTGCTATTCTTAAGATATTTAAAGTATCTTTATTCATTAATTTAATATCTTTTACAAAGTTAGAAATTATAATATCTAATGTTTTTTTTCTTCTTAACACACCATATACAATTTCAGTTAATAATGCCTTATCCTTATCATTTAATTCTACTTCATTTAGTTCTTTTGAAAGTATTATATTAGAATACGCTCCTTCATTTAAAACTCTATCTAATATCTTTACTGCTATTTTTCTACAATTCATACGCTACCTCTTTTTCAATCGTCTCTATTGCTTAAGGCAATGAGTCTTATTAGTTGTGATACTGCCATTAATGTTGCAGCTACATAAGTCATTGCTGCTGCATCTAAAACTTTTTGTGCATTTTTTGTTTCATCACCATATAGTATTCCTTTTGATTTTAATATATTCAAAGCTCTAGTAGATGCATTGAATTCAACTGGTAATGTTATTAACTGAAAGATTACAACCCCAGAAAACAAAAATATTCCGAGCGTAGTTAATCCTTTAATCCCTAATAGGAACCCTACAAAGAATAACACCCAAGATATACTTGAACCTAAATTTACAACTGGAACTATAGAATTTCTTATTACTAATGGCTTATATTTTTCTTTATGTTGAATTGCATGCCCAACTTCATGAGCTGCTATTCCAGCTGAAGATATAGTTCCACCTGAATATACATCTGGTGATAATCTTAGTACTCTACTTAAAGGATCATAATGATCACCAAGTTTAGTATTTACAACTTCTATTCTAACATCAAAAAGTCCTGCTTCATCTAACATCATTCTTGCAATTTGCTGACCAGAATATCCATTCATAGTTCTAACTTCACTATATTTGCTATAAGTACTATTAATTTTGCTTTGTGCCCAAAATGAAATAATTATAGCTGGCATTAATATTATCATTGTCGAGTCAAAATACGGATAAAAATGCATTAAAACATCCCTCCATTATCCTAAAACTATACTTTTCTCTATTTCATGTCCATTTATATACTGTTCTATTGTTAATGGCTTACCATTTGGAAACTGCACTTTTTTTATAATAAGTACACTTTCTTTACATGCAACTTTTACGCCATTTTTACTTACATCTAAAATTGTTCCGGGCTCCATTGAAGTTTTTTCTTCTAAAGCTTCAGTTTCGTATATTTTCATTCTTTCACCCTGATAATTAGTATAAGCTATTGGCCATGGATTTAATCCTCTTACTATATTATGAATTTCCTTAGAACTTCTATTCCAATTTATATTGGCAAGGCCTTTATCTAACATTTTCGCATAAAAAGTTTCGTCTTCTTGCTTCTGTAAAACTATATTTTCGTAAACAATACCTTCTATACTTTTTATTAAAAGTTCTGCTCCTCTTACCATTAATATATCATGTAATTCTCCAGTTGTCATATTATTAGTAATTTCAACTTCATCTTTAAGAATCATGTCTCCTGTATCTAAACCCATATCCATAAGCATTGTAGTATTCCCTGTAACTTTTTCACCATTTATTATTGCCCAATTTAATGGTGCTGCGCCTCTATACATTGGTAATAAAGATGCATGAAGGTTTATACATCCATACTTAGGTATATCTAGTACTTCTTTAGTTAAAATTTGTCCAAAAGCTACTACTATAATAAAGTCAGGTTTTAATTCTTTTAAGGTTTCAATTAAATTTATATCATCTTTAAGCTTTGTAGGCTGATATATTGGAAGTCCATGTTTTAATGCTTCTTCTTTAACTGCTGAATATGCCATCTTTTTACCTCTGCCTTTTGGTTTATCTGGTTGAGTTAATACGGCAGTAACATTATATTCTTCAATTAATCTTTTTAAAGAAGGAACTGCAAAATCAGGAGTACCCATAAATACTATATTCATTCTGTTTTTCCTCCTGTCATTATTTATTTTTTTACTCGGTCAATAAATAAAGTCCCATTTAAATGATCATACTCATGTAAAATAGCTCGTGCAAGTAGTTCTTCTGCTTCTATTTCAAATTGTTCTCCTTTTTCATTTAAAGCTCTTGCTCTAACATAATTAGGTCTCATGACTTCTTTTGTTTCTCCTGGTAGACTTAGGCATCCTTCTTCATCTATTTGTGATCCACTTGTTTCTATTATTTCAGGATTTATAAATACTAGTGGACCTTCTCCAATATCTATTACAAATAATCTCTTTAATATTCCAACTTGTGGTGCTGCAAGACCAACACCTTCAGCCTCATACATTGTTTCCTTCATATCTTCAATTAAAGTTAATAGCCTGTTATCTATTTCGTCAACTTCTCTACATTTCCTTCTTAATATGTCGTCTCCAAATTCTCTTATATTTCTTAATGCCATGTTTCTCATCCCCCTAATTCATATTATTAGGATTAATATCTATACTAATCCTTATTTCATTATATACACTCTTATTTAATAGATAAAGTGTATCTTTCACTTTTTCGCTAAAATCATCATCGAAATTTCCTTTTATGATAATTTGCCATCTATAATTTTCCTTCAATTTAGTAATAATGCAAGGGACTGGCCCAAGCATAATTAAATCTTCTACTATTAATTTTTTCAAATTAAACTCTAAAGTATACATAAATTTTTTTAGTTTTTCTTCAAATTTTGAAGACCCGTTGATTAATAATATTTTACCAAAAGGAGGATTTCCCATCAACCTTCTGATATTTATTTCTTCTTTAAATAGACCTTCATAATCTTCTTCTTTAGCGTATTTTAAGCTATAATGGTCTGGTGTATAACTTTGAACAATTACAGCACCTTCCTCCTCACCTCTACCAGCTCTTCCTGCAACTTGAGTTATTATTTGATATGTTCTTTCAGAAGCTCTGTAGTCGGGCAAATTCAAGGACATATCTGCAGCCAAAACCCCTACTAAAGTAACATTTTTAAAATCTAATCCTTTGGATACCATTTGAGTTCCTATTAAAATATCTGCTTCTCCATTTTTAAAAGAATTATAAATAGACTCATGAGAATTTTTATGTCTAGTAGTATCTACATCCATTCTCAATACTTTTGCTTTTGGAAAATATTTTTTTACTTCTAATTCAACTCGCTCTGTTCCTGCACCAAAAAATTTCACATATTTACTATTACATTTAGGACAAACTTTACTAACTTTTTCTGCTCTTCCACAATAGTGGCATATTAAATATCCATTCTTGTGATACGTCATAGAAACATCACATTCTGGACACTTAAATACATGTCCGCAACTTCTACATGATATAAATGTAGAATAACCTCTTCTGTTAAGAAATAAAATTACTTGTTTTTTATTTTTTAAAGTTATCTCAATTTCCTTAAAGAGCTTTTTACTGAATAAAGAAAGATTTTTGTTCTTTAATTCTTCGCGCATATCTATTATCTTCATTTGAGGCATTTTATTCCCATTAATTCTTTTATGCATTTCTATCAATTTATATTCACCTTTAAGAGATTTATAATAACTTTCAATGCTTGGAGTTGCTGAACCTAAAACTAATTTACAATTTTTAAGTTCACATAAAAATTCACTTACTTCCCTAGTATGATATTTAGGATTATGTTCTGATTTATATGTATTTTCATGCTCCTCATCAATTATTATAAGCCCAAGATTTTGTAGTGGTAGAAATAATGCACTCCTTGCCCCTATGACTAATTTAGCTTTTCCCATCTTTATTCTATACCATTCATCAAATCTTTCACCATCACTTAGTCTACTATGAAATAATGCTACATCTTCTCCAAATCTGCCTTTGAACCTCTCAATCATTTGAGGCGTCAATGAAATTTCCGGTACCAAAACAATTGCACTTTTACCTTGATTTAAAACATCTTGAACCAATCTCATGTATACTTCTGTTTTTCCCGAACCTGTAACACCCTTTATAAGATATTTTAACTTTGTTCCATTTAAAATTGTATTTAAACAATGCTTTTGTTCTTCATTTAACAACTTATTATTATCATTTTCATATTTACGAATATTATATCTAAAAACTACTTGTTCTTCTACTTTTAAGATATCCTTTTCTATAAGTTTGTTTAATGAATACAAAGAAAACTGTTCATTATTGGTAACTTCTGCTTTAGTATACATGCCATTATTATTAACTATAAAATTATATAAATTTATGTAATTTTCTTTTTTGATTTCATCTACATTTATTTCTTTATTTATTGATATTACTTTTTTCTTTTTATTCTTCGAACCTTTCATAATACCAACTGGAATCATGAGACGAACAGCATCAATAAATTTACAAAGATACTTTTTTCTCAAAAACTGAATCATTTTAATATCGTCTTCAGTTAATATAGGCTCATCATCGCATAAATTTACAATTTCTTTCACTTTATATTTAAAATTTATTGAATTCTCTTGCAATATTGAATATACAAATCCCTCTACCGGTTTATTTCTTTGCCTAAAAGGAACTTTAACTCTAAATCCTATGTCTATCTTTTCTATAAGTTCATAAGGTACTTTATATGTAAATGGCTTATCTATCTCCACGGCATCATTATTTAGAATTATTTCAACATACATAATATTTACATCTACCACCTTACGCCCAAATTAATTATTTGCACCATAAAAACTTCCTAATATTAATAAAGAAGCGCAAAAATTCTAACGCTTCTCAAGTATAATATCAAATAAGTTACTTGCAATTTTTTCTTTGCTCATCTTATCCAGATGTATTTCTCCATCTTTTTTAGATAAGATTATTACTTTATTATCTTCTGAGGCAAATCCAGTATCATTTGCAGTTATATCATTTGCTATAATATAATCTAAATTCTTTCTTTGAAGTTTAGACATAGCATTTTCTTTTAAATTTTGGCTTTCAGCAGCAAAACCTACTAGAATTTGCTTTTCTTTTTTCTTTCCAAGTTCCATCAAAATATCATTATCTCTAATAAATTCTAATTTTAGTGCTTCATCGCCTTTTTTTATCTTTTGATCACTATAATATTTAGGCTTGTAATCAGCGACAGCTGCTGATTTAATTACAATATCAGCATTATCAAATATCTTTATAACTTCATTTTTCATTTCTTCATTGGTTGAAACTTTAATAACATTAATATTCTTAGGAACATCTATAGATGTAGGTCCAGATATTAACGTTACATTCGCTCCCCTATTTCTTGCTTCTTTAGCTATTGCATATCCCATTTTACCTGTTGATCTATTTGTAATAAATCGAACTGGATCTATAGGTGCTATAGTTGGTCCTGCTGTTACTAAAACATTCTTATTTAACAAATCTTTTTTTTCATAAAGCTCCATTAAAACTCTGTCTACTATAACTTCTGGGCTTTCAAGTTTTCCTTTGCCACTTGTTCCACAAGCAAGTCTTCCTTCAGACGGCTCTATAAACTCATATCCAAAAGATTTAAGCTTTTCAATATTATCTTGAACTATAGGATTTTCATACATATTTGTATTCATAGCAGGTGCAAAAATAACTTTAGCTTTTGTTGCCATTATTGTAGTTGAAAGCATATCATCAGCTATTCCATTTGCAACCTTTCCTATTATATTAGCAGTAGCAGGTGCTACTAAAAACACATCTGCTTTTTCTGCTAAACTTATATGTTGAATTTCCCAAGCTTTTGGTTCTGTAAACATATCACATGTAACCATATTTTGACTTAACGATTGAAAAGAAAGTGGTGTTACAAATTTAGTAGCTGACTCTGTCATAATTACATTAACATTAATGCCTTTTTTTATAAGTAAACTTACAATTTCTAAAGCTTTATATGCTGAAATTCCTCCACTTACTCCTATCACTACATTTTTTTTCATTTTATTTAATACCTTCTTCTATAATTTCATATTCAACTGCATTTTTATCTACTTCATTAATTGCAATTGTTAAAGGTTTGTTTGAATTTATTGAAATTTTAGGAGTAGCTCCCTCAATTATTTGTCTAGCTCTCTTTGATGTTAAAATTACCAAAGAATATCTATCATGTATCTTTTCCAATAAATCTACCACTGATGGACTAATCATAGAGTTGTTCATTTATCATTTCCTCCTTTAAATCTAATATACTATCTTTTATTCTATCTACTCTGCATTTTTCAGCAGATATTATAGCTTCTAATTTTTCAACTGCTATCTCTACTTTATCATTTACTACTGCATAATTATATTTAGAAAGAAATTTAATTTCCTTATATGCAGAATTAAATCTTTTCATTAAAGATTCTTGAGTCTCACTTCCCCTATTTATAATTCTTTGCTTTAATTCTTTCATAGATGGTGGAAGTACAAATATAAAAACTCCCTCATCTGTATTTTCTTTAACTTTCAAGGCACCTTGTATATCTATTTCTAAAATAACATCCCTTCCACTTTCTAATATCTCTTCAACATTAGACTTCGGTGTTCCGTAATAATTATCATATACTTCTGCATATTCTAGAAAATCATTAGTTTCTATTTTTTTTTTAAATTTTTCTTTAGACATAAAATAGTAATTAACGCCTTCCACTTCTCCTTGTCTTGGATTTCGCGTAGTTGCAGATACAGATAAAGCTACATCTTTGTTTCTATCCAAAAAGCTTTTACATATAGTACCTTTTCCTGCACCTGATGGTCCTGATATAACTATTAATAACCCTCTTCCTTCAACTGCCATTACTCGTCAACCTCATCAACTACTATATCATCTTTCGTTGCTAATCTATGAGCCACAGTTTCAGGTTGAACTGCTGATAATATAATATGATCACTGTCTGTTATTATAACTGCTCTAGTTCGCCTTCCATAAGTGGCATCTATTAACATTCCTCTATCTCGTGCTTCTTGAATAATTCTTTTAATAGGTGCTGATTCTGGGCTCACAATTGCAACTAATCTATTTGCAGAAACTATATTCCCAAATCCTATGTTTATTAACTTTATTCCCATTTTTGTCCTCCCAATTATTCAATATTTTGAACTTGTTCTCTTATTTTTTCAATTGTATTCTTAACTTCTATTACCTTGTTAGTCATATGAATATCTGTTGATTTAGATGCTATAGTATTAGCTTCTCTATTCATTTCTTGAATTATAAAGTCCAATTTTCTGCCAATTGGTTCATCTATGTATAAAGTACTCTTTATTTGACTTAAATGACTTCTAAGCCTAGTTATTTCTTCATCTACAGCTGCCTTATCAGAAAGAATTGCTACTTCAAGAGCTATTCGACTTTCATCTATATTTACTCCATACAGTAACTCACTTAATCTATCTTCAAGCTTTTTTTTGTAATTTTTAGGAATATTATCTGCTACTTTTTCAATTTCTTCAACATAGGTCTCTATTATTTGAATTTTTGATAAAATATCTTCTTTTAATTTTTCGCCTTCTCTACTTCTCATTTCTTCCATGAGATTAAGAGCTGATTCAATTAATGGAGAAATTTCATTAAAAATATTATCCAAGTTTTCTTCTGGTTCTTGTAACGTAATCACATCTGGAAACCTTCCTATTTGGGTAGTAGAAACATCATCTATAATACTTAATTCCTTTTGAATTTGTTTTAAACAATCATAATAATCCTTAGCTAACGCCATATTTAAATTTGCTTTCCCAGCATTATTCCCATAATTCTTATAATTAATAAAAACATCAACTTTACCTCTATTTAATTTTTTACTAATTATACTTCTTATTTTCTCTTCTAAGGCAAGCATCATTCTTGGCATTCTAATGTTTATATCTAAATATCTATGATTTACACTTTTCATTTCTATTGAAAAGTACGAATCCGTGCCTTCTTCACTTTGAGCTCTTCCAAAGCTAGTCATACTTTTTATCAAATTTACACCTCCTTCTAAATAATCATATTAATTCAATAACCCAATCATAAATTAATTTACTCTTCTCTGTCAACATTTTGTTCACACATTGTTAACAACTATATTTATTTTATATTTTAATTATTAAAGGGTTTTCTACGTTTTTTAATACACAACACACCATTACTAACGTGTATATTATTATTCCTTAATTTGATTTTTGTGAAAAATACTAAAATGAGCATAAAAAGTTAAAAAAATTGCTTCACAGCTATTTATAAAATCATTGTGAAGCAATCCCATTAGTATAAATTATTTTTTGGCAGGTCGGCGTATCCTGCATCTCTGATTACTATACTTAGCGCGTGAGGAGCCCTTTCTCACCTCAAAAAATAAGTTCATTAAAAATATATCATAATATATTTTCTTTTAATTCAGTATCTTCAATTTTTATTAATCTTCCCCTATATATTCTTGCATTCATTTTTGACAACGTTATAGGATACATCGTTGCTACATATATATATTGCTCTTCCGAATCAATTTCTAAGCCCAAAAGTAAAATAATATTATCGATCTTTTTTATTAGTTCAAGAGACTCATCATTCCCTCTTCTATAATATAATCCAACATATTCAGGTTCTTTTATTATTTTTTCTATTATATCTATCATATTGTCTTTCATTTTTTTGGTGAGTTGTCTACCATGTCTTTTTTTTATATGGTTTATAACACCTGGAGAGGCATAAACAATTCTAGGTAAATCAAGCTCTAAGAGCTCACTTATAGAGATTTTTATTTTACCAACTTTCTTATAAGCTTTATACTCTCTTTTCATAATACCCCTCATTTATATCCTTTTTTTATTATATCCCAATACTATGTATTTCTCCACTTATTAAATAAAAAAATAATACCTAAAAAAGTGTTGATTATACTATATTTTATATAATATAAAGAAATATGTAGTGATATCCATTATATTTCCATTTATTTAACTATATTATAAAATCAACACTTTATTAAAATATAAAAATTTTTCAGATTTGTCTTTTTAAAGGATTATACAAATCAACCCACCATTACCTTCATTAATGATTTTTTGTAGAGTCTTTTGAATCTTAATTTGAACATCCTCTGGCATCTTATACAGTTTATTTTGTAAGCCTTCCTTTACTAACACTTCTAAAGATTTTCCAAACATATTACTTTGCCAAAGAAGGGCTGGATCTATTTCAAATTGTTGAAGGAGTCCTTTTACAAGTTCTTCTGATTCCTTTTCAGATCCCATTATAGGACTTATTTCTGTTTTTATATCACATTTTATAAAATGTAAGCTTGGAGCACTTGCTTTTAATTTCACTCCATATTTATTCCCTTGTTTAACTATTTCAGGTTCCTCAAACTTCATTTCTGCAAGTTGCGGTGCAACTAACCCATATCCAGTTCCCTTTACATCTTCCAAGGCATCTTTGACTTTATCATATTCATATTTAGCGTGAGTTAAATCTTTTATTATTCCAAGTAAGTCACTTTCTGAATTGACTTCTAAGTCACATATTTCACTAAGAACTTTATAGAAAATTCCATCCTTTGGTTTCATAAGTACTTTTGCCATTCCATTTCCCAAGTCTACCTCTTTTATTGTAGCTTTCCCCATAAAATCTTCTTCTTCAAAATTGTTCAAACAGTACTTAATATCTCTTACTTTAGAGACATCTTGACTCATACTCATAATTATGTTGAAAAAGTCTTTTTTTAGCCAATGGTTACACTCTAATTTTTCTAACCATTCAGGCATATCAATGTTAATTTCTTTTATAGGGAACTCTTTAAGTACATGTTTAAACAAATCTTCAATATCTTGTTCTTCCATATTGTAAACATCCATTACTTGTACTGTTACATTATATTTATCTTCTAATTCTTTCTTTAATACTTTAGTTTCTTGAGAATTAGGTTTACTTGTATTAAGAACAACAATAAATGGTTTATTTAAGGACTGCAGTTCATATATTACCCTTTCCTCTGCATCTATATAATCATTTCTATCTATTCCTGTTATACTACCATCTGTTGTGACTACAAGTCCTATTGTAGAATGATCATTTATTACCTTTCTTGTTCCGATTTCAGCAGCATCTTCAAATGGTATTTCATAATCAAACCATGGTGTATGAACCATTTTACTTTCCTCTCCATCTAAATAACCTAAAGCCCCCTTTACAATATACCCTACGCAATCAACCATCCTTATTTTAAATTTAATCTCGTCACCTAAATTTATTTCAACCGCCTCATTAGGTACAAACTTAGGTTCTGTTGTATGAATATTTTTTCCTGATCCACTTTGTGGCAATTCATCTTTTGCTCTTTCCTTTTTATGGGCATTATCAATTTTAGGTATCACCATAAGATCCATGAACTTTTTTATAAATGTAGATTTTCCTGTTCTAACTGGTCCTACAACTCCCACATATATGTCCCCTTGGGTTCTATCTGCTATATCTTTGTATATGTTAAAATTATCCACTTACTTCCCTCCTATATTCTTTTTACCAATATATATATATTCATACTAATTTTAAAATATACAAATTATATTAAATTAAAAAATCCTAAAATAATTATAACCACTTTAATATATGATTAAAATTATTTTAGAATTCTATATAAGGCATAATCAAAAAAATAACAAGTCAATATGCTAGTCTATTTCGTGTCATACTTCATCAGCATGTTCACCTAATAGCCCGCTATGAGGTAAACATACTTACTCGTCTGACGCGAAATATACATCACATTTTGGACTTGTTATTTTCTTTCATATGCCTAAATTAAATTTATTCTTTTTTTGTATATCTAGCTTTAAAATGTTTCACTTTTCTTATCTCTATTCATAAGCTCATCAATAATAACTTTAGCATCCTTGCCTTCAAATAAACTTTTATAAATACCATCTGTTATAGGCATAGATATACCAATCTTTTCTTTTAATTGGTAAAAAGCTCTACATGCTTTTACTCCCTCAACAACCATACCTATTTCTTTTAAAGCTTCTTCAACCGGCATTCCTTTGCCAATTAAAAAGCCAGCTCTTCTATTTCTAGAATGCATAGATGTACAAGTAACTATTAAATCACCCATACCAGTTAATCCATAAAAAGTTTCAGCTTTTCCACCAAGTGCTATTCCAACTCTAGTGATTTCTTTCATCCCTCTTGTAAGAAGAGCTGCCTTTGTATTATCTCCATATCCAAGACCGTCTATAACCCCTGCTGCTAATGCAATTATATTTTTTACTGCACCGCCAATTTCAACTCCTATGATATCATCATTAGTATAAATTCTAAAATACGAAGTCATAAACAAATCTTGAACATCCTCTGCATATTTCATATCTTTAGAGGTGCTTACAATTGTAGTTGGAAGCCTCATACTAACCTCTTCTGCATGGCTTGGTCCTGATAAAATAACTACTGGATTATCTAATTCTTCTTCAATTACAACTGATAATCTTTTATCACTATCTTCTTCAATTCCTTTAGCAATTGAGATTATTGGTATATCCTTAGATATTTTTCCTTTGAGCGTCTTGCACATACTTCTAATAACATGGGAAGGTACTGATAATACTACATAATCCGAACCTTCAATTGCTTCTTCAATATTATTAAATGCAGTTACGGTGCTTGGAATTTTTAAGTCTTTCATATACTTTTCATTTGTTCTTTTAATATTTATTTCATTAACAACATTTTCATCCCTGTTGTATATATTAACAATATTATTTTTTTCTGCAAGTAAAACAGCTAAGGCACTTCCAAAGCTTCCCCCGCCTAGAAAAGTAATTTTACTCATAATTATTCCTTTCTTTGTCTATATTCTATTTGTATACCAGTTCCTTTAAAATCAAAACTATTTCTTAGCTGATTTTCTAAATATCTTTCATATGAGAAATGTCTAGCACTTTCATCATTTACAAAGAACACAAACTTTGGTGGCTTAGTTGCAACTTGAGTTACATAATAAATTTTCATTCTCTTAAGCGAAACGGTAGGTGGTTCTTTCATAAGAACTGCCTTACTTATAACATCATTTAATATTCCTGTTGAAATTCTCTTATTGTAATTATCATAACAATATTTTGCCATTTTAAGTACCTTATTAGTTCTTTGTCCTGTTAATGCAGAAATAAATAAATATTCTGCATAACTTAAGAATTTTAAGTTTCCTTGTAATTCCTTCTTAAACTTATCTAAAGTCTTACCGTCTTTTTCAACCAAATCCCATTTGTTAACAATAACCATAATAGCTTTGCTCATCTCATGAGCATATCCTATTATCTTTTCGTCTTGTTCCGTAACTCCTTCTGTTGCATCAATCATAAGTATACAAACATCGGCTCTTTCAATAGCAGCATAAGTTCTTATAACACTATATCTTTCAATCTCTTCTTTCACCTTACTTTTTCTTCTAATTCCGGCAGTATCAACTAAGATAAATTTACCTTCTTCAGTTTCTAAATAACTATCTATTGCATCTCTTGTAGTTCCTGGAATATCTGAAACTATTGTTCTTTCTTCACCAAGCAATTTATTAATTAAAGAAGATTTTCCTACATTAGGTTTACCAATCATAGCAATTCTAATATATTCATCCTCATCTGTTTCATAAATTGATTTGTCAAAACCTTCAACTACTTTATCAAGCATATCCCCAAGACCTAATCCTTGCCCTGCTGATATCGTTATAGGATCACCTATTCCTAAGCTATAAAATTCATATGCATTATTTTCATCTTTTAAATTGTCAACTTTATTGACCACTAAAACTACTGGCTTTTTGCTCTTTCTAAGCATAGTTGCAACTTCATTATCTGCAGCAGTTAATCCTTCTTTTCCGTCAACTATAAATATTATTACATCTGCCGTTTCAATTGCAATATTCGCTTGTCTTCTCATTTGTTTTACTATGATATCGTTATTTTCTGGTTCAATACCTCCTGTATCTATCATAGTAAAGTTATAATTTAGCCATTCAGCTTCTGCATACACCCTGTCTCTTGTAACTCCTGGTGTATCTTGTACTATTGAAATTCTTTTTCCTGCCAATTTATTAAACAATGTTGATTTTCCAACATTTGGTCTTCCAACTATAGCAACTATTGGTTTAGCCATTTTTATTTTCCTCCTATTTGTATTCATTTAGTTTTTGAATTAAATCTTCTCCTGTGTAATCTACTACTATAACCTTCACATTTAAAGCTGATTCAATATCTTTTATTTTCATATTATCTAACATAATTTGTTCAGTAGAATCTGTTAATTCATATCCTTTTCTAAACATATTATTTGATAATATTAAATACTTACTATTTATTATGCCCTTCATTTGATCTATTATATCAATTCCTGTCAAAAGCCCAGCTATAGTAATTGTTTCTCCAAAATAATTATTTTTTATCTTGTAAACATCAAGTTGTATATTAGAGTTTCTCTCTTTAATTTTAGAACTAGCTTCTAGTAATTCATTATATGCGAGTTCTCCTGTAACAATAGAAAAACTGCCTTGCATCTTTAAGTCCAAATCGTCTAACGTGCTATCTATGGAATGCCTAAAACATCTAACCATACCTATACCATCTTCTATTTGATGATAATCATCATAAAACTCTTGATTTGGAATTTGTTTATCTGCAACTAAATAGAATTCATCAGATAATCTAACAAATGGTTTACCTATTTCTTTCATATATACATCTTGAAGTTTTTTAACTCTTTCAAGTTCTTCTATAGACTGTTCCTTTGTATATGCATTAACTTGTTTTAGACCTTGCCTAAATTTAGTTATCCCTATTGGTACTACTGCCACATCTGAAACCTGTGGATATAATGTATATAAATCTGCAATTGTTCTTTCAAGTTCATCTGCATTATTTATTCCTGGAACTGAAACTATTTGTGCATTCATTGTAATTCCCGAATCTGCTAATCTTTTCATTCGCTCAAAAACATTGCCAGCAAATCTGTTATTAAGCATTTGAACTCTAAGTTCTGGATTTGTTGTATGAACAGATACATTTATAGGACTTATGTGATATTGTATTATCCTGTCAATATCTTCATCCTTCATATTAGTTAATGTAACAAAATTACCTTGTAAAAAAGATAATCTTGAATCATCATCTTTAAAATATAATGATTCTCTCATTCCATTTGGAAGCTGATCTATAAAACAAAATATACATTTATTACTACATGATTTTGCTTTATCCATTATACCGCCACCAAATTCTATACCTAAATCCTCACCATATTCTTTTTCAATTTCAATTTCCCATATCTCTCCATCGGTTTTCTCTACTTCTAAAATGATTTCTTCATCTGCTGATAAAAATTTATAATCTATAATATCATTTATTTTATTATCATTAATAGATAGTAAAACATCATTTACTTCAATCCCAACTTCTTCTGCAATTCCATTTGAGATCACTTTTGTTATAATATTTTTCATGTCTTCACTCCCAATTATAACATACTTATCCTTGTTATATTACATTAATCCCTTAGCTAAGTCAATAAGACATATCAGGCAAAGCTTTTCATAAAAAAATAAATATTATAAGTAGAATTGCCTCTAACATAACATTCACCATCTTAAAAAAGCCATGTATACAAATTTTAGATTTGTACACATGACTTTCTAATATATAAAATGAAAAAGTAATTATTAGAATATAATAATTAAACTTATTTGTTGTTTATTCATTTAAATCTACATAATCTCCACTTTTAGAATATATAGTCCACTCACAAATATTTGTTACATGATCGCCTATTCTTTCTAAGTATTTTATTACAAATAAAAGTCTAATTCCTTTTTCAGTTAAACTCTCATCCAATTTTATATCGTTAATAAATATGGTAAATAGAGATTTATAAAATGAATCTATCTCATCATCCTTCTCACAAACCCTATATGCTATTTCATCATCATCATTAATATATGAATCGATAGCCACACCTATCATATCTCTTACTTTTTTTTCCATTTCCCATAAGGTTTCCGAACTTTTTTTGAATGAATTTATATTTGCACCCATTTTTTTTGTTATTTTACATATATCCACTGCATGATCTGCCATTCGTTCTAAATCTGTTACTATCTTAGTGGCTGCCATTATTCTTCTTAAATCCGTTGCCAAAGGTTGTTCTGATGCAATATACTTAATACATTGCTCTTCTATTACCTTTTGCAATTCATCTACTTTATCATCATTTAGAATAATCTTATTTGCTAATTCCACGTCATAATTCTTTAAGCTAAGCATACTTTCATATATTTGTTTTTCTACTAAGCTAGCCATAGTTGCTAGTTGTCTATGTATATTCTTTACCTTAATATCCTGTGATCCTCTTGTCATTGCATAGTTTCCCCCTTCTAGCGAAATCTACTATTTACCTGTATAATTGAAGTATATTGTTTATATTACATTGATGTAATCGTTATGTCAACAAAAGCATGACTATATTTTTTCCAATGTAAGTAATATTAAAGAAAATAAAAAATGCTCTTAATTAAAAGAACATTTTATTATTATTATATCTATATTTACTTATTATTCATTTAAATCTATATAAACTCCAGTCTTAGAGAAAATAGTCCACTCACATATATTAGTTACATGATCTCCTATTCTTTCTAAATATTTTATTACAAATAATAACTGTGCTCCTTCATGAATTAAATTTTCATCTACTTTAATTGCTTCAATTAAATTGCTAAATAAAGACTTATAAAATGTATCTATTTCATCATCTCTCTCACAAATTTTATATGCCATAGCCTCATCTTCATTAATATATGAATCTATAGCTAATTTAATCATAGTTCTTACTTTTTCTTCCATTTCCCATAGTTCATCTGAATTTCCTTTAAATGATTTTACATTTCTACCTATTCGCTTTGTAATTTTGCATATATCTACTGCATGATCTGCCATTCTTTCCAAATCTGTCACTATCTTCGAAGCAGTAAATACTCTTCTTAAATCTGTTGCAAGAGGCTGTTCTGTTGCAATAAATTTAATACATTCATCTTCTATTTTTTTTTGCATGTTATCTACTTTATCATCATCTTTAATAACTTGCTCAGCTTTTTTTAAATCGTAGTTTTTTAAGCTAAGCATACTCTCATATATTTGTTTTTCTACTAAGCTTGACATATTTAACAATTCTTTGTTTATAATTTTTACTCTTGCATCTTGAGATCCTCTTGTCACAATAATCAATCCTCCTTTTTAACCAAATCTGCCTGTAATATAGTCCTCTGTTCTTTTATCTTTTGGATTATAAAATATATCTTCTGTTTTTCCATATTCAATAACTTCACCATTTAAGAAAAATGCAGTTTTATCAGCTATTCTTCCCGCTTGTTGCATATTATGAGTAACTATTATAACTGTGTACTGTTTTTTTAATTCATCCATAAGTTCTTCCATTTTGCCTGTTGATATAGGATCTAAGGCTGATGTTGGTTCATCCATTAAGATTACTTCTGGTGAAACTGCAATAGTTCTAGCTATACATAATCTTTGTTGTTGGCCACCTGACATACCAAGAGCACTTGTTTTTAATCTATCTTTAGTTTCATCCCAAAGTGCTGCTTCTTTTAAACTCTTTTCTACAATTTCATCTAATATTTTCTTATTTTTTGTTCCATGTATTCTAGGTCCATATGCGATATTATCATAAATAGACATTGGAAATGGATTCGGTCTTTGAAACACCATACCTATTCTTTTTCTTAAATATATCTCATCACAGACTTTATATATATCCTTATCTTCAAATAAAACTTGCCCTGTTATTCTTACACTTTCAATTAAATCATTCATTCTATTTAAAGTTCTTAAATAAGTTGATTTTCCACAACCTGAAGGTCCAATAAGTGCTGTAACTTCATTTTTATTAATAGACATATTTATATTTTTAAGAGCTTGATTATCACCATAATATAAACATAAATCTTTAGTTTCTATAATATTCACATCCATCTCCTACTTCCCACTATAAGCTTTCATCAATCTATTTCCAAGTAATCTAGCACCAATGTTAAATATAAGAACTGCAATTATAAGTACTGCCGCTGTTCCATTTGCTATTTGAGCTGCATCAGGTACTATTCCTTCCGAGTTTAATTTCCATATGTGTACAGCTAATGTTTCTGCTGGTCTGAAAAGTGAAAATGCTGAACTATTTCCTGACAAGCTTATTGAATCAAAATTCAAATTTTTCGAACTTAATCCTGCAGTATACAAAAATGCTGCTGCCTCTCCAAAAATTCTTCCAGCTGCCAATATTACCCCTGTTAATATTTCACCCATAGCTGTTGGAACTGTAAGCCTTGCTAAAGTCTGCCATTTGGTTGCTCCAAGACCTAATGATGCTTCTTTTACTCTTTTACTTGCTGCTACTATAGCATTTTCAGAAATTCTAGTCATAGATGGTATATTTAATATACTTACTGATAATGCTCCTGCAAGTATTGAATATCCCCATCCAGCCATATTAACAAAAACTAATAATCCAAACATACCTATAACAATAGATGGTAGAGAAGACATTGTTTCGAGAGACATTCTTATAAATCTAAGAATTGGTCCTTCCTTTGCATATTCAGCTAAATAAATACCTGCTCCAACTCCAATGGGAATTGTTATTATGAGTGAAATAATTAACATATAAAAGGAATTAAATAATTGAGGCCCAATTCCGCCTCCAACTCCTGTTAGTTTTGGTTTTCCAAATAAAAATGAAGGTTTTAACATACTTCCGCCTTTATATAATATGTATGAAATAAATGCAGCAAGTAAAAATACTATAAACATACTTATTATATAAAATATAATTGTTGCAATTTTATCAACTTTTTTCGCATCCATTATATTGCACTCCTTTTTTCAATCATTCTAACTATTACTATAAATATAAAAGAGATTACAAGTAAAATTAATGCTAACGTCCATAATGCATCATTCCATGCTGTTCCACCAACAGTATTAGCCATGTCCATAGTTATGATACTTGTTAATGTTGCCATTGAAGAAAATATTCCATCTGGTATTTTAACAGTATTACCAATAACCATTTGAACTGCTAATGCTTCTCCAAAAGCTCTTGCTATACCAAGTACAACTCCTGTAAGTATACCTGTTTTTGCCCCTGGAACTATTACTCTAGATATTGTCTGCCATCTTGTAGCGCCCAGTCCATAAGAAGCTTCAATATGATCTTTAGGTATTGTTTTTATAGCATCTATAGATAAGGTTGCTATAGTTGGTAATATCATTAATGAAAGAACTAATACTCCTGCAATTAAAGAGAATCCCATTCCTCCAAAATTATTTTTAATAAGTGGTACTAATACAGAAATACCAACCCATCCATAAACAACAGAAGGTATTCCAACTAGTACTTCTAATGATGGTTTAATTATCTTCTTTCCAAATTTACTAGATATAACATTTACAAATATTGCTAACGCAACTGCAATAGGTGCACTTAAAATCACTGCACCTATTGATACTAAAGTTGAACCTAGGATGAAAGCAAGAGCTCCAAAGGAAGGCTCTCCTCCTTTATTAGGCTTCCAATTATTCATGAATAAAAATTCTGAAGGACTATATCCATCTGCTGTAAAAATTCTTATTCCTTTTGAAGCTATGAATACTATGATTGCTATTGTTATAACTATTATTAACATTCCACATAGTGCTGCAAAACCTTGACCTAAATATTCATTTTTAAGCCTTTCTTTAAAACTTCTTTTTTCCATCTTCACTCATTCCTTAATTGAATTATTTTACTTTCATTTCAGCTCCTGAAATAAATCCCAAACTTTCCATGTTTTCTTTATTATCACTACTTGTTACAAAGTCAATAAAACTCTTAGCAAGTCCTGTTGCTTCACCCTTAGTATACATATGACCCCATGACCAAAATTTATAAGAACCATCTGTTATATTTGCTTTATCTGAAGATACACCATCAATTTTAACTAATTTCAAAGCATCTTGAGCTTCTTTAGTTTGCATGTATGCAAGACCTAAGTAACTAATTGCACCATCATTTGATCTCATTGCACTTAATACTGCACCATTTGAATCTTGAGTTACTCCTAAAGAATCATTTTCTAAAGATTTATCATTGCCAAGTATTGTCTTTTCGAAAGTTGCTCTTGTTCCTGAACCTGCTGTTCTATGAATTAACAATATTTCTTTGTTTGGTCCTCCAACATCTTTCCAGTTAGTAACTTTTCCAGCGAATATACTTTTAATTTGATCTGAGGATAAATCATCTATTCCAAGTGATTTACTTACTACAATTCCAAATCCTTGAGCTACTACTTTATGATCAACTAATTCTGCTGCCTTTGCTTTATCTAATTTTTCATCTGCAAAAACATCTGAGTTTCCAATATCCACTGTTCCATCTAACACTTGAGTAAGTCCTGTACCTGATCCACCAGCTTGAGCTCCAATTTCGGCCTTAGGATTTTTTTCTTTAAACTTTTCATTTGTTTTTTCCATTAGTGGTAATAATGCTGAAGAACCACTAACTGTTATAGATCCAGTCACTTCATTTGACCCTGCTTTATTATCGGCCTTACTATCATTTGTAGCTGAATTTCCACAACCTGCAATTCCAATCCCTAACATTCCTATAACTAAAGTACTTACCATTAATTTCAATGCTCTTTTTTTCATTATTATATCCCTCCAAATAAATTATATATTATTTAACACTTTCTTATTACACACTCTATAATATACCCTTTTAGTTAACCTATTATTAGAGAGCTGTTAAATTATATTAGATATGTGTTAAATAAATTTAACATTGTTTTTAGAATGGCTTCCACTTCTTTCTATATAAAATGGCTCGTATGAGTAAAATACATTAAATATACGGTATTCTGACTTTAAAGATTGTTCCTTCGCCAAGTTCACTTTTAACATTAATTTCTCCGTTAAATATTTTAACAATATGCTTTACAATAGCTAATCCAAGACCAGTCCCACCTTTTTTCCTTGACTTATCTACTCTGTAAAATCGTTCAAAGATTCTCGATATATCTTCTCTAGGTATTCCTATTCCATTATCTTGTACTATCAAGCAATAATATCCATCTTCGTTATAACTCAACACTTCTACTTGTCCTGAAGTATCTTTTGAATATTTTATTGCATTTTCAATTAAATTTAAACCTAATTGATAAAATTTATCTCTATCTCCTAGAATACGTTCATTATTATTATTTTTAAATTCTAATTTAACATTTCTATTAACTGCACTTTTTCTCATAATGTTAAGAACTTCTTCAATTACTGAACTTGGTTCAAACTCATCCACATCAGCAATTAAATTACTTTCAATATTTGACAACACTAATATATCATTTATAAGTCTTGTTAATCGTTCAGCTTCCTTATCTATAATATCTAAAAATTTCTCTCTTGTCTCATCATCTTTAACAAATTTCAATGTTTCAGCAAATCCTTTTATAGATGTTAAAGGAGTTTTTAATTCATGAGATACATTAGCAACAAACTGACTTCTCATAAGTTCAACTCTATTTATATCTGTAATATCTTGAAATATTATAACTTTACCTATACTATCTATTCCATCAATCATTTCTGATTTTTTAATTTTAAAATCTCTCTCCATGGGGTGAAGTATTTTTATTTCTTTATCATCATCATCATCTTCTTGTTGCAAGAATTTATTTATATCATAATCATTCACATAATCTAACAAACATTGCCCCACAATATTTTTCCTTATTCCAAGTAATGATTCTGCACATGGGTTAATTGAAATTACATTATTATGATTATCAACAGCTACAACACCATTTTCCATACTTTTCAATATTAATTCTATTTTTGTTTGCTTTTCTATAACTTCACGAATTTTTATTTGTAATTGTCCTGCCATATTATTAAAACTATTCGCTAATGTCCCAAGTTCATCATTAGTTTTAACATTAGCTCTTATTTTATAATCTCCATGAGTCATTTTTAATGTTACACTTTCTAACTCTTTTACTGGTTCAACAATTTTTCTAACCAACCTTAAAGATAAGAATATAGATAATGTGATAACTAAAACTAATATTAATAAACAATACTTAATATTTTCTTTTTGTAATATAGTTATTATATTTATAGAAACAGCACTTCTAATTACAAAATTATCATCTAACCTAGTTGCATAGTAAATTAAGTTAGCTTTAATTGTATCACTATACCTCGTGGAATATCCTTCCCCATTATCTAATGCTTCTTTAACTTCTATTCTCTCCTTATGATTTTCACTGCTTTTTTGCTCATTATCATATAATACAACTCCGTTATTATCTATAAGTGTAAATCGCACATTCATATCATTTATTTTTATATTATTTAGCCTTTTCAAATCCTCATAATCATTTTGACTAATGTCTTTAACATTATAAAGTTCGGAAATTAAATAATTAACATTTCTAAGCTCCTCTTTGGTATTCTTCACTTGTTCCAAATTTATTAATACCATAAAAGAAAATGCTACAATTATGATTGCAAATAAGACTGTTATAATAACAGACGTTAATATCTTATTTTTCATTGTTATTCTGTTGGGTTAAATCTATAACCCACTCCTCTTATAGTTTCAATAAATTGTGGATTTTTATCATCTTCTTCTATCTTCTTTCTAAGATATCTTATATGAACATCTACAGTTCTTGTTTCACCTATATATTCATAACTCCAAATTTTGTCCAATAAAGTTTCTCTCTTAAGAATTTTTCCTTTATTTTTTATTAATATTTGTAAAAGTTCAAATTCTTTTAATGTTAAATCTACTTTTGCTCCATTAACATATACATCATGGCGCTCAAAGTCTACTTTAAGGCTTTGCGAATCATAAACATCTTCTTCCGACTCATTAAATGTATTTGTTCTTCTTAAAACAGCTTTTACTCTTGCAAGTAATTCCCGAACTGAAAATGGTTTTGTTATATAGTCATCAGCTCCAAGTTCTAATCCAAGTATTTTATCTAATTCTTCACCTTTTGCAGTTAGCATTATTATCGATGCTTTTTTCATTTCATTATCTCTTTTTATTTCCTTGCAAATATCTAATCCATCGATACCTGGTAACATTAAATCAAGTAACAATAAACTTGGTTTCTCTGCTTTTGCTATTTTTACTGCATCTATACCATTATTAGCGATAAAAACATCATATCCAGCATTCAGTAAATTAAATTTTAATAGTTCAATTATATGTTCCTCATCATCAACTATTAATACTTTTTCTTTAGCCATAGTCTTTTTCCTCCTCAACGTAACATAATAAAAGAAAACATTCTACCATAAGAACCTTGTGACTTCCTATATGAATGTAATTTAGTATCATGACTACAATACGTACATAAATTTAAACTATTTATATTATAATCTTGTACTCCAGCTCTTTTTAAATCATCTATTATACATGCTTCTAAATTAAGATTATTTTTATAAAATAATTCTTCTTCACTTATTGTCTTTTTTTTCTCTATAAAATTCACTTTTAGCTCTTCTGAAACCTCATAACAGCATTGCCTAATATGTGGACCAATATATGCTTTGATATCTATTTCATTTGTATTAAATTCACGCTTCATTTTTTCAATAGTTTTTAATGTAATTGATTCAAAAGTTCCTTTCCACCCACTATGGATTGCAGCTATTACCTCATTCTTTTCATCGATTAAGATAATTGGTACACAATCGGCAGTAAAAACCCCAATAATAACATTCTTTTCATTTGTTATTATTGCATCTCCATCTTCGTTCTTAATACTTTTATCATCACATATATATTTCAATATTTTATCACTATGAATTTGTTTAAGATATATAATATCTTTTACATTAAATTCTTTTTTTAATGAATTTAGCTCTTTTATTCCTTTTTCTGTATTTCTGTTAAAACTTCTATCTCTTTCTGCATTTGTAAATACAATTTGAAATTTCTCACCATCTATTATTACAAAATCATCTTTTTTCTTTAATAATTTAAAATCTAATTTATTCAATCTAATCCTCCATGAAATTTCTAAAATTAAAAAATTTTTATAACCTTCTGAGCATAAATTCTTCTTACGTTATTGTTCATAAAATTATTTATCTCTAAATATATCTTATTATTTAATATTAACATTCTATTGACTATTTATCATCTTTATTAACTAAAGTTTAACTTATATATAACATTTCAATGCACAGTTTATGCCCTTTAGGGTATCCTGTAAGCATTTTATATTTGGTTTCTTAAACTTTCTCTTTAAGCTTTCTCCTTCATTGCGAATTGAATTTGTATAATTATAAGAAAAAGGATATTGAAATTTATTTTTTCAATATCCTTAAACATGTGATTATGTTATAAGATTTTTTATTTCTTCTAGAAAAGTATTTATGTCCTTAAACTGTCTATAAACTGATGCGAATCTTACATATGATATTTCATCCAAATCTTTCAATCTAGCCATAACCATTTCTCCTATATCCTTTGATGGAACTTCTGTAAGCATACTATTAGAAATTGTTTTTTCTACATCATATGCCATATCTTCAATTTGTTTTCTAGATATAGGCCTTTTTTGGCACGCTATAATTAGACCATTAATTATTTTTTCTTTATTAAAATTTTCTCTAGTCAAATCCTTTTTTATTACTAAAATAGGAAAATCCTCTATCTTTTCATACGTAGTATAGCGTTTAGTACATTTTAAGCATTCTCTTCTTCTTCTAATTGTTGTGTTATCATCTGTTGATCTAGAATCTACAACCTTGCTTTCTTCAAAACTGCAAAATGGACATTTCATACTTTCATTCACCTCTTTGCCTTCGTGTATCAAAATCTTATAATTATTATACATATATTTTCAAAATATGGCTATACATTGTTTACATCTATTTCATCTTTTGTGTTTACTAATATAACATCTTTCCCAATTTTAATTATATCTTTCCAGAGAATTTCTTTTCCATCTTCTTTTCCAAACCATGATTTTATTTCTCCAGGCAATATTAACGAAATTATTTTATTTTCATTACAGTCTATTTTGAAATCTCTTATAAACCCTATTTTAGCTCCTGTTAATATATCTATTACTTCCATATTTCTCATAGCATTAAGTGAATGTAGCTCAAGTTCCATAATTATCCCCCATAATTATAATATTATTAATATCTTATTTTTATACATGTTTTCTCATATGCTTTAAAGCTGTTTTTTCTAATCTTGAAACTTGCGCTTGTGAAATTCCAATTTCATCTGCAACTTCCATTTGAGTTCTTCCATTAAAAAATCTTAAATTTAATATTAATTTTTCTCTACTTGTAAGCTTCTTCATTGCTTCTTTAATGGAGATTTTTTCAAGCCAATGTTCATCGGTATTTTTAGCGTCACTTATTTGATCCATTACATATATGGCATCTCCTCCATCATGATAAATTGGTTCAAATAGTGATACCGGATCTTGTATTGCATCTAGAGCAAATACCACTTCTTCTCTCGGCAATTCAAGTTCCTTTGCAATTTGTGATATAGTAGGCTCTTTATTATTATCTTTTATAAACTTCTCTCTCATAATCAAAGCTTTGTAAGCAATATCTCTTAGAGATCTGCTAACTCTAATAGAATTATTATCTCTTAAATATCTTCTAATTTCTCCAATTATCATTGGCACTGCATAGGTTGAAAATTTAACATTTTGAGCTAAATCAAAATTATCTATAGACTTCATCAGTCCTATACAACCAACTTGAAATAAATCATCAATGTTTTCTCCTCTATTGTTAAACCTTTTAATAACACTAAGTACTAATCTTAAATTTCCCTTTATAAAAGTTTCTCTTGCACTTTTATCTCCTGCCTTCATCTGTAGAAAAAGTTGCTTTTTTTCTTTCTCTTTAAGTATAGGGAGTTTTGAAGTATTAACGCCACATATTTCTACTTTGTTAATTATCACAAGTATCAACCCCTTCGAAAGTAATAATCCATTGCATTAAACATTATCTCCGATAGGCAATACTTTTATACTTGAAGACAAGCTAAATCATTCTACTTATTTCTTTTTTCAATCTTTTAATTATTTTTTTTTCTAATCTAGATATATACGATTGAGAGATTCCAAGCATATCAGCTACTTCTTTTTGTGTCTTTTCTCTTGTTCCATTTAATCCAAATCTAAGACGTACTATTTCTTTTTCTCTATCATTTAAGCTTTTCAATGCCATAACTAATAATTGTTTATCAACTTCATCTTCAATCAAATTATATACTGTATCGTTTTCAGTTCCTAATATATCTGATAATAGCAGTTCATTTCCATCCCAATCAATATTTAGTGGTTCATAAAATGAAATTTCAGCTTTTATCTTGCTATTTCTTCTTAAATACATTAGAATTTCGTTTTCTATACATCTTGATGCGTAAGTTGCAAGCTTTATCTTTTTTTCTGGATTAAAAGTATTTACAGCTTTTATTAATCCAATAGTTCCAACAGATATTAAATCCTCTACATATACACCTGTATTTTCAAATTTTCTAGCTATATAAACAACTAATCTCAAATTTCTTTCAATTAATGTACTTCTAATTTTTTCATCTCCGTAATTTAATTTGTTTACTAACTCTTCTTCTTCATCCTTTGATAAGGGTGGTGGCAAAGCATCATTTCCACCAACATAATATAATTTTTTTCTAAACATCTTAAACTTGCATATTAATTTGTTAAATAGCAACATTAGTTTTTCCATATATATCCCCCTTATATACTATTCCCCTTGATAATAGAGCATTGAACTCATGTTCATTACTTAACTTTTCTTTACAAGGGCATATTATTGCATCAATTTTCTCATATAAGCAATCCTTTTTTGTTACTTTTATATCATTAACTCTTATACCTTTAAGCTTACCATCATGCCCAATTGAGCTATAAAGTATATGATATATGTTCTTACCATCAAAATTTATATCATTTATTAAATTTTCTTCAATTAAAATACATGGAAGATTATTAATTGGCTCTCTCAACTCATTTCCTGTATCTAAAAAACTTTGAAAACTATATTGTCTATTTTCTACTTCAAATTCAATTTTAAAACTAAAATTATTAGTAAATAATTTATCTTTAATGTATTCTATAAATCTACTATAAATTAAATATATAATCATTATTCCTAACATAATATATTTAACTGAATATTTTTCTATTTTATATGTGTTTCCTAGTAAACATAAATTTTGTTTTAATGAAAATAAAAAGCATACTCCACTTAAAGTAAATGTCATCATTAAAAATGTAACTAATAATTTAATCATATTGAAAATGCTTGTCTTTCCATACACTAATCTAATCATGATGCAAGCTACTGCTAATTCACAAGGCAAGCAAGCCAATATATTTAACTTAGGAATTAGTAGAACTATAGTATAAATTCCTCCTATTAAACTAGAGCATATTAATGAACTTATCTTACATTTATGCTTTATGCATTTCATGGTTAATGTTAATAAAAAGAAATTTACTATACAATTTTCTAAAATTATAATGTCAGCATAAACTTCCATCTTAACTCCTCCATTCTGTGTTGATTTTATTATATACTTGTTTATTTTAAAAATTTGTCGCAATGACATTAAATACTTTTGTTTTTTTAATTTAACTTTTTACATATATATACACGATATTTTTTTGTTTACTTTTTTATATTGAAAACTAACTTAATATATAAAAATAAACTCATTTATCTTATATAAATTTGCTATAAATAAGTATAACAAAATCTAACTTTTCAATTTATAATATAAGTACCTTAAAATAAACGAAAAAATAAGAAGTCAATATGCCATGCATATTGACTTCTTATTTTTTGAAATATACCTATTATAATTAATATCTCTTTTGTCTTCTTAAAAAAACAGGTATATCTAAATCATCTGCTTCATAATTATTAGAACTTATTTCTGATTCTTTCACATCTACAGCAACTTCTGGTTCTTGCTTTGCTACTTCTTGTACCTGTACTTGAGGTTTCTTTGGTTCTTCTAATATAGTATTTGCTATTCTACTATTTTCACTTTCAAATCCAGTTGCTATAACAGTAATTCTTATTTCTTCACTAAGATTTTCATCTATTACAGCTCCAACAATTATATTTGCATCTGGATCAACAGCTTCACGTACAACATCAGCTGCATCGTATACTTCCAATGCTCCAAGATCCGCTCCACCAGTAAAGTTTATAATAACATCAGTAGCTCCATCTATTGATGTTTCTAAAAGTGGAGATGATATTGCTTGTCTAACAGCATCTTGTGTTCTAGTATCACCTTTACCAAATCCAACACCCATATGCGCTAATCCCTTATCAAGCATTACTGCTTTTATATCAGCAAAGTCAGCATTAATTACACCCGTTATTGTAATTAAGTCTGAAATCGCTTGTACACCTTGTCTTAGCACTTCATCCGCTAATTTAAAAGAATCTAACAGTGTTGTTTTCTTATCAGCCATACTAAGTAATCTTTCATTTGGAATTATAACTAATGTATCAACTTTTTCTTTTAAATTGGCAATTCCAATTTCTGCATGCCTCATTCTTCTTTTTCCTTCAAAAGGAAATGGCTTTGTAACTACCCCTACAGTCAATATCTCCATAGATTTAGCTATTTCTGCAACGATTGGAGCAGCACCAGTTCCTGTTCCGCCACCCATTCCAGCTGTAATAAACACCATATTAGCTCCCTTTACTGAAGCTGTGATTTCTTCTCTGCTTTCTTCTGCTGCTTTCTTTCCTATTTCAGGATTTGCACCAGCGCCTAATCCTTTAGTTAATTTTTCTCCAATTTGAATCTTTTGATTTGCATTAGAAAGCAATAATGCTTGCTTATCAGTATTTATTGCAATAAATTCAACATTTTTCAATCCCTCAACTATCATTCTATTTACAGCGTTACTTCCACCGCCACCGCAACCAATTACTTTTATATTGGTTAATTCTTGCATATCTGTCTCAAAATCTAACAAAACAATTCCTCCCCTTAAAAAAGCTTATCAAAAAAACCTTTAACTTTTTTTAATATATGATTTTTATCTTCATTCTTGTGTAAATTTCCTATTTCCTCTATTTTCTTATTTTCATTACTTTTATTAGTTAGAACTACGTTCCTATCCTCTAATAAATTTAATCTATCATATACTTCTTTAGCTATCGCTAATGAAGTTATATTTTCTGAATTCTTTATTCCTAAATCAATTCTTTTTATGACCTTGGTTCGCACCTTGAAAATTTTATGAACAATTTCATTTATATCTTCAAAATAGCTAACTCCATCCCCATATAGAATTATACTACAAATTCTATCATAATGACCAGTATTTTTTAATTTGATATTAATATGATTTAATATTTCTTCAATCCTAGCATTTGCAACTTGATAAAATAATTTCCTAGATACTTTTGTAGTTCCTACCTCAATTTCATCTGGAATAGAATTATCGTTATAGAATGCCTTGCAATTACTTGAATAAATCTTTTTTATATTATCTGCTTCTATAAAAGAAAATCTTCCACAAATAGCTAAATCATTAGTAATATTATTACCACCTATTTGTAAACAATCTATACTTTGAGGAATACCATTACTAAATAAAACTATATCAACAATTCCAGCACCAATATCTGCTAATGCTACATTGCCTATGGAATTTTTTTCATTTAAAAATATTTGTTTTCCTGATAATATGTTTAGCTTTACAAATTCAATATTATATTTAGTTTCTTTAAAAATCTCATAATATTTTTCAATTTCTTTTGTTTTTGCTATTACTAATGTGAGATTTAATTCAAGTTTTCTTCCTTTCCAGTTGAGTATATCTTCATGTATTACCTTACCATCCAATATATAAAAATTTATTAACACATCTACTATAGACTCATCACTACTTATAGTAATAGTATTTTGTCCATTTTTTAGTGCTTTTTTTATATCTTGACTTGTAACCTTTCCCTCTTTTAGAACAGTCTGAATTGTTGTTTCTGTAATTCTAACGTTACTTGAAGAAATGCCAATGGTTAAATATTTAACATCTTTCTTTATCTTTTCTTCTAATTCCGTTAATAAATTAATTACAGCTTTCTTGCACTTATTAATATCTGTTAACATTCCTTTTTCTATGCCTATTGATTTGCAGGATTTAACACATAATATTTCTAGTTCTTCTTTTCCTTTAACTGCTATAGTTGCAGATAACTTCCCACTTCCAAAATCTACAGATGTAATTATCTCTTGTTGCATAAAATCAAGCCTTCCCTTACAGAAAAAAATCTATTTGCACTATGAATTCAACATATCTATTGAAATTCCTCTTTTATTTAAACAAATTAATTTAATTTAATTTATTTATTATTTGATATCCATATTTCATATTGTTGTCTTGATATAATATTATTATTCACTAATCTTTTTAAATCCATGTCAATAGTTTGCATTCCAAACTTAGAGCCCATTTGAATAAAACTATTAATTTGTTCATAATTTCCTTCTCTGATAAGATTTTTTATACTTGATGTACATACCATTATTTCCATTGCAGCTGTTCTACCTTTTCCTGAGGCATTTGGCAATAACACCTGTGAAACAACGCCCCTAAGTAATGAAGACAATTGAATTTTAACTTCATTTTGATGACCAGACTCAAATGAATTTATAATCCTATATATACTATTTGCTGCTCCCATATTATGCAGAGTAGAAAAAACCAAATGTCCTGTTTGTGCTGCTCTTAAAGCTATTTCTATTGTTTCAGGATCTCTCATTTCTCCAAGAAGTATAACATCTGGATCTTGCCTAAGAGCAGCTCTTAGTCCCATTGCATAACTTTTTGTATCTTGTCCAACTTCTCTTTGATTTATCATACACTTATTAGCATCATATACATATTCTATTGGTTCTTCTAAAGTTATTATATGTTTTTCTTTAGTCATATTTATTTCATTAACCATCGCAGCAAGGGTGGTACTTTTACCAGAGCCTGTAGGTCCTGTAACTAAAACCAATCCATCATTTAATTCAGTAAAAGCCTTTAAAGCAGGTGCAGTTGTTAAGTCCTTAAGCCTTGGTATAGATTCTTTAATAACCCTAAGACAGATAGCATAACTTTCTCTACATTTAAATGCATTAACTCTAAATTTACATATTCCATGTCTATTATACTTAAAGTCTATTTCCCCATTTTCTAAGAATTCTTCGTATTTATCTGGCACTAAATCCTTGATATATTCGTCAACTACTTCATAAGGTATAACATCGCCATATGCCGTTATAAGTTTTCCATCAATTCTTACCATTGGAGCTAATCCTGAGGTTATATGAATATCAGATACATGCCGTATATCAATATCATCTAATAATCTATCTATTTTTGCCATAATCTCCTCTCTCCTAATCACTTTATAATTTTCTCTATATATACATATGAACAACAGTCCTTAATTCTCTTTTTTAAGTTAATTGTTCTTATATGTGCTTAAAATGTTCTTGGTTGCGCTTCGCGCTTTTTCATCGGTGCGTACTTTTTTATAGGTGAATTATTTTTTTGTAAAAATAAGGGTACTATATAAAAATAGCACCCTTATTCTAAGTATGTCAATATTCCTCTATATAAATAAAAAAATATTCATAATTTTAATTTTTTGTAAATAACTCTTTTTTCAATTTTTTCAAAGCTTTCTTTTCAATTCTTGACACATAGGAACGTGAAATCCCTAAAATTATAGCTATTTCTCTTTGTGTTTTGCACTTTCCATCTATTAATCCATACCTCATAATTAAAATGGAACTTTCTCTTTTAGTTAATGACTCAACCAATTTTTTATATAAAGCTCTAATTTGTAAATTACTTTCAACTTTTTCTAAAACACAATCTTTTTCACTACTTAATATATCCATAAGGCAAAATTCATTTCCTTCTTTATCAACTCCAATTGGATCTTGAAGATAAATTTCACTTTTTTGTTTTTTATTATTTCTAAACAACATTAAAATTTCATTTTCAATACACCTTGAAGCATAAGTAGCAAGTCTAGTTCCTTTACTAGAATCAAAAGAATCAATAGCCTTTATTAATCCAACAGTACCAATAGAAATTAATTCATCCACATCCTTATTAGGAAATGAGTACTTTTTTACTATATGAGCTACTAATCTTAGGTTTCTTTCAATCAAAATGCTTTTTGCAGTTTTATCGCCCTCTTTAAACTTCTTTAAATACATTTGTTCTTCTGCTTCATCTAAGGGTAACGGAAAAGTATTGCTGTTTGTTACATATCCTGTTAAAAAAAATGAATTACATATTAAGTCTATAAAGCTATTTAATATAAACACCTTTTTCCTCCATAGCAGTGCTTGATATTATAATATGTTTAAGTTTTAGAAAAGTTGCGTGTACATTTTTATTTTTTTATTAGTTCTATTATAATATTTTGCTTTTCTATTTATAACTTTAGGCACATGAAATAAAACAACAGACCAATATTTTTGTATATTGCGTCTGTTGTTTTATTTCATGTGCATTGATTTTTTACTCTCTCATATTTAATTTTTTAACTATATCTTTAAATATTGGTGCTGCTGTATCTCCTCCACCTAGATCTTCATTATTAGTACCCTTAAGCGACTGTATCTCTGGTGTAAATACCACCATTGTATAATTTTTTTCTCCGATACTGAAATATCCAGCAAACCATCCATGTGTCTGTCCCTCAGTTCCTGTTGCAGAACCAGTTTTACCACCTATATCTAAATCACCTATATAGGCCTTTATTCCTGTACCTTTTATAACAACCTGTCTCATAGAATTTTTTATCAATTTAGCAGTTGTTTCACTATATACTCTTTTTTTATCAGTTTCGAATTCTTTTACTACATTATCACCTTTATCTAAAATATCTTCGACTATATATGGTTTTTCATACACTCCATTATTGACTACAGTATTTATAGCACCTAACATCTGCACTGGAGTTACATTCATACATTGTCCTATAGATATATTATTTATTCCTGCATCCTCACTTGGCTTTACACCTATTGCTTCATTTGTATTTCCACTTTGTAAATTTAATACTCTACTATATAATCCTTGTTCTTGTGAATACTCCATTAATTTTTTATATCCCACCATAGAACCTATTTGTGCAAATATATCATTACAAGATTTTTCAAATGCTTGTTCAACTGATAATTTTCCATATGCTACTTTATCTATTTTCCCTGTCCCAACAAATGTATCGTTAGTATTTATTAAACCCATATCTAAAGCTGCACCAAGTGTTATTACTTTGTAAATTGAACCTGGTTCATACCCTATTTGTTGAATTCCTAAATTTATATTAGCTGCACTTTCATCTTTTTGTACCATGGCTCTTATTTTTCCAGTATCGGATTCCATTATGCTTATACCTATATTATTTAAATTGGAGTATTCCTCTTTATTTAAAATTTCTCTAACTTTATCTTCAATTTCTTTATCTATTGTTAATTTCAAATTTTTATTGTTATCACTTATATTTACCGATTGTTTTGCATAAACTGCCCTATTATCTAAGTAAAATTCGCTTTTAGGGTTTTTATTATCTTTTAAATAATTATAAAGTTGGCCTTCAAGAGATCCTGCTTCATGCTCTTCATCTAATATTTTTGATAACATATTACTAATGCTCCATGCTTTTTTAGTATCTGTGTCATCTGTAATATAAGTATATATTCCTTTTATATTTTTAAGATTATTTATTTTATTATAGGTATCTTCTGAAATATTATAATATACTTTTCCACTTTTCTTCATTATTTCCGTATAATTAAACTCAGGATTTTCAGACTTCATTATAAAATTCAAAGCCATTAAGTCTTCTAGTGTTTCTTCATAATTATTTAAACTGAATGGTTTAGTATCTATTACAAGTACATATTTTTTATCATACTTCATTAAATCTTTTCCATTAGTATCTAAAATCATATAATTCATATTACTAATATTTTCTTCTTGATGATTTTGATAAGAACTTTGAACTTTTTCAGATGGATATATTTGTAGTATAAATAAATGTGCTGTTAAACTCATCATTATTGTTATTAACATAGCTAAAATTTGTACTAGTCTTCTGTTTCTATTAAATTTCTCAGTAAAAATATAAAACACCTCCTTTCAGCTTAAATTCTAGCCTTAAGGATAGTGTTTTATTCAAATTTTTTTTAATTTAAATAATTCTATTATTTTCTAATTTCTTTACACAACATCTATAGATTAACATATCTATTTTATTCTTTATTTTTAATTAACAAATCCTTTGGAATTAATGGTATGTCAACTCTCACTTTATACATCATTTGTGCCCTAGGTGCTGAATCTATTGGGATTCCATTTTCCTCAGTCATATCATGAAGAGTAATTTCAAAATTATCTCCTTCTGGTCTCAAAACCTCTACTATATCGCCATTTAACACTTTATTTTTTTGCTCAATAGTTGCTATTTTGGTTTCTTCATCATATTCTCTTACAATTCCAACTATATCAGCACTTCTTATATATCCAGAATCTTCATATACTTGCTTGTTAGTTTCCCCATAATAAAAACCTGTATGATATTGTCTATGACTTACATTATTTAAATTTTCCATCCATTTGGGATCAAATTTATAATTATCAGGATCTTTCAAATATGCATCTACAGCTTGCCTATATGATTTTACAACAGCTGCTACATAATACAAACTTTTCATTCTTCCTTCTATTTTAAGTGAATATACGCCAGCCTTAATAACATCATCTATATGTTCAATCATACATAAATCTTTTGAATTCATTATATATGTTCCATTTTCATCTTCAACTACAGGATAATACTCTCCCGGTCTTTTTTCTTCAACCAAACTATATTTATATCTACATGGTTGAGCACAAGCACCTCTATTAGCATCTCTTCCTACCATATAATTAGATAGTAAACATCTTCCTGAATAGCTTATACACATTGAACCATGAACAAAAGCTTCTATTTCACATTCTTCCGGCAAATTATCTCTCATCTGTTTTATTTCATTTAAGTTAAGTTCTCTAGCCATTACTATTCTCTTAACGCCTTGATCATACCAAAACTTAGCAGATTTCCAATTAACATTATTAGCTTGAGTACTTAAATGAATTTCTAATTCTGGTACAACCTCTCTAGCTGTAGCTATTATTGCTGGATCTGATGCTATTATCGCATCAACACCTATTGTATGTAAATCTCTTAAGTAATCTTCAACTCCAGTTAAATCTGCATTATGAGGAAAAACATTCATTGTCACATAAACTTTTCTGTTTTTACCATGTGCATATTCTACACCTTCTTTTAATTGTTCATTTGTAAAGTTATCAGCAAATGCTCTTAAATTAAGCTTGCTTCCTCCAAGGTATACTGCATCAGCTCCAAAATCTATTGCTATTTTAAGTTTATCTAAATTTCCTGCTGGTGCTAAAATTTCTGGTCTTATCATTTTAAATTTACCTCCTCTTAGTAACTGCAATTCCATCTCCCATAGGTATTACCGATGTTATTAATTCTTTATCTTGAGTAACTAATTCCAAATAAGTTCTCATTCTTTTTACTATTGTTATTTTTCTTCTCTTAACTAATTCTTGTGATGCAACCATTCCTCTAAATAAAACATTATCCGCTACTATTACACCATCTTTATTAAGCAATCTTAAACAATGAGGCAAAAAATGATTGTAATGTCCTTTGCCTGCATCCATAAAAATCAAATCAAAAGGTTCATTTAACTTTTCTAAAATTTCCAAGCAATCACCTTGTTCAATCTTAATTTTATGGCTTAAATTAAACCTTTCTAAATTAGAAATAGCTAATTTCACCATTTTTTCATCACGCTCTATTGTTGTAATTTCTGGTTCTGTTCCTGACGCTTGGTACATTAGTATTGCTGAAAAGCCTACTGCTGTTCCAAGCTCTAATATTCTTTTAGGTTTTTTCATACTAGTCATAAATTCAAGAAACACTCCTGTTTCCTTTTGAACAATAGGTACATTATTTTCTCGTGCAAAAGCTTCTATTTCTTTTAAAGTACCTTCCCTATCAGTAATTAAGCTTCTAATATATTCTTCCATATAGTCATATGTAATCTCACTCATGAATTTCCTCCATACATCTAGTTTATCAGTTAAAATAATAATTCAACCATAAAAAATTGTTATTAATAGTTACTTGCATTAGAAGAAAAATAACGCATTAATACCCTAATTCTTTTTTCTTCTTTAAAAAATCATCATAATTATTAGTAAAATAATGAGAACTATCTTCTTGCAAAATATAATATAAATAATCAGTTTTTGATGGACTTAATGCAGCTTTAATACAATCAATTCCCGGATTCGCTATAGGTCCTATTGGCAATCCTTTATACTTATAAACATTATATAGTGAATCTATTTCTAAATGCTTATTTAGTACTACATCTACATGATATCCTAAAGCATAAATTACGGCAGCATCTACTTGAAGCTTCATATCCTTTTCTAATCTATTATAAATAACTGATGAAATTAATGGCCTATCCTTTTCAACTCTTGCTTCTTTTTCTATTAGAGAAGCTATATTTATTATCTTTTCCACATCTTCATCTTTTATATCAACTTTGGTTTCCTCTTTTACTTGCTTTAATATACTTTCAAATCTATTTAACATAATTTTAATTATATAATTTGCATCAGAACCTTTTTCTATCAAATATGTATCTGGATATAAAAATCCTTCTAGATTATATCTTTTTTTATCATTAGCTTTAACAAAACTAGGCAATTCATAATTTTTAACTGCTTTTAAGAATTCATCTTTAGAACAAAGACCCTTTTCTTCTACAGTTTTTGCAACATCTTCTATTGAGTATCCTTCCGGAATTGTTAATTTCACTAAATCTTTATCGTCAGCAGTGTTTTCAAGAGAGTTGATTAAATTCGCTAGTGTTGTGTTAGTATCTATTTCATATATTCCTTCTCTTAAGCTTACATCTGTTTTATCTATAGCCAATTTTACTTTAAGCAAGAGTTTATTAGATAACTTATTTTCTTTATCTAACTTATTTAATATATCATAAAAACCTTCACCTTGTTTCACTTCAATAATAATTGTATTCTCATTAGATTTCAGTGGTTTTTCTATAACCTCTTTATAAGAAATCACAAAAATTAACCCTATAATAAATATAAAGAATGTAGATAATAATATTAATTTTCTAAAGGGTTTATATTTATTCATAAACTTTCTCCTAGATATAATTAAAAGTAAATAATCTAATACAGACTATTTACTTTTAATTATATTTATTTTATTTAAAGTATTTTTAGTAAAATTATTTTTTACTTCTGCTACTTGTTCTTCTTCTTTCAGCACTATCTAAAATTCTTTTTCTCATTCTTATAGTTTTTGGTGTAACTTCTACTAATTCATCACCATTTATGAATTCTAAACATTGTTCAAGAGACATTTCAAGTGGTGGAGTTAATTTCAATGCATCATCAGCACCTGATGATCTTGTATTAGTAAGTTTCTTCATTTTACATACATTAATTTCAAGATCGTCTGCTCTTGCAGAAACACCAACAACCATACCACCATATACTGGAACACCAGCACCGATGAATAATTGTCCTCTTTCTTGAGCACTGTATAATCCATATGCTATTGAATCTCCAGTTTCAAATGAAACTATTGATCCTCTACTTCTTCCTGGAATTTCACCTTTATATTTTTCATATGAATGGAATACGTGATTCATAATTCCATTACCCTTTGTATCAGTCATTAATTCACTTCTAAATCCAATAAGACCTCTAGCTGGAACTGTGAATTCTAGTCTTGTGTATCCATTTACTGCTGATGTCATATTAACCATTTCAGCTTTTCTAGGCCCTAGCTTTTCCATAACTGGTCCCATAAATTCTTCTGGAACATCAATTGTTAAGTACTCAATTGGTTCTTCCTTATGTCCATTTTCTTCTCTAAATATAACATTTGCTTTTGAAACTTGGAATTCATATCCTTCTCTTCTCATTGTTTCAATAAGAACTGAAAGATGAAGTTCTCCTCTTCCTGCAACTTCAAAACAATCTGGAGTAAGTTCATTTACTCTTAAACTTACATTTGTTTCAAGTTCTTTCATTAATCTATCTCTTAAATGTCTTGATGTTACAAAATCACCTTCTTGACCTGCAAATGGTGAATCATTAACCATGAAGTTCATGTTTAATGTTGGTTCATCTATTTCTAAGAATGGTAATGCTTCTGGCATTGACGAATCTGCTATAGTATCACCTATATTAGCATCAAGAACACCACTTACTGCAACTATATCTCCCATTGAAGCTTCTTCTGCGTCTTCTCTTTTTAATCCCTTGTATGTAAATATGCTAGTTATTTTGTAATTAGCGTTTGATCCATCATTCTTTAATAAAGTAACTGTTTGATTTCTCTTTACTGTACCTCTATGTATTTTACCAATTGCAATTTTCCCAACAAATGCATTTGTATCTAATGTACTTACCAACATTTGAAGTGGTTCATCTATATATCCTTCTGGTGGTGCAACATGTTTTAATATTGTTTCAAATATAGGATTCATATCATTATTTTCATCATCTACATTATATTTCGCAAAACCTTCTCTAGCTGATGCATAAATAATTTGGAAATCTAATTGTTTATCATTAGCTCCAAGTTCTACAAATAAGTCAAATACTTCATCAATAACGTCTGTTGGTCTAGCATTTGGTTTATCTATTTGGTTAATTATAACTATTGGTCTTAATCCTAATTCTAATGATTTCTTCAGAACGAATTTTGTTTGTGGCATTGGTCCTTCATAAGAGTCAACAACAAGCAAAACTGAATCAACCATCTTAAGTACACGTTCAACTTCTCCACCAAAATCAGCATGTCCTGGTGTATCTACTATGTTTATTTTTATATCATTATAAATTACTGCAGTATTTTTTGAAAGAATTGTAATTCCTCTTTCTTTTTCTAAGTCATTAGAATCCATTACTCTTTCTTCTACTTTTTCATTAGCTCTAAATGTATGACTTTGTCTTAACAAAGCATCTACTAAAGTTGTCTTACCGTGGTCAACATGGGCTATGATAGCAATATTTCTTATGTCTTCTCTTTTAATTAATTCCATTTTTATTCCTCCAAACAGTATTTAAACTGCGAATTTTTCTTTTTATTAGTTTGTAACTAGTTATGTATATAAATAAGCAAAAATTTAAGTATATATTGTAAATAATTTCTTATAAATTTTCATATTTAGAAAATTGCATTTTTTACAAATAAACTTAACTACAACTACTCATATATATGTATGTAAACCTATAACTGTTTTTTTCCAAAAGAAAATTGGATACTTAAAGCATCCAATTTCCTACACGCTAATTCATATTTTACTCTTTTCATAAAAAAAAGTCAATCCTATTTCAAATTAATTTAATATTCAACAATTGATAAATTTTTAAAAAATAATTAGTTATTATATATTCAACTATTTATTTTAGGAATATTCTAAAATTCCATAATTATTGGTAATATCATAGGTTTTCTCTTAGTCTTCTCATAAAGGAATTCTCTAAGTTCATCCCTCATTTTAGACTTTAATGTTGTCCAATCATTGATTTTTCTTTCTTCACAATCGCGCAGTACTGACTTTACAATCTCTCTAGCTTCATCCATAAGTCCCTCTGATTCTCTTACATATACAAATCCTCTTGAGATTATATCTGGTCCAGATACAACTCTACCTGTTTGTCTTTCCATCGTAACTACAATTGTTAAAATACCATCTTGTGAAAGATGTTTTCTGTCTCTTAATACTATATTTCCAACATCTCCAACTCCAAGACCATCAACAAAGACTTGACCCGAAACAACAGTACCACTTTTTTTAATATAATTTCTTGCAACTTCTATTACATTACCATTCTCAGGTATTAATAAATTCTTGTCTGATAGTCCAAGTTCCATTGCTAGTTCTCCATGCTTCTTCAAATGTCTATATTCACCATGGACTGGAATGAAGAATCTTGGTTTAATTAATGAGTGCATTAACTTTAGTTCTTCTTCACAAGCGTGACCTGACACATGAATCTTTTCTAAAGAATCATATATTACCTCAGCACCCTTTTTAAATAATTGATTTACAACCTTTGAAACCAATTTTTCATTTCCTGGTATTGGTGTCGCTGAAATAATAACCGTATCTCCCGGTACCACATTAATTTTTCTATGTTCTGAATTTGCCATTCTTGCAAGTGCAGACATCGGCTCTCCTTGGCTACCTGTTGTTATTATTACAACTTTTTCATTAGGATATTTTGAAATTTGATCGACCGGGATAAGTACGTCTTCTCCAATTGTAAGATATCCCAGTTCTATTGCCACTTGGACAATATTCTCCATACTTCTTCCTGACACAGCTACTTTTTTTTCATAAGCCTCTGCTGCTGTAATAATTTGTTGAATTCTATGAACATTTGATGCAAATGTAGCAACTATTATTCTACCTTTTGCTTTATTAAATAGTCGCAAGAAAGTTTCCCCAACAACTCGTTCTGTCATAGTATATCCTGGCCTTTCAACATTTGTTGAATCAGCCATCATTACCAAAACACCTTTTCTACCTAATTCAGCTAATCTTCCGAAATCCATCATTTCTCCATCAATTGGTGTATAATCAATCTTAAAGTCACCTGTATGAAGCACTACACCAAGTGGTGTATGAATCGCAATTGCAACTGAATCTGCAATCGAATGATTCATCTTTATGAATTCTACTGAAATGCTTTCTAATTTAATTATGTCTTTTGGTTTTACTCTTATTAGTTCTGTTGAAGCTAACAGACCGTGTTCTTTTAGTTTCGTTTCAACTATGCCAAGAGTAAGCTTAGTACCATAAACTGGAACATTTAACTGTCTTAATACATATGGCAATGCTCCTATATGGTCTTCATGTCCGTGAGTTAAAAATATTCCTTTGATTTTTTCTGGATTTTTAATTAGATATGAAATATCAGGTATTACAATATCTATTCCGAACATATCATCATCTGGGAATTTTAATCCACAATCTATTATTATAATATCTTCCTTATATTCAATAGCGGTTATATTTTTCCCAATTTCGTTTATGCCACCAAGAGGAATTATTTTTATCTTCGCTCTTTCATTTTTCATATTTCCCCTCCTTTTCCTATATTATTTATAAACAAAGGTTCTTTCTAAATATTAAAAGTCCTTTTATTCATCATTATGTTTTTTTTGACATTCATTACATATTCCATAAAATTTCACACTATGATCTAAAATTTTAAACTTATATTGTTTCTCAATGCCACCTTCAAGCTCTTCTAATAAATCATCTTGAACTTCCGAAACTTTATGACAATTATTACAAATAAGATGATGATGTCTATGTGCTTCATCGGAATGTACAATTTCATATCTACTACATCCATCATTTAAATCTAATCTTGATATAACTCCTAGCTCTTCCAGTAAAAGAATGGTTCTATAAACTGTTGCTAATCCAATTTCCGGGCAGCTTATTTTTACCTTATCATATATTTCTTCTGCTGTTAAATGTTTACCCTCATTGTCAATAATTGTATCAACAATAGATCTTCTTTGCGGTGTTAATTTATAACCCTTCTTTTTCAAATCTTCTTTTAAGGCATTCATATCAATTAAATTTGATACATCCATACATAATACCTCACTTTTCACATTAAATTTAGATTAAAATAAATTAATTTTTATTTCAGCCTCCAAATCGACCAATACTCACTGCATTTAGATACTACTCTTGAACTAAACCGTCTTCATTCATAAGCGTATCATAAGTTTCTAATACCATTTCAAATTCATCATCATCATCTTCAAGTGCTATAAATATCTCGCTACCATCTTCATCTTTAAAAATTTTAAAAGCATATGCATCATCACTTTCTTCAAATGCTGGTGCTGCAATTATATATTGTCCTTTTAATTTTTCTATTTCAAAGTATATAATAACCTCAAACTTAACTTCATTTCCATCTTGATCAGGTATATATACAAATTTTGCATCTTTATCCATAAATGTATCCCTTCTAAATCTTATTTTTTTATTATTAATAAAAGTATATTTAAATTTTACTTTTTTCTATAAATATACCTTTTAAAATTCTATTTTTTATTTTTTAATAATTAACTATTCTATCTTGATATCATATCTAAATATCCTTGAAGAATATACGTTGAAGCCACTTTATCTACTATTTTTTTTCTTTTACTTCTTGATAAATCTGCTTCAAGCATTGCTTTATGGGCTGCAACAGTAGTTAAACGTTCATCCCAAAATTTTATTTCAACTTTAAGCTCTTCTTCTATTAACTTACCAAAAGACATTGTAATCTCTCCAGATGTTCCTATTGTTCCGTTCATATTCTTTGGAAGTCCAATTATTATGACTTTCACATCATATTCATCACAAAACTTTTTTATTTCTTGTATGTCTTGTTCCTTTTTAGTTCTTCTTATTGTGGTCAAACCTTGAGCTGTGAACCCTAATGGATCACTTACCGCAACTCCTATAGTCTTTTGACCTACATCTAATCCTAATATTCTCAAATCAGCACTCCTTAAAAATTAAGAGTGCCCGTTATAAACGGGCACTCTCTACTTTATCTCTAAATAAGACTTTATTACTTCTTCTAGTATGTCATCTCTTTCGAGTTTTCTTACTAAAGCTCTTGCTCCGTTGTAATTAGTGATGTAAGTAGGGTCTCCTGAAATCAAATATCCAACTAACTGATTTATAGGATTGTATCCTTTTTCTTGTAATGAATTATAAACTTCTGTTAATATTGTCTTTGTAAGAGCTTCTTTATTCTTACTTAAATCAAATTGCATTGTATGTTCAATATTATTATTCATATCATCGTTGCGTAAAGCAACACACCCCCTTAATCAGTATATAAAAACACCATATCTATATTTATTATTAACTTAATATTTTAAATTTATTCACTAATCAATACTTAGATTATAACCTATATTTTATAAAAAGTATACTACTTTGCTAAAGTTTCCACTATTTTATAAGACTCTTTAATTGCTTCTTGTATTTTTTCTGGTAATTTTCCACCTGCTTGAGCCATGTCTGGTCTTCCACCACCACCGCCACCAAGAATAGCAGATACTTCTTTTATTAATTTTCCACAATGAGCTCCATTGGCTATTGCATCTTTGGTTGCCATAGCACATATAATAACTTTTCCAGCATTTTCGCTCATAAGTAATACTATGCTATTTTCAACCTTATCTCTTACTTTTTCACAAACCTCTCTTAAAGCATCACTATCAACATCTTTTAATTCATATGATATTACATTAATATCTTTAACATTCTTTGTACATGCTACTATATCATCTATTCCCATTGATGCAAATTTAGACTTTAAAGATACTATTTCTTTATCTTTTTCCTTTAATTCTTTAACTTGTTGATCAAGCTTAATTAAAAGTTCTTTTTCTGAACATTTAAGTTTATTTGAAATTTCTTTTAATAACTCTTTCTTTTCATTGACTAATTTATAAGCTTCTTTTCCAATGACAGCTTCTATTCTTCTCGTTCCTGCTGCAATACCACTTTCAGACACGATTTTAAATAATCCTATCTTACCAGTATTATCTATGTGCGTTCCACCACATAATTCTTTAGAATATTCTCCGGCAGATACTACTCTAACTTTATCAGAATATTTATCATCAAATATACAAATAGCGCCACTATTTTTTGCATCTTGAAGATCCATAACTTCTGTAACAACTGGTGTTACGCTAGTTATTGCTTCATTAACTAAATCCTCAACTTTTGTTATTTCTTCTTCTGTTAATCCTTCAAAGTGAGAGAAGTCAAATCTAAATTTATCGTTACTTACAAGCGATCCTGCTTGATGAACATGTGACCCAAGAACTTTAACCAATGCTTTATCTAAAAGATGGGTTGCAGTATGATTTTTCTTAATATTTTCACGTCTAGCCTTATCTACTTCTAAAGTAACCTTGTCTCCTGCTTTAACTTCTCCAGATAAAACTTCTACAAAGTGAATTATCTTTCCACCAATATTTTTTTTAGTATCAACAACTTTAGCTCTAAAGCTATCATTGAATATAAAACCAGTATCTCCTATTTGTCCACCCATTTCTGCATAAAATGGAGTGATATCTGTAACTATAATTCCATTACTTCCTTCTGTTATAGAATCTGCAAATTCTTCGCCTTCAATTAAAGCTTTAACTTCACCAATTAATGTATCATTTTCATATCCATCAAAAACAGTTTCAATATCTGATGATATTGCATCTGAAGTTTTAACATCCGCTCCCATATAGTTAGAAGTCTTTCTTGCATTTCTAGCCCTTTCTCTTTGAATCTTCATTTCTTCATGAAAAGCATCCTCATCTAAAGATAATCCTTCATCTTCTAATATTTCCTTAGTAAGTTCCATTGGAAATCCAAAAGTATCATATAATTTAAATCCATCAGCACCTTTAAGAATTTTTTCATTATTTTCTTTTAATTCGCTTATGAATTCATTTAATATTTCCATTCCTGAATCCAAAGTTTCTCTAAATTTATCTTCTTCTATTTTAATTACTTTTTTAATATATTCTTTTTGCGCTTCTAATTCTGGATATGCATCCTTTGAATCTCTAATAACAATATCACATAAATTACAAAGGAAAGCATCTTTAACTCCTAAAGTTTTTCCATGTCTTGCTGCTCTTCTAAGAAGTCTTCTTAAAACATAGCCTCTTCCTTCATTTGATGGCATTACATCATCCGAAATCATAAAAGTTATAGATCTTATATGGTCAGTTATAATTCTTAAAGAAACATCTGACTTACTATCATCACCATATTTAACATTCGCAAGTTTAGAAACTTCGCTTAATATATTTTCTAATGTATCTATTTCAAATACACTATTCTTGCTTTGCATTATAACTGCAAGTCTTTCAAGACCCATACCAGTATCTATATTAGTACTTGTAAGTTTTTCATAGTTACCTTTTCCATCTCCATCAAATTGAGTGAATACAAGGTTCCAAAATTCTATTATTTTGTCTGCATCTGAAAGTTCAACAAACTCTTCTGAATTAGTTGGCACTTCATCAGTTCTACTAAAATGAATTTCTGTACAAGGACCACAAGGACCAGCACCATGTTCCCAGAAGTTATCTTCTTTTCCTAATCTGAATATATGGCTCTTATCTACATCTGTAAGTGTAGTCCAGAATTCATATGCTTCATCATCATCTAAATATATTGTTACATATAGCTTATCTTTTGGAAGTTCTAAAACTTCAGTTATGAATTCCCAAGCCCATGGAATTACTTCTTTCTTAAAGTAATCACCAAAAGAGAAATTTCCAAGCATTTCAAAGAAAGTACAATGTCTGCTTGTTATTCCTACATTTTCAATATCCCCTGTTCTAATGCACTTTTGGCAAGTTGTAATTCTTCTTTTGGGTGGTTCTTGTAATCCTGTAAAATAAGGTTTTAGTGGAGCCATTCCAGCATTTATTAATAATAAACTCTTATCGTTCTTTGGAACTAAAGGAAAACTCTCCAATTTTAAATGTTCTTTACCTTCAAAAAATTTCAAATACGCTTCTCTCAAATCATTTGTTTTTGTAACTTTCATAAACTATTCCTCCATATATTATTATCAATTTAAAATTATTTTAGTTGATTATGCATTAGTTATATTTACTAATAAAAAAAGCTTTCTCCCTTAATAAACAAAGGGACGAAAGCTGAAATTCCGTGGTACCACCCTAATTATGCATAAATCTTATACATCACTTAGTAATTTATAGCTCCTAGGTAGCTTCAAAATATCTAAATAAAAAGTTTTCACTAACCACTTCTTCTCTGAATATCTATAATAAATCTACTCATCCTATTCATCGCTTAATATTTTCTTATTTCATCAAAATTATATTTCATATAGATAATTATGTCAATATACAACTAAATACTATTTTTTCTTAATGTATAAAATATTAAAAAATAACTACTGCATATGAAAGAAAATAAAATTTCAAAGATGTGAAGAAGTATTAACTCGTTTTTTGATTGTACCTAAAATAAATAATAATTTATATCATCATATAAAACTTTTATTATAACAGCTATAGGAACCACCAGTATCATGCCTATAAACCCGCCAAAATTATCTCCTGTAATTAATAAAATTATTATTACAAAAGGATGCATATCTGTACTATCGCCTGTCATTTTGGGAGCTAAAATATCTCCTTCTAATTGTTGAATCACAAACATTCCAATAATCACCCAAAGTGCTTTTATAGGTGAATCTAAAAGTGCAACTATAACTGCTGGTATTGCACCAAATATTGGCCCAAAATAAGGTATTATGTTTAATATTGCATTTAAAATAGAAATCCATAAAGGAAATTTAACCTTTAATATTAGTAACAAAACAAAAGTTAAAGCTCCTATTACCCCCGAAAGTAATAACTGACTTGTTATGTATCTTGTTAATACCCTATCTATATCCTTTATAATTTTTTTAGTTATTGCTCTTTTTTCTGTGGGCAATAATAATAGACTTTTTGTGTATATCTTATTTCCGTCGCAGAGAAAATAGTAAATCATAATTGGTATAATTGCAAAAGAAATAATATTATCACTAAATTTAATCAAATTATCTACAGCACTTTCTGAAAAGTTTATCCAAATTGTATTTCCTTTTTCTAAAATTTCATTATATATTACATTAATTGCTAAAATGTTATTTAAATTATATTTAAGAGCTACTTCTTCTAAAAAATTATTTATTTTTTCAAATACATTACTAATATTAGCTATTTCGTTAAATAAAGCAGGAACTATAACTATTATACATGTAGTAACAATTCCTATTATTATTGATATAACTAGTACAGAAGCTGTTCTCTTGCTAACCTTAAGTTTTGCTTCAAATGTATCTCTAATAGGACTTAAAGTATATGCTAAAATAAAAGACATAATAATAATATTCATTATTGTATTTATTGAATGGTTAAAAAAGTAAGCTAATATTAAAGCTACAACAAATAATAAAATCAATATAGATAATATTAATTTTTTATGCTTTCTTAGTTGCATTATACTGCTCCATATTATGTGGCATTGATTTAAATGAAATGCCTTCACTTCCTGTATATAATATATACTTTTCTCCAAGTATACATCTATTTAAAAGAATGATTTGCTTACCTTTTATCATTTTATCTATTAGCCCCGAACTTATTACTATAGCTTTTATTGAATAATCTTGTATATCTATTATCATATCTTCCAAAACACCTTTTATATTACTTAACGTATCAATAATCTCCATATATTTAATTTCTTTAAAGGTTAATCCTTCTCCTTTTCTTATGGAATTTATTATAACATCCTCACCTATATCTATAACATCTTGCATACATACATAATTGTTTTTAGAAAACAAGATACTATTAGATACTTTAAACCCTACAACCTTTCCTAAATAGAAATCTATATATAAATCTTCTATAACTCCAATCTTTTTACCTTTAATATTATAAACATTTTTGAAGTAGAAATCCCTAGTCTTAAACATTTTTTCCTCCATTGCATCAATATAGGCCATTTTACTATCCATATCTTAACCACTATAAAGAAAATTTATTCAGAACTTGCCTATCTACAAAAATAATTTAAAATTATTTTTATGCAGTCTGTTTATTTAAAATAGAATATTAGGAATAAATTCCATAGATTACAGATTGATTACTGCTAGATGTGCAAGTTTATTTAGATGAAAAAAATTAAGCAAAAACATTAAAGAATAAACTTTTATGTTTTTGCTTAATTTTTAATATGCTAATATATGTAAAATTAAAGTACTGTTTCGATTATTCCGCCACCAACTACTACTTCATCATCATAAAATACAACTGATTGGCCTTTAGTTATAGCTCTTTGTTTTTCTTTAAAAGAAACTTTAACTCTACCATTTGGAAGTGGAGTCAAAATTGCATCTGCTGGTTTTGCAGAATATCTAATTTTAGCTTGCACTTGTATTTCTTTTTCTAACTTATCAAAAGAAATGAAATTCGTATCTGTTGCAATTAGATCTGTTTTAAATATATCATCTTCAGCACCTAGTACAACTTCATTAGTTTTTGCATTTATACCTATTACGAAAACTGGTCTTCCAAGAGAAAGTCCAAGCCCTTTTCTTTGCCCTATAGTATAATATACAATTCCTTTATGTTTTCCAAGTATATTACCACTTTTATCAACAAAATTACCTGTCTTAACCCTATCTGGCCTTACTTCTAAAATATATCTCCCATGATTATTATCTGGAATAAAGCAAATTTCTTCGCTATCTTTTTTGTTATGAACAGCTAAACCAATTTCTTTTGCTATTTCTCTTATTTTTGTTTTTTCATATTCTCCACAAGGCATTAATGTGTGTTCTAATTGATCTTGCGTAAAATTATATAATGCATATGTTTGATCCTTGCTATCATCGTCAGATCTAATTAAAAGATATCTATCATCACGTTTTTCAATTTTAGCATAATGACCTGTAGCTACATAATCTGCACCAATTCCTCTAGCTCTTCTTAAAAGTTCATCAAACTTCAAATGCTTATTACATTCAATACAAGGATTAGGTGTTTTTCCATCTATATATTCTTGAACAAAAGGATCTATGACCTTTTCTTTAAAATAATCTCTAAAATTTAAAACATAAAAAGGTATTTCAAGTTTATCACATACTCTTCTTGCATCGTCAACAGCAGAAAGGGAGCAACAGCCCCCTTCCTTTTCTTCAAATTCATCATCTTGTTGCCAAATTTGCATTGTAGCACCAATGACTTCATATCCCTGCTGTTTTAACAAATATGCAGCAACAGAACTATCTACACCACCACTCATACCTATTAAAACTTTTTTCTTCATAATTTCACCTATTCTTCTCCATGTACAGCAGCATGTAAATCTTCATCACTATGCTCTTCCATTGGTATTACTTCTAATCCATTATTAGCTCTATAATCATTTATAGCCTTATGAATTGCTTCTTCCGCAAGTACTGAACAATGCATTTTCACTGGTGGAAGTCCATCTAATGCCTCAGCAACTGCTTTATTAGTTAATCCCCAAGCTTCATCTATAGTTTTCCCTTTAATTAATTCAGTTGCCATTGATGAAGATGCTATAGCTGATCCACATCCAAAAGTCTTAAATTTTACATCTTTTATTATATTATCTTCTACCTTTAAGTAGATTTTCATTATATCTCCACACTTAGCATTTCCAACTTCACCTACACCATTTGCATCATTTATTTCCCCAACATTTCTTGGATTTTGAAAATGATCCATTACTTTTTCTGTATATATCATATTATTTTTCCCCTTTCTTTAAAAAGTCATCCCATAATGGTGACATATTTCTTAATCTTTCAATAATTGGTGGTACAACTTCAAGAACATAATCAACATCTTCTTCAGTTGATCCTTCACCCATTGATAGTCTTAATGATCCATGAGCTATTTCATGAGGAAGCCCAATTGCAAGTAATACATGTGATGGATCTAAAGATCCTGATGTACAAGCACTACCACTTGATGCGCAAACCCCTTTAAAATCTAATGATAAAAGAATTGATTCACCTTCAATAAATCTAAAACATACATTAACATTTCCAGGTAATCTTTTATCACCTTTAGGTCCATTTAATCTAGTATATGGAATTTTTAAAAGTCCATCCATTAATTTATCTCTAAGTAGCGTTAATTTTTTCATATGTTCTTCTAAATTATCAGTTGCAAGCTCAAGTGCTTTACCAAGACCTACAATTGATGCAATATTTTCTGTTCCAGCTCTTCTATTCTTTTCTTGGCCTCCACCATGAATTAAGTTATCAATCTTAATTCCCTTCTTTATATATAGCACTCCAATACCTTTGGGTCCATAAATCTTATGACCTGCTAATGATAACATGTCTATATTCATTTCATTAACATCTACAGGCACATTTCCAACTGCTTGAACTGCATCTGTATGGAAGAAAATTTTCTTTTCTCTACAAATTTCTCCAATTTCTTTTATTGGTTGAATTGTTCCTATTTCATTGTTAGCAAACATAATGCTTACTAAAATTGTTTTATCAGTAATGGCATTTTTTAAATCCTCTAATCTAATAAAACCTTCTTCATCAACATCTAAATATGTAACATCAAAACCATTTTTTTCTAAATATGCACAAGTATGAAGAACTGCATGATGTTCAACTTTAGTTGTTATTATATGATTTCCTTTATTTCCATGGGCTGATGCAATCCCTTTTATTGCCCAGTTATCGGCTTCTGATCCACCCCCTGTAAAATATACTTCATCTGGTAAGCAGTTTAATGATTTTGCTACTTGCTCTCTAGCTTTATCTATAGCCATTTTTGTTACTCTTGATATTCCATAAAATGAAGATGGATTTCCAAATTTTTCAGTAAAGTAAGGAAGCATTTCTTCTAGGACTTCTGGCTTAACGTAAGTTGTAGCTGAATAGTCCATATATACATTTTTCATATTTATTCACTCCTATCGGCAATTCTGATACCACTTTTTTTATTTTTACTAGCTTCATAATCATCAATTATATCTTGTAATGTAATTGAATTCATGACACTATCTATGCTATTTTTAATTTTTTCCCATACTGCTTTAGTTGCACAACAATCTGAAGTATCACATTCAATGCCATCAATACAATCTGCTATTTCAATAGGACCTTCTAAAATAGTCATTATATCTCCTACAGTTATTTCATTTGGCGGTTTGCATAAAACATATCCACCCTGTGCTCCTCTTATACTTCTTATAATATTAGCACGTCTAAGCGGGCTAAATAGTTGTTCTAAATAATATTCTGAAAGATTTTCTCTTTTTGATATAGTTTTTATTGAAATTGGGGCCCCACCATAATTAGTTGCTAAATCAACCATAGCTCTAACTCCATATCTTCCTTTAGTTGAAAGTTTCATTATGTCTTCACCCCTTTTCATTTTCTTTATAATTTAATATATCTTTTATAAATTTTCTAGTATTATAAAAAATATATTAAATTTATTTATATCTTATCAAAATGCTCGGCTTTTGTCAAACTATAATTACTATTTTTTTATTTCTGTCCAATATTTCCTTAAACTTTCTTCATACTTATTATTTTGTTCATTATAATAAACCTTTCCACGTAATTCATCAGGTAAATAGTTTTGCTTTATATAGTTATTAGGGTACTTATGAGGATATTTATATCCACATATGCCAAGGCTTGATGCTCCTGAGTAATGTGCATCCTTTAAATGCATTGGAACATCTCCAAAATTAATATTTTCTAAATCATTCATTGCAGAATCAATAGCTAAACATGCACTATTAGATTTAGGAAGTGTTGCTAAGTATATAATTATCTCAGAAAGAATTATTCTCGCTTCTGGAAGTCCAACCTTTAAAGCAAGTTCTATTCCTGAATTAACAACAGATAATGCGTTTGGAAAAGCAAGACCTATATCTTCAGCTGCGATAACAGATATCCTTCTTATTATAGCAGTCAAATTCCCGCCCTTAATCAATCTAGCTAAATAATGAATTGCTGCATTTGGGTCACTTCCTCTTATGCTCTTTTGAAGTGCACTTAACAAATTATAAAATTCATCACCACTAGAATCAACTCTCATATTAGATTGCCCTAAACTCTCTATATATTCACATGAAATTACTCTAGCCTTCTTAACTTGAGAATTTATAGCTAATTCCAAGATATTATAAGCTTTTCTATAGTCACCTTGGGATATTTCTGCTATATAATCTAATGCTTCATTTGAATACTCTATTTCTATACCTTCAGATATCAGCTTTTGTATAGAATTTTTAAGCCCAATTATTATCTCTGCAATTGTTAGCGGCTTAAAAGAAAATATATTACATCTACTAATTATAGCTTTATGTATAACAAAATATGGATTTTCAGTAGTACTGGCAATTAAAGTTATTCTTCCATCTTCTATAAATTCTAATAATGCTTGTTGCTGCTTTTTATTAAAGTGTTGAAGTTCATCAATGTATAATACTACTCCATTGTAGTTTAATAAATTATCCATATTATTAGTTATGTCCTGAATATCTTTTACAGATGCAACTGTTGCATTTAATTTATAAAACTTTTTATCTACATAATTAGCCATTATGTTAGCTAAAGTCGTCTTTCCTGTTCCTGGTGGTCCATAAAATATGCAATTAAATATATTTTTACCTGCTATTAAATTATATAATGGTTTTCCTTTGCCTAATATATGCTGCTGTCCTACAAAATCTTCTAATTTACTAGGTCTCATTAAATCTGCTAATGGTCTCACATTTCCACCTCTTTTTTACCATTATTCTTTAATTTATATTATAAACTTCATTCCATATAAAATAACCTTTGCTCCAATAATCTCTTTACTTACAAATTTAGATTGCAATAAATAATATTATAGCAGATATAATATTTCCTGTCCCTGTAACTATTATAGGTGCATTTTTATTATTTTATCTATTTTCTTTGAAGTGTCTACCATATAATGTTTATTGAGAATACAAGTCCCGGTTACATTAAATCTTTTCAACATGAAATTATCACCATCCTATACTATTATTTTATCATATCTTAATATGATTTAAACGCAAAAAATTAAGCAGCAAGATTCCAAAGTTTCTTACTGCTCAATTTTTTTACCCAAATAAAGTTCTATCACTTAATCCATCTGTGACATTGGCTTTTTCAAAAAGTCCAAGAAGTTTATTAGTATCTAATTTTTCTTTTTCCTCACCCTTAACATCAACTAAAATTTTTCCTCTATGCATCATAAAAAGTCTATTACCATTTTCAAGGGCATGTTTAAGGTTATGTGTAACCATAAGTGTTGTTATTCCACTATCTTTAACAATGCTTCTAGTTATGTCCATTATTTTTTCTGAAGTCTTAGGATCTAAGGCTGCAGTATGTTCATCTAGTAATAACAATTTAGGTTTTGACATTACTGCCATAAGTAATGTTAATGCTTGTCTCTGTCCTCCAGATAAAAGTAATACCTTATTATAAAGCTTATCTTCTAAACCTAAATCAAGTTCGCTTACCATTTCTTTATAGTAATCTATTCTCTTTTTATTTATTCCAAATCCAAGATCAAATGTTTTGCCTTTATTATCTGCAAGTGCAATATTCTCTAAGATAGTCATATTAGGTGCAACCCCTTTAGACGGATCTTGAAATACTCTTCCAATAAATTTTGATCTAGCATATTCTGGTTTATTAATTACTTCATTTCCATCTAATAATATAGATCCTGAATCTGCTTCTATTGTTCCTGATATCATATTTAATAATGTTGATTTACCTGCTCCATTTGAACCAATAATACTTATAAAATCACCTTGAGTAACATCTAAAGATAATCTATCAAAAACTCTATTTTCATTTATAGTATTAGGATTAAATACCTTGGACAGTTGTTTGACTTTTAACATCTTCAGTACCACCTCCCATAATAGGTTTTTTCTTTTTAGATTTGAAAAATCCACTATTAGAGCATAATGCTATAACTACAATTATTGCGGTCATTAACTTTAAGTCATTAGCATTTAAACCTACTTTTAATACAATTGCTATTGCAGCTTTATAAATAATTGCACCTAGTATTGATAGAGTAGTTACTTTAACAAAAGATAATCTTTCAAATAAAGATGTACCAATGATTACTGCTGCAAGACCCATTACTACTGTACCTGTACCCATGCCAACATCACTAAATCCTTGATATTGTGCTGTTAATGCACCAGCTAATGCAACTAATGCATTACTTATCATAAGACCTAATACTTTAACTAAGTCTTTATTTACTCCAAGGGATGAAACTACTTGTTCATTATCTCCTACTGCCCTAAGTAAAAATCCTGATTTTGTTTTTAAGTATAGATCTAATAATATTTTTATTATAATAACCATTATTAAAATCACTAGTATAGCTGGCATAGTTGATTTAAATAGGTTAGGTGTATTAAATAATGGCACATTTGCTTTTCCCATTATTCTTAAGTTTATAGAATATAAACCTATCATTACTAATATTCCAGCCATTAAATTTGTTATTTTAAGTTTAACGTGTAAAAATGCTGTTATACCTCCAGCTAGTGCTCCACCTAAAGTTGCTACTAATATTGCAATCCATGGATTAACTTCCTTAACTAGAAGAGCTGCAGAAATTGCAGCCCCTAGTGGGAATGTAGAATCTACTGATAAATCAGGAAAATCTAAAATTTTGTATGTTATATATACTCCAATTGAAACTAAAGAGAATAGTAGTCCTTGTTCTAAAATATTAATTAAAACCCCCACTACTCAATGCCTCCAGTTACCTTTTTAGCATTAGCTTCTATATCTGATGGAATTGTTATATTTAACTTCTTCGCAACATCTGTGTTTATAGTAAATGACATTTCACTTAATGTAGTTATTTCAACTTCTGAAGGTTTCTTTCCATCTAATACTTCTGCAGCTTTTGCTCCTGCTTCTTTTCCTAATTTATAATAATCTATACCTATTGATGCAAGACCACCTTTAGTTACTACAGCTTCTTCTGCACCTATTATAGGAATATTTTTTTCTAAACAAAGCTTACCTACTAATGCATCTCCTGAAGCTACTGTATTATCTGTTGGTGTATATAATACATCTATTTGACCTAATGCACTTGCTAAATTTTGATTTATTTCATTTACATTAGTAACTCCAACTTCTTTTACTGCTAACCCTTGTTTTTCTGCTGCAGCCTTAAGTTCATCAACTTGAATTACTGAATTTGTTTCTGAAGTATTGTAAATTACACCTACAGTTTTAGCATTTGGAATTAATTTTTTTAATAACTCTATTTGCTTATCTACTGGAACTTTATCTGATGTACCAGTAACATTAGTGCCTGAACTCTTCCATTCTTTTGCAATTTCTGCTTTTACTGGATCTGTTACTGCAGTAAATATTATTGGTATATCTTTAGTAGAATTATATGCTGCTTGAGCTGCTGGTGTTGCAATTGCAAAAATTAAATCTTTTTTTGCATCTGTAAATTGTTTACAAATAGTTTGTGCATTTGCTTGTTCACCTTGAGCATTTTGTTGTTCAATTTTGATATTTTTTCCTTCTTCATATCCTTTTTCTTTTAATCCATCAACAAAACCTTTGTTTGATGCATCTAAAGCGTCATGTTGTACTAATTGTACAATTCCAATATTCTTTACTTCTGATGAAGTAGTAGTTCCCTTATTAGAATCTGTTGCACCTTTTCCGCATCCTGCAAGGATTCCTCCTACTAGAACTGTACATAATAGCATGGCTAACTTTTTTTTCCCTACCATAATCCTATCCTCCTATTATTTTCATCATTATCAATTTCCTACTATACTTCTTTATTTTACCTCTAATCTAATTACTACTATTATAAATATATCCCTATATTTATAATGATTGCTTAAATAAATTGATAATAATTTATAAATCTTTTACGTTATAATATCATAATTCAAAATAGTTGTAAAGCTTACACACCCTTACTTTTAGCATTTTTAATATAAAAATTATAATGAGTTATATTGGTAATGATCTATGACCTATTCCTATGACTACTTCATCTAAATGTAATAGTCCAATATTTAGAAATATACACACTGATATATGCTCTCCACCTCTTGCTATCCCTATTTTACCGCCTACATTTTGCCCATTAGCTCTATTTGAAATTTGAATTATCGCATCTCTAGCGGCTCCTATAACAGCGCCTTCATGTAAGTGCTCTTCTCTAATTAATTGATTTCTTTTTGCTGCCACTAATGCACTTTCTAATATTTTAGTTATGGAAGAATTAATATTACCACCTATATTTACCGCTGTAACCTTTATTCCTTGTTCATTATAAAATCTTTTCAATTCATCTTCTTCATTTCTATTACATATAGCCATCTTAGTTGCAATTTTAGCAACTTTTGTACTATTACTTTCCATAATAAATCCCCCTCTTTTTTCAATTTAATAACATCTTATTTCTACTTGTCCTTATTGTCAATATCACAATATTTCAAAACCTTGGCAATTGACTCTTTGATTTCTTTAAATTTACAATTATAGTACAATTTCCTATACATAAATAAAAACTGTATCAAAATAATTTTCAATCATTTTGATACAGCCATTATATTAACTACTAATTCATTTTATTAGTTAAAAATTCTATTAATAAAAGTTACCCATTTGTCTAAATTTATTATATCTTTCATCAACTAGAGTAGCTAAATCTTTTCCCTTTAATTCTACTAAAGAATCCAAGATAATTTTCTTCATCCCCTCAGCTACTTTAGCTGGATTTTTATGAGCTCCGCCTCTAGGTTCTTTTATTATATCATCAATTATGCTAAAATCTTTTAAGTTTTTAGCAGTAATTTTCATAATTGCTGCTGCTTCTTTGACTCTACTAGCATCTTTCCATAAGATTGAAGCAAATCCTTCTGGTGAAAGAACTGCGTATACAGAATGTTCTAGCATAAAAATTTTATCTGCAACTGTTAAAGCTAAAGCTCCTCCACTTCCACCTTCACCTGTAACAATAGAAATTATTGGCGTTTTTAATCTACTTATTTCAAAAAGATTATTTGCTATAGCTTGCCCTTGACCTCTTTCTTCTGCTCCCATACCTGGAAATGCTCCTGGCGTATCTACAAAACAAATCACTGGTCTTTTAAATTTCTCTGCTTGCTTCATAAGTCTTAATGCTTTTCTATATCCTTCTGGATTTGGCATCCCAAAATTTCTTTTTATATTTTCATTGGTATTTGAACCTTTAGTTATTGCTACCACTGTAACATTTATATCATTAATTGATGCAATTCCTCCAATTACAGATTTATCATCACCAAAGTATCTATCACCATGAAATTCTATATAATCTTTAAATATAGTTTCTATATAATAATTTGCATTTGGTCTGTCTTTATGTCTTGCAATTTCAACGTGTTCCCATGGTGTTGTATTTATTTTTATAAAATCTTTATCCATAATTCCTCACCCCATGTAAAATAAGAATTTTATATATACATGTTCTCATGTTCTTTCTGTCAACAATAGCATCGACAAAACCCTTTTGTAATAAAAATTCTGCTTTTTGAAAATTATCTGGAAGTGTTTCGTTGATTGTACCTTCAATTACTCTTCTTCCTGCAAATCCAATTAATGCATTGGGTTCACTTAAAATAATATCACCTTCCATGGCAAAGCTTGCTGTTACACCTCCAGTAGTTGGATCTGTTAATACAGAAATATATAAAAGACCAGCTTCATCATGTCTTGCAATAGCTGCGCTAACCTTTGCCATTTGCATAAGTGAAAAAATTCCTTCTTGCATTCTAGCACCACCTGATGCTGTAAAAATTATAACTGGTAATTTATTTTCTGTAGCATATTCTACAAGCCTTGTAATCTTCTCTCCAACTACAGTTCCCATACTTCCCATCATAAAGAAACTATCCATAATTGCACAAGCAATATCTATTCCATTTAATTGTCCAATACCAGTAACAACTGCTTCCGTACTGTCTGTTTTTGATTTGCCACTTTTCAGTTTCTCTTCATAGCCTTCAAAATCCAGTGGATTTGTAGTTTTTAACTCTTTCCATAATTCTTTAAAAGTATGTTTATCAAAGAATATTCTTGCTCTTTCTTTTGCATTTATTCTAAAATGATACCCACAGGATGTACAAACATACTTAGCATGTTCTAAATCTTCAACGTAAATCATTTCGTTACACTTATTACATTTAGTCCACATTCCTGATGGAATATTAGGCTTTTCTTCAGTAACACTCTTTTTTATTACTGAAGGTTTAACAGTTGCATATTGCCTTTTTGTAAATAAGTCCTTAAGCATCCTTCTTCACCATCTTTTCTGATAAAAATGAAGTGTCATAATCTCCTTCTAAGAATTCCTTAGTTTCAAGTATAGATAGTTCAAAATTAATGTTAGTCTTTACTCCGCCTACTGCAAATTCTGATAATGCTCTATTCATTTTTACAATAGCTTCATTTCTATCATATCCGAAAGTAATTACCTTAGCTATCATAGAATCATAGCAATGTGGTATTTTATATCCACAAAATATTGCTGAATCTATTCTAACACCCAAACCACCTGGAACACAAAGTTCTTCAATAGTTCCTGGACATGGCCTAAAATCATGTTCCGGATCTTCTGCATTAACTCTACATTCTATAGCATGGCCTTTAATCTCTATATCATCTTGAGTAAATCTAAGTTTTTCTCCTGATGCTATTCTTAATTGTTCTTTTACCAAGTCTATACCTGTAACCATCTCAGTAATTGGATGTTCTACTTGTATTCTTGTATTCATCTCCATAAAATAGTAATTATTATCTTTATCAAATAAAAATTCTATAGTTCCTGCATTTTTATAATCTACAGCAAGAGCTGCCATCTTTGCAGCTTCACCCATTTTAGCACGTAACTCTTCATTTAATACGTTAGATGGAGCTTCTTCCAAAACCTTTTGGTTTTTTCTTTGCATTGAACATTCTCTTTCACCTAAATGTATTACATGCCCATATTCATCAGCTAATATTTGAAATTCAATATGTTTTGGTTTTTGAACAAATTTTTCTAAATATAATGTATCATCTCCAAAGCAAGCTTTTGCTTCTGCTTTAGCTGTTTTAAATCCCATTAAGAATTCTTCATCATTATTAGCAATTCTTATTCCTTTTCCACCACCACCTGCTGCAGCTTTTATCATTACAGGATATCCGATCTCTTTTCCTAGTTCTAATGCATGTGCTTCATCTCTTATTTTCCCTTCATATCCTGGTACTACTGGAACTCCACAAGACTTCATGATTTCTCTAGCCTTAGCCTTGTTTCCTATCCATTCAATGGTTTCATAATCAGGTCCTATAAACTTTATATTACATTGCCTGCACATTTTTGCAAATTTGGGATTCTCAGATAAAAAACCAAACCCTGGATGTATAGCATCTGCACCAGTTAAAACACATGCACTTAAAATATTAGTTATATTTAAATAGCTATCCTTAGGCATTGCAGGTCCAATACATACAGCTTCATCTGCTAACTGGGTATGAAGTGCTTCTTTATCTATTTCTGAATAAACAGCAACTGTACTTATCCCCATTTCCCTACATGCTCTAATTATTCTTACTGCAATTTCTCCTCTATTGGCAATTAGTACTTTCTTGAACATCATTATCACCTATCCTATAGCAAAAAGTATTTCTGCTTCACAAACTGTTTTTCCATCAACTGAGGCTATTCCTTTTCCAATTCCTATAGGCCCTTTTATTTTTATAATTTCACAATATAAGTCCAATCTATCACCTGGTACAACCTTATTTTTAAATCTAACTTTATTCGTTCCTGCAAATAATGGGGTTTTTCCTTTAAACTTTTCCATTGAAAGAATAGCAACTGCTCCTGTTTGAGCTAATGCTTCTATTTGTAGTACTCCTGGCATAATTGGTTCTTCAGGATAATGTCCTTGAAAAAACTCTTCATTAGCAGAAACATTTTTATATGCTCTTACAAATTGTTTATCCTCTATCTCCATTTCAATAACTCTATCAACTAATAAAAATGGATATCTATGAGGTAAAATTTCTTTTATTTCTTTTATATTAAGCAAATCCTATTCCCCCTTAACCTTAAATAATGGCTGACCATATTCTACCATATCTCCGTCATTAACTAAACGTTCAACAATTATTCCACTATAATCACTTTCTATTTCATTCATAAGCTTCATAGCTTCAATTATACAAATAATTTTCCCCTTAGAAATTGTACCTCCAACTTCTGCAAAAGCTGGACTTTCTGGTGATGGTGAAGAATAAAATGTTCCTACCATAGGAGAAATTATGACGTCTATATTCTTATCTTCTAAAACTATCTCTTTTTCATTACTAACTATTTCTTCATTTTTTACCACATAATCTTCTGATTTTTCTATTGAATTAATTGAATTCAATTTGGTACCAGAACCAACTAAATTATTTACAGTGCTAGCATTACTTAAATTGCTCAAATTATTATCAGCTAGTCCTCTATTTAATGATTTATCCATTTTTATATAATCATTGCCACTTGAAAGTTCAAAAAAAGCTAAACTTGAAGAATCAACTAATTTAATTAATTCTTTAATCTTTTCAAATTCCATAAATATATCCTCCTTTAAATTAATGAATGATTAATGATGAATAATTATGGATGAAATTACTTCGTAATTTCTTTTAAATTTCATCATTCATCATTCATCATAAAATGTTATTTCCATTTCTTTAAAAGTAATGTTGCATTATGCCCACCAAAACCTAATGAATTAGTAAGTGCATATTCTAATTGTTGCTTTCTTCCAACATTAGGTACATAATCTAAATCTAATTCTTCATCTTTTGTTTCATATCCAATTGTTGGTGGAATGAACCCTTCTTGAAGAGCTTTTGCACATATTATTGCTTCAATTGCTCCTGCTGCTCCTAATAGATGACCCGTCATAGATTTTGTTGAAGATATCGGAATCTTATATGCGTTTTCTCCAAATGCACTCTTAATTGCTGCTGTTTCAAATTGATCATTCAATGGTGTTGAAGTTCCATGAGCATTTATATAAGAAACTTCTTCTAACTTAATTCCAGCTTCAGCTATAGCATCTTTCATAGCCTTTGCAGCACCACTACCATCTGGAGCTGGCGATGTAATATGATATGCATCACAAGTTGAACCATAACCAACGATTTCAGCTATAATATTTGCACCTCTTGCCTCTGCATGTTCTAAAGATTCAAGAACTACAAGCCCTGCACCTTCACCCATTACAAATCCGCTTCTATCCTTGTCAAAAGGAATAGATGCTCTCGCAGGATTGTTATCTGAATTTAATGCCTTCATGCTACCAAATCCTGAAACTCCAAGTCTAGTTATAGGCGCTTCTGCACCTCCTGCAAGCATCACATCTGCATAGCCATGCTTTATAGTTCTAAATGCATCTCCAATATTATTAGTTCCTGTAGCACAAGCAGTTACTGCTGATGTACAAGGTCCTTTTAATCCATATTTAATTGCTACATTTCCTGCCCCTAAATTTATAATTGTCATAGGAACAAAAAATGGAGATACTCTCTTTGATTTTCCAGTAGCAATTTTAGTACATTCAGTTTCGATAGTTTCAAAACCACCTATTCCTGATCCTAACATTACCCCGAATCTATCTAAATCTTCTTTTTCTAAATCTATTCCTGAATCTTTTATTGCTTCATCTGCAGCAACTAATCCAAATTGAGCAAATCTATCTAATCTTTTAGCTTCTTTTTTACCAATTAAAGTATCAGGATCGAAATCTTTAACTTCTGCTGCAATTTTTACATCTATTAAATCTTGATCTATTAAAGTAATAAAATCTATTCCTAATTTTCCTTCTTTTGCATTATTCCAAAATGTAGTAACATCATTTCCTATAGGAGTTAAAGCCCCCATTCCTGTAATTACAACTCTTCTTTCCATAACTTAACTCTTCCTCCATTACATTAACATTCCACCATCAACTTGGATAACTTGACCTGTAACATAATTTGAACCTTCACTTGCAAGGAACGCTACAACATTTGCTACATCTTCTGGATTTCCAAATCTCTTAAGTGGTATATTTTTCTTTGCTTCTTCCTTAACTTTATCATTTAATTCATGTGTCATATCTGTTTCAATAAATCCCGGTGCTACTGCATTTACAGTAATCCCTCTAGAACCAAGTTCTTTAGCAAGTGACTTTGTCATTCCAATTACACCAGCCTTCGATGCTGCATAATTAACTTGCCCTGCATTTCCTGTAAGTCCAACAACTGATGAAATATTTATTATTTTTCCACATTTTTGTTTAACCATAATTGGAGTAATAGATTTTAAGCAATTAAATACGCCTTTTAGATTTACATCAATAACACTATCAAAATCTTCTTCTTTCATTCTAAGTATTAATGTATCTTTTGTAATTCCAGCATTATTTACCATGATGTCAATATTGCCGAATTTTTCTTTAGCTGCACCTATAAGATTTTCTACTTCTTCTAATTTAGAAATATCTCCTTTTACACTTATAACTTGAACACCCATTTCTTTTATTTCATTTTCAACGTCTATTGCTTCATTTTCACTACTTCTATAATTTAAAACTATATTAGCTCCAAGAGACGCTAACTTTAAAGCAATTGCTTTTCCAAGCCCTCTTGATGCACCTGTAATAATAGCACATTTTCCTTTTAGCATATAAATAATTACCTCCTAAATTGCATCAATTGTAGTTTTTAAAGAAGCCATATCTTCAACATTTAAAAGCTTCACATTTTTATTTATTTTCTTAACAAATCCTCTAAGTGCTTTTCCTGGTCCAACTTCAATAAATGTATCTACACCACTTTCAATCATATGGTTTATAGTTTTCTCAAAAAGCACAGAGGTTCTTATATGTCTTTTAAGTAAATCTCTAACATCATCTTCACGTTCATAAGGAAGACCCTTAACGTTGGAATATACTACTTTATTAAGTTCTTTAATATTTACAGTTTTTATAGTATTAAAGAATTCTTCACTTGCTGGTTCAAGAAGCGAACTATGAAACGGTCCACTAACCTTTAGAGGCATTCCAAGGCCTCCAAGTTCTTTTGCAATCTTTACAGCTTCATCTATTGCTTTATTTTCACCAGAAATAACTACTTGACCTGGACAGTTGAAATTAGCACCTTCTGCTATTCCAAATTCACTTGCTCTATCTAACAATTCTTTTACTTTTTCATCATTTAACTTTAGTATAGCAGCCATTTTTCCTAAGCCTTCTGGTAGAGCACTACCCATTATTCTTCCTCTTTCTTTTATAAGTAATAATCCTTCTTCTAAAGAAAGTGCTCCTCCATATATTAAGGCAGCATATTCACCTAGGCTAAGTCCTGCTGCATAATCTGCTTCAATATTATTTATTTCTAAAGCTTTTAATGCAATAAGTGATGCAACAAGAATTGTCGGTTGTGCATTTTCTGTTGCTGTAAGAAGTTCATCTGGGCCTTCAAACATCATTTTCTTTATAGGCATATTCAAGATTTCTTCACTACGCTCTAAAATTTCCATACATTCTGGTATATTTTCGCAAAGTTCTTTTGCCATCTCAATTGTTTGAACTCCCTGACCTGGAAAAAGAAATGCAGTTTTATTACTATTCATACTTTCCTCCAAATTTCTCGAATAATTCTTTTGCTTCATCAAATAATTCTTCAATCATTTCTTTGCATGTTTGCTCCTTATTAATAAGCCCTGCAATTTGGCCTGACATAAGCGATCCATTATCAACATCACCATCTACAACAGCCTTTTTCAACGCGCCCACACCAAGTTTTTCTAACTCTTCAGCAGATGCCCCTTCTTTTTCTAACTTAAGATAAGTTCTTGCAAGTTTATTTCTAAGAACTCTAACTGGATGACCTGTTGGTCTACCTGTCACTTCTGTATCTATATCATTAGCTTTTAATACTTTGTCTTTATAATTTTGATGTATAGTACATTCTTTAGCTACTAGGAATCTTGTTCCAACTTGAATTCCTTCAGCACCTAACATAAATGATGCTGCTACTCCTCTACCATCACCAATTCCACCTGCTGCTATAACTGGCACTTCAACCGCATCTACTACTTGAGGAACTAATGCCATTGTTGTTAATTGACCTACATGGCCACCTGATTCAGTTCCTTCTGCTATAATTGCATCAGCACCTGCTTTTACCATTCTTTTAGCTAGAGCAACTGAAGCTACAACTGGTATAACCTTTATTCCGTGTGACTTCCATTTCTCCATATATTTACCAGGACTACCTGCACCTGTTGTAATAACAGATACACCTTCTTCACATACTAATTCTGCTATTTCCTCTGCATTTTCTGCCATTAGCATTATATTTACACCAAATGGTTTATTTGTTAACTTTTTAGTTTCTTGTATTTGTTCTCTTACCCATTCTGTTGGTGCTGCACCTGTTATTATTCCAAGTCCACCAGCTTCACTTACCGCTGAAGCTAAAGAAGCATCTGCAATTCTTGCCATAGCTCCTTGAAATATAGGATATTTTATTTCTAATAGTTCACATACTCTATTTTTTTCCACAACAAATTCCTCCTACCATTATCAAATTATAAAATATTACTCATACTACGTTTAATAAAATAATGGAAAAATTTTTTTATTTTTTATTGTATTTAAATCTATTCTAGGTAAAATAACCTACCATAAAATTAATTTTACTATATCTAACATGTAATTATCAATTACATTACTAAAAATTAAAAATAAGTCATATTTCCAAAATATATTCTTTGTTTATTTCTATTTATTCTTTTCTGCATAATCTACTGCGTCTTTTATAGTTTTTAAACCTTCAACATCTTCTATTTGTATATCATATTTCTCTTCAATTTCAATTATTATTTGAAATAAATCTAAAGAATCAGCACCTAAATCTTCAAATGTTGTTTCTAATTTTACTTCTTCCTTTTCAATTCCTAATTGTTCACATATAACTTCTCTAATTTCCTCAAATAACATAATTTTATACCTCCATAAATATCTATTTTTTATTTTAATTAACAATTGATAATTTACAATTAATAACAATCTTCATAGGAGTTCAAAAGTTATGTATAATTTTAAAATCCTGCAGAAAACTTTTTTAATTGCATATTCCCAACTGAACATTTTACACTTATTAAAAGTTAATCTCAGCTAATTTAAAAAATCAACTTAATATTGAAATAGTCCCCATTACCATTCTACTAATGTAGCTGCATAAGTTAATCCCCCACCAAATGCAACCAATATAAATTTATCTCCTTTGTTAATCAAGTTTTTTTCATACATCTCATTTAAAGCTATTGGCACCGATGCACCTGATGTATTGCCCACTCTATCTAGATTTAAGTAGAATTTTTCTTCTTCTAATTCTAGTTTTTGAGCTGCTGATTTTATAATTCTATAATTAGCTTGATGTGGTACTATATATTTAATTTCATCTAATGAAACATCAGTATCTTTTAATACTTCATTAACAGCATCTACTATTGCTGGTACTGCAAATCTAAGTATTTCTCTACCATTCATTCTTATTAATTTATCTGCTATCATTTTTTCTTTAGAAAAAGGAGTATCAAAATCAGTTCCACCTATAGTTAATGCTTCTCCCTTTTTCCCATCTGATCTTAAATATGATTTAATAATTCCTTTTGTTTCGTCTTGTTCGTGCTTAAGCACAACTGCACCAGCACCATCACCAAAAAGAATGCAAGTGCCTCTATCAGTCCAATCTGTTACCTTTGAAAGAACTTCTGCTCCAATTACTAAAGCATTTTTATAATTCATAGATTTCATCATTGCATTTGCAACTTCTAATGCATATACAAATCCTGAACATGCAACACTTATGTCAAAACAAGCTGCATTATCTGCATCTAAATTACTTTGCACTAAACATGCAACTGATGGTATAAAAGCATCAGGACTAATCGTAGCAACTATTATTAAATCCAAATCTTTTGAATCAATTCCTGCTCTTTCAAGAGCCAATTTAGCCGCCTTAGTAGCTATTTCAGATGTATTTTCACCTTCTGAAATTCTTCTTTCACTAATCCCTGTCCTTTGAACTATCCATTCATCATTGGTTTCAACGAATTCGCCTATTTTATTGTTTGTAACTACTAATGGTGGTAAATATGCACCAATTCCACAAATTTTAACATTACTCATAGTATTCTCCTTTATTGTTCTAATTTATATTTTTCTTTTAAAAAATCGTTTATCTTATTTAAAGAGGAAATCAAAATTTCTTCCTCTTTCAACCTTAATCCTTCTATTGCATTATTTATCATTTCTCCATGAAATTTTTGATGAAGTCTAAAGGCTAATTTACCTCTTTTAGTTAACTTAACTAAGACAACTCTTCTATCTGTCTCTATTTTTTTTCTTACTACATATCCCTTTATTATTAATTTATTTATAGCAGTTGTTAAAGTACTTACAGTAATTTTTAATTTCTGAGCTACTTCTGACATTGTTCTTTCACTGTATATTCCAATAGCCTCTATTGTATGCACTTCTGTTATTGATAGATCTGAAAGCACACCATTTTTTAAACTTTGTTCCTCAATTTGTAAAACACTATTAAATAACTGCACCAAAAGCTCGTTAATCACTATTGTTGATTTATTCATTCATCTGCCCTCTCCACTTTGGCCTCTAAAAAAATACTTTTCTAAATATGGAATATATATTTTGAATCTAATAAAAATGTACTTTCACTCATATAAATATTAGGTATAAACTCACTAATTAAATATTCTACAAAATAGCTCGCATACTCTAGTTTTTTATCTTTTGAATATACCTTATCTTTTAATTAAACAAAAATGTAAGATGATTATTTAATTCTAAATACGCATGTCATAAAAAGTTTTAATATCAAATAGTTTGATAATCAAAATATACTATACTAAAAATCCATTGTCAAATATTTCTCATTTTTTTCCATCTATATGTGCGTAAAATTTTTGTAGGCAAAAATGAGGGAAGCTATTCCATATATATTGAAGAATATCTTCCCAAACATATAAATCCTTAATACAATATAATTAAGAAACAAATACATTGAAAGAAGGAATTTATATAGTTAATAATATAGAATCATAGTAACTTAACATTCAATAGTATTGAGAAAAAAATTTCGGATTTTCTTTATGAAATAGGTTGTGATATTTTACGAAAGGCTTTTGAAATAATAAATAATGATTTACTTATATAATAGAGATAAAACAATTTATAGATACAAAGACAAAAGGAAGCGCACAATAAATACTTGTTTTGATAGTGTAACTTATAATCGCAACTATGTATATAGAAAAAAATGGTCCAAATAAATTTAAGATGCAATGGCTAAATTACTCTGTTTAGAACATAGTAATCGGGATTTATTGCAAGAAGTTGAATAAATATCAAAAAGAAAGATTAATAATAATTTAAAATATGACGTTAAATATGAACTTGATAATGAATTAAAGAAAGCTAAAAAAGATATAAATGAAGCTGTAAGGGGGAATTTTATATGAAAAGAGTAGTAAATTTTCTAATAAAGAATCACACATAAGAGTTTTCGATAATAAATTGACACAACTTTTCAGAGCTTTACGTGGATTATTATAGAGCTAAATGAATAAAATTAAAAAAATTATTTTGAATGACTTAGGAATATTTTGTACCAAAATTCAAATTCCACGTATTGGAACAAAAGTAAAAGTTCTCCTCTGCATTTATTTTACGGTAATCTAAATATAATGCACTTTTATTTTTAAATTGCATATGATATAATTAATTAAGATAATTTATAGAATTAATGCTTAAGGTACTTGAAAGAAAATAAGGCTCCAAGATACGATTTGAATATGACTAAACATAGGAGGTGTACATATTATGACTAAAAAATTAATTTTAGTTTCAGTTTTAATGTTAAGTATTACACTGGTTTCTTGTACTACAAAACCTAATAATACTACAAAACTTAATGATGCTACTAACTCTAATACTACTACTGTAGATCAAAATAAGGACAGCAATAGCTCTTCTACAACAGAAAATAATACATCTAAAGAAGATGCAAAGGTAAATAAGATAAAACTTTCTATCTATACTATAGATGAAAATTCTTTAGAACCTAACGAATCAAGTTCTATTGAAGTAAATGAAAGTTTAAGTTTAGAAGATAAATTGAAAGAATTATCAAAAGCAGTATCAGAAAAGAAATTTAATAAATTACCAATTGAGGTTAAATCTATAGATACAGTAAACGGAAAGAAAGTTGTTACTATAAACTTAACTGATTCTGGCACCAATAAATGGGTACCAAAATTCCAAGGTTCAACTGGCGGTGCAGTAACATCAAATACTTTAATTGAAAATTTCCTTCAATCTAATAATAAATCTAAAGGTGAATGGATTGATGGTGTAAAATTCTTATATAACAATAAAACAATAGAGTATGATCATGTCTCTGATTTATCTACTATTAAATATAGAAATTAGAACAATATAAATGTTAAATAAACCAAGCTTTAATCTAATAAAGTTTGGTTTATTTTTTCTACTTTGTTTTCCATTTATATTTTGTTTATAAAAACTCGCCTTTTCTATTATATCCTTCCTCATTAAAATCTGTGCCGTTTTGATTAATTCCAAGTTTATCAAATTCATACTCATCATATTTTCTTAACATATTAAAAATACTCATAAAATTCATACCCCAATTTCTATTTATAATTTATATTTTTATTTATCTACGACAAAAAACCGACCTATAAGAAGGTCGGTTGCAGTACTAACTCATCGAACATAAAGTGCCCAAGTAAATATTCGAATCACAATTTCCTTTTTTTAGAAATAATTATATTTATTAGTTACTATACTATTAATTGAAATTAAAATCAATGGATTACTTAATATATAATGTTAAAACTTTATATTATTTATGTGTTCCTATATCAGTTCTATAATATGCACCTTCAAAAGTAACATATTTAATATTTTCATAAGCATCATTTCGAGCTTCTTCTAAAGTTTTTCCAAGACCAATAACTGATAATACTCTGCCACCATTTGTCTTTAAGACTCCATCTTCTGCCTTAGCCCCTGCTAGGAATACCTTATCCTTTACTTTTTCATCAATTTTTATTTCATATCCTTTAACAAAGTCTCCAGGATATCCTTTTGATGCTAAAACAACGTTTATGCAAACGCCTCTATTCCATTTTATGGTAGTTTTGTATAACTCTTCTCTTAGAGCAGCTTCAATAACTTCGACTAAATCACTTTCCATTAAGCAAAGAACTGATTGTGTTTCTGGGTCTCCCATTCTGACATTGTATTCTAAAAGATAAGTTCCTTTTTTAGTAATCATAATACCAAAGAAAATAATTCCTTTATAATCAAAACATTCTTCGCGAATTCCAATTAGAGTCTTAGCCATTATATTATCTTCAAAATCTTTCATTACATCTTCAGTAACATAAGGATTTGGTGCTAATACTCCCATTCCACCTGTATTTGGGCCTTTCCCCCCATCAAATATTTGTTTATGGTCTTTCCCTGATATAAATGGAATGATTGTCTTTCCATCTGTAATAGAAAGAATTGAAGCTTCTACACCTTCAAGGAATTCTTCTATTACTATTTTTTCACCTGCTCCATTAAAGATATCATCTATCATATAAGATTTTACTGCATCTATCGCTTCTTCTTTAGTTTCGCAAATAGCAACACCTTTTCCTGCTGCGAGTCCATCTGCTTTGACTACTGTTGGATATGAACAAGACTCTAAATATTTAAGTGCTTCATTCACATCTGTAAATGTCTCATATTCGGCAGTCTTAACTCCATACTTTTTCATGAATTCTTTAGAAAAACTTTTACTGCCTTCAAGCTGTGCAGCACTTTCAGCTGGCCCAAATATCTTTAAGCCTTCTTGTTTGAATTTATTTACAATACCTTTTGTTAACGGATCTTCTGGACCAACTATTGTAAGATCAATAATTTCTTTTTGTGCAAATTTAACTAATTCATCAATATCAGTTATGTTTATATTTTCGCATTTATTTTCAATTGCAGTTCCACCATTACCAGGTGCAACGAATATCTTTTCTACCTTTTCACTCTTTGCAAGTTTCCAAGCTAAAGCATGTTCTCTACCACCCGAACCAATTAAAAGAAGTTTCATATAATATACCTCCAAAACAATTATCAATTTTTAATGCCCAATTTTCAAATTTCAATTATCAATTATCAATTATGTACTTATTGTATTTATAAAACACATTTCGAAGTTCTTCAAGAACTCATTCATTGAAAATTGACCACTGAACATTGATTATTAACATTAGTGTTTAAAATGTCTATATCCTGTAAACACCATTGCAATTCCATGTTCATTACAAGCATCTATTGATTCTTGGTCTCTCATAGATCCACCTGGTTGGATTATAGCTTTAATACCAGCTTTTGCAGCTTGATCTACTACGTCCCTAAATGGAAAGAAAGCATCAGAAGCTAAGATTGTAGCCCCTTTTCCCCTTTTTAGAGCATCTTCTGTTGGCCAAATTCTATTAACTTGACCTCCACCAATTCCAAGAGCTATTCCATTATGAGCAACAACTATAGCATTAGATTTAACATATTTAACTACCTTCATACCAAATAATAAATCTCTCATTTCTTCATCAGTTGGTTTAACTTCAGTTACAACTTTTATTTCTTCAATTAATTTGCTATCTTCTTCTTGAACTAATATTGCTCCGTCAACTGTAACCATATATTTATCAGATTTTGGAGTACTATTAAACTTAAGAACTCTTAAATTCTTTTTAGTTTTTAATACTTCTAAAGCATCTTCATCGTATTCTGGTGCTGCTATAACTTCTAAGAAAATCTTAACCATTTCTTCAGCAGTTTTCTTATCTACTTTTCTGTTAAAGGCAACAATTCCTCCGAAGATTGAAGTAGGGTCTACTTCATAAGCTTTCATATATGCTTCATAAGCATCTGTACCAACCGCAACTCCACATGGTGTATTATGTTTTAAAGCACAACATGCTGGTTCATCAAATTCATTAGCACATTTCCAAGCAATATCACAGTCTTTAAAATTATTGTAAGATAATTCTTTACCATTTAACATTTCAAATGTATTCATTGCACCATCAAACATTGTTGAAGAATAAACTGCTGCACTTTGATGTGAATTTTCACCATATCGAAGTCCTTGCATCTTCTTATATGAAACTGAAAGATATTCTGGATATTCTTCCTCATCATCAGCTAATAAGAAATTAGAAATAGCTCCATCATAAGCACTCATAAGATTAAATACCTTACCTGCCAATTTCTTTTTAGTCTTTAAAGTAGTTTCACCGTTTGCTTCAATTTCTTCCATAACAACTTTATAGTCATTTTTATCAGAAATTACTACAACATCTTGGAAATTCTTTGCAGCAGCTCTAAGCATTGTAGGACCACCGATATCTATAAATTCAACCTTTTCTTCAAATTCTAAGTCTTCTTTAACTTTTTCAAAGAATGGATAAAGATTTACTACTACATAATCTATAGTATGAATCTCTCTTCCCTTTAATGTATTCATATGTTCTTCATTATCTCTTATAGCAAGAATTCCTGCATGAACTAATGGATGAAGAGTCTTAACTCTTCCATCTAACATTTCAGGAAAGTTAGTAACTTCATTAATTTCAATTACATCCAAGCCATTTTCTTTTAAGTATTTATAAGTCCCCCCTGTTGATACAATTTCAATATCTTTAGATACTAAAAATTTAGCAAAATCTAAAACTCCATCTTTATCAAATACACTTATTAAAGCTCTCTTTTTCACGAAAAGGCCTCCTCTATTCTTCAATCTTAACTCTACCATCAATTACTTGTATTTTATTTTCACTAAGTAATTTTATTGCCTTAGGTAGTATTACATGTTCTTTTTCTAAAATTCTTTTTTGAAGTGCTTCTGCATCATCTTCAAAATAAACTGGTACCACTTCTTGAAGAAGTATTGATCCTCCATCAACTTCTGAATTTACAAAGTGTACTGTACACCCTGAAAATCTTACTCCACTTTTAATTACAGCTTCATGAACCTTTAATCCGTACATTCCAGGTCCACAAAAAGAAGGAATTAAAGACGGATGAATATTTATAATTTTATTATTAAATTCTTTTAATATTTCTCCATCTAAAATTGCTAAAAATCCTGCAAGAACTATTAAATCAACTTTCCCCTTTGTTAATTCTAAGATCTTGTTTGAAGATTCTTCTCCATACTCTTTTCTACTGACAACAAAAGCATCTATATTATGTTTTTTCGCTCTCTCCAAAGCATAAATATTATCGCGGCTTCCGATAACCATTTCTATTTTACCGTTAATATATTTATTTTCTACTGCGTCTATTACAGATTGAAGGTCTGTTCCTCCACCTGAAACTAAGACTGCTATTTTAAACAAATACCTTCACCTCCAGATGTTACATATCCTATTTCATAAGCTTTTTCTCCCATTTCTACTAAAGCTTTTATAATAGGTGCCACATCTGCCTCTTTAACAGCAAGAACAAATCCAATTCCCATATTGAAGGTATTGTACATATGATCTTTATCTACACCTTTTTCAATAATTCTTTCAAATATAGCTGGAAGTGGATACGAATCTTTGTTAATTACAGCTGTAAAGTCTCCACCATTAAACATTCTTGGAACATTTTCAATAAATCCTCCACCAGTAACATGAGCCATTCCTTTAATTTCATAGCTTTCTAATAATTTAAGTATCGGTTTTACATAAATCTTAGTTGGAGTAATTAAAGTCTTCCATACTTCTTCACCATTAAATTCTTCATTTAAATCAGGGAATACTTTTCTAATTAATGAATAACCATTAGAATGAACACCAGAAGAAGCAATACCTATTAATTTATCCCCCTCTTCAATCTTGCTACCGTTTATGATTTTATCTTTATCTGCAATACCTACTGCAAATCCTGCCATATCATATTCTCCATCAGAATAAAAACCTGGCATTTCTGCTGTTTCTCCCCCAATTAAAGCACAATCAGAATCTACACATCCATCTGATATACCTTTAACTAAATTCGATGCAACTTCTGCTTCAAGCTTTCCACAAGCTATGTAATCTAAGAAGAATAATGGTTTTGCTCCATGACATAAAATATCATTTACACACATAGCAACACAGTCAATTCCAACTGTATCATATTTCTTGTTTTTAAATGCAATTTCAAGTTTAGTTCCTACTCCATCAGTTCCTGAAACTAAAACTGGCTTTTCATATCCTGATGGTAATTCAACCATTCCTGCAAAACTACCAAGTCCATTTAAAACATACTCACTCATAGTTCTAGCTGCATATTCTTTTATTAATTTAACTGATTTGTATCCTTCTTCTATATTAACTCCGGCTTCTTTGTAAGTAATCATTTATTAATTCCTACCTTTCAAGATGATCTTTAGATATTTATAGTGGCTTTTCTACTGGTGCTGCAACTGGATAAACCCCATTAAAGCATCCCATGCAGAATCCTTCTTTTCCTTCGCAACTCTTATAAACGCCTTCTTCACTTAAGTAGCCTAAATAATCTGCTCCAATCATATCTCTGATTCCTTCCACAGTATTATTAGCAGCAACAAGCTCGCTTCTATAAGGAGTATCTATTCCAAAGTAACATGGATACTTAACACCTGGCGATGCAATTAAGAAGTTAACTTCTTTTACACCTGCATGTCTTAGAGATTCAACTAAATGTTTTGAAGTAGTACCTCTTACTATTGAATCATCAATAAGTATAACGCTCTTGCCTTCCAGGTTTACCTTTAATGGATTTAATTTCACAGCAACTGCTCTTTCTCTTATTTCTTGAGATGGTGATATGAAAGTTCTTCCAACATATCTATTTTTAATAAATCCAGTATCATAAGGTATTCCAGATGCCTTTGCATATCCTATAGCTGCTGGTATTCCTGAATCTGGTACAGCAATAACTAAGTCTGCCTTTATTGGATGTTCCTTAAATAATTGTTCTCCTGCTTTTATTCTTGTTGTATGAACTTCAAGTCCATCAATTCTTGAATCTGGTCTAGCAAAATATATATATTCGAAAGCACAAGTTTGACACTGAGTATTTTCAGAATATCTATATGAATGCACACCTTCTGCATCTATTATAACTATTTCTCCTGGTTCTATATCTCTTACAAGTTCAGCGCCTATTGCATCAAGTGCACAACTTTCTGAAGAAAGCACATAACCTTCATCAATTTTACCAAGACAAAGTGGTCTTATTCCATGAGGATCTCTAGCTCCAATTAATTTATCCTTTGACATAATAGTCAATGCAAATGATCCTCTAATAGCTGACATAGCATCAACTACTGCTTTTGCAAAGCCTTTTTTTGCACTTCTTGCTATAAGACAAGAAATTACTTCTGAATCTGTTGAAGTGTGAAAAATTTGTCCTCCATCTTCAAGTAATTCTTTTATTACATCAGCATTTACCAAAGTTCCGTTGTGAGCCATAGCTATTGGTCCCATTTTTGATGTAGCTAATATAGGCTGCGCATTTTCAATCCCTTTTCCCCCAGCAGTTGAATATCTCACATGGCCGATAGCTATATGTCCCTTTAACTTTTCTAAATCCTCTGATTTAAATGCTTCTGTAATTAATCCTAATCCTTTATGTATATCAATTTTTTCCCCATCTGCAACTGCTATTCCTGCACTTTCTTGTCCCCTATGTTGAAGGGCATAAAGTCCATAATAAGTCATAGATGCAACATCTATAGGATTATTTGCATAAACACCAAAAACTCCACACTCATCCTTAAATTTATCATTACTTGGATCCATTATTAATTCAAAATTTGGATTACTCATATACACAATCCTTTCATAATTAATTAAAACACTGCACAATATTCAATGCTCAATTGTCAATTATAAATGTTCAACTATGGATGAAAGCTCTAAAGCGAAAGTTAAAAGAGCCAAATCAAAGATTTTGATTCTCACTTTTCCTGTGGAATTTCTTTTAGTTCTTAATGCTCTTTTTCTAAAGTGCATATTTTTTCAAAATCCGCAGGATTTTATTCCTTAATTATACATTGATAATTGTGCATTGATAATTGTGCATTATTTTGAAATTCTCTTTAATATTTCAACATAAGCATCTTTAACATTGCCTAAATCTCTTCTAAATCTATCTTTGTCTAATTTTTCACCTGTAGTTGCATCCCAGAATCTACAAGTATCTGGTGAAATTTCATCAGCTAACACTACTGTTCCATCAGGTAATCTACCGAATTCAATCTTAAAGTCAATTAAGTTAATGTTTTGTTCTTTAAATACAGCTTTTAATACATCGTTAATTTTTGCTGTCATAGCATAGATTTCTTTTAATTCTTCAAAAGTAGTAGCTCCAATCCCAACTGCATGGTAATCATTTATTAGTGGATCTCCTAATGAATCGTCTTTGTATGATAATTCAAATACAGTAGTCTTAAGCTTAAATCCTTCCTCAAGACCTAATCTCTTAGCCATGCTTCCTGCAGCAACATTTCTTACGATTACTTCAAGTGGTACTATTTCAACCTTCTTACATAATTGTTCTCTATCATTTAATTTTTCTATGAAGTGAGTTCTAACTCCTTCTTTTTCTAATAATTCAAATATAAGTGAAGTTATAGCGTTGTTCATAACACCTTTATCTTCGATTTGACCTTTCTTTTCTCCATTAAATGCTGTTGCATCATCTTTGTAATATACAATTACTTCATCAGCCTTATCCGTTGCGTAAATCTTCTTTGCTTTTCCTTCATACATCATTTCTAATTTTTCCATTATAGTTCTACTCCTTCCGCATTTTCCTCAATAAACTTTTTCTTCATATCTATTCTAAATTGTTTTAATTTGTTTTTTAATTCTTCATTATTAACTGATAACATTTGAACAGCTAACATTCCTGCATTGTAACTGTTATTAATTCCAACAGTTGCAACTGGAATTGATTTTGGCATTTGTACTATAGAATACAATGCATCAACACCTTCAAGCGCAGCTTTAACAGGAACTCCTATTACAGGAAGTATTGTCTTTGATGCTATAACACCTGGTAAATGTGCTGCAAGACCAGCTCCAGCAATTATAACTTGACATCCTTGTGCTTGAATTTCTTCTAATGTTTCTTCTAATTTCTCTGGAACTCTATGAGCTGAAAGAACAAATGCCTTATATTCTATTCCAAATTCCTTTAAAGCATTTGCAGCTCCTCTCATAACTTCCGTATCTGATTTACTCCCAAAAAATATTGCTACTTGCATCTTATACTCCCCATTTTTTTATGATTTGCGCTCAAGCCACATTATTACTATAAATTGTTATATTATTAAGCCTTTTTATGTTTTTCTTTTTATATTCTTATATTCTAGTACTTCCATCAACAATGCATATAGAGTTTTTTCAAATTTGTTCCTTCATTGTGCATTATCTAAAATAATTTACTCCTGCTTTGAATATCTTTTGATCAAAGTCTCCTGGAATATTTCTATAAAGATCTGTTCCAATTCTTTCACTATGAGCCATCTTACCTAAAACTCTTCCATCTGGACTTGTTATACCTTCAATTCCATACATTGAACCATTTGGATTAAATGGCATATTTAAAGATACATTTCCGTCAAAGTCAACATATTGAGTTGCCACTTGCCCATTAGCAATTAATTCTTTGATTAAACTTTCTGGAGCAACAAATCTTCCTTCTCCATGTGAAATTGCAACTGAATGTCTATCTCCTAAGTTAACTTCACTAAACCAAGGTGATTTATTAGATACTACTTTTGTACTTATAATTGAAGACATATGTCTATCTATATTGTTATAAGTTAATGTTGCCATATCTTCTTTTATATCTACTATTTCTCCATATGGAACTAATCCTAACTTAATTAATGCTTGGAAGCCGTTACAAATACCAAGAGCTAATCCATCTCTATTCTTAAGTAATTCCATTACAGAATTGCTTATCTTTTCATTTCTAAGAGCATTAGCAATAAATTTACCTGAACCATCTGGTTCATCCCCTGCTGAGAATCCACCTGGAATCATAAGAATTTGAGCAGTACTTATTTCTTTTGCAAGTCTTTCAATTGATTCATTAAGTGCTTCTTTAGTAATATTTCTAAATACTACTTGAGTAACTTCTGCTCCTTCTATTTCAAAAGCTCTAGCGCAATCATATTCACAGTTATTTCCTGGGAATACTGGAATTACAACTTTTGGTTTAGCTACTTTAATCTTAGGAGAAAGTGTTGACTTTTTGTCATATAAAACAGTTTCTACTTTTCCTTCAACATCTTTAGTTTTTATTGCAAATACTGGACTTAATTTTTCTTCATAAGTCTTTTCTAAAGCTTCAACATTTAAATTTAAATCATATTCTTTAGAAATTATAGATGGTGAACTTATTGTCTTACCAACTTCTTTATATAAACAATCCTTAAATTCTTCTCCTATGTTAATACCATTTTTAACTTCTAGTATTATAGTTCCATAGTTAAATGCAAATAATTCATCTTTAGTTAAGTTTTCAATTTCTGCCCCAATTCTATTTCCTAGTGTCATTTTAGTAATAGCTTCTGAAACTCCACCATATTTAATAGCAGATGCTGAAATTACTTTTCCACTTTGGATTAATTGGTATAATGATTCTAAGTTTTTCTTAAGTTTATCTATATTTATAGTTCCATCTTCTAACTTTTCAGTTTGAAGTAAAACTAAGCTTGATCCTGCTTCTTTAAATTCTGGTGATATTATATTTTTAGCTTTTTCTACTCCAACTGCAAAAGATACTAATGTTGGAGGTACATCTAAATCTCCAAAGCTTCCTGACATTGAATCTTTACCACCAATTGCTGCAGTTTCAAATGCCATTTGAGCTTCATAAGCACCAAGTAATGCTGCAAATGGTTTACCCCATCTAGAGCTTTCTGAACCTAACTTTTCAAAATATTCTTGGAAAGTTAATCTAGCTTTTTTATAATCTCCACCCATAGCTGCAAGTTTTGATATACTTTCAATTACTGCATAATATGCCATGTGATATGGGCTCCAAGTACCAAGTTCAGGATTAAATCCAAATGTCATTAAAGTGGCATCTTTACTTTCTCCATCAATTACTGGAATTTTAGCTGCCATACCTTCTGCTGGAGTTTTTGCATATTTACCTCCAAATGGCATAAGCACAGTTCCATGACCAATAGTTGCATCAAATCTTTCTGCTAAGCCTTGCTTAGAAGATACATTTAATTTCTTTAAATTATTTATCCATTCTTCTTTAACATTAATATCTGCTACTAGATATGGATATTCATTAGGTGCTTTAACTGTAACATTTGTTCTTTGAGTAGCTCCATTTGTATCTAAGAAAGTTCTCTTTAAATCAACAATTTGTTTTCCTCTCCAGAACAATCTTAATTTATCTGTATCTGTAACATTTGCTACTAAATTAGCTTCTAAATTCTCTTCATTACAAAGTCTTATAAACTCTTCTGCATTTTCTTTTGTTACAACAACTGCCATTCTTTCTTGTGATTCAGAAACTGCAAGTTCTGTTCCATCTAATCCATCATATTTCTTAGGAACCTTATCTAAATCTATATCTAATCCTCTGCAAAGCTCTCCAATTGCAACTGAAACTCCACCTGCACCAAAATCATTACATCTCTTAATCATTTTTGCTACTGTTGCATTTCTAAATAATCTTTGAATTTTTCTTTCAGTAGGTGCATTCCCCTTTTGAACTTCTGCTCCACATTCATTTATTGAATCTACTGTATGTTCCTTAGATGAACCTGTAGCTCCACCTACACCATCTCTTCCTGTTCTTCCACCAAGTAAGATAATTACATCTCCAAGTGCTGGTTCTTCTCTAACAACATTTTCCTTTGGCGCTGCTGCTATAACTGCTCCAACTTCCATTCTCTTAGCCGCATAATTAGGATGATATAATTCTTCAACTTGACCTGTTGCAAGACCAATTTGATTTCCGTATGAACTATATCCATGAGCTGCACCTAAAACAATCTTTCTTTGAGGAAGCTTACCTTCTAAAGTATCTTCAACTGCTACTGTTGGATCTGCTGACCCTGTAACTCTCATTGCTTGATATACATAAGTTCTTCCTGAAAGCGGATCTCTTATAGCACCACCAAGGCAAGTTGCTGCTCCACCAAAAGGTTCAATTTCAGTTGGATGATTATGTGTTTCATTTTTAAACATTACTAAATAATCTTCCATGCCTTTATCAGTTTCAATTTTTACATTAATTGAACACGCATTTATTTCTTCAGAAATATCTAAATCTTCAAGCTTTCCTCTTTTTCTTAGCTCTTTCATAGCAATTACAGCCATATCCATAAGAGTTTTGCTTCTTTCTTTTTCTCCATATACGTATTCTCTTGATTTTATATATCCTTCATAACTTGCTTTTATAGGATTTGTATATTTGTTGTCTTCTATATGTACATTTTCTAATATTGTTGAGAATGTTGTGTGTCTACAGTGATCAGACCAATATGTATCTATAACTTTAATTTCAGTTATACTTGGATCTCTCTTTTCTTCTTTAAAATAATCTTGAATCATGACAAGATCATCAATACTCATAGCTAATCCTTGTTCGCTATGAAATTCTTTTAATTCATCTAATGATTTATTGGTAAATTCATCTAAGATTTGGACGTCTTTAGGTATGTTTGAAAGTGATGATAAATCTTTGCTATTTATATCTACTTCTCTTGAATCAACTGGATTAATATAGTAATTTTTAATTTTTTCAATATTATTTGGTGAAAGTTTTCCTTTTAATATAACTATTTTGGCACATTTAATTTCTGCCTTATCTTCTGCTGTTAAAAGAGCCAAACATTCAGAAGCTGAATCTGCTCTTTGGTCATATTGGCCAGGTAAAAATTCTACTCCAAAAGCTACTTCTCCTTCATTCATTGGTAATTCTGATTCGTAAACTACGTCTACTGTTGCTTCAGAAAAAATTGTATGTAACGCCTTTTTATAATATTCTTCTGATATATCTGCAATAACATATTTATTAACAAGTCTTACCTCATCTAAATCTGCTACTCCCAAGTTATCTCTAAAATCATTTAATAAACTTTGAGCTTCTACATTAAATCCTTTTTTCTTTTCAACGAATACGCTTCTAATATCTAACATCTTAATTCCTCCAAAATATTATGAGATTTAGCTTAATCACTACTTCTTTGCAATGGCGAATGTTTTTATACAACATTCTATTAACTTTCGTATCGATATTTTAAGATTATCATTTAGCACGTACAATGTCAACTTATATTGTGTTATTTTTTCATTAAATTTGCTTTTTTACGAATTATAGCAAGCTTTTTTCTTTTTATAATTCGTCTTTACAGTTTTCCCTAAAAATAAGACATCTATATAAGTAATTTTTCACTTATTATAGATATCTTAGTTTTCATTTATTAAAGAAATAATATACCTACTCCCAATATACTAATAAAAGTTCCTAGTATTTCTTTTTTAGTTATCGCTTCATGAAAAACAATTATAGAAAGTTATTTAGCCCTACCAAAATCTCTTCTTAATATTTATGAGGAAAAATATAAAACCTATGAACAGCCTGTACCTAGATTGCTTCAAAAAACTTTTGATTTATTGCCAGTTATTTTCATAGGTTTTGCAGGAATACAAATAGAACATATACCTGAGGAAATAGAAGTTTTAAGCAAATATTGGTTTTAATTGCAAAGAAAAAGGTCATAAGAATATCTTATGACCTTATAGTTTACTATCTGTTGTTTCTTTGTTGTTTTCTAGCTCTTCTACAATCTGGACATCTAACAGGTTCGTTATCAAATCCTTTTTCTTTATAGAATTCTTGTTCTCCAACTGTGAAAACGAACTCCTTTCCACAATCTTTGCATACTAAAGTCTTATCTTCCATTATAAAATCCTCCCCTTTTTTTCAAAGATATAACCTGATACTAGACCCAATCTCTAAAACAGAGGCGAATGTACAGTACTGATTAAATCTTGAATTATCTTACTTTCTAATAATACCACACTTTTCCTTATAATTCAACATAAATTATTACAATTTTGAAAAACCTACAATGGCTGACTGCCTAAATGTATAAGTATACATTCACGTCTCTTTTTAACACTTGATTTTTCTTTAACAACACAATTTAGGTGTATTTTATAGGGCTAATCTTCAAAAATTAACCCGTCCTGAAGTTTTCCAGCATTCATAGAAACTATTCTATCCGCTACTTTTTTGGCAAAATCCATATCATGAGTTATGATCATCATACTCATACCTTTTACGCTTAAACTCTTTATTAGATTTGCAACTTCTTCTGTAAGCCCTGGATCTAAAGCAGAAGTTGGTTCATCAAAACACATAATTTTAGGTTCTAACACTAACGCTCTGCCAATAGCAACTCTTTGCTTCTGTCCACCAGACAATTCAAAAGGATAATTATCTTTTTTTTCTAATAAATTTAAAAATCCAAGAGTTTCTTCTGCCTTTTTTATTGCCTCTTCCTTTTTCAAGCCTAAAACTTTTTGCGGAGCTTCTATTAAATTTTCTAAAACAGTCATGTGTGGAAATAAATTAAAGTTTTGAAATACTAATCCTATGTCTTTTCTTATTTCTTTAAGATTGTTTTTATCTACATACTTCCCATCCTTGCATAGAATCTTCCCATTCACTTCTATATCACCTTGATCACAGTGTTCTAATGCATTTACGCATCTAAGTAATGTAGTTTTCCCACCACCTGAGTGACCTACAACAACTAATATCTCTCCTTGTGCTATTTCAAGATTTACACCTTTTAAAACTTCTGCACTACCAAATTTCTTCTTTACATTATTAACTTTAAGCATACACTTTCCCCTCCACAATAGACACATAAAAGAAAATAACAGACCAAAAATGTGCCTTACTTATAATAGTCATATTTTTCTTCAATTTTCTTTAACACTTGGCTTAAAATTGCTATTACTATCAAATATACAACTCCAACTATTAAAAGTGGCATTAAAGAAACATCTCTATTAGCTGACATTTTACCTATCTTTAGCATTTCATCTAATCCTAATACGTAAACTAAAGAAGTATCTTTAACTAAAGTTGTTATTTCATTGGCAACTGGTGGAATAACGCTTTTAAATGCTTGTGGAAGTATAATTCTAAAAAATATATCTTTTGAACTTAAACCTAAAACTTGAGCCCCTTCAACTTGTCCATGATCAATAGCCATTATTCCTGCTCTAAATATTTCCCCAAAATAAGCACCATAATTTAAAGTAAATGCTAAAATTGCAGCTGGAAACCTGTCAAATGTAATGCCTACTATAGGCAATCCAAAGAAGATTACAATGATTTGCAATAACAAAGGAGTACCTCTCATTATAAGAACATATACTCCGCTTACTTGTTTTAGAATTAGAGATTTAGATGTGCTCATCACAGCAATTACTATTCCAAGGGGCACTGATAATATTAATGTTAATGAAAAAATCTCTAATGTCACTTTAAGCCCCTCTAATATTTGAGGCATTATCTCTAAAATATAACTCAAGGTTATTTCCTCCTCTTTTAGGTTTGCATTTTACAAAACTAAATTTTTAAAATTCAAATATATATTCTAATGTCAAGTAAATCTAAAGCTATTATTTAACAATTATATCTTCTTGAAACCAATTTTTAGATATTTCTCCAGCAGTTTTATCTGCTATTACTTCATCTAAAGCTTTATTAAAAGCTTCTACAAATTTAGCATCACCTTTTTTAATTCCTACACCGTACTGTTCTTTACCAAAGTTCTCATCTAAGATCTTATACTTTTCTTGTCCTCTTGCCTTCATATAATATCTAGTTAAAATCTCATCTACAACAATTGCATCTAATCTTTTTGCTTCTAAATCCATTAATGCGGCATTATTATCATCAAAAGTAACAAGCTTACCACCATCAAAGCTCTTTATTCTATCTCCATCAGCTTCTACAGCATCAACTGCAGTCGATCCAGTTTGAGCTCCAACTTTTTTCCCTGCTAAATCTGCTTTAGATTTTATATTAGAATCTGAAAGTGTTACTATAACTTGAGTATTATTTAAGTATGCTTTTGAAAATTCAACTTTTTCTTTTCTTTCATCAGTAATTGAATATCCGTTCCATATTAAATCTATATTTCCATTATTAAGTTCAGTTTCTTTCATACTCCAATCAATCGGTTGAAATTTTATTTTTTTATTTAGTTTTTTAGCAACCGCATTTGCTAAATCAATATCAAATCCAACTAATTTTCCGCTCTCATCTTTAAATCCCATTGGAACAAAAGTATCATCTAATCCTATTACTAATTCATCTTTATCTAATGTGCTTCCTGTAAACTTTGTTTCTGATGATTTATTTTGAGTAGTTTTTGCACATGCAACCAAGCTTGTTCCTAGTGTCGCTATAATAGCAACTATAGTTAATTTCTTCATTAAATTATTCATTTTCATAAATTATTTCCTCCTTAAATTTGCGCTTCTCTTTTTATCACTTTATCATAGTAAAGCGAAACAATCAAGTATTTTTTATTTCTAATTTTAAAAACCTGTAAAAAGGTTATTAGTAAAATACTCAAATCATATTTTGTATCATACATCAACTATAAATTCCATAGGCGGATAAATTACACTCTAACAGTTAGCATCCTTAATACTCTCGTATATATAAAACTCCACCTGAAACTAAGAATCACATTATAATTTCAATAGCAATCTCTTTTTATATTTTATACTTGCAATTTTACTTATATCTCTTATTAATATATAATTTGAAATTCCACCATATACCCCTATTATAGGGACCCCTTGTATAATTTTAGATAAAATTATATTTTCAGATAAATTTCTAGAAGTTACTTCTATCATCTTATTCATATCTACTTCATTATGAAAATTATTATCAATATTATATCCAATTCTATCTGCTTCATTAGAATATAGAATTCTTTCCGCTGTTTTATTTGCACTCGTACAAATTATATTTAAAACAAAAGCTTTCTCTTCTTCAGAATCATAATTAAATCCATAATTTAAACAGATTTCATATACAGTTTTTAAAATTATTCCTATAAAAACTGGTATATCAGGAAACCCTATTCCTAATACTCCAAGTCCTACTCCCTCTACTGTTGTTATACCTTTGTTTATAAATGCACCTTTTTTTGCCTTTTTATCAATTCTGTTTAAATTTTTATTATTTATTTGCTTAAATAAAATATATTCATTTATATCAGCTTCATTTTTTAATTTCTCTAAATTATAACTCTTTTCTATTATTACAGTTCCTTTTTTAAATACATAATAAAATCCCTTTTCAAAGGCTTTTTGAAATGTATCAATCATTTTAGCTGGAATCTTTTCTTCTAGTTTTTCTTTTATTGGTGATATCTTATTTTTTATATAAAGATTTTCCTTTTTATTTAAAAGCTTATCTTCTCTTTTCATTAGCTTATTTTTTTGACTAAGTATAACTCTTTTTTCTTTAAAATCTTTATCTCTCATATTCCTTTCTATTACCTCCATTATTTAACATGTTATTTTGATTAATATGTCTAAATGATTTACTATTAAGTGAGAATCGAAATTTAAAGTGAAAGTCCAAAAATGATGCTCTAAATCTTGTATTTTGTCAGCAGAACTTTCTCTGTGGGCATTTTATATTTGGATTCTTGAACTTCCCCAGAGAACGAACGTGAGTCGAGTTTCCTTTTATTATTGTATTCTATATAATATATTAATTACATAAAATCAATATTTTAAACATTCCTTTTTAGATATAAAAGTAAAGAGAGCAGATCTGCCTGCTCCCTCAAATTTTAATGTTTTATTATTTATTTCCTTTAAGCATTTCTCCAATTGCAGCTATACTTCCAAGAGATGATAATGTTTCATTTGGTAGTATAAGCTTATTAGCTGGGCTGTTAGCCATTTCTTTAAGGGCTTCAACTTGTTTTAAAGCTATAACAGTTTCATTTGTACCTGATTCGATAATAGCTTTATTTACTTTTCTAATAGCTTCTGCTTCTGCAATAGATATCTCTTCTATAGCCTTTGCTTTACCTTCTGCCTCTAATAATTGAGATTCTTTTAAACCTTCTGCTCTTCTTATATTAGCTTGTTTTTCTGCTTCTGCTGATAATATTTTAGCTTGCTTTTCTCCTTCAGCTTTTTCTATTTGAGATTGTCTTAACCCTTCTGCTTGAAGAATCATAGCTCTCTTCTCTCTTTCAGCCTTCATTTGTTTTTCCATTGCTTGTTGAATTTCAGTTGGAGGAACTACGTTCTTAATTTCTACTGAAAGTATTTTTATACCATATGCATCAGTAATTTCATCAATAATACTTAGAAGATCTTGATTTATAGCATCTCTTCCTGATAAAATTTCATCTAATGACATATTTCCTAATATATTTCTCATATTAGTTGTAGCTGAATATACTATACCTGATTTATAACTTTCTATGTTATAAACTGCATCTCTTGCATTCAACATTTTGTAGAAAATAACGTTATCTACTAAAATCTTAACATTATCTTTAGTAATAACTGATTGTGGTTCTACATCTAAAATTTGTTGTTTTGTTGAAAGTCTTTTTCTAACAAAATCTACAAATGGTATGATGAAGTGTAATCCTGGTTCTAATACCCTATCAAATTGCCCAAACCTTTCTACAACATATAAATAACCTGTGTTTACAACTTTGATTGATGATAGCACTACTGCTACTATTACTAGTAATAGTATACTAAAAATTATAATTAATGCCATTTTTTATCCCCCTATGCCTTTTTTATTTTTAATTTTGTTCCTTGAATACCTGTAATTGTAAATTGTTCACCTGCATGAATTACATCACCTTCATTTATAACTGTCCAATATTCACCATTAACCTTAACTTGAGCTTTGCTAATAATCTCTTTTTCACTCTCCATAACTTTACCAATATAAGTTTCCTCCATAAGTGGTGTATTTTTGTTCATATTCTTATATTTTTTCTTTAACCATGGATACCCAATTGATAATGATATAATGTTTATTATTGCAAAAATTATTATTTGAATCACAACTAGAACGCCTAAAGCTCCGCATATTGCAGCTACAATAGCTCCTATTGAAAACAACATAAAACAGAAATTACTAGTTAAAATATCTATTGCAACTGCACAAATTGCAATAATTAACCAAAATACTGCAGAACCCATCTAATCCCCCCTCTAATATTATTATACTAATTTTTTCTATTTTTAGTATATAACTTTGATTTTGAAAGTGCCACATTTCATAATTTTATTATACAGCATATCAAATTGTTTTTCAATGTATTTTTTACCACCTCATGAGTTATTCGATACTATTAACATTTCACTTTGATTTAACTTTTCTTTAGTTTATAATTATTATATAAGTTGCGATAATGAACTTATATTACAGTTAATGGCACAGAACTAACACTTAAGTATGCACTGTAAAATCTTTAACGCAACTTATATAGGATATATTTTACTTATTAAACAAAATATATTTGTGAAAATCTTTAATTATTATACGGTTATATATTCTAAAAATATAAAACCTATAAAAAAACTTACACAAAAACTTATTATTAGGAGTGATTACATGGATTTTATTAAAGTTGCCTCTGCGTGTCCTAAAACCAGGGTTGCTGATGTTGACTATAATGTTGAAAATATTCTACTATGCATAAATGATGCCACTGAAAAAGGAACTAAATTTCTAGTTTTTCCTGAACTTTGCATTACGTCTTATACTTGTGGTGATTTATTTTTACAAGAATATTTAATAAACAAATCTTTAGATGGCATTAATCAAATACAAAATGTTACTAAAAATAATGATATTTTAATTGCAGTTGGTGCCCCACTTCTTTCCGGTAGTACTTTATATAATTGCGCCTTTTTAATATTTAAAGGAAGTGTTTTAGGAATAGTCCCAAAATCATATCTTCCAAACTATAGTGAATTTTACGAAAAGAGATGGTTTAGTGAAGGAATTTCTATAGAAAATGAAAAAATAGATTTACCTTTTCAAAAAGATGTACCATTTGGTACAAATTTAATTTTTTCATCTGACATTGCAAATTTTGGTGTTGAAATTTGTGAAGACTTATGGGTCGCAATTCCACCTAGTTCTTATCTTTCTCTTATGGGTGCCCATATTATTGGAAACCTTTCTGCATCAAATGAGCTTGTAAGTAAGATGGATTATAGAAGAAGCCTTATCTCAAATCAAAGTGCTAGGACAATGTGTAGCTACATATATTCTTCTGCTGGAGTTCATGAATCTACTACTGATGTATTATTCAGTGGTCATCTACTAATAAGCGAAAATGGTTCATTATTAAAAGAAAATAACAGATTCCAAAGAGATAATGAAGTAATATATTCTATAGTTGATATCTTTAAACTTAAAGCTGAAAGAATGAAAAATCTTAGTTTTAGAGATTCATCTAAATTCATCAATAAAAAGCCTACTATAATTAACTTTAAATTTAGCGATACTTCCATTAAAGATTTTGATAGATTTGTAGATAAGCATCCATTTGTGCCTTCTTTTGAAAAGGAAAGAGAAATAAGATGTAAGGAAATATTCAATATACAATCAGCTAGCTTAGCTAAGAGATTAGAACATACTAAATCAGAAAAAGCAGTAATTGGAATTTCAGGAGGACTAGATTCAACGCTAGCATTACTTGTAATAGTTAAGACCTTTGAATTACTTAATTTAGATAAAAAAAATATTGTTACTATTACTATGCCTGGTTTTGGTACAACTGATAGAACGTATAACAACGCCATTGATTTATGCAGGGAATTAGGAACAGACCTTAGAGAAATAAATATAGTCAAAGCTTGCATCCAACATTTTGAAGATATTAGCCATAATAAAGATATTCATGATGTTACTTATGAAAATGTTCAAGCAAGAGAACGAACTCAATTATTAATGGATGTTGCAAATAAAGAAAGAGGACTTTTAATAGGCACTGGAGATTTATCAGAACTTGCTCTTGGTTGGTGTACATATAATGGTGACCATATGTCAATGTATTCTGTAAATCCTTCTATTCCTAAAACTCTTGTTAGGTATTTAGTAAAATATGTAGCTCAAAATGAATCTACAGATGTTGTATGCAATACACTTATGGACATATTAGATACACCTGTTAGTCCTGAGCTATTACCTAAAGACAAAAATGGGGAAATAGTTCAAAAGACAGAAGATATTGTAGGTCCTTATGAACTTCATGATTTCTTCTTATATCATTTTATAAAACATGGCTCTAGAAAAGAAAGAATATTTTTCTTAGCTAAACTTGCTTTTAAAGATGATTACTCAGACGAAGAAATACAAAAATGGTTAGATAAATTTATGTTTAGATTCTTTACACAACAATTTAAGAGAAGCACTCTTCCTGATGGACCTAAGGTCGGAAGTATTTCTTTAAGTCCTAGAGGTGATTTTAAAATGCCATCAGATGCTGAACCTTGGAAATAAACATATATATATTAGTTTTTAATAAACAATCAATATTTATTATTGATTGTTTATAGTTTATTATAGATTTTTGTTGATTTAATAGTAAATTTCCACTTTTTATGCTGAATTGTAGAATTTTTTTTCAAGTAGTGCTACAATAAGTGTTATTAAATAAACAATAGTAATGAGGCATATTCAAAAAAAAATAGCATACTAATTTGCTATTTTTTTGAATATAACTTAAACCTATATACAGATATGGAGGAATGGAAAATGGGGAAAAAAGCTGATATAGACTGGGGTAAATTAGGATTTGATTATATAAAAACAGATCTTCGTTATATTTCAGTTTGGAAAGATGGAAAATGGGATGATGGAAAACTTACTGAAGACAATATTCTTCATATAAGTGAAGCTTCAACTGTTGTTCACTATGGTCAAAGTTGTTTTGAAGGACTTAAGGCATATACAACAAAAGAAGGTAAAATTCAATTATTTAGACCTGATTTAAATGCTGCGCGTATGAATGAAAGTTGTGACAAGCTTCTTATGCCACACATTCCTGTAGAAAAATTTATTGATGCTGTTAAGCAAGTAGTAAAAGCAAATGAAAAGTATGTTCCACCTTACGGAAGTGGTGCAACTCTATATATTAGACCATTTTTAATGGGTGTTGGAGATAATATAGGTGTTAAACCTGCTCCAGAATATATTTTTGGTATATTCTGTATACCAGTTGGTCCTTACTTTAAAGATGGAGTGTCTCCTTGTAATTATATAGTTTCAGATCAATATGATAGAGCCGCTCCTCATGGTACTGGTGGTAATAAAGTTGGTGGTAATTATGCTGCGTCGCTACAAGCTCATGCTGAAGCTGCTAAAAAGGGATTTGCTGATTGCATTTACCTAGATCCAGCAACTCATACTAAAATTGAAGAAATAGGTGCTGCAAATTTCTTTGGAATAACTAAAAATGATGAGTTTGTTACTCCTACATCGCCATCTATTTTACCTAGTATAACAAAGCGTTCCCTTCTTTATATTGCAGAGCATTATTTAAATATGCCTGTTTATGAAAGAGAAGTATTTATTGATGAATTAGATCAATTTAAAGAAGCTGGTGCTTGTGGTACAGCTGCTGTAATTACTCCTGTTGGTGGAATTCAATACAAAGATAACTTACATGTATTTTACAGTGAGACTGAAGTAGGCCCTACAACTCAAAAATTATATGATTTACTTATAGGAATTCAGCTTGGTGATGTTGAAGCTCCTGAAGGTTGGATATACGAAGTAGAATAATATGAATTAATAAATAAAAAATAGGGTAGAATCATTTCTAACAAATGATTCTATCCTATTTATATTGCTTATATTAAATATAGTTCCGAAAAAATCAATATGCAATATATAGTTTATACCCAACTAAATAAAATTAAATTTTTAGTTTTTTATTATCATAATCCATTTTATTATTCATATATATAAATAATATTTATTTGATACTTTGTAAACTTTTGTTTAAAGTAAACGAATATATAAATAACATATTAGATTTAATATCTTAACCATCAGTTTGTGATTATTAAGGAGTGATAAGTATGTATGATAATAGAATAATTTCTGACAGTCAATATGTTGTAAATAGTGTAAATAGTTCTACTGTTGATAATAGAATAACAAAAAGACCTTATACTAATCCCCCTATTCCTCCTCGTAAAAAGCAAAATCCTTCTGATTCTTTTGATGATACTTTACACTGTACTACTTCACACATTTCATCAGATGATGATTCAAAAACCTTCTCTAATGAATTAGGGAATATGCAACGGTTAAAAAGTGAAGAAAACTCTAGATTAGTTCAAGCAAAATTTAATGAAAAGTTTTCCCATGATTCTACTAATTCTAATAAAAGTATTGCTGAAACTGAATTGCATAACAAATTAAGTCAAGCTATGGCGGTTGAAATAGATGCTTCTACTTTATTAAAAAAAATTGATCTACTTAATTCCTTAAGAAATAAATCTAATAATTAATATAAAGGTTGTCCAAAATCTAATTTAATTAGTATTTGGACAACCTCTTTCTATACTTTAATTAATCATCATTTTTATATTTGAGCTAATTTATGTAGTTTATTGTAATCCCCTTGCTTTTCCATTAATTCTTCATGACTTCCTTGTTCTATTATTCCTGTATTACTAAGAACAATAATTTCATCAGCATTTCTAATAGTTGATAATCTATGTGCTACTACTATAGTTGTTCTTCCTAAACATAATTTTTCTAATGATTCTTGAATTATACGTTCGGTTGCATTATCTAAAGCTGATGTTGCTTCATCTAATATCAGTATTGGCGGATTTTTAAGGAAAACTCTTGCAATAGAAATACGTTGCTTTTGCCCTCCTGATAATTTTACTCCTCTTTCACCAATATAAGTATCATAACCTTCTGGTAAGGTATTTATAAATTCATGTATATTAGCCATCCTAGCAGCTTGTAATAATTCCTCCTCAGTTGCATCTACTTTTCCATATAATATATTATCTCTTATGGTTCCTGTGAACAAAAATACCTCTTGTTGAACTATTCCAATATTTTCTCTAAGCGAATCTAATTTAACATCATAAATACTTTTATTGTCAATTAAAATATCCCCACTATCTACCTCATAAAATCTAGGAATAAGATTACAAAAAGTTGTCTTACCTCCACCAGATGCACCTACTAAAGCTAACATTTTTCCTTTATTTATTTTAACTGAAATATCCTTTAAAACATTTTTTTCTTCATAACTAAAATCAACATTTTTAAATTCTATTTCTCCCTTAACATTTTCAAGTTCAATTGCGTTTTCTTTATCCTTTTCTTTATCTTCTCCCATTATTTCCAAATATCTTTGGAAACCTGTTATCCCATTTTGAAATTGTTCCATAAAATCAATAAGTTTCTTTATTGGCGTAATAAATATTTTTATAAATAACATATAAGCAATAAAGTCCCCAATATTAATAATCCTAATAAATGTAAATATACCTCCACCAATTAACCCTACATAACTTAATATATCAATTCCTAGTCCAGCGCCAGAAGAATATTCGGCCATTACTTTATATGCTTTTTCTCTTGCTTTAATAAATTTTACATTGCCTTTTTCAAATTTTTTTTCTTCTGATTTATGACTTACAAATGCTTTTGATATCTTTATTCCTGAAATACTATTTTGTAGACTAGCATTTACTGCACCTGTTTCAACTTTAGTATCAAGAAAGGCTTTATTCATTTTCTTTCTCTCATATAATGTAAACCAAACTATAATAGGTATAAATGCAAAAATTAATAATGTAAGCAGAACATTTATAGTACACAGCATTATAAATGACCCTATAAGCATAACAATTGATATAAATAAATCTTCTGGCCCATGATGAGCAAGTTCTGAAATATCCATTAAGTCATTTATAATTCTAGACATTATATCTCCAGTTTTATTATTATCAAAAAAACTATTTGGCAATTTTTGAAGATGCTTAAATATATACCTCCTCATATCTCCTTGCATTCTCACGCCAACAACATGTCCCCAATACTGCATAAAGTATCCACATGCTGCTTTTAAAATAAAAATTATAAGCAATACAATACCAAATACTCCAATCATTCTAATATCCTTATTAGGAATTGACTCATTAACAAGATCTCTTGTCATCATTGGGTATACCAAATCACATAAAGATGCTATGAATGCAACAATTAAATCTAATGTAAACAGAACTTTGTATGGTTTATAAAACGAAATAAACTTTTTTATCATTTAAACTTCCCTTTCTTTATATATTATTTTTCACTTAAATTATCCTCCATCACCAATAAGCGAAAGAGGATAGTTAATATTTCTAGTAATTTTAGAAGCAGTAGATGTTTTTAATTCACTATTGCTATCTATAATATAAGTGAATCTATTTCTTTTATGGTGTATTATAATTTGTATCTTTCCTAATATAATTTTTATATGAATAAAACTTACATAGCTTGTGTATACTTTACTATAATACATAATTTCCAAAATGTAAGGTGGTGAACAATTTTATGAAAAAGTTATTTTATATTACTAATTTAAGTCTAGCAGTACTCTTACCATTATTCTCATTCAACATAATAATAAGTAAATCTGATCCTAATTATTTCTTTCCATTAATTTTTATTTGTTTAGGTTTTTGCGATACATTACTAGGTATAAATTTATTAAATGCAAATAAAAAAATCTTAAGTGTCTCAAGTTTTATACTTGCAAGTTTTTTGTTTATTTTAGTTGGAAGCAAAATATGTATATATAATTAGAAATATTATAGTTAATCTTTACTCTAAAATATAAACAAACCGCAATTAAGTACAACCTATAATTTTTATACTTTTACCAAACTTATGCTGCTATTATATATATTGCAAAAATAATTCTTCATTTTAAATTTAAGAAATGCTGTAAGAATTTCAACCATAATCGTGAATTATGCATTGTGAATTGCAACATATATATCTAAATTATTTTTAATATTTTATCTTTACAATTATTTAAATCCGTATTAAATATTCCTGCTATTTCAACTGGTTTATTGTTAAATACTATTATATTTCCCTGGAAATATATTGCTTCATCTAAATCATGCGTAACTAATATTACCATTCTTTTTTCTTTAGTTAGTAAATTTTTAAACTCATCTATTATAATATACTTCAATTTATAATCTAAAGATTTAAAGGGTTCATCCATCAGAATTACTTTTGATGGCTTTCCAAATGCCCTAGCTATATTTACTCTTTGTCTCATTCCACCACTTAATGCATTAGGATATTTATTCTTTATATTGTAAATTCCTACTAATTCTAAAAGTTCATTAATTTTTTTATCTATAACAAACTTATCATAATATTTCTTTAATGCAAGCTCTAAATTTTCTTTAACTGTAAGCCATTCTATTAATCTATCTTCTTGAAATATATAGCTTATCTCACTTAAGGAAACTCCCTGAATTTCTCCATTTTGTATTTCTGTTAGCCCTGCTATAATATTTAGAAGTGTGCTTTTCCCACAGCCAGATCTTCCTATTATGCAATTTACACTTTCATCACAAAATTCTATATTAAATTTTTTAAAAATCTCTTCATTTCCATAGAATTTATTTAAGTTTCTAATACTTATGTTCATTTATTCCACCTATATATTTTTTTCTTCAATAACTTATTTATTATTTCTAAAAATAGCGATATAAAAACAATAATTACAATCCATGCGAAAATTCCAGATACATTAAAATTTACTTTTTCCAATTGTATTTGAGATCCTATTCCAAATTTAGGTTGACCATATACTTCGCCTGTAATTACTACCTTAAAAGTTAGTGACAATGTTGATACAAAAATACTCATAAAATAAAATTTCATGACTGGCAAATAAATTTTTCTAATCTTATCTTTTAAGCTAACTTCATATATTTTTGTCATATCAATTATTTTTTTATCTATTTGCATAAGACCATTTCTTACACCTTCATAAAGTATTGGAAAAATTATAGCAAATCCAACTGCAAAGGGAGTTATATCTTTATCAAACCACACTAATAAAAGAACAACAAGAACCATAGTTGGAATTGTTTTAGCAAATGAATTTATAGGTTGCATTAAATATTGAAAAAAGGGGTATACCACACTTAGTACCCCTAAAATCATTGAAAAAACTAAAGCTAATATATAGCTAAGCATAGTCCTATAAAAACTGCTTAAAATAACTTTCCAAAAGTTTTGTTCCATAAAGATATTTTTAATAGCTTCAATTACTTGCTGTATTCGTGGTATATATATATCGTTGTTTGTTATTACTGCAAGCGCCTGCCATAACCCTATGAAAAATAAACATGATATCAAAGTATATAATTTACTTTTCCATGAATATTTCATCATTTGGTATACTTCCTCCTATTGTCTTTGGATCAAATGTATTTAATTTTTCAAAATAAGTATTATAGTCTTTATAAGAGTCCTTAATATCTACATATTTTATATTTGATTTCTCAAGAGATTTTATTATTATTGGTTTTTTAGCAGAAATTCCTATTTCTTCACAATAAGTTCCTAAAGTTTCCTTATCACTATATGCCCACTCAGTTCCTGCCTTAACTTGCTTTAAAAATTCTTTTACAAATTCCTTATGATTTTCACATAAATCCTTCTTAATTATAATTGTTGCTTGTGGATATCCATATTCTGAATTATTTATTTTTTTCCACTCTTCATTTAAATTTAATATAACTTTAAATTTTTCATTTTTGCTTTGAACCGTAGATAATGCTGGTTCTGGTATTACTGCATATTGTGTCTTTCCTGATAAAATTATTGGTGCAAGCTCATTTACTCCATCCACATAACTAAAATTAATATCTTTATCTACATCAATACCTTTATCTTTAAGTATTGTTTTTGCAATTATATCAGGTGTTAAACCCTTACCTATGTTATAAACTTCTTTTCCTTTTAAGTCCTCAAAGGTTGCATTTTCATTAGTTGAACCTATATAAAAAGACCCAAAGCCAACAGTTCCTGCTATCTTATATTCTTTATTTTTATTAAATACGGTAGCTGCTAAATTTGAAGGTACTATTGCTATATCGGGCTCGTTCTTCATAACACTTGTACCTAAACTTTCTGAATTTTTCTCTATTGTATAATTAATATTATATCCTGCTTTAACCTCTGGTTTTTCCTTTATAAGCTTAGCCACTGCTATAGCTGGAAGTCCATCTGGTGCTATAAAACTAATTTCTTTAATTTCTGTTGTATTCTTTGTAGTTTCACTTTGAGTTGATTTATTATTCCCACAGCCTACAAATGTTAACAATGATAATACTATAACTAAAAATAATGACAATTTCTTTTTCATTTTTTATTCTCCTTCTATACTATCTATATATATCTACAATCATTCCTTGTATTTCATCTATTGTTGATGCAATATTTATATTATCTTTTTCATCTGAAAGTAACGCTTTAGTTAATTCTTCAAGTTTACTATCTACAGTGTCAACAGTTATGAAATATTGAGTTTGCCAAAAACTTATGTCCTTTTTTGTTTCATACATAAATTTTAGTATCGACTCCAAATACTCTTTTATCATTTTTTTGTACATAACTACATCAACATAAGTCTTAGTCGTTATAAGCTTGCTGCCTCTTTTTTTTATATCATCTATCATCTTATTGAGTTGTTCTTCTGATTTTTTATGTCTTTCTTGACTAAAACTTTGAGAAAAATCTTTCTTTTCAGAAACAATTTTTCTTTCAGATGTTATACTCCCTCTTCTTACTCTGCCTATTTCCATACATACTCAATCCTTTCTTATCCTAAGGTACATAGGCGTTTGCGAAACGCCGAAACCCGCATAAATGCGGGATATTTTTTTAACAGAATAAAATAACTCCTCACTGATTTATGGTAAAATTGAATTGCCTAAAAACAAAACCACCATATACCTCAGAAAGGAGTTATATACATATGATAACATATAAACAACTTTCTTTGGCAGA
>NZ_JAJFUC010000022.1 GCF_021372645.1 Clostridium sp. | reverse complement strand
TTGGTCAGGAAGTTTACCTAAATGCTGCTATAATAAGAATTGTAAATAAAATAAGATAAGGAGTTCGCTTAACTGCGAGCTCCATTTTACTATACATTGAAATATCTATATTTTAAATACGCTATTTTCTGAAGCGCTTACGGTTCGAATGATATTTTCTAATTTACTATGCACTTTTTCGGTTATAATCTAATAAATAGAAAAGACACATACTCTTTGTATATGTCCTTAATATTATAGATACTATTTCCTATCAAATTTCATTTTTCTATTCTTCTTGCTTGTTACATCTAAAGGGTTATATTCATATGTCTAAACAAAATACTATCAGTTTCAAAATTAACATCTTTAACCCTCAAATTCAATAGAGTTTCCGACCTGCATCCAGTTACAAAAGTTTGATAATAATTACCTTTATATCCTTTATCAATAATGTTATTAATATGTTTTTCTATCAACTGCTTTGTAAATTAATTAATACTACCTTCTACATTAACTATCTTTGGAAACTCATATTTATAAAATGCACTTTTGCTTTCTAATGTTCCATCTCTTTGCCCTATAGCTTTACAATAATCCATATATTCACCATGAATTTCTGCAATTGTTTTATTACAATTGTTGTTAATTTTGAGTGTTTTTAATTTTAATTTTGCCATAAATTAATACCATCCCCTATGCCGATTTTTTACTTAATAGGGTATAGTACGTATGCTTGTTCTAAATAGTTATTACCTATCTACTACATCTTTTCAATCAAATTATTATCAATCAAAACCTTCAAAGAAAAACTCCTAAAAATACCATCTTCAAACTTCAATTTAATCTTATCTTTATCCTTTTCATCAAATTCTTCTATTTCCCCTATACCAAAGTTCTTATGAACTACCTTACTTCCAACTTCATAGTCATAGGTATCCACTGGAATATCATTTAATTTTCCTTCAACAATAAATCTTGAAACATCCTTAAATTGCCCTTTCCTATTTCTTGGAGAAAAAATAAATATAGTCGTCTATTGCTCTTGTTATACCAACATAAAACAATCTTCTTTCCTCTTCTATATTTTCTTTTATACTTGATGCATGAGGTATTGTTTCTTCCACGCAATTTATAATATACACGTTTTTAAATTCCATGCCTTTACCCCATGTCAAATTCTACAATTCAATTCATAACTAGATAAATAGGATATTTGAGAATTATTAGAAGTATTGTTTATTAATTCGTTCCATTCCTTATTTAATTATTTATATTATACAATTACTAAACAATCTTTTTCAACAGTCTATGTGCAATTTTACCATCGATAACATACACGATAAAAAACGTTGATATTATTATATTTATTTAATATATTGAATATCGTTGGAAAATATTTGTGGTGAACGTGCTCAGCTATTGACTTTGTATCAATATACACTCTTTTCAACTCTTATTTTATTTATAAATATCACTTTTACAAACTTCATACTGTTTTACTGTCGTTTCTTTTCCTAGCTTCAATCCTTCTTTTATCAGAAGTATCACTTTACAATATAAGTGTTATCACCCATGCTTGGATCTTTCTTAGTTTCAATCCTTCTTTTATAAAAAGTATCACTTTTACGTATTAATGCAAATAATCTTAGTGTTTTACTCATTTCCTCTATAACCTAGACAGGTTTAAAATGCATGAAGACTTAACTAAATTATTAATTTTTCTTTACATAAATCAACAAATAACATACTTATAACCTATACACCATAAGGATTGTAATGATATTTTTAAAAAATTGCTTATAATTGTTTTTATTTTTCAGGATTGAGTAGGGAATTTAACCCTACAGTTTTTACCGAGATCCGAAGACTCTGACCCGATGACACAGGTTTTGGGAAAAACTAATAAACCCATACTTCTATATTAATTATATTTAATAAAATTGTTGAATATAACAAAATATTTTCTACAATAGTGATTTCATCTTTTCTTCACACTTTTCTATTTTCTCTATTATTTTCTCTACTGATTTCCCCTTATTCTTTGCAACCTTTTTATCATAATGAAGCTTGAAGTAATTTTTTACTTCAGTAATAAGTGGCAGGTTATCACATTGTTTCATTGGAAATTTGGTCAAATAATTTTCTTTATATAAACTTTGTATTTTGTCTTGAATTCTTATTATATCTTCTATATTATCAGTTGCTATATTAAGTGCGGCATTATAATCAGCATTAATTTTTAAATCACAGTTGAGACAATGAAATTCAGCTTGGATTTTTCTATTATCTTTATGAATATAACCACATCTGCTACATCTTTGACTAGTAAATTTAGGATTAATTTTCCTGACTACTATGCCATACTTCTTTACTTTCTGCTCTATTTTGTTTTGTAAGTCATAATATGTCCAGGCTTTTAGAAATTTTTCTGTCTTATCTCCCTTGATTCCTGAAAGGTCCTCTACTTGAATGGTAGCACACTCATGTTTTAATGCCCAATTAACAATTGCTTTAGCATATTTGTGATTGGTAGTAGCATTAAAGTTACTTTCCCTATTTCGTATATGCTCTAAAGGTTTCATTTTAGCTTTATACCCATGTCCTCTTCTACCATCTCCACAAAATTTACTTTGTCTTTGAATATCTTTTTTCCTACTTTCAATTCTAGCTTTATATTCTGCTATTTCTGAACCACCTATGAAGTATCTATTGTAGGAATTGTTAACAGCTACTACTGCTGCATTAACTACTCCCATATCAATTCCAAGTATATTTTCAGCTTTAAGGTTTCTTTGTTGTACTTCCAAATTATATGTTAGCAGTAACATATATTTCCCCTTTTGCTTTTGGAGTTTAGATCCACATAGTTTATAAATTCTATTATTTAAGTTATATAAAATATTTTCTCTTGCTCTATCAATTTTTCTTATCTTAAATAAAATTGAAGTTGACTCTAAGCTAAGTTCCTCTTTATACTCTGGTTTGAGCAATTTAATATTAAAATAATATTTTTTAAATTTGTCGTCATATCGAAGTTCAATAGTATTACTAGCAACTTCTAAAGGGATATTATTTCTATAGCTTGGAATTGACTTCTCACCTTTTTCTATGTATGGAGCAAATTCCTCCCATTTATCACCTGCTAGTTTTATACTTTGAGATGCATTAGAACTATATAAGCAATTATTTTCTTTCCCTTCTTCAACTAATATTTTATATGCAAGATTTCCAACACCACTACTACCAGTAGTATTTTTCATAAGTTGTTTAATGCCTTTTTCTTTAAAATTATATTTACTACTCATATCTGAGTATTCCCACCCAAGACTTATAGTCTTATTCATTAATTTTCTAGTACATGCACTAAGATCATTATATATTTGACTTCATTTCTTTTCTTGCGTTATTAATTCTAATTTAATAGTTTGTGTAATTAATACCATACCTTTCACCCCTTTGTGTTAATATGTTCTAATAGAATTTAATTATTTCAACTACAGGTGGTGCTTCTGCAAACAGCGTTACGTAATCTCTTGCCAATACTCTACAAGGATGAGGATTTAATAAATACTCCCAATTACCAATTGTTGCATTGAGCTGGAATGACTATAACCCATCAGAAAAGCATATAAAAAAGGCTTATAAAATTTCGAAGAAGTTTTATATGGATTTAAAATCAAGAAAACTTCGTTTTCTAATAATTGGAATTTTGATTCCTTTTAACTTATTTCAAGGCATGTGTGAGGAATATGCACCTGGAACAGAATATGAAACACAAGACGGAGTTTTTAGGAAACAGTATGTCGGTATGAGATATGCTTCAGGAATTCCTATGCCAATATACAAAAAAGTGTTCGGAAATCTGGTCTATCGAATTGTATTTAAAATATACAATTAGAATGTCCATTAATATAATTCGTAATTCTATTGGAAAATCTGACAATCGAGTAGGAGAAAAACAATTATTTTGTTTTCCGACCTCTCACACCACCGTACGTACAATGTCGTCAACTTAAGAAATAAGTAAAAAAAGAGAATTTTCAAAAAAACACTTGACAATAGAAGAAAAACTTGCATCCTCCTAGTGAATATACATTTATTGGGAGGTCTCTTAATGAATCATATTAAAATTTTATTACTTATTTTAAAGCAAACTAATACTCTCATAAGGTCTGAAGAGTATAAAGAATCATATAGAATAGGCAACTCATTTTCAAGAAATAGAAAATTATCCTTTTCTAATGCTGTTTATTTCATTTGCTCTGCACTTCGAAAATCACTTTCTTCTGAAATACATAATTTTATCGGTGAAAATTCTTATTTAGAGTTTCCTGATATATCAAAACAAGCATTTTCAAAAGCGAGACAGAATATTTCATCTGAAGCTTTTAAAGAGCTTTGCAGACTATTTGTTGACTCTTACTACAGCTCTAAAGTAAATCTAAAAAAATGGCATGAATTCAATGTTTTTGCTGTTGATGGAACAACTTTACAAGTACCCGATACATCCGAAAATATTGAGTACTTTGGGACAAGTAAAAATCAATCAACAACTAAAACTGCTCTTGCGTCGGCATCAGCCCTATATGATGTTTTAAATGATATTATCATTGATGCTACAATATCACGTTATAGAACAAGTGAAAGAAAATTAGCTAAACAACATATAAATTCCATAAATAATGTAAGCGCTTCAGAAAATAGCGTATTTAAAATATAGATATTTCAATGTATAGTAAAATGGAGCTCGCAGTTAAGCGAACTCCTTATCTTATTTTATTTACAATTCTTATTATAGCAGCATTTAGGTAAACTTCCTGACCAA
>NZ_JAJFUC010000016.1 GCF_021372645.1 Clostridium sp. | reverse complement strand
TATTAACAATGTATTTTATCATTCTTTACCACAAGTTAGAAATTCAATTGAAAAGTTTATAAGAAACATAAATATGGTTCCTACTCAGACAATAGACAGGCTATGCATCCGAATGTAGAAACCAATTTGCAACATATATATATTTATAATCAAAATTAAATACGCTTATTATTTTCTACTCTGTGCCAACTGCTTACCATTAATATAAATTCTTCAAGTTTATATTTTTTATTATTGCAATACATTCTAATAACTTCATTTACATTAAGTTGAATCAATTTAATGTCTATGTTAGAATACATTCGCATAAAATCTAAATTAACTTCTCCTTGTACATGGGTATTATTTTGTGTTGGAAATAAAAATGCATTTATTACTTGATTTATTTTATTATCATTAATATATTTTGTTAATGCTGAATGATATAAATACTGTTTTGTTATGTCTTCAACTCCAGGATTACCCTGCAACCTGTTACCATTTAGTCTTATATTGTAGTATTTTGCATCTAATATTAATAGACATCTTAACTGGTCATTAGTTACTAACTTCAATATATCTGGAGTTAATCTATTTTTTTGCATTTCAATATCATTTTTATCATTAATCTCTATACTATTTTTATTATCAATATACCATTTAGGTGACTCAATTCCATATACTTCATATTTACTTAAACTACCTTGCCTTATAAACTCATTATCAAATACATAACCACATATCACTTCCCATATCCATTTGAAATTTCTGGTTCCATATAATAATAACTTGCTATCACTTGTCCCAGTTTTTTTATCTAAATATGATTTAATTGAATATAAAACTCTTCTTTTTCTATCATTAAATTGGATGCTGACTTCTTTATCAATTTCACTTTCGATTCTATCTATATCTTCCAAATCCTCAATGGTATTTTCGATAACCTCTATTTCATAATTTAAAAATTCATTTAACCCAGTATTATTTAAAAATTCCATGCATTCATTTATTACCTTACCGTGCAACATAGTAATAAATCTATCATTGTCTATAATTATTCTATTTGTTATTAAATCTGCATAAAACCACTGTTTATTTATGACAATTGGATGTATTTGATCTATAGTTTTATCCCAATTTATATCTCCATCACCATTAAATTCAGTTGAATCTATTTCATTTTGATATATTCCATTTTCGATATAATCATCTAATAAATAACTGGTTATGGATATTAAGTTATTTTCTAAAGTCTCTTGTTCAAAAGCTATATTTTCTACATCACTTATATCTAACTTTTCTCTTTCGCTAAATTCATTCAGTAATTTAATTATATTTTTTAATTCTAGTTTTTCTTCCTGTTCGTTATTGCAATTTACATACTTAGGTAAAACAAATATAGGTTTATCTTTAACTATAGCTATTCCAACATAACAAAATTGTATTTCATTTTTTAAATTTACCTTTGTTATTTTCTTATCATCTAATATTTTAAGAATTTCTTTTAAGTCATTACTATCACTATTGAATTCCTTCATCAATTTGCTTTCAGAATATGACTCTAGTTCTTTTAATATTATCATTATTCAACTACTCCTCTGATTCAAAAGGACTTTGTTCTTCTGCAACCCTTGTATTCTCTATACTATCTTCTTCTCTTTTTTCATATGTTAACTCAGAAGCTTTTTCTATTTCAAAATTAAAAATTTTTCCTTTATCATATGCTCCCATTATATCTGATAAAGTTTGTATTTCCCCTATAAAAAAATCAATTTTTTTATGTTTTAGTATATCTTCATACAGATACATTAAAACTTTACTTTTAAAAATATTATCAAACTGCTCATTATTTTCATTACTCTTTAATAATTCTGATTCACTTAAGAAAAATGGACCTAAGAGTTTGTCCTCATTAACTTTGCCCTTTTTAAGTTTTTCATTAATTGTTGTTCTTACTTTGTTCCATTCATAAGTTGTGTAATCGCCATTTTCATTTCTTAATTGAATGAATTCATAACTTTTGCCTTTTAACTGTTCCTGATTTTCATCAATTCCTATATACTCAAAAGACCATCTTCTTTTAAATGCAGAATCCATAGGATATACACCTTGGTCTGCACTATTCATTGTTGACCATATATACATATTATTCGGTATATATAATTCATCTAATTTTTTATTCAATTTATCACATACATATTTTCTCATTTCATCAGACATATTTATTGTATAGCTACTTCTTCCTTCATAATTCCTATCCAGTAATTGAAATATATCCCCGAAAACCGCCGCTGGATTTGCTCTATTGATTTCTTCAATAACCAATAAATGAGGAACTCCTGAATTTTCATCTTTCAATGCTTCTATTAATACAGTTAAAAATGGTCCAGCTACAAATTCATATGATATTACTTCTTTTTCACTACCACTCTCATTTATAATTTTACTTATAGGTTTGTATGAACCTACAAATTGGGAATATGTATAATTGGGATGAAATGTCACCCTTTTAAATAACTTGCTTAGATTATTTTCTTTGATATCAATATTTATTCTATGACTCTTTCCTGTTCCAGGAGCTCCAAATACTATCCTATTATGAGGTTTATCTACTTTTCCAGACCATTCTCTTACTTCACTGTCACTTGTTCCTTCTAGCATATTTTTTACAATATCTAATTGATTACACACCTCATTTTTCACTGTTTCTTTTGCATTATTTAAATTATTTTCATTTGAACTCATAATAATTACTCCTTATACTATAGTATCTAATATAGTTAAATACTTTTTACTTAGCTTTAACAAATTATCTTCTTGTATCACCAAATTAGCCTCGATTAAAAAACTTTTTACATAATTATAAGCATTCTGATGTTTTACTATCTCTATTCTTTTAAATGCTTTATCTCTGTATTTTCTAATAGCCTTATCTAGCATCTGTCTATACTGTTCCCCTTCATATTTACCTTTTAATGTTGTCATAAAAAAAAATTCGTTTTTATCCATTGTTCTATACTTCTTAAGAAATTGTAAAGTTTCTATGTATATCTCTTCACCATTAGATACTAAATTTATCATATTCATAATATTAAATAACTCATTTACTTCTTCTATCTTTTTATTTATATCTTTTCTTTCCATTAGTACAATTTTTTTCTCTAATTTTAAATATTCAATAAAACACTTTCCTTCTTCAGAAAAAAAATCTTTTAGTATTATGAAAGAATTTTTTTGTTCAAATCCATCATTTTTAACATATCCCATTTTTCTTAAAAATGGCACTAACATTCTTACTTTTGAACCATCTAAATGTATACACTCTTTTTCTATTTCGTTCTGTATTTGTTTATATGTCATATCATTATTTAGAATATTATTATTAACCCATTCTGATAGTTCTAATATCTGCTCTTTTCTGACTTCTGTTAAACTAAATCCTGCATTTGAGCACCCTTCTAACCTTAACTTCATAACAATCCCCCTTTTTCAGCTATGTAATAATTATATATTATAAAAAAAATAAAGCAAAGTTACTTTACTTCGCTTTATTTTTATTTATATATTTTTTTATTTGTGTAGCTATTTCTTGTGCTAATAATGGTGGTACTGCATTTCCAACCTGCTTATACTGGCTTGTTTTTGAACCACCAAAAACAAATTTATCTGGGAATGATTGTATTCTTGCACATTCTCTAACTGATGGTACCCTATTTTCTTTATAATGAAAATAATTTCTATGTCCTGTATCAATTGTATGTGAAGGTTCATTACTATTCATTCTTTGAAACGCCTTGTTATATTTCCTTACTCCCCAATATTCTTTTGGTAAATCAGATATTTTTCCACCATCGTTAATCATTGAGATAATATTTTTTGTTTGTTCTGTATGTTTTGTACTATTATGATTATAAATCATATTACTACCTTTTCTCATTAATTTTTGATATTCACTAATTTCGTCATTTTTATATGAATATATTTCAAAATCTTCTTCTGTTAATTCTAACGATGGTAAATCATTTATTGCTTCGGAAGTTGAAACTTTAAATTCTTTTTCCATTGGAAATTCAAATTCTTCGTCTTTAAGTCCAACAAAAAATACTCTTTGTCTATTTTGAGGCACTCCATAATCTGAAGCATTCAAAACCTTAAAAGAAATTTTATATCCTAATTTACTAAATCTATCTATTATATCATCCTTAAACATGCCATTGTTTAAGGTTAATAATCCTTTAACATTTTCTATTACAAAAAATCTTGGTCTCACTGATTCAACCACTCTACAATATTCTAAATATAAATGATTTCTTGGATCATTTACATCTCTTGTTCCTACAGTACTATATCCTTGACATGGTGGTCCACCAATTACACCTACTATATTATTTTCTTCAGCAAAATTTTTAAGATAACTATTGTCTAACTCATGAATATCTTTACATAATGCAACTGGCTTAAAATGATTCTTATTATATGTTTCAACTGCATCATTCCATATATCTAATGCTAAAGCAACTTCAAATCCAGCATTTTCAAATCCCAAACTTAGTCCTCCGCATCCACAAAATAAATCTAATATCTTTGGCTTATTCATTCTGTAGTACCTCCTTTAGTGCATCTGCTATTGCCTTTGATAATAATGGTGGAACTGCATTTCCCACTTGTCTATATTGAGCTGTTCTAGATCCTTTAAATATAAACTCATCATTAAATGACTGTATCCTTGCTGCTTCTCTAACTGTTGGAATTCTATTATATAAAGGATGAAAATAATTACTATGAGCATTGCCAGTATCTATAGTTACAGAAGTATCTTTTTCATTTAATCTTTTAAATGCCGATGAATGCCTATTACTTCTATTATTTTCAAATAGGATTTCAGGAATATCCATCCAGTTTCCTCCTTGTGGAACATATGAAATTCTCTTTTGAACAATTTCAGCTGGATATTTTATTTCATGGTTATAAATTATATTCTCTTTGTTTCTTAAATATTTTTGATATTCTGTTTTTGGCACTGTTTTAATTTTATAAAAATCATTTTTCTCAGTTTTATCAAAATTATATAACTCACCTATTGCCTCTTTTACAGTAACAATTTCTTGTTTTTTCTTTAATAATTCAAAATCAAATTTCACATTCTTTGTAGCAACAAAGAAATTTCTTAATCTTTTTTGTGGAACTCCATACATAGACGCATCTAAAATTTGATGATTAACTTTATATCCTCTTTCCTCAAATATTTCATAAATTCTATCTTTCGCATATCCATTATTACTTGTTACTATCCCTCTAACATTCTCAATAACTATTGCTTTTGGCTTTGCCAAATCTACAAACTTAACAAATTCGAAGAATAATTTATTTCTTTCATCATCCTCCTCTCTTTTATATCTATTAGCTGATGAAAACCCTTGACATGGTGGTCCACCAATAATTACATCGATATTTTTTAAGTCTCCAAAAGTTTCAACTATATGGCTACTATCCATTGCTAATAAATCAAAACATATTCCTTTTCCATTAGGAAAATTAGCGTTAAATGTTTCAATAGCTTCTTTATTTACATCTACGCCTCCGATTATATTGTAGCCTGCTAGCTTAAATCCAAGACTTAGCCCTCCGCATCCACAAAACAAATCTATTACGTTTAACATAAAATTCACCTATCCTTATAAGTTATAATTTAAATGAACTGTATTTTATTTTTTTATCTTTTTCTTCAATTCCTATGTAATTCATAGTCATATTTATAGATGTATGATTGAACAATTTTTGTAAATATTTCAAGTCCTTATATTCCATATAAAAATGGTATCCAAAAGTTTTTCTTAATGTATGAGTACCTAAATTTATATTTATTTCTGCATCTTTACACGCATTTCTCAATATTCTATATGCCTGCGTTCTTTCTATAGGATTATCACCTTTTTTACTTTTAAATATAAATGAATTCCTACAGTAATTGAAATTTTTGTACTTTACATAACATTCAATTGCTTGCTTTATACAATCATTTATCGGGTAATCAATACTTTTAAAACTTATCTTATCTAGTATATTATTTTGCTCATCTATTAAATCCGAAAATTTTAATGAGAGTATTTGAGTTATCCTTAGCCCACTATTTATCCCAATGATGAACATGAGATAATTTCTATACTCACCCTTTATAAGCGACTTTTTAATTTTCTCTATATCATTCTTATCTTTTATTACATCTACATTATTCATATTTCATCTCCAAATACAGCATAACTAATATTAGTTTATAATATGCTGTATTAAAACGCAACACTTTTCTTAAATATTTAACTACTAAAATAAATAAACTCACAACAATACTTTTATTTAATATTGTTGTGAGTTTCATGATATATGGCAATAAGATTTTATTAATTTCAATATCCAATTTCAGTAAATTTATCATTCACTTATGATATGGTTCACCCTTCATTATCCTAAACCCTCTATAAATCTGCTCCAACAGCATCACCCTGAAAAGTTGATGTGGAAATGTCATCTTTGAGAAGCACAGTTTATAATTTGCTCTAGCTAAAATACTTTTTGATATTCCTAAACTTCCACCTATTATAAATGCTATGTTAGAACTACCTACTACCCCTAAATTATGTATATAATCTGAGAATTCTTGTGAAGTTAATTGTTTACCGGCTAAATCCATAGCTATTACAAACATATTATCTTTAATTTTACTTAATATTCCTTGGCCTTCTTTTTCTTTAATTGCTTCTTCTTCTTTTTCTGAAGCATTGTCTGGTGTCTTTTCATCTGGAATTTCTATTATATCTAATTTGCAATATCGGCTTAACCTTTTAGAATATTCGTCTATAGCATCTTTTAAATATTTTTCCTTTATTTTACCAACAGTTATTATAGTAATATTCATTATTTTCTCCTTTAATTATTTAATTCTATAGTATATTATAACTAAAAATAAAAACTGTAGCTAAGACTTTTTATTTTAACTACAGTTCTCATTGATTATATTGCCTCTTTAATTTTTTCTTTAGATTTTACTTTAGACTTGACTCGGTATAATCTATATGCAGTTAGAATAGCTCCTATAGCACATATAAATGCTGCAGATACATATACATATTGCATTCCATATACAAAAACATCATCTCTTCCTTCTATATATCCTGTAATATGGTATCCTGTTTTTTTACTCATAAGACTATATAGAAGCGTTGTCGATAATGATATTCCAAAAACCATTCCTAGGTTCCTTACTAAAGCATTTATACTTCCTGCAATCCCCAACTTATCTTTATCTACAGTAGACATAACTAATGAATTATTAGGTGATTGGAACATTCCATTTCCTATTGTCATTATAGCTATAAATGCAATTAGAAGGCCCAAATGGGAATATTGAGTTAAAGTTGATATTAAAAATAATCCTAAACTAGTTCCTATAAGTCCTAGGAATGTTAGAACTTCTGAACCTACTCTATCTGATATGTACCCACTCATTGGTGAAACAACTGATAATATTATTGGTGATACCATCATTATTGCACCTGCAGATGATGGAGTCATTTTCATTACATATTGTAAGTAGAATGGCAGTATTATATTTGAGCAACTCATTGCTACAAATGAAATAAATGCACAAAATACGCTAAGTGAAAATAGTGAATTATTAAATATTTCAAGTTTTAATAAGGGCTGACTCATTCCTTTTTCAACCTTTATAAATAACATAAATAATACAAGTGAAATAATTAAGCACATAATGATAATTTTGTTGTTAAATTCAATCTCCTTACCAAAAGTTAATGATCCAAACAGTAATACCATAGTTAATCCAAATAAAACTGCTCCCTTTATATCTAATTTTTCATTTGTATTATTACCGCTTTTAGGTAGTGTTTTCATTGCAAGAATAAGAGCTAAAATTCCTATAGGTACATTTACTAAAAAAATGTATTGCCAGCTAAAAATTGATACAATAACTCCACCTATTGGGGGCCCTATCATTGAACCAAGTGCTACGAATGTACCATTTAACCCAAGTGCCCTTCCTCTTTCATTATTTGGGAATACATAAGTTATAATTCCATGACTTGTAGACATAGTGCCTGCAGCACCTATAGCTTGTAATCCCCTTGAAAAAACTAACATTATTAATGAATTAGATAATCCACAAGCAAGTGAACCAATTGTAAAAATTATAATACCTAATTTAAAAACTGTGGTCTTTCCTATAATATCAGCTAATCTTCCAAATGTAAGAATGGTTCCTACAATAACTATTAAATAACTAGTAACTACCCATTCTATAGACGCCATACTTACTGAAAGTCTTTGTGCCATAACAGGCAACGCTACATTTACTATACTGCCATCAAGAGTAGCCATAAATGTTAGAAGTACAGTAGTAAGTAATATTATCCATCTTTTTTTATGTATTTGATTGTCTATCTTCTCCATAAACTTTATCCTTTCTATACACTATAAAATCCTTATATAAATTATAAAACCTTATCTATATTTAAAGATTGTAAAACAATATCAAGCTTAACTTAATTACAACTCATATAGTTTCACTTGAAACTAAAGTAGATTATAATACATTTTTATTATTTTTACAAATAATAGGATAATTCATAAAATACCAAAATATAATCCACAAATACACTTTTTAACTTAAAGCTTATCCACATATCCCCCTCATTCTATGGATAAATACACATTCTAAATTGTATTATATTCAGTATTTACTACACTAAGGTGTGTATCTAAACTAAAAATAAAGAATACTCTTTTAGTTACAATAGAGTACTCTTTATTTCAATTAGATAATATAACATATATAGTGTTTTATTTTAATTTAAATGACCCAACCATTTCATTTAGGTTATCTGATGAATATTCTAGAACTTCAGTAGCTTGCTTTAATTGTCTTATTTCTCCTAGTATCTTTTTAACCATTGCCAATGATTCTTCACTCTTACTTGAACTAGTTTCAGTTGATTGTTCTACCTTATCAGCCATGCTACTTACATTATTCATTACATCTCCAACATTTACACTTTGTGTCGAAGTTATTTTCGCAATAGATTGCATAGATTCAGCAATTATACTTACATCACCATTAATTTGTTCAAATGATTGCATGGAACTTTTCACACTTCCTGTTGACGTACTTACTTTACTATTTATTTCCTCTGCATATTCAAAGGTAGCTTGTGTTTGTTCTTGAACTTGCTTAATAACATTACTTATTGATTTAGTTGCCTCGCCTGTTTCCAATGCTAATTTAGATATCTCATCTGCAACAACTGTGAATCCTCTTCCACTCTCACCAGCTCTTGCTGCTTCAATTGATGCATTAAGTGCTAAAAGTTGAGTTTGCTTACTTATATTACTTATTACATTAATAACTTCACTTATTTCATTTGAATATCCTTGCAAAGTACTAATAGACTCTACTGCTCTGCTAATTGTACTTTCTAAATCCTTCATATTATTTAAAACTTCGTTTGATACATTTTGTGCTACTAATGAATTTTCATTAGTACCTTTAATTATTCCTGAAACTTCTAGAATAAGGCTGTCCATTTCTTGAATTGATGCTGTAATCTCTGAAAATTTATTTTTTGTATCTTGAAATATCAAATTTTGCTCTTTAGAATTTTCTAATAAATTTACAACTGTATTTTCTATTATTCCCATTCCTTTTTTAACTTCATTTGTTATACTTAAAACTATATTTACTGATTTCTTTGTAGTTCTTGCTGATTTTTTCACTCTATATAGCATACTCATTTGATTATTTATAAATTTATTAAACCATCTTGATAATTCTCCAATTTCATCTGATGACATTTTTCTAACTCTTTTTGTTAAATTTCCTTCTCCTTCTGCAATGTCTTGTAATATATTTATCGTCCTGCTTAAAGGTAATGAAACCATTTTTTTAGATATTACTAAAGTGAATATAGATAGTATAAACCACATTCCTACAGATGTTAATATACTCATCTCTGGTGCAAATCTTGTTGTTATGAAATTTATTACTATTAATATTGCTGACATAATTGATATAGCTATTGGCATTTTTAGATTTATACTTTGAAAATTATATATTTCGTCTATATCACCTTCACACATCATACCCCAAACTTCATCACAATTAGGAGGAGTTATTAATGTTCCCTTCCCCCCAACCATAATATGTCTATAATCAGGGTATCCAGGCCAGCAATCTAGATTTTCCCCATTATTAATAGTATTTTCTACTCCTTGATGTAGTTTATTAGTTGCTGGATCATTAAATATTATTTCAAATTCAGTATGTTCTTTAATTTGTACTAATCCCCAACTTCTAGTTTTAACTCCATCCTTAAGATTATCACCTAAAGTAAAAGTATTATCTTCAAATCTACTTCTAGATATTGCTGTTCCTTGTTTAATTCCTCTGTTTGACTTTACCATAAATAAATAATTGTCTCCAGAATCTTTATATATGTGAGTGTCCTCATCTTGAATTACATTACTCATATCATCATTTAATGTTCTACAACATAATATTCTAATTTGGTCATTATGATTTTTGCATCTACTTGAAAACATTAATGTAACATCATCAGCAAATTTTTTATTATTTATATCAGTATCCAAAGTTCTCTTATCTATGTATGGACCGTACATTAATGATTTACCTTCTAATCCAGCTTTTAAATTAGGCAAATCACTCATATTTAATCCTATATGTTCCTTACATGAAGAAACTGATACTACTCCATTTTCATCTAAAATAAATATTTCACAAAAGTCTTCATACTTTTTTACATCTTCCACTAAATAGTTATATACGATATCATCGTCATCCTCTAATGCTACAAGTGAATTTTTAATATTATCTAATTGAGCCCACTTATCATTGAACCAGTTATCTAAAGCCTTTTTTCTTCCGTTAGATATTCCCTCAAAAACTTTTTCTGAATGTTCCTTTAAATTCCTATTAAGTAAATACTTAAGCTTTAAAGTCATATTTAAGTCCTCCTCTAAAATATTATTACTTACAAGTTAATATTAAATTTATAAAAAATAAAAACACTAATAACAAATTTCTAAAGAAATTTCTTATCAGTGCTACCATAGCATTATTTATAATATTATTAAGATCGTAATATCAATTTATTCAATAAGTATTTTTAATGTATAAACTTGATTTGAATATAAATATTACTATTATAACTCAATTATACCAATTATATTGATATTTGTGAATTGTTATTTTTCATAAAATTGTTAACAAGAAAAAGCTCTATCAAAGAATAGAGCTTTTTTATTTAATCAGTATATATTTCATATGTAACAAAATCTGATTTTTATTATACTTTAATTAACAAATTTAAATTTTATTTGTCTTTTCCACAACACTTTTTATATTTCTTACCACTTCCACATGGGCATACATCATTTCTTCCTACTTTACCAAGGTTTCTTACAATTTTAGATTCTCTAAATTGCTTTTGTATTTCAGCTCTCTTTTCTTCTGAGAATATTCCTTCCCATTGTGGTAATGTATATAAATATTCAGCTTTAGCATCTAACATATTAAAATATAAAGTTTCTAAATTTAAATCAAATACTAATTCAGTATCAGCATCAATAGCTTCAAGATCATATTGATTCTTTAAACTGTCATTAATTCCATCCATAAATCCCATAGCAAATTCTACTGTAGAATTATGGTCTTTAGCTAATTGATTAATCGTAGTCTTTTTAACTTCTTTATGATTAGCTAATAACTCCTTGTATATTCCTTTTTCTAATTTACTATATTCTGCCCAGAAAGCATTTTCTCCTTTAGTTTTTACATAGTCAACAACCATTTCAGTCCATTCTGTATATAAACTCATTTTTAAGTCCTCCCTTAAATTTTCATTTTATCTATAATATTTATATATATTGCAATGTATACATTATAATCTTAATTAAATTTCTATATAACTGCTAGGATTATGCCTATTTGCCATAGTTAATATTATGTCCTGATTTTGCTTAATTCCATTTTCATTTAATACATTTAAAACAGTTTGATACGCTAAATCAGGTTGATTATTTGTATTACTTAAATGTCCTAAAACAATCTTTTTCTTTGCTGAACATTTAGATAATTCAACAATAGCACTACCACAGTCATCATTAGACAAATGTCCTACCTCACTAAGTATCCTTCTTTTTAATGGATACGGATATGGTCCAAATTTAAGCATGTTAACATCATGGTTACTTTCAAGAAGTATGATTTCTGAATCTTTTATGTTATCATAAATCTCCCTAGTAAAAGTCCCAAAATCTGTTGCCACACTTATGCTTTTTTCTCCAACACTTACTGTATATCCCATTGGTGCCACAGCATCATGTGGAATATTGAAAGCTTTGATATTCATATCATGTATTTCAGTAATTGATCTTTTATCAATTACTTTTATGTTATATTCTTTTACTTTTCCAATTGATTTCTCCATAGCAGACCAAGTATCAGCATTTGCATATATAGGAATATCATATTTTCTAGATAATACGCCTATTCCCTTAATATGATCACTATGCTCATGAGTTATAAAAATCCCATTCAAATCTTTTGGATCTTGATTAATTTCTTGCAATGCCATATCAATTTTTTTACCTGGGAGCCCTGCATCAATCAATATCTTAGCTTTATCTGAGGCAATAAACATGCTATTACCACTACTGCCACTATATAAAGAACAAAATATCACTGTAATCCTTCCCCCTATGAGATTTGTATTACTCTTCAACGTCTATTCTTTTAATATCTGCACCTAAAGCCTTAAACTTATTTTCTATGTGCGGATATCCTCTGTCTATATGCTCTATACTAGTTATTTCTGTTGCACCTTCTGCAACTAATCCAGCTATAACCATAGCTGCACCAGCTCTTAAATCTGTTGCCTTTACTACCGCACCTGTTAACTTTTGTGAACCATCTATAATTGCAACTCTACCTTCAACTTTTATATTAGCACCCATTTTTTTTAATTCATCTATATGCTTATGTCTATTTTCCCAAATAGACTCAGTAATTAAGCTTCTACCTGGGACAATACTTAATAATGTTGACATTGGTTGTTGAATATCTGTAGGAAATCCTGGATATGGAGTTGTTTTAATATTAACTCCTTTTAATGGTTTGTTTACAGTTACTCTAATACAATCATCACCTTCTTCAATTACAGCTCCCATTTCTGTAAGCTTAGCTGTAATTGATTCTAAATGCTTGGGTATAACATTTCTAATATAAACATCACCGCCTGTAGCAGCTGCTGCTATCATAAATGTACCAGCCTCAATTTGATCTGGTATTACACTATATGAACAACCTTTTAAGCTTTCTACTCCCTTGATTCTTATTATATCAGTACCTGCACCTTTTATATCAGCACCCATTGAATTTAGAAAGTTTGCTACATCAACAACATGAGGTTCCTTAGCTACATTTTCCAATGATGTAACCCCCTCTGCTAATGTTGCTGCTATCATTATATTTATTGTTGCACCTACTGAAACTACGTCAAAAAATATATTTGCGCCTATTAATCTATCTGCCTTAACATTAACCGCTCCATGTTCTATAACCACTTCTGCTCCTAAAGCTTCAAAGCCCTTTATATGTTGATCAATAGGTCTTACGCCTATTGCACATCCACCAGGAAGAACTACTCTCGCCTTTTTAAATCGTGATAATAAAGCTCCTATAAAATAATATGAAGCCCTCATTCTTCTGACATCATCTATGCATGCATCAAAATTATTAACGCCAACACTATCTATCTCTAAAGTATTATTATCTATTTTAACTATCTTACACCCTAAGCTTTTAAGTATTCTTTCTAAGCAGTGTACATCTTCAATATCTGGTATGTTATCAATTATGCATTTTCCTTTACTTGCCATTATTGCAGCTGGCAATATTGCTACTGCTGCATTTTTAGCTCCGTTAATTTCAACGCTGCCTTTTAGCAAGTTTCCTCCGTTTAGAACTAATCTCTCCATTGAATTCACCCTATCTATATAAAATATATATATTATTTAATTTATAGTAATTTGCATGATTAACCTATTTTATAATTAAAATCTGCTTTAATTATTATATCATAAAGAAAATTTATTTAAATATATTTTTTTAATACATTGCTACTTTTTTCAGTATATGTGGTATTTAATGTAACTTTTTTCCTGGAATAATTGTAATTATATTCCTAAATCATCCTGTTATTTAAAATATAAATAATAATTATGTAAAAATTTATCTTATATTACATAATTATTATTTGCATTCATTATTTAATTATTCTTCTATTGTATTCTTTTATTTTATTTAATGTGTTATAATTTATTAAAACTTTGAGCAATACACTAATTTAGATTGTGAGGTTTATCATGAAGTATTATATAGTTGCATTATTTGATGAGGAAACCTATCAAGTAATATCACCGATACAAAGAAATATGTCTAAGAAATTTAGAGCAAATAGAAATTCACCAACACCTTTTATTATATTAACAGCTATAGAAAATCCAAATTTAGATAAATTGTATCCTATTGTTGATAAAATTATAGCTCCATATAAAAGTTTTAGAATTGATGCTAATGATTTAGTATATCTGTTTGATCCTACTAAAAGTATAAATTTAAAAATAGATAACAAAGGCTATATAAAAAGACTTTCTCGCAGTCTTTTTAATATGTTAGAACTTAATGGATTTAGTGTTAAATCTTTTGAGGATAGTTTTGTTTCTCTTGCTAATTTAAGTTATATTCCTAAAGATTATAAAAAACAAGATGTGAAATTAAACTTTCCTGAAATATATAATAAAGATAATGTTGTTAAATTAAAAATTAAAAGCATTGAAATATGGAAACTTCCTACTATAAAGAAAAACATTCCATTAAAATCATATACATTAAGAGACTTTTAATAATATCTTATTGTAAAGTTCTGGTATTATTTATTAATTTACTTTTATTAAAAATTAAATGAATTTTGAGCTATGTTTTAAATGTTAATGACTGTCTTGAAATAAAATTTTTGAGACAGTCTTTTTGTTTTTATATTTTTATAAATTAAGCTTGTTACACATAGTTATTATTTCCTTTTATTTTTTACTGCTAGTGAACTACACCCCACTTACTTCGTTGAAGTGGGAGGCTTCATGGTCAATACTACTATTGTAGCAAGTTTACCCACGCTTAAAAGGTCGAACCAACCTCGTTATAATACCAAAATTATATAGCTAATTTCAGTAAGTTTTTACTAGCATTTATATCTCTATCATGATGTATTCCACAATTAGGACATATCCATTCTCTAAGTGCCAGATTTTTTACTTCTATATTTTTATATCCACAATTAGAACATAATTGACTGCTAGCATAGTTTGATGGAGCTACTATTATTTCTCTGCCATACCATTCAGCTTTGTATTCTAACATTCTTCTAAATTCTGACCAACTAACTTCACTTATAGCCTTAGCTAATTTATGATTTTGTTGCATATTCTTAACTTTTAAGTCCTCAATAACTATAGATTGGTTTTCTCTAATTAGTTTTATTGATAACTTATGTAACAAATCTGCTCTTTGGTCTGATATTCTTTGATGCAATTTAGCAACTTTTACTCTAGCTTTATTTCTATTATTACTATCTTTTTGTTTTCTTGATAAGTCTTTTTGTAGTTTAGCTAATCTTTTTTCAGACTTTTTAAAATATTTTGGATTAGGTTCTCTATATCCATCAGAACATATTGCAAATTCCTTTAATCCCATATCCACACCTATTTTTTTATCTGTTTTAGGCAACTGAATGTTTTCAGTATCAACTAATATAGAAAGAAAATATTCTCCACTAGGATTTTCAGATATAGTTGCACTTTTAATCTCTCCAATAAAAGCTCTATGTTGTTTAATCTTAATCGTAGACTTCAATTTAGGAATTTTTATATATCCATTTTCAATAAATATAGTTCCATTTTGATTATTAGTCTTATAACTAATCCTGTTACCTTTCTTTTTGAATTTAGGGAATCCAACAGATTTATCTCTAAAAAAGTTCTTATAGGCAGTATCTAGGTTTAATTGAGCGTTAGCAAGTGCTAAACTATCAACTTCCTTTAACCACTCAAATTCCTTTTTGAATTTAGCTGGTGTTAAATATAATTTACTAAGTTCTTTAGATGTCATATCATCTTTATGAATTTCATAAACTTCTATTCTATTAGCTAACATTTGATTATATATGAATCTAGTGCAACCACAGGTTTTAGCAATATATATTTTCTGTTCTACATTTGGATATATCCTATATTTATACGCTTTTAACATATTTTCACCTCATTTCATTCCTTGATTTTCTATATACTTTTTAACTATATCTATAGGAGCACCTCCAGTTGTTATAAGGCAATAACTTCTACTCCAAAAGTATTCTTTCCATAACTGTTTTCTTATTATAGGGTATTCATTCTTTATAAGCCTACTACTAGCACTCTTATAAGCATTTATAAATTTAGATATTTCAGTATTTGGAGAACCTCTAAATAACAAATGAACATGGTCAATATCGTGATTCCAATCTTCAAGAACAATTTTGTATTTTGGTGATATATACTCAAATATCTCTTTTAGCCTATTAGATATTTCATCATCAATAACCTTTCTTCTATATTTTATTACTAAAACTAAATGATATTTTAATCTAAATACTGAATGTGTATTGCTATCAAAATCCATAGTAATCACCTCAATTATAGTATTAGCTACTGAACTAATTTTATACTATTTTTTAGGAGAATATTGCTTTCGCTATCGGCGATTCATCTCCCACTTATAAGAAGTGGGAGAATTCTCTAAGATTTAGTTAAATTTAGAAAGTAATCTCTTAATATTGTGAATTTTGTGCAAATATAAAAAATATTTTTTTTGTATTCGTTTTCCAGACTTTCATTTACTTTAAAGATTTTGTAAAATAAGATTAATTACTAGAAATGTAGGAGGATCACTATGAATATTCAACCACTATTTAAAGTACAAAAGAAATACAATGATAGTTTACCTATAAATGATGAGTTAGATTCTCATAAATTGCAAGTACGCAAGAACTTAGAATTTCAAATATTAATTGGTACTTTAGCTAATGAAACTCTTTGTTTTAATTACTTAACCAAAAGTACTAAACCTGTAAATTTAACTGCAATATTCAATAAATATATAAATTGCATTTCTCAAGGTTTAACACTCGGAATTGATCATAAATATACAGATTTAATCGCAGTATCTATGAATCCTAATGATTACTGTTTAAGTGATCAATTCTTAAACTTATATATTGATATTAATGATTTAATTGTTTCCCCATCTATGGATCACTACTTAACTTTATTTGAAGACTTACTAAGTTTAGGATTAACATTAGGGTTTTCAGAATCCCAAATACAAAATCAATTTATTAAAGACTTAGACAATTTAGTAGTACTTTAATTTTTAATGTAGTATATATCACTTTTGACTATGCCTTATATAAAATATTCTTATCTAATGATATTTTTATTTTATATAAAGCATAGTCAATAATCTTAAGGGAATACTATTCTTGAGGTGATATTATGTTTGGAATAATATGTGCAATAATTTCAGGAATTGCTATGAGTGTTCAAGGAGTATTTAATACAAGACTCAGTGAAAAAATAGGAGTATGGGAAACTACATTATTGGTTCAAGTCATTGCTCTTATTATAAGCCTTATTGTGTTTTTCTTCTTTGGTGATGGAAGTTATGCAAATTTAAAGGAAGCTAATAAACTCTATTTATTGGGTGGAATTTTAGGTGTTATAATAACTTTTACTGTAATGAAAAGTGTTAGTTCAATGGGACCAACCTTAGGAATTGCTATTATATTAGTATCTCAGTTACTTGCTGCTGCACTTATCGATTTCTTTGGACTATTTGACAGTGAAAAGATTAAATTTTCATTAAATCACTTTTTAGGCATTGCTATTATGATTGTAGGTATTATAATATTTAAATGGAATCATTGAGAAGGGACGGATTAAATTTGAAATTTTTTTCTAATGTTAATTTTTTATTCCAATTAACAATTAACAATATAAAAGAATATTTTAAAAAAAGCGAACCAGTAAAATGTGATGAAATTATAGAAAATTCTATTAATTGGTTTGGTCATGCTACCACAGTTATTAATTTGTCTGATAAAATTATCATAACAGACCCTGTATTTTCTAGTTTGTTAGGATATTTCAAGAGAATGGTAAAAAAGCCAATATATATAAATAACTTAACAGTAGATTATATACTCTTATCTCATGGTCATATGGATCATTTAAATTTTTCATCACTTAAACAATTAAATAAAGATGCAATTATAATTGTTCCAAAGGGATATGTTTTTCTTACTAAATTATTGGGATTTAAAAATGTATTTTTATTACATGCTGGAGATGTATATGAAGATGATTTTGTAAAAATTACTGCTTATAAAGCCAATCATGATGGCAGACGTTTTTATATTGGTCCTGACAACGAAAGCATTTCTTATTTAATTGAAAGAAATGAAAAAAGTGTATTCTTCGCAGGTGATACTGCTCTTACAAATGAATTTAAAAATATTAATTGTAATATAGCCTTGATGCCTGTAGGATGTTATAAGCCTGATAGGTTTTCATATATGCATTGTACACCAGAGCAAAGCTATGAAATGTTTAAAATGATGAATTGTCCAATAATGATTCCTATTCATTATAAAACATTTAAAATTTCATTAGAAAATTTTGAAGAAACTGAAGAATCATTATTAAATTTAAATGATGATGCAATAAAAATCATCGATATAGGAGAAACTTATAGTTTTTAAGCGCAATTAACCAAATCTATGATTTGGTTAATTGCGCTTATTATTAAGTTAGTGAACGAAAGTCCACTTTTATTTTTCTCATAACTAAATCTCTAGCCACTATAACAAATTCATATACCTTATTTGGGTAAAATATATGCATAACTGAAATTTTTTACTTTGATTATCTATATTTTTATTTTATTTCTATTAACAATAAATTTATTTTTCATATAATATATTGAAGCAATAATATTTTGGAGAAATCTATGTTTTCATATAAAAAGAAGTTAGATTATAATTTAAAGTACTATATATCAAATAATGCCTATAAAAATTATAGAGTACTTATACAATATAAAGATTTTCAATCTTCAGTTGTGAAAAAAATTAATTCATATAAAGGTACTGTTCATCATATTATAGAATCTGCTAATCTTATAAGTGCAGAACTTAATTCTCGAGGTATAGATAGAATTTTAGAGTATCCTGAAATAAAAAAAATCTATTTAGATGAATATTTGTTTTTATGTGGTATGAGTGTTACTACTGCTAATAAAGTTCACTTTTCTGAAAAATATGGTTTATCTGGTACAGGAATTGGTATTGGGCTTATAGATAGTGGAATATTTCCTCATTTAGATTTAACTTCTCCTAGTAATAAAATAGCATTATTTCAGGATTTAATTAATAACTTAAACTATCCTTATGATGATAATGGACATGGTACCTCTATAGCAGGAATTCTATGCAGTAGTGGCTTATCATCAAATAATATGTACAAAGGAATATGTAGTAAAAGTAAATTGTTTTGTTATAAAGCATTTGATAAACTTGGGAAAGGTTTTGCTTCAGATATACTCTATTCTATAGAAAGTCTGTCTAATATATCTAAGGAAAATAACATAAAAATATTATGCTTACCATTTGAACTTTTAACTCATAATACATTTATTACTTCTTGTTTTGATTTGACATTTAGTTATGCTATATCAAAAGGTTTAATTCCAATAGTACCTAGTGGAAGCAACTTAAATAATGGGTCGTCCATTATGGGAATTGCCACTCTTCCAAATTGCATTACTGTAGCTGGATTAAATACAGTTACCCCCATAATAAAACCTTATTCATATTCTTCCAGCGGACCTTATGGCAAATTATCTAAACCTGATTTATCTGCTGCTTGTGTTAATGTTGTTTCATTAAATTCTGATAGTAGCTATATTTCTGAAAAAAATGGTGTTAAACTCTATCCAAGCAAACTTGATGTACAATATAAGACCTTTACTGGTTCATCTATTGCAACTGCTTATATTAGCGGATTATGTGCTTTATTATGTGAGAAAAATCCTTCTATCAGTTTTAAAGATATGCGTTCATTATTAAAAGTTGTCTGTGAACCTGTTGAAGATATATCTAAAACAATTCAAGGTGAAGGCACCATAAACATTGATAAACTTATCCATTAATTATTACAATTCACACTTCAATAATAAATGTTATGCTTTATTATTGAAGTTTATAATTATAAATGTCCAGCTTCTAAGTTATACTTATACGTGAAATTAAATTGGTAATTTAAAATTACCGATTGTTAATGTTAAATGCTCAACGATCAAAGCTCAACTATTGGCCATTGAGCTTTGATCATTATATTGCCAAATATAAGTATTCTTCTGATTTTGGGTATCTCTCTTAACTCTCATGTTTATTAGTCACTTTTAAATAGTTAATTTTTCAGATGCCTTAATATTTCACTTTATTCTACTTATAGTATGCTATAATTATTTACATACACTAATCGTACATACTTATTTAACAATAAACATCTCAAAATACTTTGAAAGGCAGGTAGCAAGCAGAATGAGCACATTCATGTTAAAGGGTAAATCCCTAGAGTTCACTCCTGTTAGTAATATTTTTATAGAGAAATATATGCCACAAGCTAGAGGCGAATTTATAAAGATTTATTTATTGATGCTAAAGCATAATATTTCTGGCGAATTAGGAGTTAGCTCATCAATACTAGCTTCCTCACTTAATTTATTAGAATCGGATATTATGAATGCACTTAACTATTGGAATGAAGAAGGAGTCATAAAACTTACTCAAATAGATAAAATGGGGAATTATAATGTAGAATTTGGGGAGTTAGTTGAAGAATCAACTACTTCTACAAAACAAGTGGACTTGTTAGAAGCATTAGGTAGTACTACTACTAAAGATATGTTAAAAGATATTGAAATGCTTTTAGGTAGACCATTATCTCCAAATGAAATGTCAGTTTACCTAAATTGGAAAAGAGAATTTGGTTTCTCTTCTGAATTGATTTTAATTTTATTGGAATACTGTATATCAAAAGGTAAAAGTGATTCCAGGTATATAGAAAAAGTAGCTTTGTCTTGGCATGACCTAAAAATAACTACTGTTGAACAAGCGCAAAATTTAATTACAAAAACTGAAGATAAGTGGATTAACATAAGAAAAATATTAACATATTTAGGTATAACTAATACAGATATAATGAAACCTCAACAAGATTTAATAGAAAAATGGCTACTTATATATAAGTTTCCAAATGAAATTATATTAAAGGCCTGTGACATATGTTTTGAAAGATTAAATAGAGCAGATTTTAAGTACATTGATGGTATACTTACTAATTGGAATAAAAATAATATTAAAACATTAGAAGATATAGCTCTTAAAGATACTAAGAAGGTTAAAAACACTAAGTATCAAAAAAACTATAATAATAATAATAATAATAATAATGAAAAGGCTCCTCTTAAGTTCAACAATTTTGAAGGAAGAGAGTATGATTATGATTCCTTAGAAAAAAAACTTTTAGGATGGGATAATGATGATTAAAGGCTATCAGGCTGAAATTTTAAAAATATACGACAAACTTAGAGAAGATGAGACTAGAGCTTTAAAACTTAGAAGGACTGAAATATCTAAAAAATATCCTGAAATTATTGATTTAGATAATAAGATACAAAAATTATCCTTGCAGATGGCAGTGTCAGTTCTTAAATCTAATAATAGTGAAAAAATATTAGATAATTTCAAAGAGAGTATTACTGATTTAAGAGTCAAAAAATGTGAAATGCTCGTTGAGAAAGGATATGATTCTGAATATCTAAGTTTGCACTATCACTGCAATAATTGTAAAGATACGGGCTTTATAGGTAATATTAAATGTAGTTGCTATAAGCAGAAATTAATTAGCTTATATTATAAAAATTCAGAATTGGAAAATGCAATAAGATTTAATAACTTTAATAATTTTGATTTAAATTTATTTTCAACTCATAAACTCGGAGAAGAAAAATTTTCTCCAAGAAAAAATATGGAAAACAACCTAGAATATATATTGAAAGACTATATTCCAAACTTTTTAAAAATATATACAAATCTATTATTTTATGGAAATCCTGGTAGTGGAAAAACCTATTTATCTTATTGCATATCCAAAGCCATATTAGATATAGGCTGCTTGGTAATATACAAGACTTCTGATGAATTAATTCGTAACTTAAGAGATATAAGATTCAACAATGACTCTGCATTAGAATCACTACTATTAGAGTGCGACTTATTAATAATAGATGATTTAGGTGCTGAGCATCTTAACGAATTTTCTATAACTGAATTATTTAATATAATTAATAGAAGAATTCTTACCAATAAGAAAATGCTTATCTCCACAAATTTGACTCTGCCTGGTATAACAAAGCAATATAGTGAAAGAATTGCATCTAGATTAATTGGGGAATTTAAACTTTGTAAATTTTATTCAGAAGATATAAGAATTAAAAAAAATCTAGACAAAAGCAGATAAATAACTCTGTTAATTTTTAGTACATTGTTTAATTATTAATATACAAGCTACAGCACATTATTCATCTATTCAAAAATGATCAATAATGTGCTGTAGCTTTTTATATTCAATTACATTAATTGCCTTCTAAATACAGGTTATTTTTTATATTCTACATTATGAATAACCTATTAATTTATTGGATATCCAATAAAACTTGTCTTAAATTAATAATTTTAATATGTACATATATAAGACTTCTTATTTTTTTAATAAAAAAACAAGTCCTAGTCTAAACTAGAACTTGTTTTTATTTGGCGACTCAGAAGGGGCTCGAACCCTCGACCTCCGGCGTGACAGGCCGGCACTCTAACCAACTGAGCTACTGAGCCATCTCATGGTGGGCACAACAGGGCTCGAACCTGTGACCCCCTGCTTGTAAGGCAGGTGCTCTCCCAGCTGAGCTATGCGCCCATAAGATGAATAAAATGGTGACTCCTAGGGGAATCGAACCCCTGTTACCACCGTGAAAGGGTGGTGTCTTAACCGCTTGACCAAGGAGCCAT
>NZ_JAJFUC010000075.1 GCF_021372645.1 Clostridium sp. | reverse complement strand
TTCTTTTGTATTAATTTGTTAGTTAACATGAATAAATTATACAACAAAGAGCGGATTTTTAGGAGTCCGCTCTTAACTTTTTTGTAAAAAAGTGAGCTGTCCAAAATAGAAATTATATTTCTATTTTGCAACAGCCCCTTTAATATTTTTTCTAAGCTTGTACTGTTTATTCTATTGTTTCATTTTCTGTAGAATTTATGGCTTGAACAGTTTCTGTTGTAGTAGTTGTTACTTGGTCACTTATACCAATAGTGCTTGGATCAATCACTATTCCTAACATTGTTAGAATCGTTAAAATTGTATTAACTATCTCTGTATAATCGGATGGAATTATATTTAATCCCAATTGTTGTACTAATAGTGCTATAGCACTAACCATTGCAACCCAAAAGGCTTTATTTTTTAATCTTGCTTTTAAATCTAAATTTAACATCTTGTATTCCACCTCCCCTTATTTTTATAATACATAATATGAATGAATAACCTTAAAGGCTACTCTTAATTCAAAAGTGTTGTTTCTAAATTATTTGAAACTTCATTAGATTTGCTTGATTCTGAGACAGTGTTATGTAGACCATCTATCTTACCATGAATATATATGATAATGCCTAATATATAAAAAAACTTCAGTATTAGCTCTTTTGCTATTACTGAAGTTTTTTATTTAAGAAATATAGTTACTTTTAAATTAATGATCATAGTCTATTTATATTTATATAGAAACTTTTTTGTACTTATATTAATATTTAGAACACTTTTATTGAAGATAAACTTCATATCTAATTATATTCTCACTCATCTTTTTGAACATTTCCTTAAAGGCACTATAGAAATCATCAATAGTTATATTTTTTTCACTTTCTAAAGCTTTATATAAACTATTTGTAATAATTTTTTTCCTTGAGACATCCATTAAAAAAGCATTTTCAAAATAATTTATAGCACATTCTTCAAGTCTTCCTTTAATTGATTTGATTAAATTATCTTTATCTTCTTCTGATATTTCTCCATTAACATTTACTAAAATTTTATTTTCATTAGAATCAAATCCAACAGTATGATAGCCATAATTAACTAACATTTTTAATATCTTTTTGCTGTCATTATAATCTCCACTTCTTAAACTAAAATCAATTGTTCTTTTGCTATTAGAATAAAGACTTGAACAAGATGCATCTTTATATTCTTTGTAATTATCTTTTCGATTTCGAATTATAGTACGGATTGCACTGTAGTAATATTTTTTATGAACTTTGCTACTTTCTTCATTTTCAATAATCTTGTTCCATAAGTTAACTAAATATCCATGATACCTTTCATAAAACATTCCCATCAAAGCTTGTACACTCATTCTTTCTTGATTTAATGAAATGCTTATTATTGTTTCTTTACTGGAAGGTTTAATCTTTATTACTTTTCCAACATTTTCACTTTCTAATTTTATTAATCTTAATAATTTTAAAAAATCATCATTAGTATCTAAACAATTTAATGAATTCTTATCAATGTCTTTAAATTGTTCAGTTACAATAATTTTATCTTGTGAAATTCCCATCGTTTTAGATACATTAAATTTTAATGCATCAACTAAGTTACTTTGATCATTTAAATATGTTTGTTTAATTTTCTTATTATCTTCTAAGTTAAATGTACTATGATTAAGCTTTTTTTCATAGTCTTCTTTATTAGATAAAAAAGACTTTATTATGTTCTTATCTTTTAATAATTTATCTCTATAAAAATCAAATTCATTTAAAATGCAAAATATTCTTTTATCTAAAGTTACCTTATTAACATTTTCTTTGAACTTTGAAAAATATTCCACTTCCTCACTAGACTTAGCTACAATTATAAATAATTCTTTATAATCTTCACCAATTCGGCTCTCTATAGTTTTAGCAATACTTCTATATTGAGGATATTCAGTATAATCAATATAAACACTTCCTGAATATTGTCCGTTACTTGAAGGAGCTTCAATATATGCTCTTTCAATCATAAGAGCACAAGAACTTTTTATTCCATATAATATATTGCATAAACTATAAAAATTTATATTTAAATATTTATTGTCAAATTCTTGCTCTTGATTTATATATCCATATCCATATTCATTATCTACATAATATTTTGAAATCCTTTTCATCCATTTATGATATTGTTTCTTAAAATTCACTTGAAAATCATCAAAATAATTTTTCCATATAAGATTATCTTTATGCACTAATGTTTCATAATCATTAGTATAATTTATTTTTTTCAATTCATCAAATAGTTCATCAAATTTAACTTCTTCAAATACCATTTCTATATTATCTATTTCATAAAACTTATTTAAAGATAATTCTCCAAATTGTTGCATTATATTATTAAATGCTTTTTTAACGTCCTCTTTTTTTCTTTCCTCATTATCTTTGATAGATTCACTAATATTTTCATTTACAAAGATAAGATATGCTTCATTAATAGATCTTAAAATATTTTCCTTAAGTTCCTTAAGTATCTCTTCTTCATTCTTTATACTTAAATATACTATAATACTATTATTCTTTGGTGATGAACATAGTATTTCTGTTGGAAAAACATTATATCCATTATCATTAACAAAACTTGTTCCTTCAAAAACCCCTTGTTTTACCAGCATTTTTTGTAAATTAAAATTTCTTGAATTATCAGAACCAATAATGTTTATTCTTGTTTTAGTTTCATTTTCAAATTTCTTTTTTATATTTCTCATGATACTCTCCTTTTATAAAGTGAAACTTTTGCAGGAATTTTTTATACTTAAAATTTATCTATAGTCTTTTCTGAATTTATAATATGTGTTAATGTCTAATATATTATTATTAATATTATCTTTACTTGATAATAATTCCATTAATTATTAAAATAAATAAAAAGGTAACTGACCTTAATGTTATTTTGTAAAGAAATTAAGTAGTATTATTAAAAATAGAGATCATGCATTTTATTATAAAATGCATGATCTCTATTTTTATTTTTTATAGTATCCTATAGTTCACTAAGTTTCTTATCTACAAGTTCTTTAGCTATCTTTGGATTTGCTTTTCCATTTGAAAGCTTCATTACTTGACCCATTAAGAATCCAGCACTTTGCGTTTTTCCGGCTTTATAATCTTCTACTGATTGAGGGTTTTTAGCAATTACATCTTCAACTAATTTTTCAAGTTCATCTGATGAGCTTATTTGCATAAGTCCTTTTTCTTCAATTACTTTCATAGGATCTTTATTTTCATCGAAGATATCTTCAAGGACTTCCCTACCTATATTGTTACTTATCTTTCCGTCTTGTACAACCTTAAGAAGCTTTGCAAAATTTTCTACACTTAACGTCATATCTAACGACTCTATTTTTCTATCTTTCAATATTCTTAAAATATCTCCAAGTATCCAGTTCGCAGCTGTTTTAGGAGTTACTCCTTCTTTTACCACAGCTTCAAAGAAAATAGATAAGCCCATATCAGATATTAGAATATCTACTTCTTTTTCTGTAAGATCATATTCATTTAAGAATCTTTCTCTCTTTTTATCTGGCATTTCTGGTAGTGAATTTTTTATTCCTTGTATTTGCTCATCATATATTATAATTGGCGCTAAATCAGGTTCTACAACATATCTATAATCATGTGCTTGCTCTTTAGATCTCATTGAAATTGTTTTACCTTTTGCAGCATCCCATCTTCTAGTTTCTTGAATAACTTTATGACCTTCATTATAACTATAAAGTTCAATTTGTCTTTTTTCTTCTTTTTCTAACGCTTTTTGAAGTTCTCTAAATGAGTTAATATTTTTGATTTCAACCTTAGTACCATATTCTTGTTGTCCTACTGGTCTTAGTGAAATATTAGCATCACATCTAAGTGAACCTTGTTCCATACGGCAATCAGAAATTTCACCGTATTCTAAAATACCTTTAAGTTTTCTCACAAAGGCTACAGCTTCCCCAACACTTCTCATATCTGGTTCTGTAACAATTTCTGCCAGTGGAACACCAACTCTGTTATAGTCTATTAAAGAAATTGGTTCTCCTTCTACATGAATTAACTTACCTGCATCTTCTTCAATATGAATTCTATTTAATCTAACCTTTACTTGCTTTCCTTCATATTCGTATTCAACAATTCCACCAGAACATATTGGTTTATCAAATTGTGAAGTTTGATATGCTTTTGGAAGGTCAGGGTAAAAGTAATTTTTTCTATCCATTTTGTTGTATTTATTTATTGTACATCCAAGTGCAATACCTGCTTTAATTGCTAAATTTACAACTTCTTCATTAAGTACTGGAAGTGTTCCTGGTACTCCTGTACATATTGGACATGTGTTTGCATTAGGTTCTGCTCCAAATTTAGTTGGACAAGAGCAAAATATCTTAGTTTTTGATTTAAGCTCTGCATGTATTTCAAGGCCTATTACTGTTTCAAAATTCATTATTGTACCCTCCTATAACTCAAGTGCTAAAGCTTGCTCTAAGCTATATGCAGCCTTGAATATTTTTTCTTCACATAACATATCACCCATTAATTGAATTCCAATTGGTAATCCATCTTTACTGGTTCCTGATGGAATTGAAATTGCTGGATTTCCAGCTAAGTTAACGTTAATAGTGTAGATATCTGCTAAATACATAGCTAGTGGGTCAGCATTTTTCTCGCCTACTTTAAAAGGTAATACTGGAGAAACTGGTCCTACTATTAAGTCATATTTTTCAAATGTCTTTTTAAGGTCATATCTGAGCTTTGTTCTAAACTTATCTGCCTTATTATAGTAAGCATCATAATATCCAGATGATAAAGCATATGTTCCCATCATTATTCTTCTTTTAACTTCTGTACCAAAACCTTCTGTTCTACTGTTTTCCATTAATTCTTCTAAATTAGTATAGTTTGGAGTCTTATATCCATATCTTATTCCATCATATCTAGCTAAATTAGTACTTGCTTCAGCAGATGACATTATATAATAAGCTGCCAAACCATCTTTTATAATTGGAAGAGAAAATTTTTCTACTTCAGCTCCAAGCTCTTTTAATACTTCTAAACTATTTTTAACTGAAGCTTTAATTTCTTCATCTAATCCTTCACCAAGGAATTCTTCTGGAACACCAATTTTCATTCCCTTAATTCCATCTTTAAGAGAAGCTGTATAATCTATTTCCTTTAAGTCTCTTATACTAGTAGAATCTAATTCATCAGTCCCTGATATTATATTTAATATATACGCACTATCCTCTACTGAATTTGAAAAAGGTCCTATTTGATCTAAAGATGATCCAAAAGCAATAAGTCCAAATCTAGAAACTAATCCATAAGTAGGCTTAAGACCTACAACTCCACAAAAAGCTGCTGGTTGTCTAATTGATCCACCAGTATCTGATCCTAGGGATACTGGTACCATTTTACCTGCAACTGCTGCTGCTGATCCACCAGAAGATCCACCTGGAACTCTAGTTAAGTCTCTTGGATTTAAAGTCTTTTTAAATGCTGAATTTTCATTAGAAGATCCCATTGCAAATTCATCCATATTAGTCTTTCCAATTATGATTGCATCTTCAGCTAATAATTTTTTTATTACTGTTGCATCATAAGGCGGAATAAAATCTTCAAGCATTTTTGATGCACAAGTAGTATTAATACCTTGTGTGCAAATATTATCTTTTATAGCTATTGGAATACCTGCAAGCTTTCCAAGAGTTTCTCCAGCTTTAATTTTTTCATCTATTTCTTTTGCTTTAGCTAATGCTTCATCACAAGTAAGAGTTAAAAATGCATTTACTGTTGACTCAGTTTTTGAAACTTCTTCAATATATGATTGAACTAATGCTTCACTAGTTAATTCTCCAGTTTTAATTTTACTTACCATTTCTTCTATATTCATCTTCATTGTATTCTCACCACCCTATTCAATAATCTTTGGTACTTTAATATAAGTTTCTTGCATATCTTTAACATTTCTAAATAAATCTTTGCATTCAAAAGTTTTAACTTCATCTTTTCTAACTATTGGCTTTAATTCTACCTTATCTATATCTTCTTTAATTTCTAAATCAAGTTCATTTAAATATTCAAAATTATCTAAAATACTTTCGAATTCATGTGCAAATTTAGCTGCTTCTTCATCAGAAAACTTTAATTTAGAAAGCTTTGCTATATATTTTACTTCATCTATACTTACTTTCATTATTTTCACCTCGTTAATTTTTTTAAATTATATATATATTCCAATTAACAATGATTGATGATATTCCGTAGGAATATCTTTTTATAATATATTTTAAAATTCTTTTAAATTTTTTTCCTTAATTGTCAATTGTTATTTGTAAATTGTTTAAAGAAACCCGACTCGCATGCGCTCGCTGGGTAAGTGATTCACACCAAATTATAGATTTGGGTTCTCTACTTATGGTGTTAATCTCTTAATATCTCTTGGGAATAGAGATGCTTCTCTTATATTTCCAAGATTTAAGATTTGCATTGTTATTCTTTCAAGTCCTATAGCAAATCCTCCATGTGGTGGCATTCCATATTTAAATGTATCTAAATAGAAATCAAAATCTTCAACCTTTATTCCTAGTCTTTCCATTTTAGCTTTTAACATTTCATAATCGTGAATTCTTTGTCCACCTGTTGTTATTTCAACACCTTTGAAAATCAAATCAAAGCTCTTTGTAATTTCTGAATTATCTTCTCTTTCCATTGCATACATTGGTCTTTTTGCTGATGGATAATCTGTTAAGAATACAAAATCAGTATTGTATTTTTCTTTAATATATTTGTGGAAAAGAGCTTCTCCCTCATTATCAATATTTCCAACTGGTGACTTTTTATTAAATTCCTTTAATAAAATTTCTTGTGCTTCAGCTAATGGTATTCTTGGAATATTTAGCTCATCTGGAAGTTCTACATTAAATATCTTTAATTCTTCACTGCATGTTTCTTTTAAATATTTATATAAATAATTTAAGAATTTTTCTTCAATATTCATAAGATCTGTTTCATCTTTAATAAAGCCCATTTCAACGTCTAAACTCACATATTCATTTAAATGTCTCCATGTATTATGAAGTTCTGCTCTATATGCATAACCTACTTCAAAAACTCTTTCAAAGCCTGCTCCAACCATCATTTGCTTCCAAAATTGTGGACTTTGTGAAAGGAAGGCTCTTCTATTAAAATAGTTTACAGTAAATACTTCTGATCCACCTTCTGTTCCTGAGTGAGTTAGTTTTGGAGTATGTATTTCTTCAAAATAATTACTCTTGAAAAATGCTCTAAATGCTGTTTCAATTTCATTTTGAACTTTGAAAATTGCTTTTTTCTTAGGAATTCTAAGACTTATTGTTCTGTAATCTAATTGAGTTTCAAGTGCTGCTTTTTCTTTATAGCTTTGAATTTCAAATGGAAGCTTATCATAAAAAACTTTACCTGCAACTTCAATATTTGTTACTTCAACTTCAATTCCTTTTGGTGCTTTTTCATTTCCACGAACTATTCCTGTTACTTCAATTGCATTTTCAAGTCTTAATCCTTTTATTTGTTCTTTAGTACATACAATTTGAATTATTCCAGATTTATCTCTAAGCATAATGAAAGAAACATGTGAAAGATCACGAATCTTATGAACCCACCCTTTAAGTAATACTGTTTCTTCACCATTAACTGCTAAATCTTTAATATAAATTCTTTCCATTATTATTACTCCTTTTTCCATTTATTGCTTATTTTTACAATTACTTTTTATAAAAATTTCATATTTTGATGTTTTTCCATATAAATTTATAAAAAAAACTCATCCTTATGCATATTGCATAGGGACGAGATTAATTTCGCGGTACCACCCTAGTTGATTTTATATTAAAATCCACCTCAAACAAGCACAAAACCTAAATGTCTTATACCCTCCATTTTTAACAGTATGGATCCGGTTAAGCCTACTCTTTATCTAGTCATATTCCAGAAAATTTCAGTTAACTGCTCCGAAGTGTTCTTTCAATTCAGAACTCATGCAGATATTCCACCATCATCTGCTCTCTTAAAATCACTCATTTGAATTTACTTTTCTTCATCATAGCATATATAAATTTCTATTTCAAAACATTAATTTTTCTATAATATAATTTATAGGTATATTACCTACGTGTTTCATTATATTTCATAATTATGTATAAATCAATACTTTTTTTGAAAAAGTTTGTTAATTTAGTCTCTTCATCAACATATATCTTCTTAATCCACCATACTTTAATTTATCTGCAATAACACTATAGCCGAGATTCTTAAAAGTATTTACACTAAACTTATTATCTGGTGCTGCTGTTGCACACATATACTTCATTCCTGCCTCTTTACCAATTTGTTCAAGAATTTCACATATTATTTTTTGAAGTTTATTTCCTCTATATTCCTCTAAAACTAATGTTGATTCAATCTGTCCAACTTTTAAAAGTTCCTCACCTTTAATTTCTATATCATATCCATAATTATGTTCTTCATAACCATATTCAATATAAACTCCTATAGCTATTAATTTATTATTTTCTAAAGAAACACACCCTAGAACTTTACCTTTATCTTTTATAGTATTTTCAAACTCTTCTTTCTCTGAACATGAATAAAAATCCTTATTTTCTAATCCATCGTAAATTTTGCATTGAATCTCCATTATTTTATCCATATAGGTTAAATCTAATAGTTTTAATTCGGCTTCTATATTACTTCCATCTTTTTTCTTTAAAATTATCTTCTTCATTTTATCTTTAACAAGAATACTAACGTTATTAAATAATTCTTGCTAGCCTCCAATCTAATTTATAGCTAATATACGTTATTATTTAAACCTTATAATTAACTATTATACATTAATTTTGAAAACTTTCTATATTAATTTGAATAATGCACTCTAATTAACCAAAACTGCATTTTTTTATCACTCCAGCCTAAATCCCAAGGTACATTATTTCTATCTGTATTATGGCAAGTTACTAAAGAATATCCTTTTGAATCTACTCCAGTAACAACAGACACATGAGTTATGTCACCTTTCTTTTCGTAAGCTACAAAATCCCCTGGAAGCAGTTTATAAGAAGCCTTATATACTTTTTCATAACTTCCCTTAGCTATTACTGAAGCTCTTCCACTATTTATCATATAGTAAGTAAACTTTCCTGCGTTTACCCAAGGACCTGTAACACTTCCTTTATCATAATTCCATCCAGAAGTTTCCTTGAATTTTCCTCCCTCATGTAATACCTGTGAAGCAAAATTTGCACAATCTCCGCCTTCTGAATTAAAATTTCTATATTTATTATTATATTTATAATTATATTCTTCAACAGTTGCAGCTCCACAGAATTTTTGTGCATATTCTATTACACCTTTTCTTCTTTCATTAATATCAGAAAGATCCCTAGATGGTTGTGATTTTATGTATTCTCTAATTTCATCAAATTTAATAGATTCTAAACTTAAAGAATCTGCAAAAGGATCTGTATACCATTCCTTTGTTATTATCCATTCTCCATTTCTTTTAGTTAACTGCAACGAATGATAAGTCCCGATTTTCGAATTATTAATTTGCTCTGGTTGATCTGGATATATGTATTTATACTCTGTATTACATAATATATTAAAAGAACATTTATCTTTTTTTATTTTCGATTTTTTAATTACTACTTTAGGTATTATATCTATAAATTCAACACCTTGCTTTTCTGCCCAATTATTTATGTATTTTACTTTCTTTTGTTCATATTCATAAGCCCACTGACCATATTTTGTATCTGTAGCATATAGTGATTCTATAGAGTCTAAGTCCTTACTTAATACTGATTTGCTTTTTACTTTAAATATGTTTTCTACAAAGTTTACTGCTTCTTCATCAGTATTAATATTTCCTAAAACTGTTTGTTCCCTATTAATATTAACTAATGAAAATACTAAAGTAATTATAATAATATTAATAATTATTGATGAATTCTTTTTAATTTTAGAGAGTCGCATATTTTATACCCCTTTCTAAATAAATATTATTCTACTTAAGTAAATTATCAATGATTTCAATGCATTTTTTAGTAGCTTCTTCCTCTAAAGGTACTCCTTCATACCAATCGTTATTACTATTAAATTTACCAAAATATTTAGCCTTTAATATTATTTCTGGTCTATACTCAAAATGTAGAATATCAAAATGTCCCCATTTTCCTCCCCAAACAAAATTGTTCTTTTCAAAGGCTTCTACTAATTCTTTAGGATAATCTTTCAATCTTTCCTTACCTTGTTTCTCTGAACTCCATTTCCAATAATCTCTTTTATCACTTTTTAAATCAATTGCTATTCCATAAGAATGAGGACTTAATCTTCCAGTGCCTGATATAACTCTATAATTATACGTTCCACTAGCAGGGTAAAGAATGCTTCCTATATCACCTCTAGTTTTTGAGAGTGGCATTACTTCTTTTAATGCTTCTTCTAAAGATGTATTAGCTTTATTTTTACTGTTAAATTGGTAATTAGTATATCCGTATTTTAAACTAATTAAGTTTTTTTCTATAGCTGTTTTAGAGTTTCCATAAACTTCATTAAGAAGTTCATAATGTCTAGCTCTTCCTGGATCAAAAGTTTTATCCATGATTTCTGTTCCTTTTTCAAGAGGATAATCTTGTTCTAACATATCCTGAAGATCTGGATTAGCTAACTTTTCTTCATGACTTTTCTGTTTTTTATCATCATAAATAATTTTCTTACCAGACTTCATAATCAAATAAACTTCATCATCATTCTTTTTTTCTACGCCTACTATATACTCTGGATATGCTAACATAAGTATTAAAATATCTTGCTTCATCTCACTTTTATAGTCTTTATCCTCTGATGCTTTTGATACAATAGGTATATTAAAAATAATTAATAAACATATTATAAAAACATTTAATTTCTTTATCATTTCATGCACCACCTTTTAAAACCTATAAATATATACTGTCCCAAGAATTAAAATACTATGTACTATTCTTTTTTTTTAATCAAAAAAAGGGGCTGTATCAAAATAAATTTGATACTAGCCGATAAAAAAATGGATTCATTAATTTGAATCCATTTTTTTGCGCATAATATTTATATGAAAAACAAAAATATTATACCTATGCATCAAATAGGTTTCCCAATTGATTTAGAAATTATTATACCAGAAGACGATTCTGTAAGATTGCTTTATGAAATAACGGAGGGACTAAATTATTCAAAACTATATGAAGCATACTCTACAATAGGTAGAAATCCTGCAATCTTACCTGAAAGTCTATTTAGAATACTAATTTATGGCTATATGGAAGGAATTTATTCAAGCAGAAAACTTGAAAAAGCTTGTAATAGAGACATCAATTTCAAATGGCTTATGCAAGGTCAAAAAGCACCAACCCATAATACAATAGCACGATTTAGAAGTGAAAGACTAGCTAGTTGTATCAAAGATTTATTTAGCCAACTAATAATTAAACTAGGCGAACTTGATGAAATAGAATTCAAAAATATATTTATAGATGGAACAAAAATCGAAGCGAATGCTAATAGATATACATTTGTTTGGAAGAAAGCTATTGAGAAATTTGAAACTAAGTTACAAGAAAAAATAAGAATGATTCTAGAGAATATGAACTCAGAACTCAACTTAAACATTGATATTTCTGATAATAAAATCTTAGCATCGGATATAGATATAATCTTAAAAAATAAGCTTAAAATAATAAAAGAAAATGAAAATATAAAATTTGTTTATGGAAAAGGTAAAAGAAAAAGTAAGCTTCAAAAATACACTGAATCTCTAGAAAACTTTGTAGAAAAACAAAGTAAATATGATGAATACAATAGCATTTTCAATGGTCGAAATAGCTTTTCAAAAACTGACCATGACGCTACTTTCATGCATATGAAAGAGGATCATATGAGAAATGGTCAATTAAAACCAGGCTACAATGTACAAATAGGGGTAGAAGGTGAATATATAGTTGGAGTAGATATTTCAAGTGAAAGATCTGACCAACTTACATTTATACCATTTCTAGAAAAACTACAAACTAATCTAAACAAAAAATATGAAGCGGTAACTGCTGACGCAGGATATGAAAGTGATGAAAATTATACATATCTTGAGAAGAATGAACAGCAATCATACATTAAGCCACAAACATATGAAAGGTCGAAGACTAAAAAATTTAAGAATGATATTAGCAAAAGAGAAAATATGCAATATAACAAAGATGATGACTACTATGTTTGTGCAGCTGGAAAAAAATTATTATTAAAAGGAATTAGGATAAGAAAATCTAAATCTGGATTTGAATCTAAAATTACAATTTACGAATGCGAAAGCTGTTTAGAATGTAAATATAAAAGTAAATGTACTAAAGCCAAAGGAAATAAACAATTGCATGTAGCAAAGGATTTTTTGAGATTAAGAGAAAAGTCGTTACTAAATATTACTACTCCAAAAGGGATAATTTTAAGAATGAATAGATCTATTCAGGTCGAGGGGGCATTTGGTGTAGTAAAAGAAGATTATGGGTTTAGAAGATTTCTTATGCGCGGAAATAAGAATGTAAAAATCGAATTTTTATTAATGTCATTTGGATATAATGTTAACAAACTTCATAGTAAAACTATAAATAATCGTAACGGTGAGCTGCTTCATAAGCAGCAAGCTTCGTAATTAAAGAAATACAGTAAAATTATGGAGAAGGTATTCTTACCTTCTTATTGTCATGCAATTAAATAATGTAATTACTAATAATTACATTTAAACTATATGTATAAAATTAAAAACTATAAAAAAGTGAGCTGCATCATGATTGATTTTATACATCAATCTGATACAGCCCCTTTTAACATAAAGTATATATTTTTTAAGCCTAAAAAATTGATAATTCACTAACCCATATTAATAATTATTTTTATAGCAAAGTGCATTATAAAAATCTAATACTTGTTCTAAATATGGTTTTTGAATTTCATCTCTTTCCAAAAATATTTGATGTCTAGAATTTTCTATTTTTTTGATTTGGCAATTTTTTGCACCTTCTGCAAATTTATTTTGTCCACCTGGTTTTACATAAGTATCTTGTCCAGCCTGAAATAATAATACTGGCACTTCAACTTTCGATGCATTCTTTTCTTTAACAATTTCTTCAGTTACTTTAAAAGCTTCGCTTGTCCAATTGTAACTAGCTCCACCTCTTTGAAACTCTTCATTTTCAACTGTAATATTATTACTATATTCATAACGATTAATAGAGCTTGTACCTATTTTGTCTACGTCATACTCTGGCGTATACGGTCCTTTTCCTAATACATATTCTCCACCATTACCTATTGCAACTTCAAAGCTCACTATTATATTCGCTAACAATTCTGGTATATCTCCAGTATCAACTTGAAGCATTGGAGCATTTAATATAGCTCCATCAAAATAATCCGGATAATCTTCTAAAAACTTTGTTCCAATTGCTCCACCCATTGAGTGAGCAAATAATAATACAGTTTTATCATCGTTATTTTTCATAACAACCTGATCCATAAAAACCTTAAAATCAGTAACATATTGATTGAAATCTTTCACGTTTATTTGGGTTTTATCGGCTATTCCAAGTGTTCCTGATCTTCCGTGACCTCTATGTTCAACGCCAAAAACGTTATATCCATTTTGCATAAAATAATAAATAATTTCATGATATCTTTCTAAACTCTCCGTATATCCATGAGATATTACAATATTACCTTTTGCATCTTCCACCTTGTATTTTTCGTAGTATAGCTTAACGCCTTCATCACCGTCCACATATCCTGATTCAAGCTTGCTATTTATATAAGGTTCAACAATGTTTTTCATATCTTCATCATAATTATCTTCTGATATATATATTTCATCTACTTTGTTTTCCATTTCTGATGCATTTGCAATTATATTAGGATAATTTATACTTGAAAATAATTGTACGGTTAATAGAAGCATAATACATATTAACTTGGATCTAATATTCATATTTCTACATCGCTTTTCCATTCTTTGTACATCACTCCTTTTTGTACTAACATTAAATTGTTTCTAGAAAGAAAAATCTATACTCACAGCTATTATCTTATGCTTATTCTAATATAGATATTACCCATTTATTGCATGAAGTACACTTATGCACTGTTATAACAAATAAATCAAATTTCTTGTTATTTGCCATTATTCCCATAGCATCTCTTTCTTCTTTTGTTATGAATTCATCATTTTCATCAATATATCCAATTATCTCTACTAAATGATTTTTCTTAGTCTTATCACAACAGCCATTAGATCCTGCAATTTCTATTGTTTCATAATCTAAATTGGCACTTAATTCTTGTATAATATCTATTATATCTTCATAATCTTTAATATCATCCACAAAATCCTCTTCATAAAATTCTAAATCCTTAACTTGAAATAATTTATTCATATTATTCTCCATTCTATACTTATTTGTATGTGCCTTATATGGATAAAAAAAACATCCACACATTAATCATTATAATATGTAAATGTTCTTTTATCAATTATATATTATAACCAATATACTGGCAAAATCACTATTTGTTAAATGAGATTATGGCTTTAAATAAATCTCCATCCACTTCTTTACTACTTTAAAAATCTTAATAATCAATAACTTTTCTTTAAGATATTTAACTATTCCTGTTTTAAATATATGCTTCAAAAGCATATCACCAGCGAATATTAAGTAAAATACAATAAACCACATAGTTACATTTAGTATACTTCTTAGCCACATATCCAGTTCAGGATTTATGCCAAACCCAATCCACCCCTTTCCAAATGATCCTTTTATGGTTGCACAAACAGAATAAAAAGATCCAATTCCAGAAAATATAACTCCAAATGCAAATATAATACAATTAATTTCAAGCGGAATCTTTATGAACATTTTAATTCCAAATACATCTTTTCCTTTTTTATATGGAACCATTAACCCCAATAGTAATATACTGCATAATATCATCATTACGATTGTAATTAAAACTTCAATATTAACATTATTTAGTGACCTATTTAAAATTACGCTTATATTATCTTCATATTTTAATTCCTTAGGAATTGCGTATATAAAAGTTGCATTTTTAATTTCATTAAACTTAATCTCATTTACCTCTACTAAATTATTATCAAATGACCTTTTAAAACTAAATTCTGAAAATATATTTCTTACATTATATTCGTTTGCACCATGTATATTAGATACTTCTACTCCACCATTTTTATCATAATGGACAACCATAAAAAAATCATATTTATCATTTAATTCTTCATTTTTAGAATTTGTTACTAATCTACTTAAAGAATTACCTATATTAGTTTTATTTTTTGTAAAATCGTTATTAACATATGCAAAATAATCTAAATTTTTCAATCTTCTATTTAAATTTTCATTCCAGCCTTCTATTTCATTATTTAGATTATGTTTAAATTGATTATAATTTTTTGACTCTTTATATGATTTAACATAAGTCTCATCATAAGTTAATTCCTTACTCTCTTCCTTATCTAATATGTTTTTATATAATATATAGTTAGTTTGATTAATTCTTTTTAGAATCTCATAATTTTCATAAGGCGACGAAATATTTGCCTTTGCCTTTTCCTTTATTGTAGGATATATACTTAATATTCCAACTGAAAATGCGATAATTATTAAAAATGCTATTATATTTACAAGATAAGGCTTTTTATACTGCTTATTAACATTACTATTAGTCTCATTATTATTTCTATCATTATCATGAAATTCTTCTATTTCCTCTTTATTGTCTTTCAATTTTCTATCCAACTCCCCATACCACCTTTAAATATTTTGGATTTTTCCTAGTATCTTTGATGTAATAATATATTAACATATTACTACATCGATGTTAATTATATAATATTATGTGATATATTACTAACTTTCTTGTATATTTCAAATAATTAGGCATATTTAAATAAAGAGATTGTCTTAGAGTAAAATTTTCTTTTTATTCTAAGACAACCTCTTCTTTATACTGCTCTATATACTTAGGCAAAACATTTCAATATTATATTCATTATTCAAATTTAAATATGTGTTCATCAAATCGCTACTTTGATTTTGAGCTTCATTAATAATATAATCATAATTATTTATAAATAAATTTACTATTTTCGAATCTATTTTATTCATATCTGCCATGCTTTCTAATATTTTAATTATTTTATCCTTATTGAATTCTTCTTTGTAACTTCTTGACCCGAGTAATGCACTAATAATATCTCCTATTGCTACTATTCGCATTTCTACTGTTATTTCTTCTCCTTTAAGTCCAAAAGGATAACCAGTTCCATCTAATTTTTCATGGTGAAGTGTTCCTATATCTCTAATATCATCTATATTTAAATTACTTAGAATATCATATCCAATTATAGCGTGGCTTTTCATGATTTCGAATTCATCATCAGTAAGTTTTCCTGGTTTCTCTAAAATTTCTACTGGAATTCCTATTTTTCCTATGTCATGAAGCGCCGCTGCCACTTTAATTTTTGTTAAAATTTTCTCATCCAACCCATAAAGTTTTGCTATTTGATAACTTATAAATTCAACTAATATTGTATGTTTAACCGTTGCTTCACTTCTAAAATCAATAGAATATGCTAACATTTTACTATAAGCAATTACATCTTCTCTAGAAAGAATTTTAGTTTCTAAAAAACTATATAATTCATCTACATAAGATCCATTTAATAATTTATTCAAAAAATCATATTTTTTATCTGCTTCTACAAATAAATCTATATGTTCTTTTGAGTAATTCTTATTTTCTTTAATATAATTTTTCGTCGAGGTGTTTTTATTTAAGCATACCCTATCTATATAGTCAGCAAAATTTAATAACAATCCTTCTTTAGATAACACTTCCATGTGCTTGTCCTTAAAATATTTAATTGTAAAATGGTGAGTTAACACTATATCATATAAATCTGAAAGTGGTGAAAAATATTTTATGAATAAAGAACCATAAACAGCATGCTCAATTGGAGCTGTAACATCAATCTCTACAAGTTTATCCCTCTCTGTAACTTTATATGCTCCTATATCATGAAAAATAGATATTGTACAAATTTCAAGTATTTCTTCATCACTGTAACTTCCTTCTGCTTTTAATAAATTCAGCATAATGTACCCAACTTGTTCTCCATGATTTAAAAGTCTTTTATCTACTGAATTAATAGTTCTATGAATAACAAGTATCATTTGTTTTAAAGTAACTTCAAAATTTTCTTTCATTAATTTTCTCCTATAACTTTCCTATCCTAATAATTATATGGCTAGATTTATAAAATATTATTTTGTTTATTTATTATCTATATTTTAATCAAATAATATTTATTAATTTTATCTCATATAAATATTGTTTTTTAATTATAATACTCTCATTAAATGATTTATTATATTATATCACCATTGTTTTCTATAAAAAACATATGAACACTTATGTAGTCTCAAAATAACAATTATTATACCTTTATTATATGTTCTTATATTACAATAAACGCATAAAAAAAAGCCGTGGATACTTCCACGGCTAAAAATTCACAGTCAATAAAAACTTATTTAAACTCTTTCCGTAAATTTTTATTGTTGAGTAGTATAATGGTTATCTTTTAATATAACATCATGTGAACCTCCCTCAACAATACTTGTTGCAGAAACTAATGTTATTTTCGCATTTTTTTGTAACTCTGGAATTGTAAGAGCTCCACAATTACACATTGTTGAACGTACTTTGTTTAATGTTATTGTAACATTATCTTTTAAACTTCCTGCATATGGCACATATGAATCAACACCTTCTTCGAAAGATAACTTCTTATCTCCTCCAAGATCATATCTTTGCCAATTTCTTGCTCTATTAGAGCCCTCACCCCAATATTCCTTCATGTAATTTCCATTTATATTTACTTTATTAGTTGGACTTTCATCAAATCTAGAGAAATATCTGCCTAGCATTATGAAATCTGCTCCCATAGCAAGAGCTAAAGTTACATGATAATCATGTACAATACCACCATCAGAACATACTGGTATATACGTTCCTGTTTTCTCAAAATATTCGTCTCTAGCTTTAACTACATCATTAATTGCTGTTGCTTGACCGCGACCTATGCCCTTTTGTTCACGAGTTATGCAAATAGATCCTCCACCGATTCCAACCTTTACAAAATCCGCTCCCGCTTCTGCTAAAAATAAAAATCCGTCTTTATCAACAACGTTTCCAGCTCCAACTTTAATATTTTCTCCAAAGTTTTTATGTATATATTCAATCGTTATTTTTTGCCATTCTGAAAAACCTTCTGAAGAATCAATACATAGTACGTCTGCTCCAGCTTCAATTAATGCTGGAACTCTTTCTGCATAGTCTCTAGTATTAATCCCTGCTCCTACTATATATCTTTTTTGAGAATCAATAAGTTCATTTTGATTTTCTTTGTTAGCTGAATAATCTTTACGGAATACCATATATTTTAGCTTTTGATCTTTATCAACTAATGGTAGCATATTTAATTTATGTTCCCAAATAATATTATTTGCTTCTTTTAATGTAATGTCAGCATCAGCATAGGTAAGTTTATTAAAAGGAGTCATAAATTCTGAAACTTGAGTTTTAAAATCCATTCTAGTAACTCTATAATCTCTACTTGTTACTATACCAAGAAGCTTCCCATTAGCGGTTCCATCATCTGTAACTGCCATAGTAGAATAACCTGTTTTTTCTTTTAATTCTACCACTTCCCCGAGTGTTGTGTCTGGCTTAACATTTGCAACACTTGTAACAAATCCTGACTTATAATTTTTAACTTTTGCAACCATAGCTGCTTCATTTTCAATTGATTGGGAACCAAATATAAATGAAATTCCACCTTCTTTTGCTAAAGCCACTGCCATTTTATCATCTGACACTGATTGCATAATTGCTGAAGTCATTGGAATATTAATCATTAATGATGACTCTTCACCCTTTTTAAATTTTACAAGTGGTGTTCTTAAGCTTACATTTTGTGGAATGCATTTTGTTGAAGAATACCCTGGTACCAATAAATATTCTCCAAAAGTATGGGATGGTTCATTAAAATAATATGCCATTATATCTCACTCCTTTATTTTTACATTATAACTATTTTATTCTATATGATAATACCTTTTTAATATTATTGTCAACATAAAAATCCTAATTAACTATTTTGTCACCTTTGGTCATTGCTTCCGGAAAATAACCTTTGCTCATACTATATTTCCCTGAAGGTAAAACATACGGTGCATATCCCTCTAACCAAAGCTTAGCTGCTTTTTCTGTTGGATCTGGCCATGAACCGCCAGGTACAAAAATAATGTCAACTTTTTCAAGCTTATCTTCAACAAAAATAAATGTTGTAATTTCCCTTATAAAGTTCATACCCTCTAATTCCATAGTTCTCCCCTCAAAATTTAAAAGCATTAGTTTTATTGCTTGATTACATTATTCTTTATCAAAATCTCTTCCAATATCACTTGATGTATGTGAATCTGAACCATATACTTTTTTAACTTCATATTTTTCTACCAATTCTTTAAATATATCAGACACATAAATTTCACCGCAATATGGTTTTCTAAGTCCTGCAGTATTAATATCTACTTCATAATCTCTCTTCTTTATTTCTTTTACTATTTCTTCTAAAAGCTCTCTATTTTTATATTCCAAAGGATGTAACTTATTAAAAATTCTAATTAAATTAGGATGTCCAATACGTTTGGGTTTAAATTCTCCCAAATCAGCTTTTATTGCTATTAATAAAGTTTCATAATATTTATCATACACTTTTTCAGTATTCCCTAAAGCTTTTATAGCTTTTTCAAAGCCTTCTTTCCCATCAATATAAGTAAATTCATTTCCTACTTTTATGAAATGTACTGACAATAAACCATCTTCTAACTTAGGACCATATATACTTAACATTTCTGTTGTCTTGTCTTCATATCCATCAAGAAAATCAACTTCAAGACCGCTATTTATCTTTATTTTATCCTTAAATTTTATCTTTATTTTTTCTACATCTTCAAAATACTTATCTATCATTTCCTTTGATGGAGCACATTCATCTAAAAACTTTGTATCATCCATAAAATAAGCTGGAAATGGCATATGTTCAGTAAATGTCATTTCTTCTAAGCCTTCCATAATTGCCTTTTCTATATACATTTCAAAAGTATCTTTAGTTCCATGTGGACAATATGGAGAATGAATATGCCCATCTCTTAATATTTTTTTATTTTCCATAATCTACTTATTATAGAGATAATATTTTAATGTACTTATCTCTATAAAAGTTCACTTCCTTTCTATCTACCTATTATCTATTTACCTCATATTCATATATATGATAATTACATTCTTGCATCCCTAATGATTTATATGTAGCTTTTGCATTGAAATTTTCTTTTTCTACATATAATCTTACTCCTGTAGTACCTTCCTGATCATCACAAATTTTCTTTACATAATTATATAATTCTTTAAATATACCTTTTCTTCTATACTCTGAATCTACATAAACACTTTGGACCCAAAGAAACATTCCATTTCTCCAATCACTCCATTCATATGTATACATTATTTGCCCTACTACTTTATTATCTATTACATATACATAATATTGTCCCTTTGTAGAATCATTTAATATTGCTTTAACCCCTTTAGTAAGAATTTCTAAATCTAGTTCTTTGTCTTCAGTTTCCTTTGCTAAGTTATAATTAAATTTAACTATAGTTTCTAAATCTTCTATTTTTGCTTTTCTTATTTCTTCTAAACTTTCATTTTCATAATTATTGGTAGTATTCATTTGTTTCCTCCATGTGATTTATTACGTATATTTTATCATTTAACGTTTATATTATATAGTATTTTTATTTATTAATATAAAATCACCGCAATTCATTTTCTGAATAATACAGTATTCATTATAAATGTAATTTGCTTCTTACATTATCTATTATGCTATTGCTTATTCACTTAAACTAAAACAAGATGCATAATATACAAAAAATCACAAAATGCTATGCAACTCACTTCATAGCATTCTTCTCTATTATGTTAATATATTACACTTTTAGAAGGATTTCATATAAATCTGTCGAATTCTATTTATATTAACTTAAGGATGGTGACAAAATGAGCATTACATTACATAGTAAAATAAAAGAAGCAATTGAAAATGATACTTTAGTATTTTTTATAGGTTCTGGAACCTCTATACCTTTGGGATTTCCAAACTGGGATAATTTGGTTGTTAATATTCTAGATGAGCTATCAAAGGATAATCCCTCTCGTAAGAATCTTATACCTGTTTTACAAGATAAAACTTTTACGGCCATAGAAATATTGGAAAGAATTAAAAGTGATAAAACAGAAATATACAAAACTATAAAGAAAAATTTTTCAGTTCCCATTAAAGATGAAAATTTAAATAGACATAAAAAACTCTGGGAGATAACAAGTAAAATTATAACTACTAATTATGATATAGCATTAGAATCTGCAAATCCTAAAATTACACCTACAGTTTATACGCAATCATTTGAAATATCACAATTAACTAAGAAGAATGAATATTTACTTAAAATGCATGGCAGTCTAGAGGATATGGCAAAATGTATTTTATTCGAAGAAGATTATAAAAAATTATATGCTGCTAAAGATAAATCGGTACTTTTTCAGTTAATGAAGATATTCACTGATTACACCATTGTATTTTTAGGCTTTAGCTTGCAAGATCCATATGTATGCAATATTTTTGAAAATATGACTAAAGTTTTTGATGGTTTTATAAATAAACACTTTATTATCTCTACAACTGATGATAATTTTAGTCGTTATAGCACTGATGTGCTTAAAATTGATAATTGGGGAGAGGCTTTAGACGAAATATTGGATGCAATGGTAAATGTCAAAAAGTCTAAAAATGCAGTGATAAAAGAAACCGCTGTAACAATAGAAGAAAAAGTATTAGATAAGGCTATACAAGAAGTTCCCAAAGTCAAAATTGCGTTATTACTAGCATCCCCTATTGATAAGCCATATGAATTTAGTTTTAACGAGCTTACAAAAAACTTTGACAAATTAGATGTATCTATAGACTGTCATCATCTTTCTTTAGACATATTAAGAGAATTAGCTGAATATGATTATTTTATTCTATTTTCTCAAACTTTCAAAAATAAAATATGCATAGAAGATGAATATTTCAAAAGTGATTTTGTAAGTTTGAAAGAGTTAGAAGAGAACATTTGTTGTGAGGCTTTAAAAGCAATATTTTGCTTTACAAATGATGTTATAGAAATCGAAGATACTGTTTCACATCCATTTTTCATTTATAAGCAAGAAAAGAGTAATATAAAAGATGTTATTTTCAAGTTATTTAGAAGATACGATGAAAAATTTGTTTTTTCTAATTTTGAATATATAAACCTAGAAAAAATAGATTCAATTTTAATTTCACCTGGTAAAGCAAACATAGGAAAGCCTGAAACAACTATGCCTAATTCAATTGATACTAAATCGCTATCAGACTTTGTTGGCAGAAATTCAGATTTAGAAACCATAATAAGAAAAATCTTTAATTTACATTCCAAAGGTCAAATCCTTACAATAAAGGGGTCTGGTGGAATTGGCAAAACTACAATTGCTAAAAAATGTGCCTACGAATTTTCAAAAAGAGGATTTTTTAACCAAGGTATATATTTTATCGATTTAGAACATATAGAAAACTATAATCAATTTGAACTTAAAATTGCCCAATGTTTTCAATTAGATAATACAATAAATTTTAAGGAACATGTAAAATTAAATAATCTTGATGTAAATAGTTTAATTATTTTGGATAACTTTGAAACATTATTATATCTTGACGATTCCTTAGAAATACAAGAACTTTTAAAGTTTATCAGTGATTATGCGACAGTAGTTATTACTTCACGAGAAATTGTATTTCCTAATTCACAGTTTGAAGATGCCTATACTTTAAGAGATTTCACTACAGATGAAGCAGTGGAATTATTTTCGAAACATTATCCTTATCATATTGAAAAAGATGAAATGCAGTGTTTAAAATCTGATATTATAGAAAACTTGCTTAATAAGAATCCACTAGCTATTAGAATTGTTGCTTCCAATTTACCACCCGGAAAAAATATCGAGGTCTTAAAACATGAATTAGAAGATGACTTTTTTAATACGCTAATTGAATATAAAGACAATATTTATATTAATGAGTGTGATGAAAACATTGAAAAATCAAAATCTTTATATCAGTCTATAAATTATTCTTATAAAAAATTGAATGATAAAGAAAAGCTTGCTTTTCAATTACTTTCTTTATTCCCTGACGGAATTAACATGGAAAATTTTAAGCAGTTTTTTAAAAGTTGTTCCCAAAATTTATCTTTAAATCCAATAAAAGATGCTGAATTAAAGTCTCTTGATAATAAATCTTTAGTAGATTTAGTCAATGGAAATATTAAATTACAATCCATAATAAGAAGATTTGCGGATTATCAATTTAATGAGAAATTAGAAGAAAATAAAGTAATATTTTACAAAGAAGCTTATAATTATAATAGTTTTTTATCATCAAAAATATCCTCTATTTTGAAAAATAATTCCATACTTGCTTATGAATTATTTGACAGTCAAAATAATAATTTTATAAAAAGCATTAATTATTTAAACAAGTTTGAAGATTTAAAACTAAGTAAGCTAGAAAAATTAGACTATATAAATTTTATTCTATCAATCAGTACTCGCACACAGTGCTTAGATATACTCTTAAATGAGACATCGCAACTTGAAAGTTATTTTGATGATATTGAAGATGGACATCTATTGATTAGAATTAGTAACCTCCGCGCATCATATTACTTAGGAAACTTTAATATTTCTTTTAAAAACCTAAAGAAAATAATATCGTTTAATGACTTCAATAATATCATTAACAAAGATGAAATATTCAAAAATATTATTGCAACCGCTTTTGAGCTTTATTTCCTTGAGGGCGAAGCCTTTAAATTTTGCAAATGGATAATTAATAATAAACTTCAAGTTACAGGGCTTTACAATGCTTCAGTATTTGAACTGGGTAAATACGCAAAAATTCCTACACTTAAAACTAAAAAAGACTTTTTTGATTTTGAAAAATATCTTAATGAAGGTAAAATAAATGAAGAAGAACTTCTAATTTACATTGATAATATATACCCAAAGGATCATTTGGAAAAAATGCAAATCCACTATTTAAAATCAAAAATAAAATCATTAGATAGAGAAACTATTACTAATTTAGTTGTAACAAACCCTTATACATTAGGACTACAAAACACGATGTATGCATCTATCGAGAAGGATGACGAGAAGGCAATAGAATATTATATGAATGCACTAAAAAACCTTGCACATATTAAATATTACTACGTAGAATGTATATACTATTTTTCAAAATTCTTAAAATATATCAATCACACCAGCTATAATCAGTGGGTAAATACAGGATATTCTTTAGCCAAAGAGCATTACTATGGTTTTTTAATATATCAATTTGAGTGTTTACTTGGTAAAACTGATGGTGAATATAATGAAGACAATTACCCTTTACCAGAAGAATTGAATTTTTCTGAATACATCACGTTCATGAAAAAACAACTAAATCTAAAATAGTTCTTTACTATAAAATTAATACATATTTAGGTAAAATCTAATTTTATGGAAAAAACTTTGAAGAGTCCCTGTTCAAATCTAGTTGAACAGGGACTCTTATATAGATAAACACAGCGCAAGTTATACTTATACATTACAAATGCATGCCCCTTATTTCGGTAGGATATCCGAATAAGTATGATTTCCACTGTGGGTATCTACACTTATCTTATACTACTTCATTATCTAAATTTGCTCCAGTAAATTGGCTATTGTAAAGATCTGCATAGAAACCATTCTTAGCAAGAAGTTCATTATGATTTCCCATCTCAATGATACTTCCTTTATTCATAACTAGTATTAACTCTGCATCTCTAATTGTAGAAAGTCTATGTGCAATTACAAAACTTGTTCTATTTTGCATAAGCTCTGTCATAGCCCTTTGTATGTAGACTTCTGTTCTCGAATCAACGCTACTTGTAGCTTCATCAAGTATCATAATAGTTGGATTTGCAAGTATTGCTCTAGCTATAGTAAGAAGTTGTTTTTGGCCTTGAGATATATTTGAAGCTTCTTCATTTAGTATTGTATTATATCCATCTGGAAGAGTTTTAATAAAGTGATGTGCATGAGCTGCTCTTGCTGCTTGCATAACTTCCTCTTCTGTTGCTCCTTTTTTTCCATAAGCGATATTATCCATTATAGTACCATTAAATAACCAAGTATCTTGAAGTACCATACCAAACATGTTATGTAGCTCTCCACGTTTGATATCTCTTATATCTACTCCATCAATTGTAATTCTGCCAGCACCTATCTCATAAAAACGCATAAGCAAGTTAACAAGGGTAGTTTTACCAGCACCAGTTGGTCCAACAATTGCAATTGTATTACCTTGTTTTACACCTATATTCATGTTTTTAATAAGAGGTTCTTCTGTTTTATAGCTGAAGTTAACATTTTCAAATTTAACTTCTCCCTTAGGAAATTCTATAAGTTTAGCATCAGAAGCATCTGGAATCTCTTCAACTTCATCTAATAATTCAAATATACGTTCAGCTGAAGCTACTGTAGATTGAATTATATTAGCAATATTAGCAGTTTGGACTATTGGTTGAGTAAACTGATTTGAATATTGAATAAAAGCTTGAATATCACCAATAGTAATTTTACCTTGGATTGCTAAATAACCACCAACAACACAAACTATTACATATCCTATATTACTAACAAATCTCATCATAGGCATTATTATTCCAGATATAAACTGAGCTTTCCAACCTGAATTGTATAATCTATCATTAATATTCTTAAATTCTTCAATAGAATCATGTTCATGTCCAAAAGCTTTAACAATTTTGTGACCTGTATACATTTCTTCAACATGCCCATTGAGAGCTCCAATTTCTTTCTGTTGAGCTGCAAAATACTTTTGAGAGCGTTTTGCAACAAGAGCTGTTACCAAAATATAAAGTGGTAAAGTTAAAATAACAACCAATGTCATTAATGGACTTATTGTTAACATCATTATTATAATACCAATGATAGTAACAATAGACGTAATAAGCTGTGTAAGACTTTGTTGCAATGTTGTTGCAATATTATCAACATCATTTGTTACACGACTTAAAATTTCACCATGAGTTCTTGCATCAAAAAATTTAAGGGGTAAACGTGAAAGTTTATCTTCAACATCTTTACGAATATTATAAACAGTCTTTTGTGCAACTCCAGCCATAATATATTGTTGAAGAAATCCAAAAAGTGAACTTATTAAATATAATCCAAGCAACAATAAAATAACATTTCTTATATATGGAAAGTCTATGTTAGGCACTATAATGCTAGCAGCCTTACCTGTTTTAACCAAAGCAGCATTTTGGTTTATAGCTGTAAATTTTGCTATCAAGCCTTCAACTAATCTAGTTATTGCCCAACCAGAAATCTTAGGTCCTACTATAGTAAAAATAGTGCTGAATATTGCAAATATAAACACTAAAATAAAACTAATTCTTTGTGGCTTTAAATAACTTAAAAGCCTTTTTAAAGTTCCTTTAAAGTCCTTTGCTTTTATGACAGGACCACGTGCAAAGGAACCCATCGGTCCACCACCTGGACCGCCCATGCCACCCTTTGATTTATTTACATTTCTATTTTCACTCATGCTAATTCCTCCTCTGAAAGCTGTGAAGATACAATTTCATTATATACTGTGCAGCTATTTAAAAGTTCTTTATGAGTTCCCATGCCTGCAATGCAGCCATCATCTAAAACTATGATTCTATCTGCATCCATAACTGTTGCTACTCTTTGAGCAATAATAAGCACTGTAGATTTTGCAGTTTCATTTTTAAGTGCTGCACGAAGTTTTGCATCAGTTTTAAAATCAAGTGCTGAAAAACTATCATCAAAAATATATATTTCAGGCTTTCTGACTAAAGCACGTGCTATAGATAGACGTTGTTTTTGTCCTCCAGAAACATTTGTTCCTCCTTGAGCAATAACATGTTCATAACCTTCTGTCATTCCACTAATAAAATCTGTAGCCTGTGCTACATCAGCGGCATGCTGAATTTCTTCAATAGTGGCATTATCCTTACCATATTTAATATTTTCAGCAATACTTCCAGAGAAAAGTACAGTCTTTTGAGGAACAAAACCTATTTTTGCTCTAAGACTTTCCTGGCTTAATTCTCTTACATCTACACCATCCACAAGTACCGAGCCACTAGTTGCATCATAAAAACGTGGTATTAAATTTACTAAAGTAGATTTCCCTGAACCTGTACCACCAATAATAGCAGTTATTTCACCAGGCCTCGCACTAAAGGTTATGTTATTAATAGCTGGCTGATCTGCACCAGGGTAGCTAAAACTTACATCCTTAAATTCAACATACCCACTTTCTTTATCAGCAAGCATAGTCTTTTGTGGATCTAGGATTTCTGGTTCCATTTCTAATACTTCATTTATTCTTATGGCAGAAGCTTGAGCTCTTGGTATCATTATAAATACCATAGCAAGCATTAAGAAACCAAATAAAATTTGCATTCCATATTGAATAAATGCTATTAAAGAACCAATTTGCATTTTGCCTTCATCTATTCGTATGCCACCAAACCAGATAATAGCAACAGTTGTAACATTCATAATTAACATCATGATTGGCATTAAAAATGCCATAATCTTATTTACTTTTATAGCATTATCCATAAGATCAGTGTTTGCATCATCAAATCTAACTTTTTCGGTATCTATGCGGTTAAAAGCACGTATTACTCTAATACCTGTAAGTCCTTCCCGTAATACAAGATTCAATTTATCTATTTTTACTTGCATTAATTTAAATAACGGCATAGCAGATTTTAATGTTAATCCAATAATAATTCCAAGGAGGGGAATTACTATTGCAAAAATCCAAGTTAAAGGTGCATCCTCTCTTAAAGCCATAAAAATACCACCAAGGCCAGTTAACGGTGCAAAAAGCATAATAGAAAAAATCATTACAGTTACAGCTTGAATTTGAGTAACATCATTTGTAGTTCTAGTTATAAGGGTAGCAGTACCAATTTTATCGAACTCATGTAGGGAAAATCCTTCAACTTTAGTAAATAATTTATTACGAATAATCCTACCAAAACCTACAGCAGTTCTTGAAGATAGGAATGTAGCTATAACTGAGCATATAGCACCACCTGCTGAAATAAGTAACATGATTCCACCTGTTCTCATAATGTAATCCACACCTTGATAAGAACCACTAAAGCCTAAAAATGAAATAGTTTGAACTACATCCTTTTGTACTATGCCTTTGTCAACTATATCAGCCATCAAAGTTGGTAAATATAAATTTGCAAGGACTTGCGTAAAAATTAATAGAACTATTAAAACTATTTGTAATGAGTATTGTTTTAAAAACCTAAACAATTTAAACATTTTATATCATCTCCAGTCATTGTAATTTTTTTGATATATCTTAGTCTTGCTGAGAACTTAAAAGCTTTTTTAGTGCATCTAAGCCTTCAGAAATTTTATGAAGTTCTTCTGGGCTTCCTTGACCCATTATTTTTTCCAAATTCTTTTCAATTTTCTTATGAAAAGCTTTATGCATATCTTCAAAATTCGTAGATATACTTACATAAACTACTCTCTTGTCCTCTATGCTTCGTTCTCTTACCACTATTTCTTGCGCTTCAAGTCTATCAATAATGCCAGATACAGTACTATTTGATAAACAAAGTTGATTACTAAGATCTGTTATCTTCATTTTCTTATTCTTACTCAAAAGCGCTATAACCATACCTTGTGGTGCAGATATTCCTAAATCACCATGCAACTTTTTCATACTGTATTTAATTAAATGCATTACCTCTTGGAAAAGTCTTGCAACTTCTATACTCTCATTTATTGTGTCCATTTTATCTCCACCTTAAAATATATTTCGTTCTCGAATATTTCGACTGCGAATATTTCGTTTACGAAGTAAATTGTAATATCATAACTATTTTCTGTCAAGGTATTATTAAAATAAAAAACTTCGCGCAATTTTTACACGAAGCCTTTAGTCCTTATACAGTTTTAATGTAAAAACTGTCATTCCTTCTGTTATATCCATTATAATTATTGAATATAATATGTTAAATTATACCCTTAATTTTAATTTTTTATCACATTTTGTTGAAAAATCGCATAGTCTATTTATTAAGTGACAAACAAATAAAGGAGCAAAAACTTATGTACAGACACGATGACTGTATGTGTAAAGAACACGAGGATTATATGATTAAATCAAAAGATGACCATATGGATAAATCACATGAGGATTATATGATTAAATCAAAAGATGGGTGTATGTGTAAAACACATTATGACCATATGGGTAAATCAAAAGAATATGCGCGTGCATATATTATACCTCAAAAATATGAAAATTTATTTTCATGCAGAGAAGGATTTTTAATGGGTACAATCTTTAAAGATCTTTATAGACCATATCATGAATGTAAAAAAAATAAATGTGAGAGGTGATTTATTATGTGTCCGTGTAATGATATCTTAAAAAATATAATGATGTATCAGTTTTGTGCTATAGACCTTAACCTATACCTTGATAATTTTCCTGATGATAAAAATGCTAGAGAAGATTACGAGAAAGTATCTTGTAAATTAACTAGCTTAGTCCACGAGTATGAGAAAACTCATGGTCCATTAACAAACTTTGGTTCTGCTTTTGTAGAGGAACCAAAAGCTTGGGTCGATCAACCATGGCCTTGGGAAAATTATGAATAGGAGGAATAAAAACTTATGTGGTATTATGTAAAAACACTAGAATATCCAATAAATCTAAAATGTAAAGATCTTAATATGGCAAAATATCTAATAACTCAATATGGTGGTCCTGATGGCGAATTAGGTGCTGCTCTTAGATATTTAGATCAACGCTATACAATGCCAACTGGTAAATCCAAAGCACTCTTGACAGATATTGGGACAGAAGAGATGGGCCATGTTGAAATGATTGCAACTATGGTACACCAACTTATGGAAAATGCTACTGTTGATGAACTTAAGAAGGCAGGTCTTGGTGGAAATTATGCTGATCATAGAAAAGCAATTTTTTATACAGATGCAACCGGGAACCCTTGCCCTATGAAACTACGATATTGGGGAATTAGTTAAATGCTTTAAGAAATATTACAAAACACCCCTCATGTTGGATACGAGTTTCAACATAAGGGGTCTTTTGAATTGTTTTATTAAATTTTAACTTCGTGTAGTTTATTGTATCTATTTATCATTGAAGTCAAATCAAGCTTTAGGCATAATCCAAAAAATAACAAGTCAATATGCTAGTCTACTATATTAGGATATTTCTTATTATAAATTTTTGATTTTTGATCATAACTACAAAAATATTTTTCTCCGTTGTTTCTTTGAATTCCTTCACTCTTTCCGAGGACTAAGAATCCATTGTTATCCAAAGAATTATGGAAATTTTTTAGTATTTTCTCCTGCAGACTATCATTAAAATAAATAAATACATTTCTGCAAAGTATTAAATTAAATTCGTTTAAAGTTCCATTGCTAAGCAGGCTATGGTGGAAAAACAATATGTTTTTCATAAACTCTGGTTTAACCTTTATATACTCTTTATTAATGTCAAAATATTGAATAAAACTTTTTTCTCCTAATGCATTTCTATAATTACTTATGTCTTTATCTAATGTAGCTGTAGAATATATTCCATTTTTTGCCTCTTCTATGACATAAGGATTAAGGTCTGTAGCATAAATTTGGGTTTTACTTAACATTCCTGCTTCTTCTAACATTATAGCCAAGGAATAAACTTCTTTTCCAATGGAACAACCTGCACACCAAATTTTAATATGATTATATGAATTCAAATATGGCAATATCTTGGTTTTAATTAAAGCAAACACCTCAGGATCCCTAAAAAACTCCGTAGTATTTATTGAAAAATCAAGAAAAAGGTTATGAAAAACTTTTTGGTTGTTTAAAACCACATCTTTAAATAAATTAAAATTCCGGATGCCCTCTTTTATCATAGTTACGTTTATACGTCTCATTATACTATCTATTTGATATTCGGTATAATCATAGCCATATACAATGCTTAGTTCATTTAAGAAGCTTTGAACTTCTTCTTTATTTATAATTTGTATTTTATCAGATGAATTATCAGTTATTTTGTTGTAAGACCAACTTTTATTATCCTCTTTACATCTTATACCTAATTTTTGAAGATATGAATATAAATACTTCTGTGCAACGAAAACTGTACACTTCTGGAGTTCTTGTAAATCAAAAAGTATTTGCACAATAATTCCAGGAATTATATTAGCTTGTAAAAAAGTTATATTAATATTTTTATTTTCTGATAAGCTTAACAGCTTTATTAGTTCTACTTCATGCTCATGTTCTTCAAATTCTCCCAGAACAACTATTTCTGCTTCTACTTGTTTATAAATTATTTTAAAGTCCAAAATCTTCCTCCATTGTTTCTTAAGCTTTATTTATCCAAGCCTTTACTAAGGTTATAAGCACATCGTAATCAATTGGCTTAGAAATATAATCATTTGCTCCAGCTTCCATGCACTTTTCTCTATCGTCTTTTAAAGCTTTTGCTGTGGTAGCTATAATTGGTATATGTTTTATTACATTATTACTTCGTATAGCTTTAATTGCTTCATATCCATTCATAACAGGCATCATAATATCCATTAAAATTAAATCACAAACTTCATTTTCTAGCCTTTCCAGAGCAACTTTTCCATTTTCAGCTTCAATTATTTCTGCACCATACTCTTCTAAGGCAGCTGCAAGAACAAATATATTTCTTGCATCATCATCTACAATCAGTATTTTTTTATTCTCCAGATTCAATGCACTATCTTTACTAATCTTAGTACTAATAATATTATTATATTCTTTTTCGCTATTAACCTTTTGAAGTATTAAAGTTAATTCATCTAACAGCCTTTCAAAAGAATTTGTAGTCTTAATAATTATGCTGTCTGAATATAACATCATCTCTTTTTCCTGCTCGCTACTTATATCCATATCTGTATAAATAATGACAGGTATACTTAAATTCTTTTGTTTTAGTGACATATTAATCTTTTTTAATAAATCAATACCTTGTATGCCTGGCAAGCCTAAATCCAACACAATACCATCAATTTTATTTTCTTCTATAAACTTAAGGCATTCAGTTCCATTATTAGATGTTAATACACTAAAGCCTATCCCTTCAGATATATCTATAATGGATTGAAGTAAACTTATATTATCTTCAACGATAAGCAATCTTTTGTACTTTTCATCTTTTATCTCTTCAGATACATAATTTACTATACTCTTTTGTTCACTTCTAGTAGCTGCTGCCTCTTCCTCTTTATAGATAGCTTGTCCTTGAACTGTAAGAGGCAAATACAATGAGAAGGTGCTTCCCATGCCAAGCTCACTGATTAGTTTTATTTTTCCCTTCATAAGCTCACTAAGCTTGTTGCTTATGGATAGTCCTAGTCCTGTGCCACCATATTTTCTTGAGATAGATCCATCTCCTTGATGAAACTCATCAAAAATAATATCTAAATTATCTTTAGATATACCAATCCCTGTGTCCATTACAGAAAATACCAGGTTATTATCCAATTGGGCATCCCTTGCAATTTTTAGTTTTACATAACCTTCATGTGTAAATTTAAATGCATTAGATAAGAAATTTTTTAACACTTGAGAAATTTTTTCCCTATCCCCATAGATACTATCTCCAAACTCATCTTCGCATATAAATTCGATTTCTTTTCCAATTGCGATTTCATTAAACAAATCACTAAGCTCTTCAATAATCTCACTGGAATTAAAATATTCATAGTTTAATTCTACTTTTCCTGCTTCAATTTTTGATAAGTCTAAAATATCACTTATTAAACTTAATAGATCCTGTCCAGCTTTAAATATTACTTGTATTTTTTCTTGAGCATCTTGATTTGTAATATCTTTATTGCCCTTTATTAAAAGTTTTGATAATAATAGAATAGAATTAAGTGGTGTCCTAAGCTCATGAGAAATATTCGCCAAAAACTGAGTTTTATATTTATTTGCCATTTCATAATCTTTTGATTTTGCCAAAATCTCTATTTTGGATTTTTCTAATTCTTCATTTTTAATTATTAGGAGTTTTGCTTGCTCCTCCATAAGCAATTGATTTTCCTCAAGCTGAGCATTAGTTTTCTGCATCTCTTCACTTTGCTGTTGAAGTATTTGTTGATGCTCTTCAAATTGGGCATTAGTTTGCTGTAATTCTTCTGTTTGAACCTGAAGCTGCCTTTGCTGCTCTTCTAGCACTTCATTTGCATCTGCTAACTGAATTGACACTTCTTGTGCTTCTTTTGTTGCGTTTTTACTTATTTCCAGTAGGTGTTTAATTTGTTCATTTTGAATTGCAGAGTATAGATTTGTAGCAATTATATGACTTGCTGCGTCTATAAGATCCTGCTTTAATTCATTAAAAGTATCAAAGGATGATAACTCAATAACTCCACAAAGCTCATTATCATAAATTAATGGAAAAGCATAAATATTAAGTGGAGCTTCATTTATAGTTCCAGTACAAATTGTGCCTTCTGATTTTCTTACATTTTTAAGAAGTATTGGCTTTTTCTCTAAGGCTACTTGTCCAACTATTCCTTCACCAAGCTCATATGTATTAGATAATCTATCTCTTTCTGTAAAAGCAAATGAAGAATTTAAAATAAGTTTGTTTTCTTTATTATTATATATATAAAATGTTCCACTTCCAACATCTAATGACCTAGATAAGAAATTTATTACCCTTTGAGCCAATTCTCTTACCGAAATGTTTCCAGCAATTTGCTTATTCAAAGAATTTTGAATATTATTAATCCAAAATTCATTCTTTAATTTATTTATCAGCATATTATAGTTTCTAGCCATTTCTGAAATTTCATTGTTTTGCATTATTTCATATAAGTGTAATTTCCCTGACTCAGATATGTAAGCCATATGCTCTTTTAATTTATTAATCGGAGTTATTATACCTCTTATCATCATTATAAATGATAATGTTAGTGCACTAACTAGAATTACTAAAGTTATAATTATGCCTATTCTTGCTGAATTTTGCAGGTTATCTGATTGTTTTATTAAGTTAACTTGATTAGTTTTAGAAGTTAAATATATATTATTAAGATAAAGCTCAAGCTGTTCAGCAAAATCTGAACTTATTCCTCTCGATATCTCTAAAGACTCATCTTTTTTACCTGTTTGCACATCTGCAATGATTTTCTCCCGTTCTGGCTTCCACCACTTTGAAAGAAGGTCACTCGCGTCTTTTAAATTTCTTTTAGTATTAGAATCAACAGAATTTTCATCTATAATATCTAAGTTTCTTTGCAAATCGACTTCATATTGCGAAACTTTTTCTATTTGATTTTGAATCTCGTCACTATTTGATAATAAAATTACATCCTTAATTGAACTGCTAATCTCAACCAAATCGAATTTTGCTTTCACAGTAGCATCGGAAACCTTTGATGATTGAGTATATAACTTTTGCGTTACTTGTGCCAAGTTAGAAAGCTCCATTAAAGCAAAGGTACCAAATCCAATAAATGTTGTAATGCAAATAAAAAATAATATAAAAAATTTTTTCTTTATGCTAAAGTTTTTAAAAATATCCATAAATTTCTCCTTTAAAGTGGTTTCTTTAATTTTTCCATTTTGCTATATATTTGTCTGCATCTTTTGGAGTAACTAATTCATCTTCGAAAATTATTGTTTTCTCTACTTTTTCACCCTTAGCTGCTTTAACTGCATTATCTAAAACAGCGTGACTTTGACCAATTAAATTTGGGAATACTGTAACAGCTAATTTACCACTCTGTAAGTAATCTAGAGCATCAGGACTAGCATTTATACCTCCTACATTTATCTTTCCAAGTTTTCCTGCTTTTTCTATAGCCGTTAATGCGCCTATTGCTAATTCATCGTTTTCGCAAGCTACAACATTTATATCTTTGGCAGATTGAAGCCAAATTTCCATTAGAGCCCTACCTTTAGATCTATTCCAGTCCGCTGCTTGTTCCGCAACAATCTTCATGTCAGGATACTTTGCTATTACTTCATGGAAACCTTGAGTTCTAAGTCTCTGCCCATCCTGACCCATAATCCCCATGATAATTGCAACATTTCCTTTATAATTGACTTTTTTAGCTAGATATTCCATCTCCAATATGGCAGACTGTTTTTTGTTTGAATCTATAAAGCATACTGGATCATTTTCGTTATTAAATTTATTGTTAACGCTTATTATTGGAACCCCAGCTGCATTAGCTTTGTCGCTTATGGGATCAGTTGAATCTGTATCAACTGGATTAACAACTAGAACATCTACTCCCTTTGATATAAAATTTTCAGCCTGTTCCAATTCTCTATTGGAATCCCTTTGGGAATCAGCATATTCAATTTCAACATTATTTAAGGACTGGGAGTAATCCTTCATTTCCTTAATCATATAAGACATGAATGCGTCATTATAATCGTAGATACAAACGCCAATCTTAATCTTTCCATTATATTTTGTAATGTAATTTGTTTTCGCTGCACAACCAGTAAACAAATATGTGACTATAACAATAACAAGTATCATTGATAAAATTTTTTTCATTATTTGCTCTGCCTCCCTAAAAATATATATCAGAAAATTCTACATCAATTTTTGAAATTACATTATTGAAAATATTATTAGCGACATTTTCAGGAATTTGATCATTATTCATTTTTCTAATAGGAATTTCAACAATGAATTCACTTCCCTTTTTATATTCACTATTAACTCGTATAGTTCCGTTATGCATTTCAACAAGAGACTTCACGAGATTAAGTCCAATACCGCTGCCCTCATTGCTCCTTGTAAGAAGGTTGTCCACTTGCTTGAATCTGTCAAAAATCATATTTATTTCATCTTTAGGAATTCCAATGCCTGAATCTTTGGTTCTAATTTGAACTGAATCATTAACATTACTAATACTTACAAAAATATTTCCATCTTTAGGTGTAAATTTTATAGCATTAGATAAAAGATTTAAAATAATTCTTTCAATAGAATCCAAATCACAAGCAAGAATTACCTCTTCAACATCCGTATCAAATGTTATTTTAATATTTTTTAATCCTGCATATTCCACTACTGATGTTACAATAGCTTCTACAACCTCAACAATATTACAGTTTGATAAATTAAGAGGAAAATTACTAGAATCTATTTTTGTAATATCTATCAGATTATTAACTATTCTTATAAGCCTATAACAATTTTGAATCTGAGAATTTAATTTTATGTATATTTTTTCTTTATCAATAACTTTATCATTTTCAAGATGATATTTCGTTAGTTGGGTTGTTCCAAGCAGAATATTTAAAGGAGTTCTCAGTTCATGAGATATATTTGCGAGAAACATATCTTTGGCCTCATTAGCTGCTTCTGCTATATTTTTTGCTCTTTTTAATTCCTCAGCTTGCTCTTGCAGACGCATATTCATTTTTCTTTCTTTTTCAATAAGTTTCAAATATACATTTATTCTGTTTATGAATAAAAAGTCATTGATAGGTTTAGTAAGATAATCTACTGCCCCTATTTCAAAACCTTTTTTCTTAAACTCCTCAGTTATATAAGCTGCTGTTAAAAACACGATGGGAATATGTTCTGTTTTTTTTCTACTTTTTATTATTTTTGCCAGTTCAAATCCATCCATCCCACTCTTCATATGTACATCTAAGATAATCAAATCTACTGAATGTTTCATGAGTTCATGTAATGCCTTTGTTGAAGTGTCTGCTAGGATCACCTGTGCACTTATATATTCTCCTATAAGGGCTCTTGCAGTGAATAAATTGTTTTGATTATCATCGACAACTAAAATTGTATATAAATTATCTGATACCATATTTGAATACCTCTCTTACACGTTTAATAATATCTAACTATATTTTTATCAAACTAATTAATAATCATATCCTATTTATCTATTTTTTTACTTTTACCGATTAATTATATCACAAGCTTATCATAATATGAAATATTTTGTTAACTATTACAATTTTAAAGATTAAAAAAGTAGGAATCTTTAATAGACTCCTACTTTTCTCAGTACTTTCAACATTCTAAACTAAACACTTAAAATTCTAAAAATCAATTTATTTTATACCATTTCCGTGAACTTGTATAACTACTGAAGGATTTAATAAATCTATAGTTTTTATTAACTGATTATAAGTTCCATGTGCTGATAATCCTATATCAAATAAGTTTACATTTATTGAATCATAAAACATTAAATCTTTATATTCTTGATTATGCTCAGGTATATATCCAACTTTAATTACAGTATAATTACTATGAATATTATCATTTTGAATATAATTTAAATATTGTTCAGATTTACTTCCTTTATTTAGCATTCCAGAACTACATATTATAATATCATATATATTCAAATTATCCCGAATACCATAACAAGAATTAATATCTATATTTTTATTAATTTTTAGGAATGAATTTTTCAAGTAATATTTTGTTATCTCTGTAGCATTACCATCGATTAAAATTTTATATTCTTTACTTAAATCTTCTAATATCTTTGCTACTTCTTGAGCTCGTCCAATCGCAAAAGATGGTATCAGAACTTGTATTCCATATTTTAAAGATGACTTTACTATTTCTTTTATACTTTTCATTCTATCTAAATAACTTAAACTAAATTTTTTATCTCCATAAGTGGTTTCTATAATTAAATAATCTATTTTACCTTTATCTTTAAGGTTCATTCCTAATACAGAACTCTGATTATTTAGACAAAAATCACCAGTAATCATAATTCTTTTTTCATTTCCCTCAATTATATATCCAACAGATCCTAATATATGCCCATTCTTAAATGCTTTTATTTTAAATCTCCCTAAAGTAAAGTTCTCATTATCATCTATTATTGTAACATTATTAAATACAAAATCTTTATTAGTTCTTCTTATTAATTGTTCTGTCTCTAAAGTCATATAGCATTTGATATTGTATTTAGTAAGCTCATTTAAACTACCATAGTGATCAAAATGTGCGTGGGTTATAAGAACTCCTTGAATACAATTTATACTTATATTATTTTTTTCAAAAAACTCTTTTACATTAATTTTATTAATATAACACTCTCTCTCTATAGAAGCTCCACAGTCTATAATAAGTACATTATTTTTGTATTCTATTAAATGCATGTTCATCATATGCTGAGATTTATATGATAATATAGTATAATTATCATCTTCATAATCAAAAGAACTATATATTCTACATTCTTTATTTAATTTAAAATCTTCTTTTTCATATTCCTTTGGTTTTTTATCAATTAATTTTTGGGCTATTAAAGAATATTTATCATCTTTAAATTTGCCTAAAATACTACTAATAATATATCTTATATCTAGTTTTTCACTTTCATATAACATATTTTCTAAAGACCTTATGTTTTCTTCAATATTAATATTATTAACTATACTAATAAAAAATATATATATTTCCTTATAAACACTTTCATTAAAACTTCTAATTACACTTTTTAATCCATCATCTTTAAATAATAAGAAACATTGTAATATATGATTTTTTATTATTGGATTATAAACAAAATCATTAATACTTTCTTTATAGTTAATAAACATTCTATAACTTTCATGTTTATAGCCTAATTTAAACAAAGATAATATATGGTATATTATTGAAATTGACTGATGTTTGCATTTTTCACTATAACATATGCACTTTAAATACTCTTTATTAAGATAACTATAAAAAACTAAAATTGGCAAAATAGAATCATTAGAATTAAGATAAAATTCCTTTTCAAAATTACAAGGATTATATTTTTTATCATCCTTTATAACATCATTAATATTCATTTAAGCTTCCAACTCTGATGGTGGAATATAATCCTTTAAAATGCTATTTGCCTTTGTTTTTATCTTAATATTAAAGTCTGGATTTTTTGCTATAAGGAATAATGTATTTTGATAAAGCTTTATAGTATCTTCATTAACCAAATCACCCAATGTATTAATTATAGCATTTTGCATTAAACTTGATTTAATAATCCTTTTATATAAACTTGATTCCTTATCATTTATCATGTTTAAAATAATTTGTCTTGAGGCTATATTATTATATTCCCTTATGAAAGTCTTAATTATCTTTAAATATTTGCAAAAATCACTTTCATTAGCTTGAACTATTAATTCTTTAAATCTCTTCTCTATTTTTCCTGTTAAAGCTTTATTTCTATTTATACAACCTCTAATTATTTTTTTATAATCACTTATATTCCCAATTTTTTCTTCAAAATAATCTTTAGCCAAAAAATCAGATACAGAATCATCACCTAATATTATTCTAGCTCCCCATTCATAAGGTTTAATATCAGTAATATTTTTATTAGTTCTACAAATTTCTATACTTTTATCACTTCCCAATAAAGCCAATGATAATGCAGTATCTTTTATATCATCACTATCAATTTTAGTCTTATTTTTATTATATAATTCATATAAAAATTTAGAAGCATAATCTTTATCAGTTGAATATCTAAGAGCAAGCAAAGCACTTTTTCTTTTGTTTTTGGTTGCAATAAAATTTTTTGAAAAGTAATCTTCATTATTTTTTATACCACTTCTTGCTATTTGTATAAGTTCTGACAGATTGCTACCCTCTGGTTTCATATCTGTGCCTGATAATTCTACAGCAATTCTATCAAGAACCCTTCTTCCAAAACGAGTTATTCCAGGTCTTGAACTTTTTACATCCTGTATAGCCTTAACTCCTTTTATTAAAAATTTTTCTTCAAACTTATTTGAAAATAAGTTTCCGATTTGAATGTCTACCTCATAATCACTATTCAAATTACAAACCATATTTAATATCATATCTAATGCTTCTTCATTTCCTGACATAAGAAGAGTTGTAAAACATTCTAATTTAACTTCACTCCTATCGTGGAACTCATTATAAATTAAAGATAGTATGTCCATATTATTTAATGCTTTTGCTGCTAAAATTGATATTTTTTGTTGGTTACTCCACGTCCAATTTTTACATATATGTCTTATTACCTTTTCTCCTTTAACTTCATTTCTTACAAGGAAATATTCTATAACCTCAGCTAAGCACACTCTTAAACTTAAATCTGTTAATCTATTATTAATTAATTTTGATGCATACAATATTGCTTCTACTGGATAAACATTATTCTTTTCTATATCTTTTCCAATTGATTTTAAGTCTTCTTTTATCTTTCTAAATTTAGAGTTATTAAATTCTGCATGACTAATTTCATTAAAATAAGAAACCAAAGATCTTATATCAGTAACATCAAATTGCCATATAAATAATCTATTTTCACTTTCATTTGTAGGAGGTGCTCCTGTAGAAGGAGAAATTTCCTCGTTAGCAGAAAGCCTAAAATTATTACTTGTTGCTAAAGCTTCTCTAAATTTATCTTCCATTATACTCATACCCTTAATTCTCCTATTCATTCTCAAATTTAATATCAGTTTCTGATGATAACTCAAATTCTTGATCACATAATCCATCATTAACAACAATTTTAAATGTCAAATCTTTAAATTTATCTATCTTATAATAAATATCAGCAGGAGTTCCTATTTTTACTGGAGGATCGAAACTTCCTCTCCAAGCTCTTTGAATTCTCATCTTTGAATCCAATTCATTATCTCCAGCATATAAATTAATCTTTATTCCCGAAGGACTTGCTGTTCTAAACTCTCCTATTATCTTTCCCTCACAGGGTACTTGAGTACCTTTGGGAATTACAATTTTAGGTAAACCTTTCACCAAATCAATCATTATCGCTTCTGATGTTATTGGATTATCGATTATACTTGTACCTTCTTGATTTAACTCAGTAGGTTCAGGATCTATTATTATTTTTTCATTAACTTTATCTATATCTATAGAATAATAATGATATATTGCAGCTCCTATAGCACAAGCATCCATAGGATTAGGTGCGACAATTATTCTATTTTCATTTAATTTCATTATTTCTAAAACTCGTTCTTTTATGTTTTTATATTGAGACATTCCTCCAGTTAAAAAAACATAATCAATTGAATTTACATCAATATTGTAATCTTTTAATGTTTTTATTATTGGCTCTTCTATGTTTTTATATCTTGATATCTGAGTTGAGTCTTTTATCTTCACCTTAGGTTTAAAATAAAGTGATGCTGTTGCTGTATCAAATTCTTTTTTGGTAATGGAGAACTTTTCATCCTTTTCATCATAAAAGCGTTCAAAAATATATTCATATTTCAATTTTTCATCATTCAGAATATCTCCAAATAGTTCTATATCTCTTGAAAATTTTTCCTTAGCTCTTTCGCAAAATGCAACTAATTTATTTTCTATAACAGCTCTTTCTTTCATACTTAAAATTTTTGGATTAATTGAGTTTTCATTTAGGTATTTATTAAATAGAAATTCAGCTGCTCTTTCATCAAAATCAATACCACCAAGTTCTTCATATCTTCCAACACCCTTTTGCTTCAAAGAAATATTAATTCCATTTTGCTCAACATCTACAATACATACATCACATGTACCACCACCTATATCAAATACAAGAATTCTCTTAATAATAGAAAAATCTATTTCCCTATCACTTTCATCTTGAAGAGATAATTCATTTATATAAGATATTAATGCTGCTGTTGGTTCCGTAACTATATTTATTTGTTCTTCTTTAAAGCCCGCTTTTTGTGCTGCAATTTTTGTATCTCTTATTTGGTCATTGGTAAATGAAGCTGGTACTGATATTGTCACTCCATCTATTTGTCTATTTGCAAATGTTTTTTCAGATTGCAACTTACATACTCTAATGATTTCAGCAGCAACATCTCTAGCCTTAAACTCCATATCATCAATTTTCCACGTATGCTCAAGTCCCATATATCGTTTAGTATTATATATGGTTCTCAATGGTTGATTTATCTTTTGTGCCTTTGCAAATAATCCAGATTCTACTATTTTTTCACCTTTTCTTTTATATAATACAGAGGCAAAACCTTTACTGAAAACTACGTTGTTACCTGTTTCATCACGTTGTGGAATCTCTATTGTAGTTGCTCCAAAACCATAAATATGCTTTTGGCCCTTAGCAACAACTGTATTAGTGGTACCTAAATCAATGCCTATTATATTTCCTTTTTCTCTGGTCATTTTCACTCCCCCTTTGTTATCATTGGGTTTAATAAGACTGTCTTCTTATTTGAAAAAGCAGTATTAATATATATCCATGAAGGATATTTTATTTTAACCTGATTTTCTTTATTCTCAATTATTTCATCAGCTAAAGCTTTATTACATCTATAGATTTCAATCTCCTTTTCACTAACTGTTAATTTACTATTAAAATCAAATTCTGGATTTTGTAATATCCCCAAATTTTCAAGATTATAAATAAGATTTGTTGATAACCTTTTCATATCATTTAGATTTAAATCTTCCTGTTCTTTAATACAAGCATTTATCTTATCAATGAAAAGATTTTCAGGATCATTTAAACATTTAAACATATCCCTTATACCTTTTAAATAGGCATTTTCTTCGTTAATCTTACTTTCCTTAGATAATTGATAATATTTTCGTCCCTCTTCACTAAGTTTTTTCACATAATCTGCAATTTTCATTGACAAAATATTTTTCTCATATTTAACTCTTTCATATTCATTTTTTAATTCATTATATTTAGAATTAATATTCTTACTTTCTGTGCCCTGCTTACTTTGTTCTTTTAATTTCTCCTTAAGTATCTTACTACTTTCTAAAATATGCTCTAATAAATCATCAACTGTTTTCTCATTGTCCACTTTTTCAACAGCAACTATAGTTGCTTCTATAGAACCTTTTAATTTTTCTGTTGGAATAAATGTCTCAATCTCTGCTAATTTTTGTTTTATTAAATCTATTCTCCCTTTAAATAATTCGTTTATAATCCTATAATTAAACTCTTTTTTATAACATAAATTTATTATGTTACCAAGTTTCTCTAGTTGTAGTATATTTAAATGATTTTTTAAATTACATTCACTTAATATACAATCAAATTTAAGTTTTATATCATTAGATCTATTACCTTCAAATTTATTTTCATTTATTAAAATCATTATTCTTAAATAACTTGATAATATATAGAGTTCTTCTTTTTTTATATTCTTTATTTCAAGGTATCCCTCATTATTTAAAAAATCATACTTTAAATTTTTAATTTCTGAATTAATATTGTTTTTACATTCTTTTTCTATATTCTCTAAAGAATATTTTTCAGTAGAAATGTATTTACTCCAATTGCTTCTAACTTTAGTTTCTAAAGTTTGCTTTTCTTCATTTAAAACTGCTTCTAATATAAGAATCTGGTTCATAAGACACCAAACTAAATAATCATATTTAAAAGGAAACTTACCTTCGTTACTTAATTCATTTTCTATCATCAATTAATTCCTCCATCTTTTCTTTTTTAATATTCTTTGTGTTTGATTCTTAACTTTTTTATTGTTTCTAGTAAACTCTAATTATTACCATTACTTTACAATTATATTGAATTGATACCAATAATATACTTTTAAACATTTATATTTAATTATTAAACTAACTTGAATTAAAAAAGAATCCTATTTTTCTACGTCTCTTTCATTTATAGGAACTACATTTTCAAGTAGCCCATTATCTTGTATATACCTAATTGCTTCATCAAATTCCTCAATGCTCATTCCTATTTGTCTCTAATCTAATAATTTGGGGATAACAACGCCTTCAAATTTATAGCTTATCATGTTTTTCATTAATTCCAATATTATTTTTACATCTTAGTTCATATTCTCATCCCCTTTATATATTAATTATACCAAAGTAGGTAAGTTCTTTCCAAATATTTCAAATAAATATGCAATATACCACTAGATATTATATATATTTTTTGTTTCTACTGGCTTATAAGCATAATAAAAATACCCCGTATAGTCTACATATATCTCAAGTATAAACTTAAGAATTCAACTTTACAGGGTATTTTATTTAAATGGGTATAGTATGTTAGGAGTGTTATACTCTCAATATACTATTCATTCTTAAGTCTAATTTTCTGACGCGAAATATAAATTTTAGTTAAATTTATAAATAAATGCAGATAACGGCTGAACGCTCCTGGACATTGTGCCTCTTGAGGGTATAAGTTCAACTAAGAATTTCATAAAAAAAGTATTTTAAAAATAACTATATCCAATTTCATATAAATGAAATATAATATAAAATTGGAGATAGTTATATAATTTTGTATTATATTTAATTAATTAAGAAACAGTGTTTTAACAAGGAGAAAATCAAATGATAAGAGATTCTTTAACAGTATTACTTTTACTCACAGTAATACTTGGAGTTATATTTTTACTTTATGCAACAGGTATTTTAAGACGTAAAATAGTAATAACAACAATTGAGAACTTGCCACTAGGCATATTCAAAGAAAATAATGTACAAGTCCAAGAGGAAACAGTAAAGACATCTATCCAAGAAAATTCTAAAAGTGATGAAAATAAGCTAATAGAATGCACTAATATACCAGATGAAGAGATTGTATATTGGACGCCACAAGGGCAACACTACCATAAGATGCAGAATTGTAGAACTTTACTAAGAAGCAAAGTAATTAATTGCGGTTCGATAAATGAAAGTGGTAAATTAACTGAGTGCCATAAATGCAATTAAATTTATTTTAATATATTTATATAGTTTTTATACATACTTAGATTTTTGAATAAACAAGAATTGTAAATAGTAGATGCATATAAACACAAAAATCCAAACATATCAGCAGAGCTTTTTAGTTAGTTTCCTTTGGATTTTCTGCCTTTTATGAAAAGTTAAAACAATATAAAAAGCCTAAAGTAGAAAATATCTTTCTACTTTAGGCTAAAATTTTTGACATTTCCATAGCTATTAAATTACACAACTTGTACCTGGTAATTTTTAGACTTCAGAGGTATTTGCACTCCTTAGGCGTGCTTTCTACAATTACCTCGCAACGTCCTACTCTGCCACACAGTCCCCTATGCAATACTATCTGGTGCTATAGACCTTAACTTTCCTGTTCAGAATGAGAAGGGGCTTTATCATTTTCTGTAAAACATGTTATCAAAAAATATTTTATCCTTTAGAATTGTTATATTAGTTCCATACTCATTAGTGATTTTTTCAGATTTTCCTCCACTAACTGGAATTTTATAAAGATTTTCATTGTCTGAATAATTTACATAATAAACATAATCATGACTTGCATTTATAAATGTAGATTTGTTATTAGATAATTTCGCTTTTCCAGTCCCATCTCCATTTATTTTATATAACTTATTATCATCTGACTTATTACTATAGAATACAGTATCTTCGCATACAGTCATAAATAACGTTTCATCATCACAAATTTTTGTATTCTCACTGCCATCTAATTTCATTCTGTAGATTTTATATCCATCAGATATATTGGTGTAATAAATCCATTCATTACTTACAGTCATATCTTCTGCAGCACTAGAATTAAGCTTTATTCTACAAGTACCATCTAAGGATATCTTGTATATATTATTTAAATCAATTGAATGGGAGTTAGTTCTTTTAACATAATATATCCAATTTCCCTCTAAAAACATATTACCTGTTACCTCATTTGCTATACATGTGTTTTCTGTTCCATCTTTTTTAACTTTATTTATACTATGATGAAAAGGATCCTTCCAATTACTATAATAAATCCAGTCATCTACAAGATTAAGATTCCATACTCTATTTGTAATTACTTGTGTATTATAGCTTAAGTCACACAAATCCTTCCTAGGCGGATCATTTTTTTTCATTTTATATAAATAATCAGGGGCTGCTCCATAAATATCTCCAACTCTGTTTATATAATATATATAATCATCATCTTCTACAGCCATCACATCGTTTACAATGTTACCTGATGAATTAGAAACCTTTGAATCATCATTTTTAGGAGCATTTGAACTGTTATAGCAGGTAAAATTAAAATTATATATTTTGTCATAAGTACCATATGAGTTTTGATCTATTCCATTAGTTGAAGATTTCTTTACAAAAATCATAACTTTGTAATTACCTTCAGTTAGTGGCTGATTATCTTCCTGGTTTTGGTGCAGTTGAATTATATAGTACCGTAGTTCCTCTAAACATATAAACACATTGCATATTTACATCTAGTGGAAGTGAATTATTGTGTATACAGAAAAATAAATCTGCATTTAAAAGATTTGCGGGATCTGTTCTATCCAATAATCCTACATTACTATCATCATCTCTGGTTATATATATACGATATCCTGCTTTTTCAAGATTTTCTTTTACTCTTTTAGATATATCTAAATTTAATTGCTTTTCATAAGTAAAATTAGCTGTCGTTCCAAGCTCTGAACCCCCATGACCAGGATCAATAATTATTATTTTAGAATTATCTTTAACTTTTTCTTTAAAAGTAACATCTATAAAAGTTTTAAATTCATATTTATTGTCTCCTAATGGAGAATATCTTCTTTTTACTAGATTGATTTTAATATCTATTTTTCCAGAAGTCTCAATATCAACTTTTACTGTATTACTATTAAGTTTATCTAGCTTTATGCTCTTTATATACTTATTGTCTTTCAAAATTGAACTAAAGTTATCAGCTGAACCAGTAACATTAACTTGTGAAATAGTTATTTCAACCTTATTACCATTAATGGATTCAGAATACTTGGGCTCTACTGTATATTTTCTAATATCTCCTGCCTCAGATTCTGCGCATGAACATGAAATTGGAATTCCTAAAGCTCCTTTATGCTTAACTTGATAATATTTAAAAGCATTCTGCTGTAAATCATACACTTTACTATTACTAGCTTCACTTGTAGTAGTAGTTTCTGCATTACAATAAGAAACTGGTAATATGAAAATGCAGGCTAGTAGCATTCCAAGGACTATACATATAAATTTTCTCATAAATATTTACCCTCACTAAATTTTTCTCTATACTGTAGATATATTTTGATTCTATTTTTTCATAGATTGCTTTACACTATTCATTTACTATAGTAGTTAAGCCAGATATACATTTAGCAGAATGCTGGTACTTATGGTATGGTTCTCCGTTACATCCCTATAGGAGGTTTTTGCTATTTAATAATAAATGGCTTAACCATTTTAGTATAAGCCATCAACAACATTGTTTATAATTCTCAAATTAAGAATATTGAGTCATATAATTATCTTTATAAATAGAATTTTATTTTATACTTACCAAATTAAAGGAATTAAACGATAATGTGTTTTTAAGCAATAATCTTTATATCCCTTAAGTTCTCTTAAAAGTGTTTCTTCTTCATTTTTTATCCTAATTATAGTTATAGGTATTATCAGAAACATAGGTATTATGGAAAAATAAGACCCAAGTGCAAGTGGCATAAATAATGCCATTATTATCATTCCTAAATACATAGGATGGCGAACTATTGAGTATGGACCAGATGAAATAACATGTTGTTCATTTTCTACTTGTATAACAGTGGATGCATAACTATTTTCCTTGAAAACATAAAATATAAAAATATATGCTGCAAAAACAATAATGTTTGATAAAATTACAATCCATAATGGTTCATTTGACCAATGAAATCTAAAATCAATACCAGGTAAAATAAAACCAATATAATATGCTTTTAAAAATGCTGGAGTTTTTTTATTTTGTTTCGCTTGCTTCATCTTTGTTCGCCTTACTAGAAATTCAGGATTCCTTTTTATAAAATAACCCGCAATAAAAAAAGTTATTATTGAGAAACCTAACCAAAAAATCCATGCTTGCCAAAATTTTGTTGTTCCTGCTAGAAGAAATAAAGTAATCCATATAATAATCATAAGTACAATTGGAACTGTAAATACCTTCTTCTTTGATATATTATTATTTCCCAATAATATTACCTGGTTTCTAAAACCGTAACAAATAATAACATATACTATCTATTACAATTTTTCATCTTATCCATTAAATAAGACGGTAGTATCACAGGATTCAACTACTTAGGTTAGTACTGTTATACTAAAATTCCATATAGCCTTTATAATTCAATATTCTTATAAAGTACAACAGAATTGCGAGTGTTACTCAGCCCCTAATATGATTATCCACCAAAGCCTTTCCTACTAGGTGTACTTTGGCAGTTTATCTTACATTAAAGCTATTATAAACTTACTATTCCAAGTATTTTCTTCCTGTTAACTAACCATAAACCAGGATTCTCACCTACCTTTCTTTTTATATTTTTATTAATTTCGTTCCATCTTGACCATTCATTTTTCTTATTAAATTTATCTGAATTTATTACTAATCTGTCTTTTAATATCTTTGGTACTTTTTCTTTTAAGTTATAACTTCTTCTG
>NZ_JAJFUC010000009.1 GCF_021372645.1 Clostridium sp. | reverse complement strand
TCATTGAATAACTCTTCTGAGAATGAATCTATATTTATAGTATCTTCTTCTTTTAATTTAGTTTTAATAGCGGTTCTAATTTCTTCTGCTTTTCCTGCATCTTCAGTAATATTTTTTCTAGTCCAATTCTCTGCTGCTTTTACAAAAGTTTTTGTCATATCTCTTTCATTTGTTATAATACTTGCACCTAAGAATGTATTTATAAAATAATTTGCTCCATATTCATCTTCTTTACTACTTTTTTGCTTGTCTAATATCATTAAGTTATAATTCTCATCTTCCCTGATTGGCTTAATAAATGCAGCCTTTTGTATCTTTTGACCACTACCTGGAAGACCCGCTATTTGCGGTACTATTCCTATTCCAATTTTTTCATCCACAAATTGAATCTCATGAGTGAAATTCTTAACATAATCCATTTTAAGTATTCCTATCATAGGCCCTTGATCTGTGATTATTGATACTATTATTAGATCCCCTGCTGGAATATTTACATTACCCTTCATTATTATGAATAGTTGCCTAGCAAGCTCCTTAGATAAATTAATTAAATCACTGTCTATTCCATTTAAATAGTCTTGTACAACTTCTTTAACTATATTTCTCTCAGGATTAAATCGTGCATATTTAAGTTCATCATCCTTTAAGCATTTTTCTATATGCCTATATAAAAATTTATATATATCCTCGTCTAATTCCAAACTGTATTCATTAAGCACAGGTTCTTCCCCATTGCTGTCTAATATGTGGATAACCGCTTCATTTATGTTAATATCATTTATATATTCCATGTATTTTCACCATCCAATTAAATTTGTTACATTAGTTATTATAACTGTTTTCATATATGACTAGCAATTTAAATTACAATATTATATTATTATATTGTAATATGTAATTTACAATGCCAAGGGAATATACATACCTTGTACACGCAATATATAATAGAGGTTGTTTTTATGCAAGAATTAGAAACTAGAATTATAGATATTAATGGTTTATATTGTGTGGATAGTTGTATTTTAAGATACTGAAGCTAAACATTTTTTGCTTATAAAAGGAGGATGTTATGGAGAATTATGATGAGAACATAAAATATTTAAAATTACTTGCTAAGCAATATCCAACCATTGCAGAAGCATCTACTGAAATAATCAATTTAGAAGCAATTTTAAATTTACCTAAAGGAACAGAGCATTTCTTAGCGGATCTTCATGGTGAATACGAGCCATTTGTGCATGTTCTAAGGAATGGCTCAGGTGCAGTTAAAATAAAGATTCAAGAGGTTTTTGGTAATTCATTAACGGACTCTGAAAAGAAAAGCTTGGCTACATTGGTTTATTATCCTGAACAGAAGTTAGAAATTGTTTTAAAAGAAGAAAAAAACATAAATCATTGGTACAAAACCAACTTATACAGATTAATTGAGCTATGCAGACATGCCTCTTCTAAATATACAAGATCAAAAGTAAGAAAAGCCCTTCCGAAGGATTTCAGCTATATTATAGAAGAATTATTACATGAAGAAGCTGATAACAATGATAAACAAGACTATTATGATGGAATAATAAATACTATTATAGAAATTGAGAGAGCAACAGAATTTATAATAGCTATCTCAAATCTAATACAACGACTAGTTATAGATCGATTACACATAATAGGAGATATCTATGATAGAGGTCCAAGACCTGATATAATAATTGACACTCTTATGGATTATCATTCTGTTGATATACAATGGGGTAATCATGATATTTTATGGATGGGAGCTGCTTCTGGTAATACCACTTGTATAGCAAATGTCTTAAGAATAGCAGCTAGATACTCTAATTTAGATGTAATTGAAGATATATATGGTATTAATTTATTACCACTTGCCACCTTTGCACTTAAATATTACGAAAGTGACAACTGTACTTATTTTATTCCTAAAAATAATGATGAAACTGTATATGGACCTTCTGAAATTGAACTTATTTCTAAAATGCACAAAGCAATAACAATTATTCAATTCAAACTTGAATATGAAATAATAAAAAGAAGGCCAGAATTTAAATTAGATCATAGATTACTTTTGGATAAGATAAATTACACTGATGGCACTATAACATTAAATAATATAACTTATGAACTTAATGATAGAAATTTTCCTACAATAACCCCTACTAACCCATTTGAGCTTACAAGTGAAGAAAGAAAATTAATAGATAAACTCCAAATCTCATTTATAAATAGTGATAAATTACAAAAGCACGTTTTATTTCTATTTAATAAAGGAAGAATATATTTAACATATAACTCTAATCTTTTATTTCACGGGTGTATTCCATTAAATAAAGATAAAACCTTTAAAAGCATGACCATTAATGGTGAAGAATATAAAGGTAAAAAACTTTTAGATAAATTTGACTCATTAGCTAGAGAAGGTTATTTTAATAATAGAGGTAGTGAAGAAAAGTTATATGGAATGGATATAATGTGGTATTTATGGAATGGAACTTGTTCTTCTCTTTTTGGAAAAGAGGATATGACCACTTTTGAAAGATATTTTATTAAAGATAAAAGCACACATAAAGAAAAGAAAAATCCATACTATGATTTTAGAGATACAGAAGAAATGTGCAATTTAATCTTTGAAGAATTCGGTTTAAATTCTTCAGAATCTAGAATAATAAATGGACATGTTCCAGTAAAAAATAAATTTGGTGAAAATCCAATAAAGGCTAATGGTAAACTGATAGTTATAGATGGAGGGTTTGCAAAAGCATATAGAAGTCAAACTGGTTTAGCTGGATATACTTTGACTTACAATTCTTATGGATTACAGCTTATATCTCATCAACCTTTTGAATCAATCGAGGATGCATTTAGCAAGGAAACAGACATACTATCTTCAAGAAGAATAGTAGAAAAATTAGATCGAAAAAAAGTTGAAGATACTGATGTAGGCAAGGAATTAAAGAATCAAATTAAAGATTTGAAATTATTACTTAGAGCTTATAGAAAAGGCTTGATAAATGAAGCAAGATAAATAAAATTTTCTGTTAATATAAAATAGTAACATAACTGATTAAAAAATATCCTAATAAATAATTACAATTCTATCACTTCTGTGATGAGACTTTGAGTATTCAAAAGTATTTTTTAAGTTTTAATATATAAGAGCCCCACGCTACACGCATTTTAGTGTAGTTTGGAGTTCTTGCATATTGAAATTAGTTTTTGTGAATTCATTCTTCTGATGAAAAATGTTTTCTTAAATTATTAAAGAAATATGAAATTTAACTCGTAAACATTTCGAAATGTTTATAATATGACTTATTTAAATAATATAATGCATAAATAAAATTCCTACTATTTGATAATTGACTCTTTATTGATTTCTAAATGCTGTCATTAAAATTTAAGTATCATATTTTATTAGAAAAAGAATCCCCCTAAAATAATTTTATTATTTCAGAGGGTATTCTTAAAACTTTATAATTTTTCACGTCTATTAGTGGATTTTATAAATAGTTCTTTGAGTGCTTCTTTATCATCATTTTCTATAGCATCTTTTATCTTATCTAACTCTATTTCAAAGTTTTCTATGCTTTTCAACAAATTCTTCTTATTTCCCAGGAAAAGTTCACTCCAAAGATCTTCATTTATATTGGCTATTCTTGTTAAATCTCTATAGCTATCTCCAATAAAGCTTCCAGTTTGTCTTCCTTCTAGATCACTATTAACTAATGCTACAGCTAGTGAATGTGGAAGTTGACTTGTATATCCAATCATTTCATCATGATAATCAGGAGTTATTCTTTTAACTCTTTTAAATCCAATTTTATAAACTAAATCTTCTATCATGTTTAAATTTTCTTCTTTATTTCTAGCTACTGGAGTTAAAATATAATTTGCACCTTTAAAAACTTGACTGCTTGCAAAATCTATTCCCTTCTTTTCTCTACCTGCCATTGGATGTCCAAAGACAAAGTCGATATTTTTAGGCAATATTTTTATTATGTCTTCAATAAATAGCTTTTTAATCCCAGTTGCATCTGTTATTACAGCACCATCTTTAAAGTTATCTTTATTATCAATAATAAATTGTTTAACTAATCTAGGATATAAAGATATAATTATAAAATCAGCACTTTTAACAATTTCTTGCCCATTTGTAAAACCATCTTTGATTAATCCTAGATTTTTAGCTTTTTTTAAAGATTCTTCATTAATGTCTATTCCATACACTTCATCATACCCAGCTTCTTTTAAAGCCATGGTAAATGATCCCCCAATTACTCCAAGACCTACAACTACTATTTTCATATTTATAGCTCCCTTATTTAAGAATTATATCTCTTTATCTTCTATCTTAGCTACAGCTTTAACTTTACTCATTAATACATCAAATTGATCCGGTGTAAGTGATTGTTGTCCATCACTTAATGCATTTTCAGGATCATTATGGACTTCTATCATAAGTCCATCAGCTCCTGCCACTACAGCTGCTTTAGCCATTGGTTCTACTAAATAAGCGTATCCTCCTGCATGACTTGGATCAACAATTATAGGTAAATGTGATAATCTCTTAATTACTGGAATTGCTTGTAAATCCAATGTGTTCCTTGTAATAGTTTCAAAGGTTCTTATTCCTCTTTCACAAAGAATTACATTTTCATTACCACCAGCCATAATATATTCTGCTGACATAAGCCATTCTTCTATAGTTGCAGATAAACCTCTCTTTAAAAGAATAGGTGTCTTAGTCTTACCAATTTGCTTTAATAAATCAAAGTTTTGCATATTTCTAGCACCAATTTGAATCATATCAACGTCTTCAACAAAAGCATCCAAGTAATCAGTAGACATAAGTTCTGTTACTATTGGAAGTCCTGTTTCTTTCTTTGCTACCTTTAACAGTTTTAATCCTTCAAGCTCTAATCCTTGGAAACTATATGGTGATGTTCTTGGCTTAAATGCTCCTCCTCTTAAGAAGTTAGCCCCTGCTGCTTTTACCCTCTTTGCAATTTCAATAATTTGTTCTTCACTTTCAACAGAACATGGACCAGCCATTATTCCAAGTCTTCTACCACCAACTATTGAGTTTTCAACATTAACTACTGTATCTTCAGGTTTAAATATTCTATTAGCTTTCTTAAAAGGCTCTTGAACTTTCATAACTCGATCAACACCCTTCAATACTTGTATTTTCTTAGGATCTATTATAGAAGTATCTCCTACAACACCTACTATGTAGTATGTATCCCCCTTAGAAAGATTAGTTTCTAGACCTTTTGATTCAACGAATGCTTTTACCTTTCCTACTTCTTCTTCATTTGCTTTTGGGTTCATAATAATTATCATTTTGCTTTCCTCCTGTACTCCTAATTTTAGTTTTTCCTTCTACTATACTTCTATCCTACATTTTGACATCTTCTATTAATATTAAAAGATACCTTTATATAATATAAACTATGAATGCATTTTTTTCAATTCTAATGCCTTTATAGCTAATACATATCCACTTTCGCCAAAACCACACATTTGTCCTATACAAGCTGGTGCAGTCACAGATTTTTTTCTAAAATCTTCTCTCGCATGCACATTTGATAAATGTACTTCAACTGTATCAATGTTAGTTCCTTTTATTGCATCATGAATGGCATAACTATAATGAGTATAAGCCCCTGGATTTATTATTATTCCATCATACTTTTCAAAATATGCTTTTTGAAGTTCATTAATTATTTCGCCTTCACAGTTACTTTGAAATAATGTTATTTCATGACCTCTTTTTTTGCCTTCTTTCTTGATATATTCACATATATCTTCAAAAGACTTTGTGCCGTAAACACCTTTTTCTCTAACCCCAACCATATTTAAGTTAGGTCCATTGATAACCATAATCTTCATTGTTACGCCTCCTTTGAAAGGATATTTACTCTATGTTTAAGTTAAATTTAATAACTTCTTTTATTGTATCTATTGTATCCCTAATATCCTTATCATTTTTAATAATTTCGTCTGCTGATGATTCATATAATTCATAACGTTCCTCATATAACTTAATGATTTTTTCTCTACCTTCTTTAAGTAGTGGTCTTTTTGAAATATCTACATCATTTAAAAGATCTTCAAGTGGTCTATCTATGAAAATAATATAAGATTCTTTATTTAATATCTCAATATTCTCTTTTCTTTTTACTACTCCTCCACCAGAAGAAATTAATATATTACTCTTTTCTGATAATTTCTTGCAAGCTAAAGTTTCAAAATCTCTAAAGTAATCTTCTCCTTTTTCAAAAAGCTCAGGTATACTTTTAGATGTCATCTCTTCGATATAATTATCCATATCAAAAAATTTAAAATTTAATTCCTTACTTACTAATCCACCAATTGTACTTTTACCACATCCAGGCATCCCAATAAGTACCACCTTATCTTTCATACATACCACCTACTTAAATTCATCTTGAAATATTGAATATAATTCTTGAGTTACTTCATTATCAATGGGAATTCCCTGCCATATTTCCTCTGCCTTTATAGCTTGACCAACTAACATTTCAATTCCACCACATACTTTTTTATCCAAAGCTTTTCCCATCTTTAAAAATTGTGTTTCCTTGGGATTATAAATGATATCTATTAAAGCATTGAAATTACATATTACATCTTCATGGACTGGAGTTTCATCAATATGTGGATACATTCCAAGAGGAGTTGAATTTATTAAAATGTCTCCTTTTATCTGTGCTATATCATCATATGATTTGCATTCAATTCTCTCATTATCATAACCTGAATTATCCTTACTTTTTCTTGACACCAGATAAATCTTTTTTATCCCTTCATCTAAGAGATAAGTAATTATAGATTTAGCTGCTCCACCATTTCCCAATATCATTGCTATACTATCTTTAACCTTAATATCGTTATTTTTTATAATAGTACCAAAACCAAAATAATCTGTATTATATCCATACAACTTTCCATCATTTAAATAAATAGAGTTTACTGCTCCTATTTTTTTAGCTTCTTCTGATATGAAATCTAAATATTTCATTACATCTTGCTTATAAGGAATAGTTACATTAACGCCCTTTATTTTAAGAATCTTCAATGAATCTACAGCTTTTCCTAAATCTTCTTTTCCTACTTCAAAAAGCTTATATGCCCCTTCAATATCTAAAGCCTTAAAAAGCGTATTATGAATCTTAGGTGAAAGACTATGTGACAGCTTTTCTCCTATCAATCCGTAAAAATCCAAGTTAATACCCCCTTTAGTAAATTAATAATTAATCATTAATTTATTCAATATTGTATTTTCTGTATCCACCAATGAGTTTAAAATAAGCACTACTTTGTTCAATTAATTTTAAAGCTGTTGTCACTTCTTCACTTTCAATATTTCCTTCAAAGTCAATATATAAGAAATACTTCCAAGCACCCTTTTCCATTGGTCTTGATTCAATCTTCATCATATTTATATTATTTTCTGCGAAATGTCTTAATAATTTATACAACGTACCAGCTTTATGTTCAAGTGAAAATACAACACTTACTTTATTACAACATGAATCTGTTTCAAGCTTTTTTGATATTACTATAAATCTTGTAGAATTGTCACTTTTATTATTTATATTTTCTTTTATAATGTCCAAATTATATATACTAGCAGATCTATTACTTGCAATAACTGCCTTTGATGTATCATTTAAATCACTAATGAGTTTTGCACTTACAGATGTACTATGGAAAGGTATAAGCTTCCAATCACTATGATTTTTCAAGAATTCAGTACTTTGCTCAATAGGTTGAGGGTGAGAATACACCTCTTTAATTGTATCTAAAGTTGTCCCTTTAACTCCAATTAAATGTTGGTTTATTTTAATACACTCTTCTCCAACAATATAAAAACCATATTTGTATATTAAATCATATACTTGCGAAATAGCACCTGTTGAAGAATTTTCTATAGGTAAAATTCCATACTTAATTTCATCATTCTTTACAGCTATAAATATATCCTCAAATTCATCATAAGCATTTGGATCTTCTATATCTCCAAAATACTTTAGCATTGCCTCTTCACTAAATGATCCTGGAGAACCAAAGAAACCAACTTTACCCTGCTTTTGATTTATAGTTTCTTGCACCTCTGATTTTTTTTCTATAGATTCTTCTGCTTCTAGTATTTTCCTACTTTGAAGTTCTCTAGCTACTTCCATTAAAGATATAAAAAACTTTCTTGTTTCCTCTGCATAATCATTATTTTTTAGATATCCTACATTTTTCTCAATAACTTCATCTTCTCTATCTCTATTAAAAATAGGTAAGTTATTATCTTTTTTATAGTTCGCAATATTAATAACTGTATTCATTCTTTCTTCAAAAAGTTTAGTTATCTCTTTATCTATTTCATCAATTCTACTTCTATAATCATCTATATCTGACATTTCACATTTCTCCAATCATAGTAAATTAAAATATAATTATTAAAGTACCAAATCGAGTATTCCAATAGCAGTTACTGCTTCAATTACTGGAACAGCCCTTTGTACTATACATGGATCATGTCTTCCTTCAATTACAATATCTGATTCTTCCTTTTCTGCAATATCTATTGTTCTTTGCTTTTTTATTATTGATGGTGTTGGCTTCATTGCAACTTTAAAGAGTATTGGCATTCCATTAGTTATTCCACCTGTAATTCCACCATTATTATTTGTATAGGTCTTAACTTTATCACCATCGTAATAATACTCATCATTACACTCAGAGCCTCTAAAATTAGTCATTTCAAAACCCTTTCCAAATTCCACCCCCTTAACTGCTGGTACTGAAAACATTAAATGCGCTAAGGTAGATTCAACTGAATCAAAGAATGGATTTCCAATTCCAGCGTCTATTCCAAGAACTGTACATTCAATAGTTCCGCCCATGGAGTCTTGTTCCTTTTTTGCTTTAAGAATTGCATTTCTCATTTCTTCTTCTTTTTCTAGAATTAAAAGTGGTAATTCTTTCATTTTTAAGTCTTTTAATAATTTTTTACTTAATTCAACATCATAAAAACTCTTATCTTCAATATTTCCAATACTCTTAACATGAGCTCCTATATTAATTCCTTTTGCTTCTAAAACTTGTTTGCATACAGCTCCTGCAAATACTAATGGTGCTGTAATTCTTCCTGAGAAGTGTCCACCACCTCTATAATCATTAAATCCATTATATCTAATGAACCCTGGATAATCTGCATGGCCAGGTCTCATTAAATCCTTAAGCTTTCCATAATCTTTAGAGTGCATATCTGCATTTCTAATCACTGCACAAAGTGGTGTTCCTGTAGTTTTTCCTTCAAAAAATCCACTTAATATTTCTGGTACATCCGCTTCTTTTCTTGCAGTAGATAAATTGCTCTTGCCCGGTGCCCTCCTTGACATTTCTTTCATAACATCTTCCATATTAATTTCAATGCCAGAAGGAAGCCCATCTATTGTGATACCTATCCCAACTCCATGAGATTCACCAAAAATTGAAACTTTTAATTTATTTCCCCACATTCCACTCATTAAATACACCTCCTACATTCTTAAAATCATCCCAAAATTGTGGATAAGATTTTGAAACACATTCATAATCTTTGAGTATTATGGGTTCTTTGCACATAGTAGAAGCTATAGCTAAAGTCATTGCAATTCTATGATCTTTATGACTCCAGACTTCAATGCCACCTTTAAGTTCTTTAACACCTTCAATTATTAATCCATCTTCTTTTTCTGTGATTTTAGCACCTAATTTATTCAACTCAGATGTTACAGCTGCTAATCTATCACACTCTTTAATTCTAAGTCTTCCAGCATTTATTATCTCTGTCGTTCCTTCACTTAATGCAGCAACTAAAGATACCACTGGAATTATATCTGGACATTGAGACCCATCAATAACAGTTGCTTTCAACTTGTCAGTAATTTGTCCTATTAATCCATTATTCTTATTTTTTAATTTTAATCCCATTCTCTCTAAAATATCAATTACTTCCTTATCTCCTTGAAGTGAATCTAATTTTAAATCATTAACAATTACATCATTTGAAAGTGCATCAGCAGAAAGGAAAAATGCTGCTTGAGAATAATCCCCTTCAACTCTATAATCTCTACTCTTATAATTTTGATTTCCCTTTATTATAAATTCATTATAATTATTATTTATAATTTCCACACCAAAATCTTTAATAGCACTTATAGTTAAATCAATATATCCCTTTGATTCCATTTCTGTTGTTATTATGATTTTAGAATCTCCATCTAAAAGAGGAAGCGTAAATAATAATCCTGTTATAAATTGTGAACTTATATTTCCTTTAATCTTAAACTCTCCAGCTTGTAATTTACCTTCAGTTTTTAGATCTAATATACCTTCTTTATATGTATATTTAATTCCTTGCTCATTAAATATGTTGTAGTACGTATCTAGCGGTCTTTTTCCTAAATTACCTCTACCAACAAATCTATTAACTCCTTCAAATAAAGCAGCAATAGGTACTAAAAATCTTAATGTTGATCCTGATTCATTACAATCTATAGTTCTTTCACTTTCTACTTCATTAAATTTAATATTTTCAGTACATTTAATTCCATAAACCTCAAGATAATCTTCTTTTTGAGTTATCTTTGCACCTAATGATGACATAGCCTCAATGGTAGCTATAATATCATCTGAATAATCTATATTTGTAACTTTGCTCACACCATCTCCAAGTGCTGCACAAATCACCGTTCTATGAGCCATACTCTTAGATGGAGGTATTTTAACTTCACCACTTAACTTGGTTGGATAAATTTTTAAATTTCCCATCATATCACCCCTTAATCAATTAACTAAAAAATTTAACATTAGTTTTTTCCAAAAAGGATTCTCCAATATTCTTTAATAATACTACTTTAAGAACATTATCAATATTCTTCTTATCTAAAGATATAGTATTTAAAATTGCTGAACTATCATCAATTTTTACTTCACAAGGAAGACCATATTGTGCTAATATTTCTTTAATATCTTCCGCAACACCTTTTTCAGTAAGTTCTTTATTTTCTGCAATTTTACTTATTTCATACATTCCTATAGCAACAGCTTCACCATGAGTAAACTTTTTGAAATTATAATATGTTTCTATAGCATGACCTAAAGTATGTCCGAAGTTTAATAACATTCTTTCTCCAGTATCTTTTTCATCATTTTCCACAACACATTTTTTTATAAAGCAACATTTGTGGATAATAGCTTCTATATTGTGCATAACTTCTTCTTTAGTTTTTAAACTCTTTAGAAAATAGAAAAATTCTTTATCTTTTATACATCCATATTTAATAACTTCGGCCATACCATCTATAAAAAATCTTTCACTTAAAGTTTCTAAAACATTTGGATCTATTAACACTAATTTAGGATGATAAAAACTACCAACTAAATTTTTACCTCTTTCTAAATCAACTGCAACTTTTCCGCCTACACTACTATCAACTTGTGCTAAAAGTGATGTTGGCATTTGTACAAAGTCTACACCTCTTAAGAAAGTAGAAGCAACAAAACCACCAAGATCCCCAATTACACCTCCACCAAGAGTTATAATTAAATCACTTCTAGTAATTTTAAAATCTAAAAGTTCATTATATATTGCTGGAAGAGTGCTAAATGCCTTAGTTTCTTCACCTGGTTCTAAAGCCATTAACTTAACATCATATCCACCATTAACTAAACATGATTTAACTCTATTTCCATAGTGAGACTCTACATTTTTATCTGTTAATATAAAGACCTTTTTACCTGTGTATATCTTTTTAATTTCTAAATTAATCTCATCAATTAATCCCTTTTTAATTATAATAGGATAGCTTCTTTCACCTAAATCAACAACTAAGTCTTCCATTTTTCAAACTCCCCTTTTCTTTATTTTACTATAAACCCATAACTCTACTTAACAATTCATGCCCTTTATGGCACCCTGTGGGCAATGTACATTACTATATTTATCTGAATATTAACACTAAAACAAAAATGGAGCTCATGTATAATGAGCTCCATAAAATATCAATGTTATTTACCTAATCTAAAAAAATTATATGAATATTAAACACTCATTAAAAAGGAATTATTCAGTTTTCTGCAAAATAAATAGCCAGCGCTAAAGTAAAAGCCCCAGAACATAAAATAAAAAAAGCTATAAAATTTTTGCATAACTGATTTTTTAATATCCTTTTCCATGTTTTCTCCATTCCAAAATTAATAATTGTCTTAGTAGACAACGTTAATTTAATATTTAATCTTAAAATTGATCTTTTTACCATTATAACAAATTAAAATATAATGTCAATATTTATTAGTAATTTTTCATTTTTAATATTAATTGTATGCTTATTTATCAATAACAATTTCATATTATTATTATAACAGAAAAAATATATTGAATTTTTTTTAAATTTATCAAAATCAAAATATCAACATGCTAAAAGCCATCCTGTTTTATAGTTTTCTAACAATAACATGATAAATTAAAATCAACAAACTTTCTTAGAATATAACTAATAATAAAAATATAAGTGTAAATAATAAATAAAGTATATTAAGTAAATAAGGTGGACGATAATAATGGTAAACAAAAAGTTTATTTGCATTTTTTTAACTTTCTTTATATTGCTTTTAGTAAGTTGTAATACTAAAAATCCTCTTAAAAATAAATACGAAGAAGATATACCAGATGCAGTTTCAATTAATTCAAATAATGAGTTGCATCCAAATTATGCTGACTTTAACGGTTTTAATATGACTAAAGACAATATAAACTTTAAAATTGATGGCACACCCTTAACTCTTACATTACCCATATACTTAGATAAAAATAGGTATTATATTTCTTTAAATGAATTTACGGATCAACTTAATGGGAAAATTGAAAAAGTTGATACTTTATTAAACATAAAAATTAATGATAGGGATTATTCAATTAACTTATCAAGCAATATAGTAAAATGCCCAAATAATAATTTCCGCCTAAAAAAATCATTATTAAATGAAAATGATATATATTACATAGGATTTTCTGATTTTTCACAGATGCTTAATCTTTATACTAGATGGGATAAAGATAAAAAAATAATTAACTGTAAAACAAATAGTTTTAATAATTCAAATATTACTCCATATAAATCTAAAATGAATCAAATTGGTCTTATACGATTAGAAGATATTGGTTTAAACTCTCAACCTTATAGCAAAGATTATTTTGAAAAACTTCGTATAATAACAAATTATATGAATGAAAAGAAAATTCCATATCATATCGCATGGATTCCAAGATATATGATTCCAAATAATGAAGTTGATAATGATCCATTAACTAAAAATAATTTTGAAATTGCAGAAATGATCTATAGCCTAGATTATTTTACAACACATAACGGGATAATTGGACTTCATGGATATACTCATCAATGTGGAAATTCTGAATCAGGGGCAGGATTTGAATTTGGAAGATATGAGCCCTCTCCAACTGTGTTTAGAGATAAAATTAAAAAATCTATTGAAACAGCTTCTTATTTAGATATCCCCATTGGGTTCTTTGAAGTTCCACATTATGAAATTACTCCTGACCAAAATAAAATTGCTGAAGAATACTTCAAAATATTGTATTACCCATTTAACGATTATGGAAAGAAAAAAGCTGATTTAACTAAGCCACAACTTAGCCCTTATAATAAATCTTCTTACTATATTTCAACTCCACTTGATTATATTCCTATGGGTACAGAAGATAGTGCTTTATCTAATCTAAAAAGTGCTAATATTAAGAATATGGGAAATGTATTTTTTCATCCAAATTTAGAAAATATCTATATCTCTTTAACTGAAGACTCTAGTGGCGCGCCTACTTTTACTTATAAAGATAATTCAATATTAAAAAGATTGGTAGGCATATTAGAAGAGAAAGGTTTTAAAATGATTAAAGTTACAGATATTTAATAGAATAAAAGTGTCTGAGCCACGCTTTCCAATGCATAATTCATAGTACACAATTCACAGTGATAGTACAATTTCTATTGGAAATGGAATCATTGTTATATATTTAAATGACATAGTATCTCCTATTTCTCCTACTTGTTTCAATTACTTTAGAGATTTGATCCTTCACTATGAATTGTGAACTGTTAGATTTGTTTCTTCTCTGGAAGCATTTTAATAGCAATTAAAAGAGCACTTACTATAATTGAAAACCCCACTAAATACATAATAGTATATCCAAACTTTCCTTGAATTGCACTAAACATCTGAGGATATACAAAGTTAGCACCTGCTGATCCTAATACACTCACAAATGAAAATGTCCTTGCTACTAATTCATCATCAAGAATTTCTCTAATATACTTGAACAAAAATGTTAAATAGAATGCATACATTATTCCGTGTAACTGGTCGCCTAAAACAACTAAAGGTATATATGAAGTTGAAAATAGCAATATTCTCATTGCCGCTATAGAAAAAGATATAATTAAATATTTTTTAGGACTTCCCTTTCTGAAAAATCTTCCAACAAACATAAAAGATATAAATTCAATAAAAACTCTCGCCCCTATAGATTTACTATATATAGAATTTGATAAATCAATATTTCCTACTATTTCAACTAAATAAGATGAATATGCAAATTCTATTGCAGTATAAGCTCCAATTGCTAAAATATTAATACCTCCAAGAATTAATGCATTTCTATCTTTTAGTATATCAGTTAATCTTATTGTATTTTTACTATTACTCGTTTCAATATTTTTAAATTTAATAGGTATTATAAATATAGTTACCATTATCATCATAATACCTATTAAATGTATAGTTCTAAATCCATATTTTGAAATTATAGTACCACTTAACAGCACTATACACCCAAATCCAATAGATCCCCATTTTCTTATATCAGAGTATTCCATTTTTTGTTTAACACATAATTCTTCAACATATATTTCATATACAGTTCCAATTGTTTGTATAATAAGACCATATAAAATTGCAAAGAAGTATACTGTATTTTTGTCAATATACATTAATAATACTATCATTAATATTACTACAACCAAATGAATAATAATAAACTTTTTCTTATTTTGACTTCTAGAAAGTTCATTAACTAAAATTAATTGTGAAAAAATTGCAAATAATGCTCCTATTGATACTACTTTTCCAACTTCGCTTAAAGATAGCCCAACAATTTGATTTAAATAAGGAATATAAAAAGTTGTTAATATGCTTAGTACTCCGTAATTTATATATGTAGCTAAAGAATAATAAAATTTGATTTTCTTTTTCATATAATGCTCCTTGTATTACACCCATTTTTATTACTATATATGTTAATTAATAGGTTTTATCTTATAAATTATGTGTTTCATCTTTATTTTATTTAATTAGTCATTAGTTAGTTTTAGCTTTTCTTAATACTCAATTATAATATTGGTGATACTAATCTAATTAATGATTCCTTAATTCTAATAGAAATGCTACGATTGTCGTATATTTTTTTTGTTACTTCTTCTGACTCTTTAATATCTTTCATAAATTGCATTTCCCCATTCTTTGCAATCCTATCATCAAAAATAAATGCATTAACTTCAAAATTCAATTTGAAACTTCTTATATCCAAATTTGCTGTTCCTATGCTCATTACTGTACTATCAGCAACTATTGTTTTAGCATGAATAAAACCATTTTTATATCTATATACTTTTATTCCAGCTTCTAATAATTCTCCTATATAAGAGCTTGCTGCCCATGGCATAAAGAAATGATCTGGATGTCCTGGTATTATTATTCTCACATCTACTCCTGATAGTGCAGATATTTTTAAAGATTCTAATATCGGTGCATCTGGTACTAAATATGGTGTTTCAAGATATACATTCTTTTTCGCATTGTTTATAAGCTTTATATAAGCATTTCTAATATATTGTTCCTTATGATCGGGTCCGCTAGTTACAATTTGTATTCCCACATCCCCTACATCTTTGTTATCATTTGATGAGTATTTATCATAATCTTCTATTTCCTCCTCTGATGCATAGCACCAATCAAGTAAAAATCTTTCATTTAAATCATCTACTGCTTCTCCCTTAATTCTCGCATGTGTATCTCTCCAGAATCCTACGTTTGGATCTTTACTTATGTATTCTTCTCCAACATTAAAACCACCAACATAGCCATATTCTCCATCAATTACAACTATCTTTCTGTGATTTCTATAGTTTATACGCGTATTTATATGAGGTACAATTCCTGGAAAAAAGAGTGAGAATTTTCCTCCAGCATCCAGATATTTTTGTATTACTTTTTTTGTTAATTTTCGAGACCCCATACTATCTAATAATAATCTGACTTCTAATCCACATTTCGCTTTCTTTGTTAGTTCTTTAATTATAACTTTTCCAAGCAGATCATTTTTTAAAATATAATATTCTATATGTATATACTTCTTTGCATTTTTTATATCTTTTATTAGTTGTTTAAACTTATCCGTGCCATTTACGTATACCTTAACATCATTATTTTTTGTATATCTTGCACCTGACTGATTAAAGTTCATCTTTCTCAAATCTGAAAATCTCTCACCACCATCATGCTGATGAATATCGCCTTCATATTTATCATTTATATTTTTCCTTTTATCCTCATCAACTCGTATTTTTTCTTTAAAAATCTTTTGTCTACTCAAATTTTGACCAAACATAATATATATTATAAATCCTAACCCCGGTAAAACTAATAATATTAAAAGCCATGCCCATGTTGTAGTTGGATCTTTTCTCTCTATGAATATTAATGATAGAGAAAAGAGTCCATTTAATATTAAAACCATAATACTTAGTCCAAATAATATGCTCATGTTTTTTCACTTCCTTTTTCCCATAAATCAATTGCTAATCAAAAATTACTTAAGCCATCTATCATTAAACTAGATTTATTAATAGCACACATCTTATTGTATCACTATTATACAACTTTATATTACTAAATTTTTATTAATGATGAAATTGAAAAGCTAATTATGCTATTTCCAATTCCCAGTATCTGATTTATTTTCTTGTAATTAAATGTGTGTTTTATCCTAATACCCATATATCTACACCTACTTATGTAAACTTACTCTATAAACTCCAAAACAAATTTTATCCGTTTCTTGACTTTTTTAGATTTTTTAATATATAATGTTATTAAAATTTTATATTATGTGATGAATAGGAGTATTAGTAATAATTATATCTTAAAGAGAGCTGTTGTTTGGTGTAAAACAGTGTTATGTTATTACGAACTTGCCTAGGAGCTTACTTGTTAAAAGCAAGTACGGTAGACCCGTTAAAATATTAAGTGAGAAGAATTAATTTTGTTTTTTCTTCTAATTAAGAGTGGTACCACGGAAATTACGCTTTCGTCTCTTTATTTTAGAGATGAAGGCTTTTTTTATATAATTAATTATATTTTTCAAACTCTATCAGAGTTTATTCCTTAATTGTGCATTGTACATTGCCCTCATGGTACCCTAAAGGGCATGAATGCGCATTTATTAAATTTTATAGGAGGCTATATAATGGCGAATTATGGAACTAAGATTGATGAAAAATGGCAAAAAATATGGAAGGAAAACGAAACTTATAAGTTTAATCCTGAAAACTTAGATAAGAAGCTTTATACACTTGAAATGTTCTCTTATCCATCAGGTGCTCAACTTCATGCTGGTCACTGGTTTAACTATGGTCCAACAGATTCATGGGCAAGACTTAAGAGAATGCAAGGATATAATGTATTCCAACCAATGGGCTTTGATGCATTTGGATTACCTGCTGAAAATTATGCTATAAAAACAGGAATACATCCTCAAGATTCTACTTTAAAAAATATTGAAACAATGGAAAAGCAATTAAAATCTATGGGTGCTATGTTTAACTGGGAAAATGAAGTTGTTACTTGTCTTCCTGATTATTATAAATGGACTCAATGGTTATTTTTAAAACTTTACGAAAAAGGTTTAGCTTATAGAAAAAAAGCACCTGTAAACTGGTGTCCATCTTGTAATACAGTTTTAGCAAATGAACAAGTTGTTGATGGAGCTTGTGAAAGATGCAGTACTGAAGTTAAAAAGAAAGACCTTACTCAATGGTTCTTCAAAATAACTGATTACGGCGATGAATTACTTGATAAATTAGATGGTTTAGATTGGCCTGAAAAGACTAAATCTATGCAAAAACACTGGATTGGAAGATCTTATGGTGCACAAGTTACTTTCAAGGTTAAAGATTCAGACTTACAATTTGATGTATTTACTACAAGAGTTGATACTTTAAATGGTGTTACATATGTAGTTTTAGCTCCTGAAAATAAATTAGTTGATAAATTAACATTACCTGAATATAAAGAAGCTGTTGAAAGCTATAAAGAAGCTGCTGCTAAACAATCTGAAATTGAAAGACAATCAAATACAAAAGAAAAAACAGGAGTATTTACTGGATCTTATGCTATAAATCCTATCAACGGAAAAGTAGTTCCTATTTGGATTTCTGATTATGTATTAGCTACTTATGGTACTGGATGTGTTATGGCTGTTCCTGCTCATGATGAAAGAGACTTTGCTTTTGCAACTAAATTCAATTTACCAATTGAAAGAGTTATAACTGATAAAGACAACACTAATCCAGAACTTCCATATTGCGAATATGGAGTACTTGTTAATTCAGGTAAATTTGATGGATTAACAACTGATGACGCTAAAAAGAAAATAGTTGAAGATTTAGAAAAAGATAAATTAGGTGCAATGAAGATAAACTTTAGATTAAGAGACTGGTTAGTTTCAAGACAAAGATATTGGGGTGCTCCAATTCCAGTTATATACTGTGATGATTGTGGAATAGTTCCAGTACCAGAAAAGGATCTTCCAGTTGAACTTCCATACAATGTTGCATTTACTCCAGATGGCAAATCACCATTAAGTAAATCTGAAGAATTTATAAATACTACATGCCCTGTTTGTGGCGGTCATGCAAAAAGAGAAGCTGATACTTTAGATACATTTGTATGTTCTTCATGGTACTATTTAAGATATGCAGATAACAAAAATGAGGATGCACCTTTTGATCCTGAAAAAATCAATAAAATTCTTCCTGTAGATAAATACGTAGGTGGACCAGAACATGCTTGTATGCATTTATTATATGCAAGATTTATAACTAAAGCTTTAAGAGACATGGGATACTTAAACTTTGATGAACCATTCTTAAGCTTAACTCACCAAGGACTAATTTTAGGACCAGATGGACTTAAAATGAGTAAATCAAAAGGAAATACAATTTCTCCTGATGATTATATTAAAGAATATGGTGCTGATGTATTTAGAATGTACTTAATGTTTGGTTTTGGATACACAGAAGGTGGAGCTTGGAGTGATGACGGAATAAAATCTGTTGGTAAATTCGTAGACAGAATAGAAAGAATCCTAGACTCATGCAGGACTATAATAGAATCTAATGATAATACTAAAGATTCTATTGATTCAGCTGAAAAAGAATTAAACTTCTGGAAACATACAGCTATAAAAGGTGTTACTGAAGATGGAGATAAAATGCAATTTAATACTGCCATAGCAAGACTTATGGAATTAGTTAATGCATTTAATAAATATCTTCAAGAAGATGTTAAAAATGCAAAGTTCTTAAAAGAAACTATAGTTGATTTCTTAAAATTATTATCACCATTTGCTCCTCACTTTGCAGAAGAACAATGGAGTTTACTTGGAAATACATCAACAATCTTTAACGAAAAGTGGCCAGAATTTAATCCTTCTGCTTTAATTAAAGATGAAGTTGAAATTGCAATCCAAATCAATGGTAAAATAAAAGCAAAAATCAATGTACCTTCAAACTTAGATGAAGAGGGCATAAAAGCAGCTTCTTTAGAAAATGAGACTATTAAAGAAAATACTGAAGGTAAAACTATAGTTAAAGTAATTGTAATTAAGGGAAGACTTGTTAATATAGTTATTAAGTAATCTTTAAAATCATCAAATTGAAAGAGGTAGTACAAATACAATCATAACTAATAAAATTAATGCACAATGCCTAATGCATTGTGCATTAATTTTATTAGTTCTCATTATGTGTCTAAATTTAGAACTTCTTTAAATTCTAGTAATACTTTTCTTACCAGATTCTCTTCTAAAGGTCTATATTTGTTTATATATCCTGATGAATCTAATGATTCATACGCTTTTTTACTCATTTCAATCCAAATTTCAGGTATATATACCCATACAATATCTTCATACTTACAGCTTAATAAAAAGTGTTCTATTCCCCAAAATGCATACTCTTCTATTTCATGTAATTTATTAAAAATTTTATAATCTTCAACTACTTTTGAAGTTAATTTATATTCATATGTATCCACATAAAAGAAATCAAATTTTTCTCTTTTTGCTTTAGTTGCATCGCCTTTAATTATTTTTATCTTTTCGTTTTGCATAAAATTATAATTATATAAATTAATTATTTCCTCACTGATTTCATATACAATAACTTCTTCTACATTACACCTTTTAGCAATTTCTTGAGCTACATAACCCAGTCCTAGTCCAACAACTCCAACTTTGCCATGTGCAAAATGAATAGTCCCATAAGAACTTTCTATTTCTTTAGGCGTAAGTTTCATTAAACTAACATTGTCTTTATATAATTGAATTACATCTATATTATATTCTTCTTTATTTTCATACATATATCCTTGTAAATTTTGTTTTTTTATTATATTTTTAACTATCTTATAATTGCCACAAGTTCCTGGATTAATTAAGTTATTATATCTAGTCATCTCTTGAAACACAAAATTTTTATTATATAGTTTCATAATTACTTCCCCTTCTTGAAATATTTATATCAAAAGTTTTACTTCATATTTATTAAATCAGATTTAAATTCTAAATCCAATTTTATTTAACAAATTATAATATAATAACACATTGTTCCTCATAATATAACTATTAAATTAACTTTTTATTTTCATATATATATGCTATACTTACGTTAATGATTTAGTGTCATTAATATTTTGTAAAGTAGGTGCTTATATGAAAAATGTTACTATAAGCGAAGAAGCTTATAATGAGTTCAAATCTTTTTTAGACGAAAATAAAATAACTGATTTCAATATTAGACTAAATTTTGCTGGCTTTGCATGTAGCGGTCCAATTTTTAATATCTCCGTTTCAGAAGCCAAAGATGACGATGAAGTTGAAAAAATCAACGACATTTCATTTATATTTGAAAAAAGCCTAATAGAACAATTTGGTGGTTTTATAATCCTTTCTTCTGATGAAAATGAAGGAAATGGTTTAAGTTTAAAGCCTGTCACTGAACCTGAAGGTGGATGTGGTGGCTCTTGTGCTGGATGCCACTAAAATTATATTAAATAATTAATGTAGAATTAATGTAAGAATATTTAACATTTATTCTACATTTTTTTATTTGTAGCTAAACATTTAAACTCTAAGATTAATATATAAATACACAAACTTAAAACTTTAATTTAGTATATCTATAATCATAATTTAAAATCTTATTAATTACTCTGCTCACCCTATATTGGTTGCTTCTATTTTCCATTGCAAATTCACATAATCATCACTTATATCATATATACCTTCTAACATGTCTATCCAATAATGTTGTTTTATAACCTTTTTTTCTTTATCTTCTCCAGTAACTCCATTTAATATTTCTTCATTGAATTTATTAAGATATTCATATATCCTTGAAGAAATTTCATACATATCTTTAAAAGATTGCAACTCTTCACTTTCTAATTGTAATTTACTTTTCTCATTTTTCATTTCCCTATTTAAAACAGATAACATATATTCTTTCATTTTTCCATGTATATCATTTTCCATTATCTTATTTGTTTCTATTTTTTTAGAGAATATTAATAATGAATTTTGTGTATATGCTCCATATTGTTGCCACAAATCAATTATATCACTTGTTATAACATCATAATTTTTATAAAGTTTTAGCAATTCTTCATTTTTTATACTACCCTTTTCAATGCTTTCTGATAATATATCCATATTGCTCTCATTTCTTTGCTTAACATCTTCGATTTTAATATATGATTGTTGCCCTATTTTATATTTATAATCATTTAGTTTAAATAACGCATATATATTTACTATCACACTGACTATGAGAAGTAGAGCTATCAACATTATATAATCTATATTTTTTATTGCTTTTATCAAGCATATCCCTCCAGCCTTATAATTCATTTTAACATATAAGCTTATATTTGCATATTTAAAGTTATATTTTCCAGTCCCTTTGGAGTATTTTCATTATAAGCATGAATTATCCGAAAAAACATCTTGAGTTTGTAATAAATACAATATAACATCTTCAACTAATTCAAAAAAACTTCTTTTATAGCTATCACTAAATTTAATACTCTCCTCTAATGAATATGCTTTTTTTAAAAGTTGTTGCTTTCTTTCTTCAAAATCCATACTTTGCTTTCTCCTTATTATTTTTTGTAACATATTTACAATTATATCACATTATACTACTACAAAAAATATTATTTAATGAAGCTCGGTTCACATTGGTTCGCTGAGTAAGTGATTCACACTAAATCATTTTTTAATTTCAATAACAATTCTTCTCTACCCATTGATTGTCTCCTTTACATAGTATTTAACTTTTTAGGGCTATGTTTGATTAATATTTATCAAACATAGCCCGTTCTAATCTTTATATTTTTCAATTACTTTTTTAACAGAAAAAAGTAAACTATTTAGTTCCCAAACTTCACCATCTTCTATTAACTTATTTAAAGTCTTCTGATATCTAGATGCTTCGGCTTCTTTACCTAATGAAATCAATGTTAATAATGAATTCATTATGTTAGAAATTAAATGAGATTTAACTTCAAATAATTTTTGAGCATCCTTAATTTCATCTTTAATCTCTAGCATCTCTTCATCTAATCTAAATGCTGCATCTGCAGAACGTTTGAGCTTTTCTTTTAATTGCTCTGGTATGTGTTGTTTGTATTTATAATTAAGAGAATGTTCAATTGTTGCCCAAAAGTTCATAGCTAATGTTCTTATTTGAAATTCTGCTAAAATTTCAACTACTCCTTCTGCCATACTTACTGGATACTTTATTATCATATGATAACTTCTATAACCACTTTCTTTAACATTTCTTACATAATCTTTTTCGTAAAGAATTTTCATATCTCTGCGACCTCTTAATATCTGAACAACAGTATCTATATCATCAACAAATTGGCACATTATTCGTATGCCTGCAATATCTTCAAGTTCATACCTAACTCTGTCTATGGGAATTTCAAATTTGTTAGCTTTTTCTAACATACTTGATACTTCTTTTACTCTTCCAGTAACAAATTCTATAGGTGAATATTCACTTTTTCTTCTATATTCTTTTCTAATTGATTTTAATTTAACCTTCAGCTCATCTACTGCTTGCTCGTAAGGCATTAAAAAAATCTTCCAATCATTTATTGCCATTAATACCACCCTTTAATTACATTATTTCTCAATATCATTCTTATCTATTATATCAAAAACTTTAAATTATGTGTAATTATTAATAAATAAACTTGTGAAAAAAGTTTTATAATTTATTTATGTAATTTTTTAATATGGTATAATCTATATGTACTATAAAAAAATTTTTATAAGCATATGTGCTTTTAATGAGGTGACTAAAAATGAACGACACAAATATAATTAATCATTTATTCGATAAACAGGTAATTTGTCCTGTTTGCGATTCACATTTTAAAACTAAAACTGTAAAATCTAAGTCACCAAGAGTTATGTCTAAAGATTCAGATTTTTTCATAAGATATTCAGTAGCAAATCCATATTTTTATGATGTCTGCATATGTAATTCTTGTGGCTATGCAGCAATGAAATCAGATTTTGAAAACCTTAAATCTCATAAAAGAGAACTTGTTTTAAGCAATGTAACTCCAAAATGGAAACCGAGAGAATATCCTGATATTTTGGATGAGAAATTAGCAATTGAACGTTATAAATTAGCTTTATTAAATGCTATACTCATTAATCTTCCAGATAGTACAAAGGCTATGATTTCATTAAAAATTGCTTGGATGAATAGGCTATTAGATAATACTACTCAAGAAACATTATTTCTAAAACAAGCTCTTGAGGGTTTTAATGATGCTTATATAAAAGAAATTTTTCCTATGTATGGATTACAAAGGGACTCTTTAATGTATCTCCTTGGTGAACTAAACAGAAAATTAGGAGACTATCAAACTGCATTACTATGGTACTCAAAAACTATTGTTAGTACAAATTCTTCTTATAAGGTTAAAGAAATGGCTCGTATTGGTAAAGATTTAATCAAAAATATAAATGTTTAAAAAAAGATAATGTAATATCATCAGTTGATAATATTAACGTTCTTTTTCGCGAGCATGAAACTTTATCTAAGGAAATTGCTTCAAGCCTTCATACTCAAAAAAATGATATTAAAAACATTAGTAATTTAATAACAAATTTATTATAATTGTAAAAGTTGCAAATAATAATAAGCTATCTAACTTTAGATAGCTTATTATTATATAATTAATTTCGTGGCATAGCTGCATAAGTGCAATTTTCAATTTTAAGGAAACCCGATTCATATTTACTCACTTCAAATTTGGACTCTCACTTATGTTCTTAAATTATTCTTTTTGGATTAAAATCAAGATAGTCTGCTGATGTCAATATATATTCTACCTCATCAAAATACCCATTTAATAACTTTCCTAATAATGCAGGTCCATGTAAATGCCCATAAATAACTTTATGAACTTTATATTCTTTTATTATCTTGGTAAGTTCAGATTCCTCACAGTTTTCATTTGTTGGAGGATAATGAAGCATAACTATAATCTTTTCAAATCCATTGTTCTTTGCAGCATCTAAAGAAAGCCTTAATCTTATTTGCTCTCTACTATATATTTTTTCATCCTTAGCACTATACTTATCTCCATTAGGACATATCCAGCCTCTAGTTCCACATATAGCATAATCTTCATAAACATAAAAGTTATTTTGAAGGAATTTAGTATTTTCATACATACTATTTAACTTTGCAATACTTCCCCACCAATAATCATGATTACCTTTGCTTATAATCTTTTTACCAGGTAATTCATTTATCCAATCTAAATCATATTTACTATCTTGTTCTTTTAAAGACCAAGAAATATCTCCAGCTATAAGCACCATATCCTCTTCAGTTATTTTGCTAAGCCAATTTTCTTTTATCTTATCACTATGATTTTTCCATTTATCACCGAAAATATCCATAGGCTTTTCAACATTAAATCCTAAGTGTAAATCCGAAATAGTATAAAGTGCCATTTATTTATCACCTTTCTGTTGTCCTATCTCTTCTTATCTAAATCTGTAATAAAAGCTATTACATGTGCTACTGCTTCATATAATTCTGTAGGAATTTCATCTCCAACATCCACATTACATAATAAATCAGTTAATTCTTTATTATATGCTATTGGAACATCATTATCTGTTGCTCTTTCTATTATCTTATCTGCAATATGACCCATTCCTGATGCTGTAACTATGGGCGCGTCGCTATTAAATTCGTATTTTAATGCCACTGCCTTTTTTCTCTGATTCATCTCTTTGTGCACCCCTCATTTCAGTTAACAGTTTACAATTAACAATTTACAGTTACGGAAGAAGCTCCTCCATAATTTCATAAATATATTTTTCAAAATCCTTCGGATTTTGTTCCTTAACTGTTAACTCTTAACTATTTCTACTATTAATATATTATACCTTAATATCAATAGTAGAAATAGTTAAATCATTAAAGAAATTTCTACAGCTCACTAAATCTACAGGTTTATCTTTAGCTGACACATTTATATTTACAAATAGTCCCAATGATGATAATCCATCAGCTAATTTTGATTTATTGTGATTTAAAACAGAAGTAAAATCACTTTCACATTTTAATTTTACATCAATCTTATTTTCTCTCATAGTCACATATCCATCAACTTCTCCTAAATTTATAGTTTTAACACTTACAACCATTTTAGCATTAGTTGAATCTATTTTTTTACCATCTTTTCTATTATCTTTTATTATAAGTTTACAAGGATATTCCTTGCTATCTGCGGTTATAGGAATGTTTAAATAATAGTACTCATCACTAATAGAATTGAATACTTTAAAGTCATTAATATTTTCTTTTACTAAATTCATTATCTTTTCATATCCATCACCTTTTAATTCTGTTTGATTTATTAAGTTCTTAACTATATCTCTTACATTTTCAATTTTATTCTTCATATCAGATTTTATTGCTTCTTTATTGTCTAAGTTCTCTCTTATTAAATCTTCAAAATTAGACTTTCCTAAATTTTCTTTAATTACAACTGTTTCTTTTACAGCATTTGTTGAAACGTCTTTAGCTTGAATAATCTTTTTATCATCAAATACATTCTCCTGCAAAACTTCTTTTCCTTCAATTTTACTATTTAATAATTCCTTAAATGCTTTAAATTCACTATCTGTAAATTTAACTTCTTTGCCTTCTATGTTACTTAATATTCCTTCTAATTTTGTTTTATTGGTTGCTTCTATAAGACTTTCTGCTTGAGTCTTAGGAGCATCGTTAGTTGCCAAACTATTTCCAATAGTATCATTAATTAATTTTACTACCTCTTTATCCTCTAATTTTTCAATTAATGAGATTGAGAGATTTACTTTTTCAGCATTACCACTTTCTTTACTCGCATTTTTTTGAATAATATCTAGTTCACTATCTTCACTTCCTGCTAGGGTTCTTAATACATCTAATATATTTATTTTCTTAGTTAATGGATCATTTTCATTGTAAACTTTTGATGCTAATGCTGTATTAGTATCAAATATATTTTTAGTTAATTCTGCTTCTTTATTTATTAATTTATTGTTAATTACAGTTCTCATATTATTATCTGATATATTATCTGAAACTTCCAGTGAGTTTAACGAATCACTTATCTTTGTAAGAATTTGCTCTATTGAAGAGTCTCCTTTAAATAATTTATTAAAACTGTTTATATTTTCTTCTGAAAAATCCAAGTTATTCTCTACAAATGCAAGTATATCTTCTGACGTCATATTTTTAAATTCACCTAAAAATTTCGTCAGTAATTCCTTAACAGCTTGACCTTGTGCACTATTAGCTGGTATATCTTTACTTTGAAGATATGTTTTAATAAAAGCATCTATTTCTTTTGGATTAGATGCCATTTTTTCATTAAATTGAATTAATCCTCTAATTTGATTAATATTCTCTTTAGTTAATGGAATATTATGCTTAACCATTTTCTTCAAAATATCAATATCTTCCTTTGAAAGTCCTTCTTTTTCAATAACATCTTGGAAGTTTTCATCTCCAATTATTTCTTCATCTGTAGTTCCTTGTACTAATTTTAAATTTAGTTTTCCATTTTTAAATCCATCTACTTGAAATTTAACTAATTTAATGTCATTTAAATCAACATTACCATCAAGTTCTGCAATAAATTGCCATCCATCTGATAATCTTATTGTAACGTCCTTGCCGTCTCCCTTTGAAATTACTCTTCCTGTAAATTTCTCTCCTACTTCAAAAGTTAGCTTGCTAGAAACTTTCTTTGTATTTATATTATAACCATTATTTACATTGTAAATTCCTGGCATATCGTCTTCTCCCCTCAATAACTTATACTTCAATCTACTCTAATATACTTATCTCATGAAAAAAATATAAATTAACTAAAATTATCTAGTGCAGCTGTAAAAAAATTAATTTTCCCAGCAAGAACTTTAATATTTTTATTTAATTCGTTTATAATCACATAGTGTATACTTTTAGTGTACTATAAATTTTATTTAATTTGAATGAGTTACTTAATATTTATTTTAAATATTCTCTTATTACTAAAATATTAAACTTATTTTTACATAAAATAAAAAATACCACTCTTTAGTGATACTTTTTATTTGGATCAAGCCTATTAATCAGCTTAAATATAGATTTTACTTATACCCATTCTGTTTGTCTATTGCTTCATTTTCTTCTGTTAGTGTTAGTTTGATTTTTTCAGCATCTGTTTTTGCAATCATTTCATCTGCAAGCTCATAGTTTAGAATTGTTTTGTCAATATTATGATTAATCATGCAAATTATTTAATTTCTATTTTATTATAATTCTTCTTACCTCTTTTAATTAAGGCTGCTCCATCTTGAAAATCTTCTTCATTCAAGATTCTTTTTACATCATCAATCTTAACTCCATTAATAGTAAGTCCACCTTGTTCAATTAATCTTCTACCTTCTTTTTTAGATGGTAAAATTTTAGTGCTCGCCATAATATCTAATATTGGTAATCCAATTTCTTCTTTAGTTATTGTTACTGTTGGTACATTTAACATATCAGCTCCACCTGCAAATAATGCAGTCGCTGCTTCTTCTGCTTTTTTAGCTTCTTCTTCTCCGTGAACAAGCTTTGTTACTTCATATGCAAGTATCTTCTTAGCATCATTTATTTCAGAGCCTTCTAAGCTTCCAAGTCTTCTTACTTCATCCATTGGCAAAAATGTTAATAGCGCTAAACATTTTTGTACATCTGGATCATCTACATTTCTCCAATATTGATAGAAATCATATGGTGTAGTCTTTTCTGGATTTAGCCATAATGCGCCTCCAACAGTCTTACCCATCTTTTGTCCTTGACTGTTAGTTAATAAGGTACAAGTCATAGCCATTGCATTACCTTGAGCTTTTCTTCTTACAAGCTCAACACCAGCTATCATATTAGACCATTGATCATCTCCACCAAGTTCCATTTTACAACCATATTTTTGATTTAAAACATAAAAATCATATCCCTGCATTAACATGTAGTTAAATTCTAAAAATGATAATCCTTTTTCTAATCTTTGTTTAAAACATTCAGCACTTAACATTCTATTTACTGAAAAATGAATTCCTACTTCTCTTAAAAAATCAACATAATTAAGATTTAATAACCAATCTGCATTGTTAACTAATAAAGCCTTATCATCTGTAAAATCTATAAATCTTTCCATTTGCTTCTTTATAGAGTTAACATTATGTTCAATATCTTCTTTTGTAAGCATTTTTCTCATGTCAGTCTTACCACTTGGATCTCCAATCATAGCAGTTCCTCCACCAATTAACGCTATTGGTCTATGTCCTGCTTTTTGCATATGTGCCATAAACATCATAGCTATAAAATGTCCTACATGTAAGCTATCTGCTGTTGGATCAAAGCCTATATAAAAAGTTACCTTTTCATTTTCTAATAATTTTCTAGTTTCCTCTTCATGAGTAAATTGCTTTATGTATCCTCTTTCTAATAGCTCATCTAATACGTTTGCCATTATAGTACCTCCTAAAAATCTTCTTATTTAAAATAATTTATCTAATACAATAAAATACTACCCTCTATACAAGTAGAATTACTTATTATAGTATATCCTCAACCTTACCTTTTGGCAACAACTCTAGATACTAAGCATCTAAAGTTGCCACTTTATCTATTGTTCGTTCCTGGTAATATTACTTTAAAACTATGCTCTGTTCTAGAATTAATTAATTTAACTTTTCCTTTCCCATTGAATGAATCCCTAATAATTGTAAATCCTCTTCCACTACTTAAAAATCTTTTTTTTTCATCTAGGGAAATTAGTTTTTCATAAAGCCAAATATTTCTTTTATTATAATTAGTTCTTTCACCTTTACTATTCTCACCTATGAATTCACCTGGGCTTGAAATTATAATATTATTTTCATCTATAGTTATTTCAATTATTTTATTTAAATCAAAATATTCTCTATATAATACTGCATTTTTTATAGCTTCAATTACTGCTTGTATTGGATACTCTTTCGGTAAAATTTCTTTAATTTTTTCTTCTGCTTTATCAACCATAGACAAAAGAGTTCCTTGGATTATATGCAATTCTCCATAGATATTATTTAATTTATTTGTAATTTTTATCATATTATTAGGAATATATATATAGTTTTTATCAGAAAACACAAGTAATCCTCCATAAGTACATTTAAGGGGTGATCCTTCCTTATGCTCAAATGCTATTCCTGCACTGAGCAGTAAAAATTTTCTATTTTCCTCATTGACTTCAATTCCCTTTTTATCAAAGTACTTATTAACTAATTCCATATTTAACATATTAATCCCACTTCTAATTAACGGACAAGTTTCAATTGTTAAACTTAAGTTTTCTTCAAATAAAGCTATTAATTCTTGTTTTCTCATTACATCTGTTGTAGATCCTCTTCTTATATAAAAGGCTCCATTTTCTCTCACTTGATAGGGCTTTTGTTCCCCATCATAAATTGATATTACACCTATTTTCTTATTCTCAATATCAATAAAATCTACTTCTATTGGTATAGGTGGTTCACATCTGGTTGTTACTATTTGCTGAATTTGTTCTTCTTTAAACATATCATCTTCTTGTATTCCTATAATCTCTTTGCTTTTATCCTTAATTCCAATAATTATATATCCTCGTCCACCACTTGAATTAGCTATAGCACATATATCCTTAGTTAATTCTTTCTTTCCAGTTTCATTATAAAGCTCTAATCTTAATTTAAAATCTAACTTGGTGTTTTCCTCCCTTTTTATCAAAGATAGTAATTTTTTACTATCCATAATGCACTCCTCCTTCCTACCCTCTATATACTACAAAATAGCATTTTCAATATCATAATTAGCTTACAAATAAAAATCACTCTTATTCAAGTTAAATAAGAGTGTATTATAATAATATTATTAAATTTTAAATATATGTCCACTCAAAACTTTGTTTTTACCGCTTTTCTTAGCTTTATACAATAAATCATCAGCCTTCTTTATGAGTTCATTTATATCTATACTATTTAAGGGGAAAAATGAAATACCAAAACTAGCTGTTACAGATTTATATTTGCCATTAAAACTAACTTTGCTACTTTCAAGAGCACCTCTTATCATTTCAATTTTATTATATACACTATTTTCGTCAATAAAATTCGAAATGTACAAAATGAATTCTTCTCCTCCATATCTAGCCATAATATCATCTTCATATATACCACTACTTATAATTTTTGCTGTATTAATTAATATCTTATCGCCAAATTGATGTCCGTAAATATCATTTATCTTTTTAAAATCATCTATATCTATCATTACTATGGCAAATTTATCTTTCATTTTTTCACACTTACTTTTTTCTAAATACTCAAAAAAATATTTCCTATTATATATACCAAGTAATGCATCTCTTTGATTTATTTTTTCTAATTCTTTATATAGTAAAGAATTTTCAATTGCAATTGCAATTTGATTAGCAATTGATTTCAGGAAAAGCTTCATTTCTGTAGTCATAAATTTATAGATATTATGTTCTACTATTATATATCCAATAAATTTATTTCTTAATTTAATTGGATATCCCATAATCGAATGTATCTTTACTTTATGTTCTCCAGTTTGTTTTAAAGGCTCTTTTGAATTTATTAAAAATTCTTCACTCTTATCTATATGCATAAGTTCTTCTGATGTTAATTTTATATACATATTTTCAATATTACTAGCCTTAACAATTAATTCGCTGTCTTCTATTAAAAATATAGTTGAATATTTAACTCCAAATATTCCAAGTATCATATCATTAATCATTGATATCAAATTATCACTGCTAAAAAAGGTATTTATGTAATTACTCACTTCTATTATATTAGATAAGGAATCTATATTTTTTTCTAACTTAATATTTTTTTGATTTAATTCTTGTATGTGTTTCTCTGAAAACATTTGATAGTTCTCATATTCTATTTTTAAAGCATTATAAATATTTTCATAATTCTGCATTTATCCCCACCATCCTCAAACAATAACCTAATTATGACTATATGATAATTTATTTACTATGACTTCATATTCAATACAATTATACTATAATTAATCAAACAATTAAATGAACTTATTTTAATGTATATATGTTTCCTATTATACTGATTTTATTAAGAGCAAAATTATAAAGTAAAATTGTATTTTATGAATTTCATTTTTGAATTTAGGATAAACTAATAGTACAAATTTAATTATACGAGGAGATAGGAAAATGAGATTTATACAATGGCTTTTAAGTATATTTATATTTTTATTTATTTGTGTATTGTTTATACAATTTAGTAATACAGCATTGAATGTCGTGCTACTAATATCTCTAATAATTTTTATTATAAAGATTTTAATTCAAAAGTACACTAAGCATTATTAATACAATAATTTACAAATCAAGAATCCTAAAAAGCACTTTTTACTTTTTTAGGATTCATCTAATTATACTTTTATAAATCTTATCTATATCATTGAAATTATCTTCTAAGCTATAATTTTCTTCTACAAATTGCCTTGCATCAACTCCCATTGTGGTTCTTAACTTTTTATCCTTAACTAAAACTTCTATCTTTTCCGCTAAATCTTCCACTGAATTTTTTTTAGCAACTAAACTAGTTACATTAGGTTTAGTCGATTCCATAAGACCACCTACATCTGTTACGACCACTGGTGTTCCACAAGCCTCTGCTTCAACTGCTGCAACTCCGAAACTTTCACTATCAAGTGTTGAAGGAAAAACTGCTAAATCAAAATATTGGAATTCCTTTATTACATCTTTTGGCTTTACAAAACCTAAAAAATTAACATCTTTATCTATTGAAAGTTTCTTAACTAGTTCCTTTAAGTAATACTCTTGACTTCCTCTTCCACCAATTCTAAGTTTAAGTTTTAAATCTTTATTTCTTTCTTTAACTTCTTTGAATGCTTCAATCAGATATTTTATTCCATATTTTTCTTCTAAAGTTTTAATTGTTCCTATAACAATCTCTTCCTTTTCAATTTTATTAGGAACAAATTTATTAATATCAACACCAAAAGGAGTTACTTGTATATTTTTATTTGTATATTTTTGAGTTTCTATTTTCATCACATTACTTGTTGATAAAATATAATCTGCTCTTCTTAAATTATATTTTATTATTAATTTATGTATAAGGGATTTAATTGGAAAATCATAAATATCACTACCCCATACAGAAATTATATATGGATGATAATTTGCTATAGCGCCTAATAATCCATAACTACTAGCATAATGTGCATGAAGTATATCAGGGTTAATCTCTTTAATTAAAGATTTAACTCTCTTTATCTTTTTTAGATATTCTAATTTGCTCTTATCAGAAGTTTTCTTAATAACATTATCTTTCACATCTAAAGAATGAACTGTAACACCTTCATATTCTCCTTCTCCAAGGGATATAACATGAATATCATATCCTTTATGCACAAAAAAATTTAACCATTTATGAGTATGAGCACTATTAATATCTGCTAAATAACATATTTTCATAAAATTTAGACCTCCATAATCTAATTGTATAACAAACTCTGCAAAATATATATTATGCTTAAATTAACTTAATCATAGCTATTTGTTATTCACAGATTTTAGGCACATGATATAAAATAACAAACCAAAGATGTGCTATATGTTTTGTCTTAAGACAAGCGACTAGTCTGTTATTTTTTGAATGTACCTTAAGTATTATAATTTTCTAAAGAATAAAGAAATAATATCTATTTTTACTTAAATACTAAACATTTTCCCAAGGCTTAGTATTTAAGTAATCTATAAATTCTCCTCTTAATTCTTCTTTCTTTAAAGCAAATTCTATAGTTGCTTGTAGAAATCCAAGTTTATCACCTACATCATATCTCTTACCTTCAAAATTATATGCATACATGGCTTCTTTGCTAATTAGAGTTTTTAATGCATCTGTTAATTGAATTTCCCCACCTTTTCCTGGCTTAGTATTTTCTAATATATTAAATATTTCTGGTGTTATAATATATCTTCCAAGTATTGCCACATTACTTGGTGCTTCTTCTACAGAAGGCTTCTCAACTAAATCCTTAACTTTATAAACTTTATCTTTTATATAAATTCCATCTACTATTCCATATTTAGAAATGTTCTCTTTCTCAATAGTTTGAACTCCTAAAATAGTAGTTTTATATTCACTATAACAATCTATTAATTGTTTTAAGCAAGGAACTTCACTATCAACTACATCATCACCTAATAAAACTGCAAATGGTTCATTTCCGACAAAAGTTTTTGCACAATGAATAGCATGACCTAAGCCTCTTGGTTCTTTTTGTCTTATATAATGTATATCAACCATATCAGAAATATCTCTTACTAATTCAAGCAACTCTGCTTTTCCTGATTTTTCTAATTCTAATTCCAATTCAATTGATTTATCAAAATGATCTTCTATAGATTTTTTATTTCTACCTGTAATAATCAAAATTTCTTCAATTCCAGAAGCAATTGCTTCTTCAACGATATATTGAATTGTTGGTTTATCAACTATTGGAAGCATTTCCTTTGGTTGAGCTTTAGTTGCTGGTAAAAATCTTGTTCCAAGACCGGCTGCTGGTATAATAGCCTTTTTTACTTTCATTTCATCTCTTCCTCTCATTTCAAAGGTTTTAATTCTCTTTATTATATTAATGGTAACATATTTTAAATGCCTAAACAATTACATTAAAAAGCAGAAACACTCGATTTGATATAAATATTCCCATATATTTCTCCCCATAATAAATATAATACTCAAAAAAAGCTAATACCATATAAATACAGTAGTTTTAAACCAAGTGAATGGTAAATAAAATCTCTCTCGAAACTAAATTTTATTCATCTTATTCTCAATATAATTTAACAGTCATATGTTTCCGTTCCTTTATATTACACAAATATAAAATAAATAGAAGGCAGGAAATTATTCAATTTCCTGCCAGAACATGAGTATCAATATCTTTCCACAACCTACTATTTTCTATGTTTCTTTCTACCTTCAAAATTTTTTTCCATATCTGTTGTTTTAAAATCATTAAATGGGAATTGTACTGGACTTCCTGTTTTTCTTGATTTATATGCTGCAAGAATTATTGACATTGCCTTCTTGCCTTCTACCCCGGATACTAATGGATCTCTATCTTCATTTATAGCATCAATTACATCTTTAAATAAAGGTGTATGCCCTTCCCCATATACATTATCAATCTTAACATTCACTTCACTCTTAGTAGCATCTTCATCCTCACCGTCAAATCTCCATGTTTCAAGTTCATTAACTGCAAGACCACCAATAGATACTGCCCCTTTTTCTCCAAATATGCTTAATGTTTCCTCTAAATTTTTAGGATAAACACAAGCTGAACCTTCAACAATTCCAATAGAACCATTTTTAAATCTTATTATTACAGCTCCAAAGTCTTCTGCTTCAATATCTCTTAAATATGTGTCACATTCAGCATATACTCTCTCGATTTCTCCACCCATCATCCATTGCAATAAATCAATATTATGTATGCATTGGTTCATGAGTGTACCACCATCTAGTGCCCAAGTTCCTCTCCATGGAGCTTGGTCATAGTAGCCCATATTTCTATTCCATAGTATTCTTGCTGTACCATTAAGCAATCTTCCAAATTTGTTTTCTTCAACAGCTTCTCTTAATTTTTGTATTGGCTTATTAAATCTATTTTGATGGCAAACGCTAAGCTTAACTTTGTTATCTTTTGCTACTTTAATCATTTCATTTGCATCATCTATAGACATAGCCATAGGCTTTTCTACAAGAGCACTTGCTCCTTTATTCATAGAATAGATAGCGATTTCTGTGTGATATCCACTTTCTGTAGCTATAGTAACAACATCTATATCTTCTTTTTCTAACATTTTCTTATAATCTGAATATGCATGAACAGATTCTGGATTTACTCCAGTTTTTTCTATGTACTCATCTCTCTTTGCTTCAGCTTTTTCTAAAATCACATCACATGTTGCAACTAATTCTGCTTCATCATTATTTTTAGCTAAAGCTTCAACATGCTTATAAGAAATTCTTCCACAACCAATAATAGCAAATTTTAATTTTTTCATTTCAATTACCCCTTTTTTTCAGTTAACAATTAACAGTTAACTGTAATGGTACAATTTCCTTTAGAAATTGAATTATTATTATTATTATTATTATATATAGAAATGCCCTGGCTAATTATTTCAAATCTCATAGGGCTTTGTTCCTTAATTATTAACTGAATTAAAGACATTTTATTATTGTCTTAAGTATTATATAAATATCAACAAATACATTATTATTATTTATATATTCTAAGTTTAATGCTAGCTTATCTGGCATAATTGTATTTATGTAAAACTCATCTGGATTTGCTGCTCCTCCAAGCAAATCATTTTCATCTCTGTATCTAATAGATGCTAAATCAGTTATTCCTGGTTTAACTTCTAATACCTTTCTTTGTTCTTCATTATAATACTTCACATATCTAGGTACCTCTGGTCTTGGTCCAACTAAACTCATATCCCCTTTAAATACATTTATTAATTGTGGTAATTCATCTAATTTATATTTCCTTAAAAATGCACCTATTTTAGTGATTCTATTATCATTTCCCACAGTAATTTGCCTTCCTAATTTTTCAGCATCTACAACCATAGTTCTAAATTTAAGAATCTCAAATTCCTTGTTTTTTTCACCAACTCTTATTTGCTTAAAAAATATTGGCCCATCAGATCCTGTTTTTATTTTAATTGCAATTGCAAGCAAAACCGGACTTAAGACTATAAGCCCTAAAGTAGAGCATATGAAATCAAATATTCTTTTAACTATTTTATTAAATTTATTCATGTATCTACTCCCAATAAAATTATTTCAAAGCGTATTATATTATATTACCTATTTTACAACATTTTAATCAGTTTAGCTTATATTAACATATTTCTTCATAAATTTTTAAGTTATTTTAAGGCATTCAAAAATTTTTCTGCCAACTTATGGTAAGTATGATTTGCTAATACATAATCATTTCCATTTTGGCCCATTTTATTTTTTTCTTCTTCACTTAAATTCTTAATCTTCATAACTGCATTAACTACAGCATCTGAATTTTCTGCTGGCACTGTAATACCACACTTTGAATCTTTTACTGGATCATTTGAAGCTTCCACTGCATATATTACAGGTCTTGCTGCCATCATATAATCAAACAATTTATTTGGACTTACTCCATAATTGAATAAGTTTTGCTTTTTTAAGCCTATATAGCAAATATCTAATAATTGTAGTGCATTATCCATATTATCCTTTAAAACTGGATCTAAAAACTCTACATTAGTTATATTATTTGTTTTTGCATATTCAATTAATTGATCTTTTACATTTCCATTTCCAACTAATATATATTTTATATTTTTATCAGTTGTTCTTTTAGCAGCATCAAGCATTGTATCTAACACATTTGCTGGCGAATGATTTCCTGTATATCCAACTAAAAAATAACCTTGTTCCTTTAGTTCTTGTAATCTCTCAATAGTTTTTTCTACTGGCGGAATTTTCTTTTTACCAACGATTATTCCATTTGAAACATGCACATAATTATCAGTTTTAAATCCTCTATCTTCCATGTGCTTATCTGCATTTGGTAAAATTGAAATAATCTTATCACAATTTTTAAAAGCAAAATCCTCTGCTCTTTGAAGTATAACTATAGCAGGGTTATTCTTTGAATATCCCCCTATTTCCATTGGAGTTAATGGCCATAAATCGTGTATTTCAAAGAAAAGCTTGGCTTTAGATCTCTTTGCAATTCTATGTGCAGGATATATATCTAAAGGATAAGTTGAAGATGCTATAACTGCATTTGGCTTATATTTATCTGCAATCCTCTTATAATTCATCCTTAATTTATACATAAATATAGATATATTTTTAATTCTTCCAACACCATTTCCATGATACTCCGGAGTTTTTACCCATACATATGTAATTCCATCTATTATTTCTTCTTGAAAATCTTCTTGCACTTTTGGATTCTTCTTTCTTAAATGAGAAAAATCAGCAGCAAGTATAGTTACATCATGCCCCATGTTAACCCATTCTCTAGCCATATAATAAGGTCTAAATTCCATCCCATGGTAATCAGACCCCGCATAGTGATTTATAAGTAAGATATTCATCTTAATTTGCTCCTTCTTTACATTATAATGCTAATTAACTTCATAAATTATAACATAAGTGAGATTCAAAATCTACGATTTTGCAATGTGAACTTACTTAGCGAATGAATGTGAATCGAGTTTCCTTGTTTAGTTTTATTAATACCTATAATATGCTAAAATGATATTATATTTATATTGAAATAACTTTTTGAAATTTAAGGAGGAATAGTACATGAAAGTACTAACTGTTATAGGTGCTAGACCGCAGTTTATAAAAGCTGCAACAGTGTCAAATAAAATCAGAAGAAATGAAAATAGTGAAATTTTAGTACATACTGGACAACATTATGATAATAATATGTCTGATATATTCTTTGAAGAGCTTGGTATTCCAAAACCTGATTATAATTTAAGTATTGGTTCGTCAAATCATGGTCACCAAACTGGTAGCATGTTAATAGCTCTTGAAGAAATATATTTAAAGGAAAAGCCAGATATGGTTTTAGTTTATGGTGATACAAATTCAACCCTTGCTGGAAGTCTTTGTGCTAGTAAATTGCTAATACCTGTGGCCCATGTAGAAGCTGGACTTAGAAGTTTTAATAAGGTTATGCCTGAAGAACAAAATAGAATACTTACAGATCATATTTCAGATTTGCTTTTTGCACCAACATTAACAGCAGTAAATAATCTAAAAAATGAAAATATAACAAAAGGTGTTCATAATACTGGTGATGTAATGTACGATGCAATAAATCTTTTTAAAAAAAGAGCTAAGGAGATTTCAACAATAACTGAAAAACTTGATTTAGCTCCAGATAGCTATATACTTTCAACAATACATCGTGCTGAAAACACAGATAACATCGAAAGATTAACTTCAATAATAAGTGCTTTAAGTAATTGCGGTAAAAAAATAATACTTCCACTTCACCCAAGAACAAAGAAGTTTATTCAAGAATATAATTTGCATGTTGGCGAAAATATTGAAATTATAGATCCTGTAGGGTATTTAGACATGATTTCCTTACAAGAAAATGCAAAAAAAATAGTAACAGATAGTGGTGGAGTTCAAAAAGAAGCCTATTTCTTAAAGAAGCCATGTATAACTATGAGAGATGAAACTGAATGGGTTGAAACTGTAGAAAATGGTTGGAACGTAATAGTTGGAAGTGATTCTAATAAAATTTTAGATGCTTTAGAAAATTTTAATCCTACTGGTACTCCTGCCTCTGTTTTTGGAAATGGAGATACTTCTTCAATAATTACAGATATTATAGAAAAATATTTAACAGAAAACGTAAGATAATTATAATTAATAAAGACAAATTGGGATGCTTGTACACTCAATTCGTCTTTATTAATTATAATAAATTCATTATAACACTATGCTTAAATCTATTTTAATTTATTGATTCATTTCATAATAAATACTATAGTTAATATTGTTTTATAAATACATACGCTATAGAATTATAAATGACTAAGACATAAAAAAATATTATATATCTTTCCACATATTACTGGAGCGTAAAATAAAAATATACATAGACACATACCATCCTTCGCACTCTTTTTATATGTGTATATTTTTAACAACCAGTGTAATCGTAATTTCATAGTCATTGTTACAATCAAACTATACCATTTTATATTCTTTTATTGAAGAAGTTTTTCTACCTCCATCATTTTCTTTCTTATACACTTGAATACATGATACTGAAAATCCAATAAGAATCCAATATGAAAATACATAAGTTATGGAACTTGGACCAAAACTTGCTGGTTCAAAAGCCATTAGCCCTGCAACTGCTGCAAAACACATAATACTTTTTTTCCTTATACCTATGATTAAATTTCCAATAATCAAATATAAATAGTAGATTCCATATAATGCTATACCTAGCAATCCAAAATCCCCTAAGATTTCAATTGGATATGCATGAGGACTATATACTGAACCTGTATTTCCATTGTTTTTTATAAGCTGCTCCACATTACCTACACCATAACCTTGAAAATGCTTATCTGTCACAACTCCATTATATACAACTTTTATAATTTCCATCCTATGCAACGTAGATCCTTCCTCTGTAACTTCACCTTCTGTAATTTCTCCTAATGACTGTAATTTACCAGATAAACTAGTCTGTAGTGGTTCTCCCTCTACCGGCTTTATTCTTAAAATTAGACTGCTATAATTATAAGCTAAAACAAAACCCAATATTAATACTAACGGAAAAATCATTTGCCTAATCCCTAATTTTCTTATACTGAATACTGAATAAATAATAAATATTGAAAATCCAAATAAGAATGCAAAAAAACCAGTTCTTGAAGTAGTCATTATCACCAATGAAAAGCCTATAATACAAATTACTGTAAACCAAATCTTTGCTACTATATTTTCAAACTTATAAATCGCAAATAGGCAAATTGGTGCCATTATTGCTAAAGTTGCTGTTAAATTATTTGTATTAAATGAAAAAGCTATTGGTCTAGCCTCTATAGTATTAATCTGCCATTGCGGTAAACTATCTCTAAAGGAATCGTAATAATGCTTTATTGGTAATTGTTGCCCTAAAAGTACTTCTACCAAACCAACAAAAATTATCATTGAAATTAGAAATAATAATATATTTATAGTCTTTTTAATTTTTTCTTTATTCACATTATAAATCATCATATCGACAATAAATGCAAACATCATTAAATAAATAGCAATATATTTAATTGCTAAAGTTCTATTCAATGCCCATGCTATACTAACGCACATATAAATAAACCAAATTAAATATATTGATAAAATCTTTCTATCTAAATTCATTAAAACGTTTCTATCTTTAAATACCTTATATAATGACATAAGTGTAAATGCAACTAAAACTATATGAAACATATATATGTTTTGTATTCCTGGAACATATAGTGCATAATCATAGAATGCAGATACTAAAAGCACAGCATAGAGTAGATTATAAACATCCTTATCTTTCATTATAAATGTCGCTACTAATAGCGTTATTATGTACATGCCCATTATTAAGTAACTTCCATTTGCTATTCCCAAAAATCCTGTAATAGCAAATATAATTGCTATTACAATATTTCTACTCATGTCTTCTCTAGTCATAACTACTCCTTATCTGCATTATCTGCAGCTACTTCATCTTTATTTTTATAATGATATGTTGGCACAATTTTTTGCATTTGACGCTTAATTTCTGCTATATCATTTAAATCTAATAAACTCTGTAATTGCTCAAGTTTTTGTTTTAAAGTATCCATATTTTCAAACATTGGTTTGCCTACATATATTTTTTTGTGAACAGTATCTTCTAAACCTTCTTCACTCATTAAAAGTTCTTCGTATAATTTTTCACCGGGCCTAAGTCCTGTAAACACAATTTTAATATCTCTATTAGGTTCAAGACCTGAAAGCTTAATTAAATCACATGCTAAATCATAAATCTTAACTGGTTTTCCCATATCTAAGACAAATATTTCTCCACCTTTAGCAAATGCTCCTGCTTGAAGTACTAATTGAGCAGCTTCTGGAATTAACATAAAGTATCTAATAATTTTTTTATGAGTTACAGTTACAGGTCCTCCATTAGCAATTTGTCTTTTAAATAATGGTATTACTGAACCATTACTTCCAAGTACATTACCAAATCTAACTGCAACAAATTCAGTTTTACATTGCTTATCCATAGCTTGTATAATCATTTCACATAATCTCTTTGTTGCTCCCATAATGTTAGTTGGATTAACAGCTTTATCTGTTGAAATCATAACAAATCTTTCTATATTAAATTCGCTTGCTTCTAAAGCTAAATTCAATGTTCCAAACACATTATTTTTTATAGCTTCTTTAGGACTATCTTCCATTAAAGGCACATGTTTATGAGCTGCAGCATGAAATACAACATCTATTTTATATTTGGCAAATACTTCATGTAATCTCTTCCTATCTCTAACTGAACCTATTAATACAGTAAGGTTCATATCCGGAAAATCTTCTTTAAGCTCATTTTGAATGTCATATACATTATTCTCATAAATATCAAATATTATAAGTCTTTTAGGATTATATATAGCTATTTGTCTACAAAGTTCTGAGCCTATAGAGCCACCTCCACCAGTAACTAATATAGTTCTTCCTTCTATGTAATCTGAAATTCCTTTATTGTCCAATTGAATAGGATCTCTTCCAAGTAAGTCTTCTAAATCAACATCTTTAATCCTACTAACTGTAGCATCTCCATTTAATATCTCATACATTCCAGGAATTATTTGTAGTTTACAATTAGTGTTCTTACAAATTTCAATTATTTCAGCTTTATTTTTGGCATCAAGAGATGGAATAGCAATTAAAATCATATCAATTTCTTGTTCTCTAGCAATATAGGGTATGTCGTGTCTATTTCCTTCTATTTTAACTCCTGATATTCTTTTCCCAAGCTTATTTTTGTCATCATCTATTAGAGCTATCGGATTATACTTTAATTCTCTTCTTGCCATCATTTCATTAATAATCATAGTTCCAGCAGAACCCGCTCCAACTATCATTACCCTTCTTTGATCTGCAGAATACTTAAATGGTATGTACAAAAGTGTTCTTCTATAAACTCTATAAAGAATTCTATAACCTAGCACAAAGAAAATACTTAAAAGTATTCCTACCACTGAAACATTTAAGGGAATAGTAGAACCAAAAATTCTAGTATATCCAATGGATAATATACCTGCTAAAATATTTCCACCAACACCCAATAAAAATTCATCTGTACCAGTTAAATGCCATAAACTTTCATACATTTTAAACAAATAAAAACATATTATATAAATTAAACTTAAAGCTATGACATCATTAGTATATATCTTTGCAATTTCTGTAAATGCTGCACTTTGTGTTATATTTATGGAAAAAAGGTATGCTAAATTAACCATAAACAAATCAATTATCATAATTATTAATGTTTTCCAGTTTTTCATTCTAACTTTCCTCCAATCTGGAAAGATTTTTGCTAATTAAAAGCAAGTCAAATCTTAAAAATTATTTTCTCCGATAGCTAACATCCGTAACACTCGCTCTTCTTCAAGTTGGAGATAACAGCTGCACGTTCCTGGACGAGGTGCCCCTTGGGGGTATAGGTTCAACTAGATTCAGCTGAAGTTGAAACTCCACCTGAAAAGTTTCACTTTATATTACTAAAAACTTTTAATAAAATATTAGGGAAATACAATATCCCCTTACATTGAATTAAATACCTAATATAATTCTTATTAAATTTTTGTATCTTATAAGTTCTTAAATATTCTTTAACCTTTTCTTTATTTAAGAATTTAAAAAGATCTTCATTAAAGTTCTTATCTCTTGATAACACAGAAAAAATATGAGCTATTGCATATGGAATTTTGTATTCTACTAAAAAGTTTTCTATTTCTCCTAAATCACCATTTCTTTTTACATAATCCAATAAATCAACATATGAATAATAGCAATCAAGATGCTTTAGAGATATTACATTAGTTACTGATGACTCCCATCTAACATAAAACATCAATGTTCTATTAACAGATATAATTTTGTCCATATTAAGTAATGCTTTAACCGTGAATACAATGTCTTCAGCATATTTTCTACTACTATCAAAAAATATACTATTTTCTTTGATTATTGAAGTTTTATATAAAGCACTTCCCATTCCAATAGTAATGTCACAGCTTAATTGCTTTAAAGCAGCTTCTCTTCCGTTTATAAAATCTTCTAAAAATCCAGTTGTACTTTCAATTAACACCTTATCTTTTGAATCAACTTGAGCATAATCACAAAAAACCAAATCACAGTTACAAATTGATGCCTTTTCGTACATAAACTTAATATAATCCTTATGAATATAATCATCAGAATCTAAAAAACAAACATATTCTCCTTTTGCTTCACAAAGCCCCTTATTTCTTGCAACACTAACTCCACTATTTTCTTGGCTTATGATTCTATAATTTACATCTGAATTTATAAGTAAATTTTCAGCTATTTCAATACTTTTATCCTTAGAGCCATCATCTATAAGTAAGAATTCAAAATTCTTACAACTCTGATTTATAACTGAATTTATAGTTTTCTCAATGCATCTTTCTACATTATAAACAGGAGTAATTATAGACACACTTACCAATATTATTCACTACCTTCACTAAATTATATTGTTTTTGATTCATTATAAAACATCTGAAAAATCACTGTTCAAATTTTTACACATATTATCATTTTATTTATTATATATATTCTCTTTGAATTATACTAACATTGTTAACTATATGCAATATTTAGTATTTTTCTTAAGTAAAATTTCATAATTATATCTTTAGTCCTTTAAGTTTTTTCATTTCTTTTGCATGCCATACCCGATCTTCCTCTTTTGGCATTGTCATATAATCACCATATAATTTCGTTAAAATAGTATCATAATTTTTTGGTGCATAAAAATACTTTCCTTCAAATTCTAATTTAATCAAATCAAAATAATCTGATTTTTTATAAACATACTCACTCCAATAAGTATCAACACCATATCCCATAAACTCTGATTTTGGATCATTCCACTTAATTAGATAGTTGAAAAATCTTAATCTCCTCTTATTACGAAATATTTTTGCAATTAATATATAAAATAAGAAAGTTATTTTGTTTTTAAAACTTAAATGCTCTGGCATATCTCTAAGTCTTTTAAAACTCTTTAGAATATTGTAGCTTAATGTACGTTGTATTTTATATGTAATCTTAAGCTTTGGCAAACTATCATATGGAAATACATCTATGAATATTCCATTATGCATATTATAATTTTCTTCTGTTCCATCTTCTAAAAACAAGGTATTATTATACCTTACTTTACATGGTGTTGGGTAAACATTGTAATACTTATCAGTTTCAAAAGTTTGCAAAAACAAATGCTTTGGAAGCTCTTTTTTTGCTATTTCTAAGAATTTATTATACTCTTCTCTTGGCATTCCTATATCAACATCATCATCCCATGGGATAAATCCTTTATGTCTCACAGCTCCAATTAAAGTTCCTGCATCTAAAAAGTATTTAATGCCATGTTTTTCACATAACTCATGAACATCCTTCAAAACATCGACCATAAGCATTTGAGCATCTCTTAAGCTTAAATCCTCATACTCATCTTTATTATATGTATAATTATTATCCATATTGATTTACACCTTATCCTTAAATATTATACTAGTAAATTAGTTTTTTAAAGTAAAAATAACCCTATATATTAATGAAAGGTTATTTGGGCATGTGCCTTATTTAAATTTATTTATTTTTATAGATTTAGCATATAATTTTAATGCAAAACCAAATTCATGTACATAAAGAAGTCTTTTGACAAAACTATTGAGCCATTTATTTACATATTCTACAACTTCCACTTTTTCTTCAGTGTATAACTCTTCTAAAAATTGTTTTTTTATTAAGTTTTTATATTCTTTTTTATTATTTATATATAAATTTTTACTTAGTTCTAAAGTTTGACTATACATTAATTGAGTTTTAGTATTAGAAAAACTTTCTCCATATATTCTATACTTAAATAAATACTCTGGAATATTATGAATTTTAGTTACTTTAGCCATTCTTGTCCATAGCTCATAATCCTCAACAGCAGAATATTCTTTACTTCCATATAAATTTTGTTTAAACAATTCAGTTCTACCCATTATACTTCCATGAGCTAACGGACAATTTAATGATAAAAATAATTTAATTAAATCATTACTTGATGGATAACTTACATTACGTTGTTCGGTGCCTTCACCATCTATAACAGTATAATAAGTTCCAACTAACCCATATTCCAAGGAATTTTCCAAAAAATTCACTTCTTTTTCTAATCTGTTGGGCATAGAAATATCATCGCAATCCATTCTTGCTATATATTTACCTCTTGCAATTGATATACCTTTATTTAGTGATGCAATTAACTTTAAATTTTTCTCATTATTAATTAATCTTATACGCGAATCATTATATGATTCAATTATTTTCACACTATTATCAGTAGATCCATCATTTATTATTAAAAATTCAAAGTCAGTAAATGTCTGATTTAGTATACTTTCCATAGCCTCTTTTAGAAATTTTTCTCCATTATATACTGACATTAAAACAGTTACCATAGGTTCATTCATTTTTTATCACCTCTTATATTTTTGCATAATTATTATATAATTTACAAGCATAAATACATCTAACACTAAATGCTCCTATTAAAATAATATATAATTATTATTTTTGAATCAAACATATTTATTTTACCACTTAAGCACTGTACAAACAACATTTAGAGTAGATACTAAAACTAATGTATAAAATTTAATTTTTATGCAAATATAATGATGAAAAACAAATAACTTCGAGCTTTATCAAACCATCTACATGGAGTAAAAAAGAAATTTTATAATAACAAGAAAGACAAAAGCTGAACAAAAAGTAGTTCAACAAAAAATGTTTGCGTATAATGAATATGAACATGATTTTTATGTAGTTAACATGGAGGTTAATGCAAATGAATGAATAGATTTCTATAAAAAAAAGCCGTAGTACATCGTACTACGACCTTTGTGGCAGGGGCACTAGGATTTGAACCCAGAACCAATGGTTTTGGAGACCACTACTCTACCGTTGAGCCATACCCCTAGGACATTTAGTATTGTATCATGCAATTATAGTTTATGTCAAGAAATATAGAAATTTAATTTATTAAGCCCTAACCTCGCATCAGAAACATCAAAAAATATAATTATGTAATAAACTGTTTAAATGTGTATATAATAAAAACAGTACTTTTTTTAAATTCTTCTTGTCTAAGTATCAATGTTATCCTATAATAAAGTAAAATGCTTTGATTATCAAAATATTTTGTCATCGAATTTTCTCGTGAAAGGATATATGTAAAATGAATTTTAATTCACTTAAAATTGGAAATTTAATTGCTCCTATTCCTATTATTCAAGGAGGAATGGGGATTGGTGTTTCATCTTCTAACTTAGCTTCTGCTGTTGCAAATGCTGGTGGTATTGGTATCATTTCTGCTGCACAACCTGGTTATAATGAAGATGACTTTGAGAAAAACCCTTTAGAGGCAAATTTAAGAGCTTTAAAAAAGCATATTACTCTTGCAAAAGCTAAAGCAGCAAATGGCATAATAGGAATTAATGCTATGGTTGCAAGTACTAACTACGAGGAGCATATAAAAGTTGCAATAGAAGCTGGAGTTGATTTAATAATATCTGGTGCTGGACTTCCTACTATGTTACCTAAAATAGTAAAAGGTTCTTCTGTAAAGATTGCACCTATTGTTTCTTCTTTAAAAGCTGCAAAAGTAATATTAAAACTTTGGGATAAACATAATAATGTAGCTCCAGACCTTGTTGTAATTGAAGGTCCAAAAGCTGGTGGTCATTTAGGATTTAAATTAGAAGAATTGGAAGATGAAAATCTAGATTTTGATAAAACCGTTATAGATATAATAGCTGAAACAAAAAAATATGCTGAAAAATACAACAAGGAAATTCCAGTAGTAGTTGCTGGAGGAGTTTTTGATGGATATGATATTGCTAAATATCTCAAACTGGGTGCTAATGGTGTTCAAATGGCAACTAGATTTGTAGTAACTGAAGAATGTGATGCTTCTCAGGCATTTAAAGATGCATATTTAAATTGTTCAATTGATGATGTTCAAATAGTAAAAAGTCCTGTAGGAATGCCTGGGCGTGCTATTAGAAATCCTTTTGTTAAAAGAACTCTTACTGAAAGAGAAAAAATAACTCATTGCTACAATTGTTTAACACCTTGTAATCCTGCTAATACTCCTTACTGTATAAGTAAAGCTTTAATAAATGCAGTAAATGGCAATGTTGATGAAGGTCTTATATTCTGTGGAGAAAATGCTAGCAGACTTACAAAAATGACTACTGTCAAAGAGCTTATGGATGAATTAGTTTCAGAAATCAAGAAAGCTTAAATTTTTTATAAAAATGGACTGTTACAAAGATAACCTTTATATAAAGCAACTCTTTGTAACAGCCCATTTTACTTTTTATGAAATTGTAATATATATGATCTTACAATTAGTCAATTATATATTTTGGCAAGCTATTACTTCAACTTCACATAAAACTGCTTTAGGAAGTTCTTTTACAGCTACGCAAGAACGTGCTGGATTACTAATGAAATATTTAGCATAAATTTCATTAAACTTAGCAAAATCACTCATATTAGCAATAAAGCAAGTTGTTTTGATTACATTATTAAAATCAATGTTATTAGCTTCTAATATAGCTGAAATATTCTTCATAACTTGTGTTGCTTGCTCTTCTATATTTGTACCTATTACTTCACCTGTTGCTGGATCTAAAGGTATTTGTCCTGATGTAAATAATAAATCTCCAAATCCTACCGCTTGAGAATATGGTCCAATAGCTGCTGGAGCTTTTTCTGTCTTTGTCACTTTTAACATTTCTCATTCCTCCAAATTAAAATAAATTTTACATTAAATTATACTCTATAGTTGCAGTTTTCACTGTGGGTATCTATCTTTTATGATCCACATTCTACTTCATCTCCAATTAAAATTTTAATACCATGCTCTAATTCTGATATAATATAATTTAAACTTTCTCTTACAGATTCTGTTATTCCCGACACTAGTCTTTCACCTATTTCAAGAGTAGCCTCTGGTGTACTATCCCTTTTTGAAAATCCTGTTCCACCTGTTGTGATAATTAAATCAACAATACTATTATTACATAAATCTTTCACTTCATCACTTAAAATTTTTTGTTCATCAGTAAGAAACGAAAATCTACGTTTTTATCTTTACTCCCATATTTTGCCCTTACTTTCTTACATACCTTTTCCAAAGCCACAATTAGGATATGTACATATATTACATGATAAACATAACCCTCCGTGACCCATAACTGCTAAATCTTCACCATTCAATTTTACATTTGCCATAATTCTTGGTAAAACTAAATCAAAAATAGTACGTTTAGAGTACATTACGCATCCTGGTAATCCAACTATAGGAATATTTGCGTTATAATATGATAATAAAAACATTGCTCCAGGCAATACTGGTGCTCCATAAGATATAATTTCTGCACCTGTATTTTTTATTGCACTCGGAGTTAAATCATCGGGGTCAACACTCATTCCTCCTGTACAAATTATCATATCTGCGCCTTTGTTTAAGAATTGATTAATTGCATTTGTTATATTCTCAAGGTTATCATCAATTATTTCTTGACCCAAAATTATAACATCATATTCTGATAGTTTTTCCAAGATAACAGAACCAAATGTATCCTTAATTCGTCCATGAAAAACTTCATTTCCTGTGGTAACAATTCCAACTTTTTTATGTTTATATGTTAAAAGATTGAGTAATGGCTTGTTTCCTCCTATTATTTTAGCAACTTCCATCTTTTCTTTTTCTATAACTAACGGAATAATTCTAGTTCCTGCTAATTTATCTCCTTTTTTAACTGGAAAATTGTTATGACGAGTAGCAATCATCATTTCCCCTAAGGAATTAATCTTATTTAATCTGTCTACATCAATTTGCAAAAGACCATCAACATCTGCTATAAGTTCAATCTTTCCTTCTTTAACTTCACTTCCGCTCATATTTTCGCCCTTACAAATGTCAAAAAGAATATCCGCCGCTTCATTTTCGTGTAACATTTTCTCTGATTTTTCCCATATATATATATTATCTTTGCCTAAAGAAAGTAATACTGGGATATCTTCCTTTTTAATAATATGTCCTTTTCTAAAAGCAGCATCTTTAGTTACTCCTTTTATTATTTGCGTAATATCATGACATAAAATGTGACCAACTGCATTTGTTGTTTTTATCATTTTCATTTATATTACCTCCTTCTCTCTTGTATTTTCATTAGGTATATGAAAGAAAATAACAAATCAAAGATACCGTTTTAAATTAATAATATAATTCCTTTGATTATTTTTTATTTAATTACTATAGGTTTATGACTTTTATCAACAACTTGACCAATAACTCTTGCATATGAAGTAAATGTTTCAATTCTTGATAGAAATTCTTTAACATTTTTTTCCGAAAGTGAAAGCAGTAATCCACCTGATGTTTGTGGATCTATTAACACGTCTTGTAGCTCCTGTTTAATATTTGAAGCTAAAGTGAACTTATCTTTTAAATAATCAAGATTATTGTACATTCCTTCAGGTATAATGCCCATTTTAGCATAGTCTAGTGCTCCATCTATAATAGGTACAGAATCACTAAAAATCTCTATTGTTTTATTACTACCACTTGCCATTTCATAGCTATGCCCAATCAAACTAAAACCCGTTATATCAGTACATGCATGTACACCAAGTCCAGATGTACATTCTTTAGCATACTTATTTAATGTAGACATTATAGATGTAACTTCATTAATTTTACTTTCAGTCAACAATTCTGCTTTTGCAGCAGTATTCATTATTCCAATACCTAATGGTTTTGTAAGGACAAGTATATCTCCAGTTTTTGCATTACTATTTGAAAGGATTTCACTTGGATGTGCAAATCCACTTACACAAAGACCATATTTAGGCGTGGGATCTGCTATAGTATGTCCACCAGCAATTACTGCACCAGCTTCTTTAACTTTGTCATATCCACCAGCAAGTATATCGTGCATAATTGCTATATCTAAGCAAGAAGGAAAGCAAAGTAAATTCATAGCTATTGCAGGATTTCCACCCATTGCATAAATATCACTGAGAGCATTAGCCGCTGCAATTTGGCCAAAAGTATAAGGATCGTCTACCACTGGTGGAAAGAAGTCTACTGTTTGAATTTCTACTGTATTATCATTAATTTTATATACACAAGCATCATCATTAGTATCAAATCCCACAAGTAATTTTGGATCTTCAAACTTAGGTAAAGTACTCAAAACATTATGAAGCACATCAGGTCCTATTTTGGCAGCACAACCTGAACTTTTAGTTAAATTAGTAAGTTTTATATCTTTTGGCATATGACATATCCTCCTTAGCAATTGACAATTGGTTACAATGTGATAACCTTTGATGCTTCTTTCATGCAGTTTGTTATATCATACATGTTACTTACTTTTCCTACCTTTAACTTTTCTTCAAGTCCATAAAAGTTAAGACATGCACCACAAACTAATGTTTCAACCCCATTTTTCTCCAGCTCCTTTAAATGTTCTATTGCTTGATCATTTAATGTAGGAACTTTTACTCCATCATTCATAAATAAAATTGATTTTGGTAAATCATGTGATTCTGAAATTGTATAAAAGTACATTTTCATTAGTGATTTTCCTAGTTCTTCACTTCCTGCACCAATAATATCCTTTCCAATAAATACTGACCATGTACCTAAATCCTTTTTATTTTCTTCTAATTTTGCCAATATTTCATTACATTCTTCAGACTCCTCAGCTCCACTCACCTTATCTGAATCCTTTGAGAAATAGATTTTAAATATTCCATTACCTTCTTCTAGAGATGATATAAAATCTTGACTATTAGCTAACTTTTGAAGATTTTGCACAGCAATGTTATTATCAACTTCAACTATAAAACTATTATTTCCACCGTCTATCTCTTTCTTTGCCATTATTACAGGTATTGGACAATTCTTACCTTTTGCATCAATTCTCTTATTCATTTAGCATCCCCCCAATTTTTTATAAGGCATATGAAATAAAATTATTATCCTTTCTAAATTATTTCAACATAGAATTTAAATATAAAATTGCCTCTAAAACGCCCCCTCCAATAGATCTAGCTTTATCTGAAATTGTAAAACAATGATTTTTCTCACATCTTGGATCAATATCTCCACTTTTCATTCCTTTAAATACGTTAACATCTTTTTGAAGCATTCCACGTACTATACCATCTATTTCTGCAAAAATTGGAATCCCATTAACGTAGGCTACAATGTCGCCTTTTTCTACATAGTCTCCTATTTTAGATACAGGTAATATCTTGCCATCATTTGTAGCTCTAATTATTCTTTCTTCAGTATATCCACCAATTTCTCCAGGTACACCTGAATTAGGTATAGCGCTTCCACTGTATATTGCCTTTCCTAAATAATGCCCTCTTTGGGTTTCAATAACACAATGACAATCAACACCAGCTGTAAATCCTGGTCCAAGTGCAACAACAATTGAGGCATCATTAATATTTGTTCCTAAATTTTCTTTTGCAATTATAGCATCAACTACTACATCTGGCTTAAGGTCTTTTAAAATTTCTGCTTTTTCATCTACTATTACTGCAACATTTCCTTGTTTGATAACCTTCTTAGCTTCCTCTGTCTCTGAAACAAGGGTCGCTTTTATGCCTTCTACTTCTGCATTATTATCATATACAGCTTGTGAAAATGCTACTGTTCTTCTAACTGTAGTAGGTTCTGAGATTTCTGTCATAACTATATTAAATCCACATTTTTTTAATCTATAAGCGACCCCTGTTGCTAAATCTCCAGCACCTTTTATTAATGCAATCATTATTACTACACCTTCTCATCTAAAGTAATTGTTGGCTTTCTATTATAATTAATTTCTACATTTTTAATTGCAATTGAACATTTATTATTTCATACTAGATTCCTTTTGGATATTGAATTGGATTTATTCTTACAAAGTCAATTCTTATTTCACTTTCTTAATAGCAGATTTTAGCTTGCGGTAATACGTATTATCTAGAGGATAACTATATCTGAATATACCATCTTTTTTATAGTACGCATTTTGACATGCTGGAGCACACATACAACACACAATTTCACCAATTCCCTTAGCACCAAATGCAATACTATCAGGATTATTTTTTTCAACTAAATGGACTTCAACAGTTGGCATTTGAGATGCCTTCAAAAGACCTAAAGTTCCTAGCTTTGCTTGAGGAATCCCATCTTTTAGTGGGAAGTCTTCCGTTAAACCATATCCAAGGCCCATAGCTACCCCACCTTCTACCTGACCTGTGGCTGAAAGAGGATTGATTGCTCTGCCAATATCATGAGCTGCAACAACTTTTACTAATTTTCCAACCCTATCGATAATAACAAGTTGTGTTGCGTATCCATAAGCAATATGACTCACTGGATTAGATTTTGAAGAGCCAATTGGATCTGTTTTAAAATCAAATTCTCCAATATACTCTTTACCGTGAAGTTCTTCCAATGTATATCCTTCATCCAAATCAACCTTTAATTTCAATGATGATTTATGTGCTGCTTCTCCAGCAAATGTAGTTTGACGAGATGCAGTTGTAGTACCTGAGTCAGGTGTATATTTTGTATCAGGCTGTTCAATAATAATTTGATTTGGAGCTAGCCCTGTTGTTTCACAAATTATTTGTAACAATACCGTTTGTATACCTTGCCCAATTGCACCAGCAGAAGATCTAGCATGAACTTTCCCATTTATTATTTTTAAATTACAACGTCCTATATCAGGAACTCCTACTCCCACACCTGCATTTTTCATTGCAGAAGCAATTCCCACATAATAGTTAGGATCTGCTTCATATTTATCAAAATCTTCTTTTACTGCTTCTAAAGTTTCTGCCATTGCAGTACCACCATCTGCAATTTGTCCATTTGGCAGTGATTGTCCAAGTCGAATTGCATTACGATAGCGTATTTCCCACCCAGAAATGCCAACATTTTCTGCTAACTGATTTATTAAACATTCTACAACTGCACAAGATTGTGTTACTCCAAAGCCGCGGAATGCACCAGCTGGTGGATTATTAGTGTAATAAGCATTTCCTTCAATATCTACATTTTGATAATTATAAGGGCCTCCAGCATGAGTGCAGGCTCTTTGGAGAACAGGGCCACCAAGAGAAGCATAAGCACCCGTATCAGAAGTAATTCTAGCTTTCATTCCTTTGAAAATACCATTTTCATCACAGCCAATTTTGCAATAAATATCCATTGCATGACGTTTCGGATGATAGTTAATGCTTTCCTGACGGCTAAAAGATACTTTTACAGGTCGTTTGGTGAGATAGGCACAAAGCGCCGCTTGATGCTGCACACTCATATCTTCCTTACCACCAAACCCTCCGCCAACAACAGCACTTTGTATTCTTACTTTTTCCAGTGGAATGCCGAGATAATTACTAAGTTCATGGTATTCATCATAAATACCTTGTGCCCCTGTAATAACCATTACTCCATCTCCATATGGTAATCCAATAGCAGTTTCAGGTTCCATAAAAGCATGTTCAGTTGGTGGAAGCTTAAATGTGCCTTCTACTACAAATTTAGAATTTGCAAGTGCAATTTCTGCATCCCCTCGTTTTACTTCCTGATGATCAAATAAATTTTTTTCTGGAATTCTAAACTTTCCAAAGTACATAAAACCTTCTCCATGAACTTGGTGAGCACCTTCAGCAGCAGCAGCTTTAGTATTACAAATTGCTTCTAATTCTTCATATTCTACTTCTACAACCTTTACAGCTGCCATTGCTTCTTCTCTTGTTTCTGCTACAACCATTGCAAGAGTATCTCCGCAACACTTTGTTTCTTCTCCTACATCAATCATTCCTGGCCAGTCTTGTGCTAAGTGACCGATATATCTCTTTCCTGGAATGTCCTTCACAGTATATATAGCAACAACTCCCGGCATTTTAAGAGCTTTGCTTATATCGATAGATAGTATTTTTGCATGTGCATACTTACTAAATACATTCTTCCCATACAGCATACCATCATAACTATAATCATCTGCATACTTTGCTATTCCTAGCGTTTTAGCACGAGCATCAACTCGGCAAGTTTTCTCTCCAACCTTCCCTGTTTGCTTTAGTTCAGGCACTTCTAAGTTTTCTCTTAGCATTTTTGCTGCTAAAAGAATACCCTCTTCAATCTTGGCATATCCAGTACAACGGCAAATATTAGTACGAATCGCTTGTTTTACGTCTTCTCTCGTAGGATTTGGATTTTGATCGATTAAGCATTTACCGGATATAACCATTCCCGGAATGCAAAATCCACATTGTACAGCTCCTGCAGTGGCAAAGGCATATACTAATACGTCTCTTTCTCTTTCTGTAAATCCTTCTATAGTCTGTATCTTTTTCCCTTCTAGTTTAGAAAGCTTTTGTATACAAGCGCGAGTTGTCTTTCCATCAATAATAACAGTGCAAGTTCCACAGGCACCCTCTTTGCATCCATTTTTTACCGATGTTATTTTAAGCTCTTCACGCAGAAAATCCATCAATGCCATATCTATTTCTGATTTATAATCTTTACCATTTACATTTACTTTAAACATATAAAATTCCTCTCTAAAAACTCATATAAGATTAACAGTTATTTAAATTTACACTTTTAAATTCATTTAATTCTATATTTTTGTATTTAGAAAATATTGAATAAGCCTTAATGCTACTGTTTTTCTATAAACAGCTGTGGATCTTTGATCATCAATAGGAACTATTTCATTAGAATAAATCTTTTTTACTTCTTCTATTTGATTCTCTACATCATTTAAATTACTTCCTATTAAAATATTTTCTGCATCTTTTATCCTAACTATTTTAGGAGCTACAGATCCTATTGCAATTCTTATATCCTTTATTGTTTCATCTTTTACTTCTGCAAGCCCTACAAATGATAACTTTGATATAGCTGAAGCTTTTCTAGCTCTAATTTTTTCATAATAAACTTTATTAAACTGTACTTTGGGTATAATTATGCTCTCCAAAATTTCATATTTTTCAATAAGGGTTTTTCTTGGTCCTAATATAAACTCTTTTATATAAACTTCTCTAAAAGATTTTTCACTAGTTAACTTAAGCCTTGCATCTAGCGCATATAATATCGGTAAAGTATCTCCAGCAGGAGATGCATTGCATATATTTCCTCCAATAGTCCCTATATTTCTTATGGCTGGTGATGCTATTTGTCTTATGGCCTCTTTTAATACTTCTGGAATCTCTTTTGCTCTTAAAAGCGCTGATAAAGTGCTAGCTGCTCCTATTTCTAAATTATCAGCTGACTCTTTAATTTCTTTTAATTCTTTTAAATTTCCTATATATAATAAGTCATTATTAAACTTTGGAAGAAGTGATGCAGCATTTTTATTTCTAACCATTAGATCAGTTCCTCCTGCATAAATAATTACATCTTTTTCATTTAACATTTTTAATGCATCACCAAAGTCCTTTGGTAAGTATCCATCTACCACAATCCATCACCTCTTTTAGATGCCATAAGTATTGCATTTATTATCATATTATATCCGGTACATCTACATAAATTTCCTGAAATGCCATCCCTAACGTCATTTTCTGTTGGCTTTGGAATTTTAGATAAAAGTGCATGTGCTGCCATTATCATCCCTGGTGTACAAAATCCACATTGTACAGCTCCCGCTTCTGCGAAGCATTTTTCTAAGACATCAAATTGTTTTGTTCCTTTTAGCCCTTCAACTGTTATAATTTCTTTTCCCTCCACAGAACCAATTGTCACTAAGCATGAGTTTACTAATTCCTTATCTATAATTACGGTACAGGTACCACATTCTCCTTCACCACAGCCTTCCTTTGGACCTGTTATATCCAAATCTTCTCGTAGGAAGTCTAAAAGTCTCTTCGTAGAATTCTCTTCTGTATTTATAGTTTTATTGTTTATCTTTAATGTGATTATATTACTCATTTACTATCGCCTCCATTATCCATTCTGGAGTTACAGGTAATTTATTCACTTTTACTCCCAATGCATTTTCTATTGCATTTGCATAAGCTGGTGCAGTTCCTATTAGAGTCAGCTCTCCAGCCCCCTTAGCTCCAAATGGGCCAAGATCACATGGATTATCTACTAATTCATTTTTAATATTTACAACATCTTTAGCCGTTGGGATAATATAATCAGTTATACTATGTTGCCTAACTTTTCCATACTTATCACATTCCATACTTTCTGAGGAACCATATCCAAGGCCTTGTATAACTCCTCCTTGTATTTGCCCTTCCATTATTGTTTCATCAATTGGAATCCCAATATCAAAGATTGTATATATTCCAGTCACTTCAGTAACTGCTGTTATGGTATTAACCTCTACTTCTACAACATTTATTCCCCACGAATAACTTGGATAAGCATCACCATTAAATTTTGTTATATTCCACGGTATTAAATCTGGGTGTTTATAATTTTCTTCTATTATTTGTTCTTTTCCATCAATCCAATTTTCTTTGAGTCTTAAAGCAGCCCTTTCAAGTAATTTACCGACTACCATAATTGATCTTGAAGCTACCGTTGGTCCTGAGTCTGGAACTCTGTCTGTATCTGGATTTTCATAGACTATGTCCTGATAATCTTTGTCTAGAACCTTTGCTACAATTTTCTTAAATGTAGTTTGAAGGCCTTGTCCCATATCTGTGTTAGATACTAAAATTTCAATAATTCCATTTTCATGTTTTAAAAGCTTGACCTTTGCTTTTATAAAATCTCTTTCTCCACTTCCTGTAAATCCACAGCCATGTAAGAATATAGACATGCCTATTCCTTTTCTTATAATTCCTTGTTCACTAGAATACTTCTTATATTTGTTGCTGAAGTCACTTATTTTTTCAGCTTTTTTCAGCATTTCTTCAAGCTTTACATCATAAGTAAACCTTCCACCAGTACAAGTTTCATCTCCAGTTTTTACAAAATACTTATTTTTTAATTCCAGAGGAGTGCATCCTATTTCTTTGGCTATATGGGACATATGGGTTTCAATTCCAAATATACTTTGTGGCCCTCCAAAACCTCTAAATGCTCCAGTTGGAACAGTATTAGTTTTAACTACGCGTCCTTTCACTTTGATATTAGGTATGTTGTAAACTCCTATTGCACATAATAAAGCTCTTTGAAGGACAACACCAGATACAGTCGCATATGCTCCGCCATTTAATATAATCTCTACATCCATTCCAATTATTTTATTGCTTTCATCAAGAATAGTTTTATATTTTAATAAAGCTGGATGTCTTTTTGTGGTAAATGACATATCTTCAAGTCTATCTAAAACTAATTTTACTGTCTTTTTAGTTTTATAAGCTGCCACTGCAACCTGCGCTCCTAATAAAGAAGGGTAATCCTCTTTACCACCAAAACCTCCTCCAGTAGTAGTTTGTACAATTCTTACTTTATCTTCATTAAATCCCAAGGCTTGAACAACTGCACCTTTAACGTAATATGGGCATTGCATAGTTCCATATACTGATATCTTACCATCTTCATAAGTTCCGACTAATCCTTGAGTTTCTAAATAAGCTTGTTCTTGATATCCTGTATAAAATTCCTCTTCCAAAATCTTTGACGACTTTTTAATCGCATCTTCTAAATTTCCTTTTTCATATTCATATTTATCAAAGATCTCCGTAGAATTTCTCATATTAAAAACAGAAATACCCTCTTCATATTCAACCTTGATATCATTTAAAATATTTATAACTTCTTCAAGCTCAGGACCTAACACTAAAAGGATAGGTTCCCCTATATAATTAACTTCTTTATCTGAAAAAAACGGCATGTCATTTTGAATTATTTTTACCTTATTTAAACCTGGAACATCTTTTCCTTCAACCACATAATAGCCATCTTTTAATTCTGGAATAATAATATTTTTTATAATAGCCTTAGCCTTTTCTGAACGTAGAGTCTTAGCATATAAACTATTTTTAAATTTAAGATCTGAAATATATTTAGCGCTTCCGTCTACCTTAATTTTATGATCAGCTTTTATAACTGATTTTCTTATACTCTCCATAGTCTTTCCTCCACTTCATAAGGAGTTTAAAATCAAAGTTCTATATTGTAATTACACAAAATTTAAAAATACATTTTTTATTGCTTTCTTTGGACATTTAGATTCGCATAATCCACATCCAAAACATTTACTTTTATCCATTTCTACTTTTTCATCCTCACTACTAATTGCAAAATATGGACATATATTCTCACATAACTTACAGTTAACACACTTATCATAATCAATAGATGGATAAATAGGATTATATTTCACATTACCAGTTTCTAATTCAGTGTTTAATACTTCCTCTACAGAACTAAATCCATACTTCTTCAAAGCACTTGGAAGATCATCAACTATCTTTTTATATGAATTTTTTCCTTTAAGCATCGCAGCAGATAACATTTGAACCGCATTGGCACCAGCCAGTAAAAATTCTATTACATCCTCTGCTGTTGCTATTCCTCCTACGCCTATAATTTCACATTGTGGCACTGCTTTTTTTATTTTATTAATAAGAGCTAGTGCTATTGGTTTTATTGCAGGACCCGAAGTCCATACTTCTCCTTCTTTATTTCCTATTAAAACTTTTCTAGATGCTACATCTATTTTCATGGTTGGCCCCAGAGAATTAATTGCTACAACTCCGCTACCACCATTTTCTATAACCATTTTTGCGAATCCAACTGGATCAGGTATATGTGGACTCATTTTCATATAAACTGGCTTTTTTGTATGTTTTCTTATAGTCATTAAAGTTTCCTTTATTGTTGTTAAATCTTTACCTACATAATGAGTAGATATTTCAAAAGCATCTGCATATTTATCTAATTTTGGAATTAAGTTTTCCATATCATCTTTTGAATATCCTACGCTTACAAATAGTGGTTTATTTAGTTCTGCTTTTATTTCAGGTAAAAATTTATCTAACCATACTTCTGGATCATATTCTGACCACAATTCCGCATTCATAACAAAGTCTTGTCCACCATATATACAAGGTCTAACTACTTTTGCACCTTTGCTAGATATTGTTTTTGTAACAATTCCTCCAACTCCAAAATCAGATATTATTTTCATTTTTTCACTATCTCCAACTAAAGGGCCTGATGCTGGCATTAGTGGATTTTCTAAATTTATCCCACTTAAACTTGTATTTAATTTCATATCATTTCTCCTTACACTTTTCCCAAATTTCTTGTGCTATTTTTCTTGCTTCTTCGTATATTTTTTCTTCATCTTGCAGTATTTTATAATCTTTTAATTTAATTTTTCCGTTGCACCAAACATTTTTGGGTTTAAAATTATCCAACATTCCGTAGAAAAAATGGCCTAATAAATTATCTTCTGTTATAAGCGTAGGTGCATTATATTCTAAGGTTATAAAATCTGCTTCATATCCTGCTTCAATTTTTCCAAGTTTGCAATTTAAAATTTTACTTGCATACTCATAATTATTTTCTATAACTTTTTTAATATCATTTACAGAATATGCTATAGGATTTTTATATTTTAAATGCATTCCAAACAACAAATTAATCATATCTCTGGTCAGATTAAATCCTAATCCATCATTCCCCAAAAGACATTTTATATTTCTTTTTTCAAGCTCTAATACATCTGCAAGCCCTACTGCATTATTAAAATTAGAAGTAGGATTTAATGCCACATAAACTTTATATTTCTTTAAAATATCCATATCACTTTCACTTAAATAAATACAATGAGATAAAATTGAATTTTCCCTAAGTAAACCGTATTCTTCTAATCTTTCTATAGGGGTTTTATTATATTTTTTAATGCTTTCTATATTATCCTCATCACTTTCTCCCACATGAATGTGTATTGGCATTCCTTGACTTTTATCAGCTATTTTCTTTAAGGAATCATCACTTAATGTTAAACAAGCATGCATTCCAAATAATCCTTTTGCCATAATTGAATCGATTTTACTAAACTCTATATTTTCTTCAATACATTCATCAATTGGGAATCTCTCACTACTTTCAAAACAAAATACGCCTCTTATTCCTAAGTAGTCACATAAAGCTCTTTTTAATAAATTTAAACTACCTTTAATTTTTCTTCCGCTAGCATGATGATCTACTACAGTAGTTACTCCATTCTTTATAAATTCAATACCGCTTACAAGGCCGCTATAATAAATATCTTTTTCTTCAAGAACTCTATCTAACTTCCACCACATTTGTTCTAATAATTCCACAAAATTTTTAGGATTAAATTCAGTAATCCATCCTCTAGCAAAAGTTGAGTATATATGACTATGGCAATTTACAAATCCAGGCATTAATATTTGATTATTGCAATCATAAACTTCATCTGCTCCTTTAAAGTTTTCTATTGAACCTACTTCTATTATTTGTTTATCAAATAACACATAAGATTTTTCTTTTAATGAATCAAAATCGAATATATTAACATTGGTTAATGCCTTAATCATATTTGTAGCCTCCTTGGTAAATATTCACCTTGTCCACCTAAAAATTTCCCTTCATTAACTATAAATTTTCCTTTGGAAATAGTTGCACTTATTTTACCTTTTAAAATTTCATTATTATAAACTGAAGTATCATCCATTACTTTAGTTGTCTTATTTGAATCGAAGATTACTATATCTCCATCACTTCCTGGCATTAGTATTCCTTTTTTAGGATATAATCCATGTATCTTTGAAGGTTCTATTGTAAATTTAGAAATTATACTTTCTCCAAAAAGAGCGAACATATTTAAAAATGAATATTTTACTCCATCTATCCCCATTGGGATCTCACTTGTATACTTCTTATTTTTTAACTTTCTAGAAAACGGACAATGATCTGTGCCTATTACATCAAGTGCGTCTATATTCCTAGTCATCTTTAATCTCTCTTCTTCACTCCGCAAAGGTGGTATCATAATATATAAATATCCATCTTCTTTTTGATATAGTGAGGAGTTAAATTTAAAATAATGAGGTGCGCTTTCTAATATTATCGTTGAATGTAATTCTTTAGGATAAATCTCCTTTAATCTTTCAAGAGTGGTTCCACAATTGGTATGAACAATATATAAAAGACCATCTCTATATCTTGCCATTTCAGCTAGCTTTAAAACTTCTGTAATTTCCGAAAGTGCTGGCCTTGCCTTTTCGTGATCTTTTACTAAAACATTTTTTTCTTTTATCATGTCATTATTTTCTGCATGAATTAATATTCTTGTTTTAGTTTGTCTCGAATATTTCAATAATTCATCTATGTAATAATCCTTTGTTTGTCTATTAGTTGATGCATATGTTGTAAAAAGCTTTATCGTTGGCATCCCAAGTAGAGAACTTTTCATTAGAAGCTCTTTAACATCCCCTTCTGGACTTCCAAGTGTTACATGAAAGCCATAATCTATGACACTTTTTTTTGCAAGTTCATATCTATCATTGAAAGCTTCATCTAATTGACTAACGTCTTTAATTGGATCCAAAAAATCTATAAATGTTGTTATTCCTCCAATAGCAGCTTTCTTAGAACCATTAAAAAAATCATCTTCTGAAACATTCTCACCAAAACCTAAATTGAAGTGCACATGTGCATCTATAAAACCTGGTAAAACCATTTTCCCTTTTGCATCGTAAATTTCCTTGCATTCTAAATTTGATTTAGTTATGGTATCTATAACTCCATCTTTTATATATAAGTTACTTTCTACAAAATTTCCTTCTAAATATAATTTCCCATTTAATATTCCTAAGTCAAAGATATTACTCAACCCCATTTTATATTTCTCTTAATAAAAAATATTTCATTTATAACTTATATTCATTTATTAGAGAAATATTTCTGTATATAAAAAATTTTTTCTATACTCTGTCTTCATCTAACTAAACAAAATTTTCTAAAAATGTTTTAAAATAATATAAAAAATTGCAAAAAAGAGATCTTATTTCTATTTTTGAAATAAGACCCTCTTTGTCTATTTTAAACTCTATTAAATTTATTTACTCTTATTAAGTATTATATCTTTTTCCTTATAAAAACCAATATTTTTGTAATGATATTTTACATATATATTTGCAGATATTTCATTATTCTACCTGATCATGCTCTTTATATAGTTATAATCTTTAATAGTATCTACATCCAATAATATTCCTTCATCATTTATATTTAAATATGAGCATTGTTTTTTGCTTAAATATATCTTTAAATTAGAATCTTCTGGTTCTCTTAATATTTCGTTTATAAAATTACTACTTAATAAAATTGGATGTCCTCCTTTTTTATTAAAACTTGGTATAACTATTTCATTTTCCTCTTTTAATATTTTTTTTACCACAACCTTACTTATTAGAGGATAGTCACCGGGAGTAAGTAAAAATCTTCCTGCTGTAACATTTTGTATTCCCTTTTTTATCGAACTAAACATTCCTTTATGAAATTCTTCATTATATATTATTTGTACCTTAGAGTAACTTTGCACTAACTTTTCTATTTTTTCATGTTTATATCCACTGACTACAATTATTTTATTACATTCATCATACAATGATTCTATGCATCTTTGTATGATTGCTTTTTTATCAATCTCAAGCTCCATTTTAAAAGTGTTAGCTCTACTTGAATATCCGGCTGCTAATATAACTCCATCTACGTTCATTAAAATTCTTCTTTCTTAGGTATATAAAAAAATACATCACATCTTTGACTTGTTATTTTTTTCATATCCCTATCCCTTATTTTATAAGTATTCCGTAATTTCCAGGTATATACTCATTATTTTTTAGAATAATGCTTCCATTTACTATTACATATGATATTCCTTCTGGATATTGTTCTGGCTCTACGAATGTTCCCTTATCAATTATCTCTTCTTTATTAAAGACTACTATATCAGCTTTAAATCCAACATCAATAAGCCCTCTATATTTTATTCCCATTGTACACGCAGACTTATATGTCATTTTATATATAGCTTCTTCTAATGATAAGGCTTTAAGTTCTCTGACATATCTACCTAAACCTCTTGGAAAAGCTCCATATACTCTTGGATGTGGCTTTCCTCCAAGTAATCCATCTGTGCAAAAATTTTGTTCTTCCCTTTGCATAAATTTAATTATTAACTCTTCCGAGCCATAATAATCAATCATCCCAACAGCATTTTCTTCTTCAATTAATAAATCCAAGGCTGCCTCTATAGGATTTTTACCTCTCATCTCCCCTAATTCTTTTAAGTTCTTTCCTATTACATTTTTATTCTTATCAGTTTTTACAGAAGTGATATATATACCATCAATGCCAGCAAACTCAATAAAATTGTCCCAGTCACAATTTACCTCGTATATTTCATTTATTATCTTCTCTCTTAAATCATTGGATTTTATTCTTTCAAGCATTTTGTTAGTTCCACCACTATGAGCCCAAGGTGGAATTATTACACTAAGCATAGTACTTCCCGCTTCATAAGGGTACTGGTCAAAAGATATTTTTACGCCTTCCTTTCTTGCTTCTTCTATAAGAGCAATCATCTTATCTGCCTTATCCCAATTATTTTTTCCACATACTTTAAAATGAGAAAAATGTATTTTTACTTTGCTTTCCTTGCCTATTCTGATTATTTCTTTCATAGACTCAATAATCTCATTTGCTTCACTTCTTTGATGAACTACAAAAATGTCATCATATTCTGCAACTACCTTACATAATTCTATTAATTCCTCTGTATCGCCATAAGCACACGGAATATATATTAGTCCTGAGGATAAACCAATTGCACCGGATTCCAATTCTCTTCGTAAAATTTTTTTCATATTTTCTATGTCCTCTTTGCCAGCTTTATCAGATGAAAGTCCCATTGCTTCCATTCTAATATTTCCGTGAGGTACAAGGTAACATACATTAGATACTAAGCCCTTATTTTCAATTGCATTAAAATAATCTTTTACCGTTCTATAATCCCATGAGATTTCATTGCTGTCTCCTTCAAGTCCGCTTAAATTTTTTCTCCAATCTTTAATGAACTTACTTGGTAGTGGAGCCATAGATATACCGTCCTGTCCTAAAACTTCGGTAGTTATTCCTTGATATATTTTAGGTTTAATGTCTTGATCACTTAATATGGTCAAATCAGAATGGCTATGAGTGTCAATAAAACCAGGAGCAACAATTAAATCTGTCGCATCCAATACATAATCCATTGCTTCTTTTTTATCATTTAGATCACCAATTTCAATAATTGTATCATTATTTATAATAATGTCTCCCACATAAGCTTGTCTTTTAGTCCCATCAATTATGGTGCCATTGCTTATCATCCACTTCATTTCTTATTCCTCTAATCCTAATAATATTTCTATTATTTTATAATATCCTTCACACGCGCCTATAAGCTGTTCTATTTCAATATATTCATCTATAGTATGAGCTATGTTCTCTTTTGATGGACCAAATCCAATAGTTTTTATATTAGCTTCTCCAGCATAATGGCTTCCATTCGTGCAAAAAGAATAATTCGTTATCTTTGGATTTAAACCTATGCTGCGCAAACCTTCAAAAGTTTTTTGTACAAAAGTAGAATCTTCTTTATAGCACCAAGCCGGAAAGAATCTTTCACCTTGGATAATTTCTCCTGTATGACATTTTTCAGTTCCTTTAGCATAAGAAACTTTGTAACTTACATTAGGTGCTTCACTTTTTAACTCTTCAATTAATTTTACTATAGGTTCTAAAACACCTTCTTTAGTTTCTCCAACCAATAATCTTCTATCATAAGTTGCTCTACAGTAACTTGGAACAACTGATGCTCCTGGATATGGTGACGATTTTATATCTGTAAGCTCTAAAATTCCTTTTCCTAAAAATTCATCCTCTTCATATTTAATTTCTTGAAGTTTATTTATTATCTTTGACATACTGTAAACAGCATTGATTCCTTTTTCAGGATTAGCAGAATGAGCTGGAACTCCAAAAGTTTCAACTACAATTTCAGCACGACCACGTTGTCCTATTTTTAAGTTTAATTCCGATGCTTCTCCTATTACCACATAATCTGGCTTTATAAGCTCACTTATATTTCTTGCAGCAACTCCTTCAAAACATTCTTCATGAACAACACCTGCAATATATATTTCCCCTGAGAAACTTCTATTAGTATCTTTTGTGAAACATTCTGCTGCAATTATCATAGCTGCTAAGGAGCCTTTCATATCAGAGGTTCCTCTTCCATAAATCCTCCCCTCACATATTTCAGCTCCAAATGGATCATGGTTCCAATCTTCTAAATTCTCTACTAGTACTGTGTCTATATGTGCATCAAAAAGAACTTTATTACCAGGTTTATTTCCTTTTATCTTTCCAATTATGCTTCCATACTTGTCTACAGTAACTTCATCAAAACCTATGTCTTTCATATTTTTTTCAAGGCATTTAACTATGTTTCCTTCATTACCAGAATAACTTTGTATCTTAATAATATCTTGACAAAGTTTTATTAACTTTTCTTTTCTATTCTTATCCATAAATAATTAGCTCCTTCCTTATATCTCTCTTCCACATACATATCTTTGAATTATGTTTTTCTTATGTCCTAAATAAACTAATCTTTCCATTCTTTCTTCCATAGTTCCTTTAGCAGACTTCCAAAGACAATCATCATCTATTACTAAGGCATCAAATTCATAACCTTTTTCAAAACTTCCAACCTTACCAAAAAACTCTCCTCCACCTTTTGTTGCTAAATAAAAAACTTCTTGAAGTGTTAAAGGTCTTTCATCATCTTTAAAACATACTTTTCTTAGTTTTGACATTTGTATTGCAGATGCCATTACAGAAAACATGCTTAATTTTTCTCCACCAGCTATATCTGATCCAAGTCCTATTTTAACTTTTTTTCTAAGCAGCCTATTAATTGGTGCTATTCCACTAGATAAATTTACATTAGATGTTGGGCAATGTGCTATAATCACTTTATTTTTCTCAATTGTATTTATTTCATCCTCTGTTAAATGAACACAATGAGCCATTACTGTCTTGGTTTGTCCAAAAAGATTAAGGTTATCATATACATCTGCATAATTTTTGCTTTCTGGATGTAATTCCTTCACCAACTGGATTTCTGACAAATTTTCAGATAAATGTGATTGGACTGGTATAGAACTGTTTACTGCAATATTCCCTAATTCTTTCATTAAATAGCTTGTACAGCTTAGCACAAATCTTGGTGTAATTATAGGTTTTACTAATTTGTACTTTTTATCACAAGCCTCTATCCAATTTATGGTAGATTCGATTGATTCATTGCTGTCTTCTTTTAATGTATCCGGGCAGTTTCTATCCATATTCACTTTCCCAACATATGCTGCAATTTTCTTTTCTTCAAGAAGCTTCATTAAAATTTCTGTAGCTTCAAGATGAATTGTTGCAAAAATAACCGCCCTTGTAGTTCCTTCTTCATATAATTCATTAACAAATTCTTTATATACCTTTTCAGCATAAACCGTATCCTTAAATTTTGTCTCTTCCGAGAATGTGTATGTTTCAAGCCAAGGCAACAGCTCCTTATCATACCCAATTCCCCTTATAGCAAATTGAGAAGCATGAGTATGCAAATCTACAAATCCAGGAATTATAAGCTTGTTTCCATAATCCTCAACCTTAATGTTAGTAAATTTCTCAGGTAGTTTTTTATATGTGCCTTCTACAATACCTCCATTAACTACAATAAATCCATCTTCAACTATATTAAATGAAGTACTATCTTCAGTATATACAATGTTTCCTTTTAAAATCTTAATATTATTTCCACAACATTCCACATATCACCCCTCCTTATTTTATAGATAAACAAACTAATTATGAACTAGATTTATGCGTTGAAATAGGTACTAATCCTTTCGGTGAACTACCGCATAATTCAAGCTTGTAGGTTGTTTATCTATAGATTGGATATTTTCCATTCCAAACTATATCTCTATAGCTTTCTTTATCTGTATTTCCTTCAGTGCTGAAACAAAGGATTCTTGAATTTTCATCAAGTTTTAATTCCTCCTTCAACCATTGTAAATCTTTATTTTCCATGATTTCAGCTACAAGCCCAAGAGTAACTGCTCCGCTTTCTCCTGAGATTATTTTTTTGTCATTTCCAACTGGATTTCCCATTGTTCTCATACCTTTTGCAGTCACATAATCTGGACATGATACAAAATTATCACTATAATCTCTAAGTACTTTATATCCTATACTGCAAGGCTCACCACAAGCAAGTCCTGCCATTATTGTATCCATATCACCTGTTACAAAGTGAAGCTTTCCATCATTTTTTTCTGCTGTTCTATAAATACAATCAGCCTTGTTAGGTTCTACTATTGTTGTTATTGATCTGTTTTCTCCGTAGACACTTGCAAAGAAACCTTGAACAGCTCCAGCCAAAGCTCCAACCCCTGCTTGTAGAAAGATATGTGTTGGCATTTCTGCTTTCATTTTTTGTAGCTGTATATATGCTTCATATGCCATTGTCGTATATCCTTGCATAATCCAAGTTGGAATTTTCTCATACCCTTCCCATGCTGTATCTTGAACCATTATCCATCCATTTTTCTCAGCTAAATCATTAGAAAATCTTACAGCTTCATCATAATTCATATCCGTTATTGAAGCATCTGCGCCTTCTGCTTTTATATTATTTAATCTTTCTAATGAACTGCCCTTTGGCATATAAACTACAGATTTTTGTCTTAAACGATTAGCTGTCCATGCAACTCCACGTCCATGATTCCCATCTGTTGCAGTAATAAATGTTATATCTCCAAGTTTATTTTTGACTTCATCAGAAATCATTTTATCGAAGGGAAGATCATCTATGTTTTGTCCTAGCTTTTCTGCAATAAAATTTCCTATTGCATAACTTCCACCTAATACTTTAAAGGCATTTAATCCAAATCTGTAAGACTCATCTTTTACATATATATTATTTACTCCTATGGTATTAGCTAAGTTTTTCAGTTCTGTTAGCGGTGTAAGACTATAGTTATTAAAACTACTATGAAATTTTTGTGCTTTTTTAGCAACATCCATATTTAGAAAATCTACAGATGTTTTAATTTCTTTTTTTCTCTTATAATTAATAATCTTAAAACCTTCAACCATTATAATTTTCTCCTCTAACTTTTCTAATTAATACATTAAATTAATCATTGTTTATTTTACTTATACTTAATTTTATAGCACACTTTATACGTTTAATGTTTTAAATAGCTTATTTCTAAATATATTAGTAACAAAATACTCTTTTGTATCAATCACTTAATCTATATTTATTTTAATATGTTTATATTACTATCTTACATATATTAATTGAAGAACAAAGTGGCTGCACCGCGCTCTCTCTTAATCACATTTTTACAAGCTAACATTTGCTTAGCCATTGATATAACTGACTTTCAAAATCTAAAAATTCTATACTTCGCTAGAAATAAAAAGAACAAAAAAGTCTTACTCCATAAATTATGGAATAAGACTTCGTTGTCTAACTTAAATCACATTAATTTTTTTACTCACACCAAACTATACTCACATTATATATTCTTTGTTTTTTCTTATCAACATTTTTAAAATTAACATTAGATTGATTTCTACTGCATATAAATCAATTATAAAAAAGATTTGCAGGAGTTGATTTTTAATGGAGAGGGTATTTGAAAAAATATTTCAGGATTTAAATGGAGCTGTTAAAAAGAATGTTAATACAAAAAGTTTAGTTGCTATGTCAAAAGACAATGTTACTAAAATTAAAGATTCCATGGACTTCGATTTTGTTTTTGATAAGAACGGAGAGTACAGATATACAGCAAGTCAATATGGCTTTGGGAAAAGTGTGAATATTCGTGGAAAAATTACAGTTCCAGAAGATGGGATTTATTCTGTCAATATTAGATCTTCAGATGGTGGTGGAGGTCAATGGGATGGTGTTAAAACAAACCAAGAAGTCTCATGTGTTATAAATACAAGTTTTTGGCATGAAACAACTATTACAGTTTATATACATTCAAACAAGCCCGATTGTAATGGACATGTGGTTATAGACTACTCTGTATAAGATGTATTTCACATGACTTACTTACATCTTTAGTTTACTAAGACATATGAAAAAAATAGACTAGTATACTGACTTATTCTTTTCTGGAATATGCCTAAATACTATGGATTATAAAACTAAATTTAAAAGGCTTGTTTCAAAAACCACCTGTTTTCTACCACTTTTGAGATTTATACCCTCAAAGGGCACAATATCCACGAATTGGATTTATTATATTTCTAGACATAAAAAAAAGCCATAGTACAACGTACTACAACCTCTGTGGCAGGGGCACTAGGATTCGAACCTAGAACCAATGGTTTTGGAGACCACTACTCTACCGTTGAGCCATACCCCTAAGACAATAATGATTATATAATACATTTATAAATAAATCAACAAGTTTTTTATTTTACAAAATAAAATTAAACTTTAAAATTATAGATACCAAAAGTTACTTGTATGCTTCTGGTATCTATATTTAAGTTATGAAATATTACTTAAAGTCGTAGATTCATTTGTTTTAGCCCATTTTGATAATTCTTTTACATTGTATAAAATTAAATCATCAAAAGGCATATCGCCATAATATTTCCATAATTTTATTGTATTATATGTTGACACGTCTATTTTTGTACCTTGTTCTCCGTCCACTATTATAATAACCTTTTTAGGATCTAAATTATTTACTTTTATGAATTCAGCTATTTCATGATTATCAAGTTGAATTGTATTTAAATTTAAAGATTTAGTTAAATAATCAAAATCATTATTCAATGTTATAAATTTATAATCATTAAGTAACTTTATTTTATCCTCATATTTTTTTATATTATCATCAAATTCTTTAATTGCGTTATTATAATTTTCTTCATAGTAATCCCTATTTTGAGGATCTCTATCTTGAATAGCTGCCTTTACATTATATAATGCTATTTTATACTCTTCTATACCTTCAAAATAATAAGGGTTTTCTTTAGTATCGCCATTATGAGCATAATTTAAAAGTCTTACGCCTCTAGCCAAATTTATTATTCCTAGATTGCCTTTCTTTAATTTATGAATAAAAGAATTACTCCAAGGTTCAAATGAAGCACCTGAATATATAAATAAATCCATATTTGATATATTATTTAAAACATCTTCACTATATTTAAATTCACTAATGTCTTTTTCATTAGTAAACATATATTCCACATTATTTTTATCCTTTATGATTTTCTTAACCATATCATACTGCGGTTTATTAACTGTGATTATGTTTAAATATTTCTCTCTACTTTCAGCTCTATTATTTTCAGTATTGGCTAATAAAGGGCTTGAAAATAAACTCATACCAAAAGACAATGCGATAGTTATTATTACCATAGCAAAGGTAATCTTCTTCAAAATAAGTCACCTCCGAAATTTAACCATATATAAATCTACATTACTTTTCTTATTCGTCTGTTAATTTAAGTTTAGTTTACACTTGATTTTATTATACCAACTAATTCAAAATAAATATATACAAATTTATTACATTTTTTATGAATATTAAACTTACATTGTATAAAAGCAAATTGTCACTAAATATTTCTTATTAAATATTAGTAATAATTTGCTTTTATAAAATTTTGAGATAAAATAAAAGAATGAGAATTTATATACTTAAATTTTTATTATGTCTTTTTACCCATTAGAATTAAATTAGCGATTAAAAATTCTAAATGTAAGATTTGAATTCTCACTTATAAGGAGGAATTTCATGGAATTTGAAGTTTATAGTGTAGATGAAACTACTCAATTAGGACTAAGATTAGGTAAATTATTAAAATCCGGTGATATAATTTGTTTAACTGGCGATTTAGGTACTGGTAAAACACATATTACAAAGGGAATTGCAAAAGGTTTAGACATAAATGATAATATTACAAGTCCAACTTTTACAATTGTTAATGAATATGAAGGTGGAAGATTAAAGCTTAATCATTTTGATGTTTATAGAGTAAGTGATCCTGATGAAATTTATGCAATTGGATTTGATGATTATATATTTTCAGATGCAGTGTCTATTATAGAATGGGCAAATTATATAGAAGAAATTTTACCAAAGGATTTACTTCATATAAAAATAGAAAAAGATTTTGCAAGTGGCCAAGATTATAGAAAAATAACTTTAACTCCCTATGGAGAAAGATATGATTATGTAAAGGAGTTGAAAATATGATTGTACTTGCTGTAGATTCATCTTCAAAGGTAGCAACCGTTGCCTTAATGAAGGATGAAAAATTACTTGGAGAAATTACTTTAAATGATAAGAAAGAACACTCTGTAATATTAATGAATATTATTCAAGATTTATTGAGAGATAATAATTTAAGTGTTGATGATATTGATGGCTATGTTGTTTCTAAAGGACCTGGTTCTTTTACCGGACTTAGAATAGGTATGGCAACAATAAAAGGTCTAAGTTTCGGAAGTAGTAAGCCATATGTTAGTGTATCTAGCTTAGATGCCTTAGCACTTAGTGCATCTAATTTCGATGGAATTATATGCCCTATAATGGATGCTTTAAGAAATAGTGTGTATACATCATTATACAAAGGACATTCAACTTTTAGTAGTCGTGGTAATGAATCAGAAAGTGCTGATGTTAAACATGAATTGCCAATTACATTAGAAAAACTTTTAGACTATTCTGCATTAGATATTGATGAACTTATAGAAATAATCACAGCTAAAAAAGAAAAAGTTATATTTATAGGTGATGGAGTAGATAAGTATAAAGATTATTTAATTGAAAATTGTCCAAATTGTTATTTCCCTCCTAACCATCTTAATTTAGTTCATGCTTCTTCTTTAGGTGAAATAGGTAGTATATTGTTAAGAAATGGTGATTTTGATGATCCGAACTCTACTCCATTTTATTTAAAGAAACCACAAGCTGAAAGAGAATACGAGCAAAGGATGAAGTAAAAATGAATATAAGTATTGATTTCATGAAAGAAGAAGATATTGATCAAATTTTAGATATTAGTTCATTAAGTTTTTCTATTTGTTGGAGCAAGAACTCTTACATCCAAGAACTAACTAATCCTGTAGCTAAATATCTAGTTGCAAAAATTGATAATACAGTTGTAGGTTTTGTAGGAACATGGATTGTATTAGATGAATCCCATATAACGAACATAGCGATACATCCAAACTATAGAAAACAAGGTATTGCATCTAAGCTTGTTGAAGAATTACTTAATTATTGCAAAAGTCAAGGATGTATTGCTTATACTCTTGAAGTAAGAAGTACCAACAAAGCAGCCAAATCACTTTATGAAAAATATAATTTTAAGCAAGATGGAGTTAGAAAAGGATATTATGAAGATAATAAAGAAGATGCTATAATAATGTGGCTAAAAGAACGATAACTATAGATACCCAACATGAAACTATAATTATGCATCCCTCCTTATTTCGATGGCGTATATGCACAAGTATGGATTTTATCTTGGGTATCTAAGAATATATATGTAATCTTTTTATATTAACTCAATTTCATTATTTACAATTCAGTATATCGTATTATTAATTTACTAGATGTTATAAATACATTTTTAATACTATAACTTACATAAGAATAAAGAAAAAGCTGTTTCAAAATAATTTCTAATCATTTTGAAACAGCCTTCTATTTAATTACTATATTGCTTCTGTTTTATTTTCTGGACTACCAAAATTAGGTTCTGCCTTAAATACTGAAACTGATATTCTCTTATATAATACATATGTCAAAACTGATACCATAAGAGCCTTTATTCCATTGAAAGGCAACAATCCAACTGTAATATATTTTATTGATTCTGCTGGTGACATTTGCATTCCATAGGCTGGTAATAAGAAATAAATATTTGCTACAATACCTACTACTTCCATGCAAACTGCACCTAAAACCATTCCTACAATTGCATTTTTCTTATTTTTCTTTTTATGATATACAAGTGCCGCTGGTAATATTAGTGAAACTCCAACTAAAAAGTTTGCTGTTTCTCCAACAAAACCTGTTTGCGTTCCTTTTATTAATACTATAACTATATTTTTTATTAATTCTATAAGCACTCCTGCTAAAGGTCCAAATCCAAATGCACCTATCAATGCTGGAACATCACTTAAGTCAATCTTAAGCCATGGAAAAAGTGGTATTACTGGAAAATCAATATACATAAGTATAAGTGCTAATGCTGATAATAAAGAAATTTTAATCATTTTATTAGTATTTGTATTCATCTCTTTGCCTCCCAAAAGTTATCTACTGGTGTAGCTTATTAGTGAGTTAATCTTTTAATATATTCTTATCTTATTTTATGCATTAACATAAATAAAAAAGCCCTGATGCTAAACACATCAGGGCACATATTTCAATAAATAAGAATAAAGAAAATCTTAATTACTAATAGGTTACCTTCTTTCATCCAGACTATACTGTCGGCTTCGGAGTTACACCGAATCAGCTTTAATAAGCTCGCGGGCTATACCGCCGGTAGGGATTCACGCCCTGCCCTGAAGATATATTATATTTTATTAATTCCTATTATATATGTTTAGGATAAACTTTGCAATATATTTCCTTTAGTTTTATAACTAATAATATATAAGGAATTAAATGCGTTGTAACTGACAATATATAGATTTGCTTTATGCTCCTATAAGCTTATCATTCCTTAATATATGTTCAGTTAACCAATCATTTAAAAAGTTTAATATTTTCACTAAACTTTCATCTTGCTTTTCATCAATACTTATTAAATCTATTGCTTCAATTCTTTTGATAAATTCCCCATGTTCTATTTTTTGAGTGAAACGTCTTTTATAATTTATACTTTCCATATACTCTTCTTCTGATTTAAAATGAAAAATAGTATACTCCTTTAATTCTTCTATTATGTGTACTATTTTATCATACTTATCAATGGAAAAGTCATCTTTTAATAGCATATATGCTTTATCAGCTAACTCAAAAAGTTTCTTGTGTTGTTCATCAATATGCTCTACTCCAATTTTATATTCTTCTTTCATTTCATACATAAATAACACCTTCTTTCTAACTATAATTCAAAAATTATTCCAGTTACTTTTCATTAATATATCATATTTTTTCCATAAAGTCATCCTTTATATAATGCTTTCTTAGCTCTAAAACAAGATATTGAAAATAACTCTGATAATCAAGTAAATAATATACTTACAAATGCAAAAATACATAAATTTATATTTAAATTTGCTGGAAATTCTGATTAGAAATCTATGGCTAAGAAAAATAATCCACATAAATAATAGTTTTTTCTATATTTCTTGTGGATTATTTTATTTAAATGTATATATTTATTACTCTTAGTAAAAATTTTTGCTATAAATCTCTAACTGTATCAATGTAGCTTAGAATTCTTTCATCCATAATTAATAGAGCAAAATGTTCTATAAACCAATCATTTAAAAAGATATACTCTTCTTCTGATCTTATCCGTTGATTTAAGGTTAAATTAAGTTTTGTTTAATTGTAAAAAAACAAATAAGTTGTATACTTAAAGTAAATTATTACAAATTATATTAAGAAATGGAGATGACTTTTTAAATGGGAAAAATAAAAAAAAAAGGGGTTATCGCGGGGGCATTATTATGTTCTCTATTAATGGTGCAAGGAACATACGCTAAAGCAGCAGAGGTAGCAAATACAAATGTTACAACCGTAGCAGATTCTTTAAGGCTACAAGATGATTTTTACAATGTCATAAACAAACAATGGTTAAATACTGCAAAGATAGATACTGGAAAGACTTCAAATTCAACATTTATGGAAGCTGATAAAACATTGACAGAACAAAAGAAACAAATAATTAAAGACTTATTAGCAAATGAAAAAAGTTATTCTGAAAATAGTGATGAAAAGAAGATAATTAATTTATATAAAAATACTTTAAATATGGAAGCTAGAAATAAGCAAGGAATCGAACCAATAAAGAAAATGATTGAGGAAATAAATAATATTAAATCTACAAAAGATATTGCAAATTTAAACACTGAATCAAAAATAGGAAATCCTTTATTACAAATTGTATGTCAAGTTGACTTAAAGGATGCAAACAAGCATGCACTTTACATTGCGCCACCAACTCTAAGTTTAGGTAATTCAGATGAATATGTAAAGCCTACAGAAAATAGTAAAAAAGTAAAAGGTCTAGTAGAAACTTATTATATTAATCTTTTAACTTTAAGTGGATATACTAATGATCAAGCAAAAGCAAAAGTGGATAATCTATTTAAATTTGAAAACATGATAGCACCATCAATAACAGGTAAAGAAGAACTATCAAAAAATGATAATGCCATAGATGAGCAATATAATGTTTATACTTTAGATCAAATTGATTCTTTAGCACCAAATTTAAATATAAAAACTATTATTAAAAATGATGAAATAAATAATGTTAATAAGGTGATATTAACAGAACCAAAATGGTTGAAATCTTTAAATGACATATATACAGAGGAAAACTTACCAATAATTAAAGACTACCTCGAAATTATAAATATAGGTAGTGCTGCACTATATTTAGGAGAAGATTTTGAAAAAGCAGCAACTGCATTCAAGAATGCATATTTAGGATCACAAGGTGATATTCCTCAAGATGAAAAAGCTATTGATATGGTTAATTCTGCTTTAGGTGAACCCTTTGGTAAAATATACATTCAAAAATATTTTTCTGATAAAGTTAAAAATGATGTTACGGATATAACTAATCAAGTTATATCAACTTATAAGAATAGAATTAATAACTTAGATTGGATGAGTGCTACAACTAAAAAAAGTGCAATTGAAAAATTAGATAAACTTAATATTCAAATTGCATATCCGGATAAATGGGAAGATTATTCTAAATTACAAATTAGATCTTACGAAGAAGGCGGGTCACTTTGGGAAAACATTGATAATTTAACTAAATTCGCTCATGAAAAATCAATATGTAAGTTAAATGAACCCGTGGACAAGACAAAATTTGCATGCCCACCACAAACAATTAATGCTTTTTACAATGCAACATCAAATACCATAACAGTTCCAGCGGGAATTCTCCAAGGAGCATTTTATGATGCAAATGCTAGTAAAGAAAAGAATTTGGGAGCTATTGGAGCTATTATAGGTCATGAAGTTAGCCATGCATTTGATAATATAGGCGCTAAGTTTGATGCAGATGGAAATTTAAATAATTGGTGGACACAAGATGATTATAATAAATTCGAAGAAAAAACAAAGAAAGTAAGAGCATTTTATAATCAAGTAAAATTAGATAATGGTAAAAATGTTAATGGAGATCTTACTGTAGGCGAAAATATAGCTGATATTGGAGGCTTAGCTTGTACATTGGATATTTTAAGTAAAATGTCAAATCCAGATTATAAAGCATTCTTTGAAAGTAATGCAACTGTATGGCGTGAAATTAATACAAATGAATATGCAGATTATAGACTTCAATATGATGCACATTCACCTAATAAAGTAAGAAATAATATAGTTTTAGCACAATTTAATAAATTTGATGAAACTTATGGACTTAAACAAGGAGATAAAATGTATATTAAGCCAGAAGATCGAGTACAAATCTGGTAGGAATTTAGCTAAAAACTATCAACTAAAATCAACTGAGGGTGTTGTAAAATGGTTTTTAAATCATTTTACAACACCCTCTTTTATATTTCTGAATCTGCTAATATTAAGCAATTATAAGTTGAATTCAGAGATGTATATTTATTTTATTCACCTATAAGCTTGTCATTCCCTAATATATGTTCTGTTAACCAATCATTTAAAAAGATTTAAATGTATATATTTATTGCGCTTAATTTTAGGTAATGATAATATTTAGCTATATAGCTAAATTCAAAGATTAGGATTAAAGAAGGAACTACGATGTTTAAAAAGTGGGATATAATTATAATAGTTGTATTAATTTGTTTATCTTTCATTCCTGAACTTATTTTCGGGGTAATGATGGGTAAAAATTATAATGGAATTTACGCAGAAGTAACTTTAGACGGTAAACCCTATAAAAAAATACTCTTATCCGAGCATAGAGGTGAAGATCAGATAGATGTTAAAACAGATTATGGATATAATATAATTGAAATTAAGGATACGTCTATTGGAATCATAGATGCTGATTGCAGAGATAAAATTTGCATTAAATCTGAATTTATATCAAAACCAGGTCAAATTTCAGTTTGTCTTCCACATAAATTAATGGTTGAAATTAAGAGCAATGATAATGAAAAAAATATTGATGTTATTCCAACACACTGAGGTGACTCAAATGAATAAAACATTCCGAATAGTTTTTATAGGCCTTTTAGTCTCACAAGCTTTAGCCCTTTATACAATTGAAAGTATGATTCCAGTACCATTTATTGCGCCTGGTGCAAAGCTTGGACTAGCAAATTTAATTACTGTTATAGCTTTATACACATTAAATAGTAAAAAAGACGTCTTTTTAATAATAATACTAAGACTTCTACTATCAACTATGTTTGGTGGAAACCTCTCCACCTTTATGTATGGTGCTGCTGGAGCAATCCTTAGTTATTTTGTAATGATATGTATTAAAACACTTGGAAAGGATAAGGTCAGCATAATAGGCGTAAGTGCTTCCGGGGCCTTATTTCATAATTTAGGCCAATTAATTGTAACTTCAGCTATAGTTCATAATATAGCTATAATGCTTTATTTACCAATACTATCTATAGCAGGTATTGGTACAGGAATTTTTATTGGAATAGCTGCAAATTTTATAGTTGCTCATATGTCTAAACTGCCTTACTTTAAGGATTTAAATATAAGTGAATAAATTCAGGTAGAGTTTTATATCCAACCTGAATTTATTCTTATCTATCCGATATCTCTATGAGGTGATACATCTCTAATTTGCAAATTTAAACTGTTTATTTAAATCTATAATCCTATCTTTAAATCCCTCTGATGTATAAACCTTATAATCTGATGTGGTAATCTCACAAGATACTCCTTGCAAACTATCTATTAATTTCAAACCTTTTTCTGGTCCTAATGTAAAAACTGTTGTAGTTAAAATGTCAGATAACATGGCATTATAAGTAGTGTTACCATCTATTACTATTGTATCGCTCATAACACCATTATCTACTGGATATCCAGTTTTGGGATCTATAATATGATGATATCTTTTGTTATTTTTTATAAAACATCTCTCATAATCACCAGATGTAGATAATGATTCATTAGATAACTTGATTATTCCCATATATTCGTTAGGTTTTTCACTTCTAGGATGTTTAATACCAACAGACCACTGCTTATTATCTTTATTTTTACCAAAGGCATAAATAGAACTTGAACCTAAATTAATAAGTCCATTTTCAATATTATACTTTTTATAAATTTTCAACACCTCGTCAGCAGCAAAGCCTTTAGCAATACCCCCTAAATCTATAGCCATTCCCTCTTTTTGAAGCATAATGCTATTATCCTTTTCATTAATACTGATTTTGTCATATCCCACCAATGGTAATTTAGATTTAATTTCTTCATCAGAAGGTAATCTTTCATTATCTGTACCTATGCCCCACAAATTTATTATTGGACCTAAGGTAATATCCCATGCTCCATCACTTAATTTTGAATATTTCATGGAAGTTTCTATCATTTTAAAAATTTCAGGGTGAACTTTTACATAATTCTTTCCTGAATCATTATTGATTTTATAAACATCACTAGTACTTATGTTAGTGCTTGCCATTTCATTAATTTCATCTAACTTTTTAAAACTCTCTTCAACTGCTTCTTTTGAATTTGTACCGTAAGCACTTAATGTCACTGCTGTATCCATTACTATATTATTTTTCTCATAATATTGATTCTTGTTATTAGCACATGAACTACAAATTAAAACAATTGAAATACAAGTTATTAATGCACATATAATCTTCTTCATATGTTCACTCCAATCTCTTATTAATTACAAATAGTATCCTTTAATGTTTCATTTTAACGTATTTGTAATTGACCAGAAACTGTAATTGCTCCTGTTAGGCATTTTGCTAAACATGTTTTGTCACTGCATTTTTCAATACATATTTTTGAGTTTACTACTGCAAGATTATTTTGAATCTCAATCGCACCATAAGTACAATTTTTTGCACAAATACCACAACCTATACAAGCAGTACTACAAACCTTTCTAGCAACTGCCCCTTTATCTTTAGAATTACAATCCACTTTTACACGCGCATTTGTTGATATCATTTGTATAACCTTCTTCGGACATGATGCTTCACATGCTCCACAACCAGTACACTTTTTCATATCAACAACTGGTAATCCATCTTCCCCCATTGACATAGCACCAAAAGGACAACTATTTACACAATTTCCAAATCCAACACATCCATTTTTGCACCCTTTAGGTCCACCTTGAAGTAAAGTTGCCGCAGCACAATCATGTATTCCCTTATAATTATAACTCAAAGCTGCATTACTAATTGATCCTCTACATCTAACATGAGCTACTCTTGGTTCTACTTGTTCTGCTATTTTTTCTGTAATTTCTGCCACTGCTTTTGCAACAGCCTCTTTACCAGGTACACATAAATTGGGAGGAACTTCTGGATTTAAAACTACTGCTTCTGCATAAGCCATGCAGCCTGCATAACCACAAGCACCACACTGACCTTTAGGAAGAACATCTTCTACAATATGAATAAGTGGATTTATTTCTATTGAAAATTTTTTATTTGCATAAGCAAGAATAAAACCAAAAATTGTTCCTATTCCGCCCATTACCACAAAAACCATTATCGCAGTATACATAATTTTTATTCATCTCCTTATTAAACTTAGTCATCCGAGAAAAAATACCACATCTTATATCATTCCAGAAAATCCAAGAAACGCCAGAGACAACATACCTGCCACTATAAATGCTACCCCAGTTCCTTCTAAAGCCTCCGGTACATCTGCATATGCCAATTTTTCTCTTAAACTTGCCATAAGTACCAAGGCAAGTGCAAATCCCATACCTGATCCTATTGCAAAGACTATACTCTTAACAAATGAATAATTAGACTCTACACTTAGTAGTGGAACAGATAGTACTATACAGTTTGTTGCTATTAAAACAAGATAAATACCCCACATATTATATAGAGCAGGTACTTGTTTTTTTATGATTAACTCTAACAATTGTACAAAACTTGCTATAAGTACTACAAAAACTATTGTTGTTAAAAATGTCAAATGAAATGGCAAAAGTACAAAATGATATACTACCCATGCCAGTATTGAACTAAGTGTTATAACAGATGTAACTGCCATTCCCATCCCTAGAGATGCATTTAGACTTTTAGAAACTCCAAAGAATATACAGAGACCTAAAAATCTTGTTAAAACAAAGTTATTTACAATTACTGAACCTATAAATAAAGTAAAATATTCATTCATTATGATTCACCCCTTTCTAATTTTTTGTGCTCTTTACGTTCATTATGAAGTTTAATGGCTCCTATCATATAGCCAATTAACATAAATGCACCTGGTGGCAAAATCATAATTAAGGCTGGGTTATACCAACTACCTAGTACTGCATATCCCCAAATTGTTCCATTACCAAGAATTTCTCTTATAAGACCTATAGAAACCATTGCTATAGTAAATCCACATCCCATACCAAGCCCATCAAAGAAAGATGGAATAACCTTGTTCTTTGAAGCAAATACCTCAGCTCTTGCGAGTATTATTGCAAACACTACTATTAATGCTAAATATATTCCAAGCTCTTTATATAATGATGGGAAATATGCTTGTAATACAAGCTGTACAACTGTTACTATAGTTGCAATTGATGTTATATAAACAGGCACTCTGACCTTAGAGTTTACTAGCTTACGTGTTAATGATACTACTACATTATTAGCTGTAATAACAAATAATACTGATAAACCCATGGTTAATGAAGTTTTAACCGAAGTTGTGACAGCTAAAGCTGGACAAAGACTTAAAGATAATATAAATATTGGGTTTTCATCAAATAAACCTTTATGAAAAATTTTCCACAATTCTTTCATATTATTTACCCCCTTTAAACTCTGTTACTGCTTCTACTGCTTCTTTAACAGCCTTTGTTACAGCTTTAGATGAAATAGTTGCCCCTGTCATTGTCTGAATATCTTCTTTATTAGAAGGATCCTTTACTACTGTCAAATGTTCTGCTTGCTTTTCTTTAAATTCACCTTTAAAAGGTTCTTTCGCAGCATTATCTCCAAGACCAGGAGTCTCATTACTTGACAATATGTTATAATCAATGACCTTTCCATCTGTAGTAACAGCTACAAGCATTTTAATTGGTCCACCATATCCCCTACTTTCACTAGGCACTACATAAGCAATTACTTTACCATTTTTTTCAGCAGCAAACCATTGATCTTTTTCTGGTATTTCTTTAAAAGTTTCTGCATCTTTGACCAATTCCTTCATTGTTTGTTGTTTTAACATTTTACCTTTTTTTACTGCAATAGGTGCTGTAATAAAATATACTACTCCTATTATTAATCCGGAAACTAAGCAAGCTACTATTAAATTTATTGCCACCTTAAAAATAGATTCCTGTTTATTAATATGTGTCTCTGACATTTCATTACCCCCTTGCCCCAAATATCTTTGGTTTTACTAGACGATCTATTAATGGCGTTACAGCATTCATAAGCAAAATTGAGTAGCAGATGCCTTCTGGATATCCACCTATTAGCCTAATCAAAACAGTTATTATACCAGCGCCTACAGCAAAAATAATTTGCCCTTTTATAGTAATAGGAATAGTCACCATATCTGTTGCCATAAAGAATGCTCCGAGTATTAACCCACCAGCCATCATATGAAACAATGGGTCTCCAGTAAATAAACCTTCTGGTCCAAAAATCCAAGTGAGTAGTCCTACTGTTCCAATCATAAAAACAGGAACTTGCCAATTAATATATCCTTTGTATAAAAGATATGCTCCGCCAATGAGAAGTAATATAGTAGAAGTTTCTCCCATACTACCATTTCTTGTACCAATAAACATAGCCTTATACATTTCCATGTTACTTCCAAAAGTCTCAACTAATTTTGCATAACCTTGTTGTTTTAATATATTTAATGGAGTTGCACTACTAACAACATCTACAGATGTTGTTAATTTTGTCCAAGTAGTCATAGCAACTGGCCAAGATACCATTAAAGCTGCTCTTCCAATATGAGCAGGATTAAAAATATTAAATCCTAAACCACCCATAGAATGTTTAGCTATTGCTATTGCCATAAATGAACCAATTATCATCATATAAGGTGGTAAGCTTGGTGAAACAGACATAGCTAGTAAAAGACCAGTTAAAAATGCACTTCCATCAAATGCTGTAATCTTTTTTTTACGAAACTTTTGTACCAAATATTCAATTGCAACTGCTGAAGTTGCACCTACTATCATATTAGTTAAAGCTGGTGCGCCAAAATAGTATATAGCAAAAATAGCTGCTGGTGCCAAAGCTAAATTTACATTCCACATTATCTTTGAAATTGATTCCTCAGAGCAGATATGTGGTGAGGCTGAAACAGTAAATGTGCTTTCTTGCATTTCAATTTCCTTTACTTTAATTCCCTGTACTTTATTTTCAGAACTCATTTTATCCCTTCTCTCCCTATTTGTTTGCTGATTGCCCTAAATTCTGTGCTTTTGAATGTTTTATATATTGTACAATATTGCGTTTTGCTGGACATATATAAACACAACTTCCACATTCTATACAATTAAATAAACCATACTCATCTTTAGCTTCTTTATATCTTTGGCGTTCACCTAATATACTTAACATGCTTGGTACTAAGCCCATAGGACATGCTTTAACACATCTTCCACATCTAATGCAAGGACCTTCTTCCCCAGAATTTACAACATCTGTACTTAAAGCTAATATACCAGATACTCCTTTAATTATGGGTACATCTAATGTAAATTGAGCAAATCCCATCATTGGTCCTCCCATAATTATTTTTTCAGGAGTTTTATTGAATCCTCCACAATAATCTATTGCCTCTTTAAAGCTCGTCCCTATTCTTAATAATAAATTTTTAGGCTCCTTAATTGCATCTCCCGAAACTGTAGTAACCCTTTCTATTAATGGGATACCACTAACTACAGCATCACAAATCGCTACCGTAGTACCAACATTTTGTACTACAACACCAACATCCATAGGTAATCCTCCAGATGGAACTTCACGATTAGTAAGTACTTTTATCAGCATTTTTTCTGCACCTTGAGGATATTTTGTAGGTAAAGATATTACCTCAACAGAGGTTCCTTTAAAAGCTTCTTTCATAACTTTTACAGCTTCTGGTTTATTATCTTCTATTCCTACAATACCTTTACTAACCCCAAGCAACTTCATAACTATTTTAACACCAGTAACTATACGCTCAGTATATTCAAGCATCATTCTATAATCTGCTGTCAAATAAGGTTCACATTCTGCTGCATTTACAATAAACGTATCTATGTTCTTATCTTTATTTGGAGAAAGCTTAATATGTGTAGGAAAAGTTGCTCCTCCGAGTCCAACTATTCCTGCTCTTTTAATAATATCACGAATTTCTTCATTTCCTAATTCATCCCATTCGCGATGCAATGGAATACCCTCAATCCATTCATCTAAGCCATCATTTTTAATAACAATTGATAAACATTTAACTAACGACGTATGTGGCATTTCTGCAATATTAATAACTTGTCCAGAAATTGATGCATGTATTGGACTATGCATAAAAGCTTCACTTTTAGCTATAACTTGTCCTTTCTTAACTATATCACCAATCTTCACTATAGGCTCACAATGAGCTCCTATATGTTGGCTCACTGGAATAATTACATTAGATGGTAAGGTTGGAAATTCAATAGATTTATCAAAAGTATATCCCTTGCTGTCTTTAGGATGAATTCCTCCTAGAAAACGTTTTAACATTAACAATCACCTCTCTAGTTCATAAAAATAAATAAGTTAACCATAATAGCCGTTCTAAAACGTTTATTCACCTAAATTTGATTTAGATTTTTATTAATTATAAATAATTCCTCTTCAAATAATGAATTTTATTAATTAGAACTTCTACATAAAAAATATACTGTAATCATAATGAAATACGACGTAATTATTATAAAATACGAATAATTTCTGGCTTTGATTTTTCACTTGTAGTAGCTGATTTATCAAATAATTTCACAAATATTATAGATAATAAAAAAGTAATTATTCCACCTGTTATTTGAAAAATATGTATATCAGCTCCAATATAGTTTCCTATTCCCCCTCCCAACAATACACCAATAAATATGGCTATTAATGGAAAAATAAACACAACAAAGGCACCTCTTAAAACGGTTACCTCCTTAACATCAAAAACTACACGTTGTCCTACTGTAGCGCCAATTTTATTATTTGCACTTATAATGACACTATCAGTACCTGAACAACCGCCACAGTTACTACAATCATTATGTCTGCCTACTTTGATTTTAGCTATATTATCAACCGTCTCAATTACTAGACCTTGTTCTGTTTTCATTTTTATCAAACTCCTTAAAATTATTCTTAGATGATTCCACTTATGTAGAATATTCGATGTATTATATATTAAGGTCTAATTTAACACTTTAATATTATTATAAACTTCTGTCTTACTATTTGAAAGGATAACTATATCTTTAACAACCTTAGGCCCCATTATCACTACAACTTTTTATATGTTTTCGTTTTTTATTGTTAGCATTGAATACTCGTTAAAGTAAATTCACATCATATTTTTTAAGTAAAGTCATGATAGTATCACTTGGCGAAGCTTCTGCAATAATACTATGGAAATCTGTTATATTAGAAAAATTGAAAGTTCCATCTATATTAAATCTTTCATTCAATACTATTAGATATAGCTCTTTAGATATACTCATAATAGCTTTTTTAGTATTTGAATCTTCTGATACAGAAACACTAATATTTCCATCTCTAAGATCTACTCCGCTACATCTAAAATAGAAATGCTATGCAACGATGAAAAAAACGTAGACTATTGTTTATCTTTAGGAAATGATAATTATGATTGTATTCATAATGTAGAAGAAAAATCTTTTGAGTTATATTCAAAAACAAATACAAAAGCTACAGGAATCTTAAAAGCATTAGAGTATTTAGATATTCCAATAGAAAATAGTTATGCTTTTGGTGATGGAATAACTATAGCGGAAGCAATTAAATATGTGGCAACTAAAATTAATTCTTGTAAAGACTTTTTAATAATACTATTTCTTTTGCATAACCTTCAAGTTCATTTGGAGTTTCAAGGAAAAATGGTAAATTACATAGTTTAGGATGATTAATTATATTTGCAATCGCTTCTAAACCAAGAGAACCTTCTCCAATTTTTGCATGCCTATCTTTGTGGCTTTCAAATACATTCATACTATCATTTAAATGTATTGCACATAATTTATCTAATCCAATTATTTTATCAAACTGTTCTAATACACCATCTAAATCATTAACAATGTCATATCCTGCATCATATACATGGCAAGTGTCAAGGCATACTCCCATCTTATTAGATAATTTTACACGACTTAAGATTTCTTGTAACTCCTCAAATGTGCGTCCAATTTCAGTTCCTTTGCCTGCCATTGTTTCAAGTAATACAGTTGTTGTTTGCTCTGGCTTTAACACTTCATTTAATAAGTCAGAAATATATTTAATTCCAACTTCTACCCCTTGTTTAACATGACTGCCTGGATGAAAATTATACAAGCTATTTGGTGTATATTCCATTCGAGCTAAATCATCTTCCATTACTTCTTTTGCAAAAGCTCTTATATTTTCATCTGCTGAACAAGCATTTAATGTATAAGGTGCATGGGCTAATATTGTAGTAAAATTATTTTCTTTTGCTAATTCTAAGAATTCTGCTACATCCTTTTTATCAATAGATTTTGCCTTACTTCCTCTTGGATTTCGAGTGAAAAATTGAAATGTATTTGCTTTTAATTCAAGAGCTTCTTTTCCCATATTTTTAAATCCTTTTGAAGTTGATAAGTGACATCCTATTTTTAACATTGTCTTTCCTCCCTATATCTTTCGTAATCATTTGATCATCTTTAAATATTATATGTACTTTACTCAAAAGATATTTTCCACAAATAAATAGATGCTACAGAGCCATATGGATAGTAATTATTTTTATATATGCTAAATTGCTCCTTTGTAATATCTGATATATTTCTAATGCAGATTGCTTTTTTTGTTGTTATGCTACAAGCTTGAATATCATCAACATTTTGTCTTAATTATTTGCATAATTCTTCTCCAAATTAAGAAGTTTTTCCTTTAAATCAAGTCCACCTGCATAACCAACTAATTTACCATTAGCTCCAATTACTCTATGGCAAGGAACTATAATAGCAATTGGATTTTTATTATTAGCCATTCCAACAGCCCTTGATGCTTTTTCATTTCCAATTATCTTTGCAATTTCACCATAATTTCTTGTTTCACCAAAAGGAATTTCTTTTAAGACATTCCAGACTTTCTTTTGAAATTCAGTTCCTTGAGGCTCTAGCGGTAAATCAAATGAACTGCGTTTTCCATCTAAATACTCATTAAGCTCTTTTATAGCTTCTTTTAATAATGCTGTTTCATTTTTTTCTGTTATTTCTTCTTGCATATCTTTATCTATAAAATCCAATCTTGTAATAGCCATACCGTTTTCTTCTATTCCAATTCTTCCAATCTTCGTATTATAATAAAATATATTTTTCATTAATTAGTCTCCTTCTTAATTATTGATCTGTTAATACCATAATATCACCTTATAATTCTATATCCAAAGATTTCTTCAAATTATGGTGTGATAATTTTACTGAAGCCTTTCCAGTTTTCATTGCACCAGCTGCGTTTAAGCAATAAGTTTTACCATTAACTTTAATCACGCCTGTTTGCTTTTTATTCTCACAAAAATTAAGCTATTGCAAAATAGAAATTATATTTCCATTTTGCAATAGTCTCATTTAAATATTAATTATAATGAATATTTTTTAAGCCAAGTTAAAACTATATCAAACCAAACTTTAACTTCTGCATTAATATGGGAATCTTCATTTGCTGTAACTTCATTACAAAGAGATAATCCATGTACACCACTTTCAAATATGTGAAGCTCATATGAAATTCCATTTTTAGATAATTCAGTTGCAAAGTTTATTGAATTTCTTACACTTACTAATCCATCACTAGCTGTGTGCCACATAAATATAGGTGGTGTTTTACTAGTCACATAATTTACAGGACTTAACTCTTTAATATATTCATCCGATGGATTTGGTTCTCCAAAAAGAGCATTGTTAGATACTTCCCAATACCTTTCTAAGAATTTATCACCTTTTTCTAACATTAGTTCTTTCATTAAAGTATAGTCTAATACAGGATATCCCAATATAAGTCCATTTGGTTTAAATAATTCATTATCTACATTAAATTTTTCTTTTAGCAATTCATCTTGCCAATGTACACCTAAACTAGCACTTAAGTGTCCACCTGCTGAAAATCCACAAACAAAAATCCTCCACCAGGACAAATAATTATTGATGGACGTTTGTTAATTCTTATTTCTTCTGAATTATCTAAAATATATGATGTTAAGGTAACCGTTACCAAAATTCTATAAAACTTTACAAAAAGAATATAAAAGTCTATAATTTTGTTTCTTCCCTACTTCATAGTGTCCAGTTTTGCCAAGGCTACTCCTGTTTGCTATAACACTCAATAGGCTTTGCTACTTAAAAAGTATTGGGATATAACGACTTCCCAATTTAGAATATCTTTAAAGTGATAATTCTAAACCATAGTTTGCAAGGTTATATGAAGCATTTTTATCTCTATCACAAGTAAAGCCACATCTACATTTATAAACTCTATCTGAAAGTTTTAAATCTTTCTTGATAGCTCCGCAATGACTGCAAGTTTTACTTGAAGGATAAAATGTGGGTACTTGAATAAATTCTATACCATATTTTTCACATTTATATTTCATTTGATTA
>NZ_JAJFUC010000007.1 GCF_021372645.1 Clostridium sp. | reverse complement strand
GTTAATAGGTATTGATGCAGGTGACGCAGATAACATATCTCCAGCTGGACTTGAATGGAATAATAAATTTGATGTTTTCAAAATAAACGTAGTTTCTAATAACGAACTTGATGGAAAAATTGATTTTGCTGAAATAATATTCGCCGAATAATATAGTTAAAGACACTAAACATTTAAAAAATTAGAGACTCTAGATAACTTTGTGTTATTAATAGATTTATTATTGAAATATTACTGGAAATTTTGATTTCTAGTAATATTTTTTCATATTTATAAAATGTAAAAAATATTGCTTTTAAAACCAAATTTATGAAAAAATCAAAATACAATTTTAAGAGATGAAGAAGCTTTATTAAAGGATACATTTTATTCTCTATAAGCTCTTTGTCAGTATATTCCCAATATTTCATGACTGGTACTGAATATATAAAAGACTGACCATCTGGTAATACTATCTTTAATTTTATTATATCTTTTCTATACAGTTGGTGACAGTCACCCTACTGAGGGAACTTGTGACCGAAGTTTGTATCAGATAGTTATTGGGCTTTACTTTATAGTGCAAGCTTACCCACAGAATTGAGCCTCAAATGTAATTCGTATACCTCAGACCAAAGCTTTGCCGCCAACTTCCTTCAGATTCCACCTTACGATGGACACCCTTGTCTTAAGCTAATGGTTGACACTATCAGCCCCCATCACGGACTTTCACCAATTAGTACATGCCCATGCTGGGCACACATTAAAAGCCAAGAAATAATTAAATCTCTTGACTTCCCAATCTTTTCTAGGATATTTACTTATATCATCTATTATATTTTACAATTCATCAAATAATACCATTTAATTTATCAATATCAAGAAATTCTTTATCATCAATAATTCTCTTATCTACAATAACTTTAAATGATGAACTTCCATCTTGATATGCCTTCATCAATGTTTTTATTAATTACATCTAAACACAAAATCCCATTATAATCTATAGATAGCTCCTTTTAATGTTTCTTCATTTATCATAGACTATAATATTATATATATTCTTTTTGCTACCCTTGATTTCCCACAACCAGGAGAACTCTGAACATTAGAAGGCTATGACCACCAATAGTAGCAACTGCTACAAATTCGATTGCACTATCCTGACCTATAATATTTATTCAAAAAATTTGATAATTTTAATCATTAATTTTTAATAGGTTATTTTTTATATTTATATAAATTACCAAAATTAATAACTTCCAAACCAGATCCTTCTTGCTCTTTTACGATTCCCTTCGTATCAAAAAGTCGAGGATTTCTCATTTCTTGAGCAACTTCTTTATGGTTAAATTTTTTATATTCATTATGATCTGTAAGTACAACAATTATATCCGCATTGGAAACAGCTTGGCTCATCTGAGCATATTCAAGGTTTTTAACATGAGGATCATTTATCACAACATTATACCCTTTCTCCTTAAGCATCTCTACTACTTCAATAGCTGGACTTTCTCTAACATCATCTACGTTGCCCTTATAAGTCATACCAAATATAGCTATTTTAGGATTATCGATATCACTTACAAGCATTTCAACTTTCTTTGCAACAAACTGTGGCATACTGCAATTCGTATCTCTTCCAAGACGAATTATTTTTGCTTCATCTGGTGCTTTTGCTGCTATGAAATATGGGTCAATCGCTAAGCAATGTCCTCCAACTCCCGGCCCCGGAAAATGTAAATTAACTCTTGGATGTTTATTGGCCATATTTATAACATCCAGCACATTAATGTCTAATTTATAGCAAACTTTTGTAAGTTCATTTGCAAGAGCAATATTTACATCTCTAAATGTATTTTCCATGCATTTGCTAAGTTCGGCTGTTTTAGCTTCTGTTTTAATTATTTCACCTTCTACAAAAGTTTCATAAATCTTAGCAGCACGTTCAGTACATTCTGGTGTAATACCACCAACTATCCTATTATTATTTTTCAATTCAAATAAGATTTTACCCGGTAATACTCTTTCTGGACAATGCGCAAGAAATATATCTTGTCCAATTTTAAAACCTGCTTTTTCAAAAATAGGTTTTATAAAATCCTCTGTTGATCTTGGTGCAATAGTAGATTCAATTATAACAACATTACCATTTTTCACATAAGAAATTATAGATTCTGTTGCTTTTAAAACATATGTTAAATCACAACTTAAGTTTTCATCATCGTTATTAGGAGTCGGTACAGAAATAATAAAAGCATCTGCTTTTTCTGGTGTTAGTGATGCACGAAAAGTACCATTCTCAACATTCTTCTTAACAACTTCTTCAAGTCCAGGCTCTTCAATATGTATATGACCTTTATTTAATGTTTCTACAACTGATGATGTAACATCAACCCCAACAACCTCACATCCACTACTTGCAAACATAGCAGAAGTAGGTAGTCCAATATAACCTAAACCAATAACACAAATTTTCATATTTATTTCCCCATTCAAATTAGATTTACTCAAATTAATATATACATTATAAAACAATACTATATACATTATAAAACAATAATATATACATTTCAACAATACTCAAATTGTATACTTTTCAAATTTTCCACTGCAATTAAGTATTACTTTTTTTAGATAGTAACCTTTAAATACACAATTGTAGTAATCATTACTTTTTTGAACAATAAACTTATTACTACCACCGCAAATACCCACAAAGTCATCTACATAACAAAAATGTACTATAGCCTTTTTAATATCAAACGTTAACTTATTTAGTGATTTAAAAGTGATAAAATAATCTGTTTTGTAATTTTCTCCAAAATAACTTATATCCTTAATATCTTTTTCATCTTCAATGTTTATAACTCTATTATATTTAATTATAAAACCCTTTTTATTTTCATAAATTAAAGATTTGAAATGTTCTTTACATTGTTCTAAATCACAATTATCGTAAATAACAGTCAAATTTTCATTATCATCAATATAGTTAATACCAATATCATCATATACCTGTTTAATTCTTTCACTATTTGTATGATTTTCCATAACATACTGAACATTTTCAGCACAAGTCTCTTTAATTGAAGTAAAATCAAAGTCTTCTCCTAAAAACCAAACATTTTTACCAAACATTTTTTTCATCCCTATTGAGTCATTACTAATAACACAAGTATTACATGCCATAAGCTCAAAAACTCGTCTTGCAAACATTGTTTCAGAATTTTTTATTGTGTTAATATTAATTGCAAAATTAGCTTCTTTATATATATTTTTCAAATTCTCAAAAGGTACATTTTTAAATATAACAGAACTAAACTTCTGCGGAAATATTTTTAAAGGGTTTGAAGTGTTATAATTTCTGTCATATATTTTTAATTGAATATTCTTATCTTGAACCATTTTAAATGTTTCAAGCATATCCTTACATCGTTCAAGGAGGTCAGCATACCAACTACCAGCAAATATAGCTACATTTTTTTTATTATTTGAGTTTATAGGGTTAAAAATTTTCTCAGAAAATCCAAACATAAGTGTATGAACATTTTTATGTCCTAAATTCTTATATTTTGACACACATTCGCCACAGGTGGTAAATATGTAATCAAAGTATATTGCTGTATCACTAAAATTATATTTTGGGTTATCAAAAAAAATTGGATCTTCCTTATTCCAAAAAACAGTTTTAATTTTACTTTTTTTACAATAATCCAAAATGTTGAAAATATCCTTACGATTATTAAAAAGAATATTTTTACTTTTATAAACTTTTCCTCTCCAACAATCTTTGTATTCCTCAATTCCATTCCACGCAGATTCACAGAAAAAGATATCTGGCTGAAAATCTTTCATTACCTGTAACCAGTTTGATGGTGTTAAAAATACAGCATTACATTCATCTTTAAAACTTTTATATGTCATCTCATCACATACAAATGCAATTTTTACATCTTTATAATATTTTGCTTTATCATAATTTTTTGAAACAAATTTTATACTATCACTATTATATTTACATGATTTATTTTTTCCTGTAAGCATTGGAATCAATACACCATATACATAATATGCTATTATTGCAATTAATGGAATATCATCAAATTTCTTATATAATTTATAAAACAAACTTTTCATTTCATTAACCCCACTTTTATTAAATACTGTAAAAAATAGCTGTGGTAAAATACAACAGCTACTTTTTGAATAATACTATTTTATTTCTATCATTAGAAAATCCTAAAATTCATTATTTTCTTCCAACCAACATCTTCTGAATTTCTGCAAAAGCTTTCACATAATATTCCTGTTCATAGTGCATAGGTGCAAGCCCCCATTTATGGTTTTCATCAGCACAAAAACTATCACAAATATCAATAACCATAGAATTAGGAATATTAGCTTCTAAATAATCATACATATAATCTAATAAATCATTGACTTTTTTATTGTTGCTTAGATTATTTATATCAAATTTGGATATAGTCCCTAAAGAATTAATGTAATAATCAACCATTTTACATTTATGAATAATTATATTTTGTGATTTATAAATATTTAAAATCCTATCACAAAACTCTTTCAAATACCAATCTAATTTTTTATTATAAACATAATATGATTTACCACCAAATATCTTCCTTTTTTTCTTTCTTGGTATAATATCTAATTCTTTTAAATATCCACTTTCCTGCAAGGAAGCTGAATAAGTTATTACAGACTCAGCCCCTAATTGATTATATTTTAATATTTTATATCTTTCATCTATTAAATCAATCATTAAATACTTACTCCCATCACCTTTAAAACGTTCAAATGTTTCCTTAGCGAGATCATTATATACCATTTCTCTTTGAAATTTAGATTGCAAATTTATATCTTCTACATTACATTTTATAGGTGGTGAAACAGCTGAAACTATTGATTGTCTAGCAACATAAGTTCTTAAATTAAATTTTTTTCGTCTATCAAATTCTAGCAAATCCCTAGAAACACAGCTTCCAAAAATACTAATCGGTATAGGATTTTTCTCAAAACCTTCTGACTCAACAGGATAATCTGAATTAAATTTAAAATTTATACTTTGAGACTTTTTTATTGCCACTTCTTCTTCATATTTAACAAATCCGACAACACTATATTCTCCATCGTCTGTCAAATGAAACTCTGCAGTATTATTCTTTGTATAATATTTGGTGTCGATTCTTTCTTTATCATATATCAAATAAAAAGCATATTGAAAATTATCAGATACAATATCTCTTAACACAATTTTGCATTTCAAATTATTTCTAAAAGTCCCAACATCAACATCAAATATGCTTTCATTTAATTCCATATCATAACTCCTAATTAATATTATTAATTAACTGAATTTCTTTATCAATAGTAATTTTTTTAGATGTCTGATTTCTTACCCTTTGAGCTGCACTTTCTGAAAGTTCTAAAAAGTATTGTGGCTCATTATATAATTTTTCTATTCCTTTAGCCATTGCAATATAATCTTCCCCGTCTGCAAGTATTCCACATTTGTCATCTACAAATTCTGGAATAGCCGCAATAGCATTTGTAATAGGCACAACACCACATGACATTGCTTCATCACGAGAAACTCCTTGCGTATCCCCTCTTGTAGGGATAAGAACTACTCCACTATTTTGGTAAATTTCTGAAATTTGTTGTTGTCTTAAAAATTGTTTTTTTATAGTTACATTAGAAAATTTCTTTAATGGTTTTAATACTTCATCAAATAAATCTCCGTCACCAATGAATGTAAAATTTATATTTTTAAAAAAGTCTTCTTTGCTAAGTTCAAGTACAGCTTTTACTGACAAATCATTACCATATATTTTGCTTGAATATGGTCTTATAGATATAATATTTTTTCTATCTTCAGAATCTTTTTTATAATACTTAAAAAGATTAGTATCAATACAGTTATGGATTATGCTATAATCCTCATCATTCATTGATATTTTATAATCCTCCATTATCATATCAAAAAAGTATTTTGAAACAAAAACAAAGTGAATTCTCATCTCTTTATAATGTGAAAAAACTTCCTTCCAAAATTTCATTCGTAAATCCGAATCTTTTTTTGCTTTTTCCAATTCCTCATCAGTTTTATAATTAAATTTCCTTCTCCACCATGGCTGAATTTCAGCACCATGTAACCATACTATAATCTTAATTTTATCCTTAAAGCATTTTAAAACTTCCCACATTTGCTTATCTAAGAAATGAACACAAACTGTATCAATATTACCTGTTTCAAGAATATTTGCAAGCGTCTCTCCCAGTCCCTCAACTACGTTAATACCCTCAAACTCTCTATACTCATTTTTAGCATAAATATTCATACGCATCATATCATATACAAAACCATCTTCTTTGTAAGCAGTCATGCGTTTGTGCACAAACATGTTTCTGTAAAGTGATTCAGAAGAAGGATAATGATTTGACAATACAAGTACATTAGAACGTGAAACAAAACAAGCCTTTTCTTCAGTATTTTTACTTGCACCCACTAAAATTTCACTGAGTTTTAGTTCCCCACTTCCTCTAAATCTAAAACATAATTTGAAAAACATAGCATTTTGCGGTACTTCTGCCTTATATAATCTATTAATATTAGTAAACACAGGAGATATTTTCTTTTTATCTTTATCGTAAAAAATACACGTTCCTATACAGTCGAGACTTCCTACTCCATTAAAAACTAAATTTATATGTCCATCCTCTAAAAATTCATTTACGTTAAATAATCGTTCTATGTTGACATAATGATTAGTTTCCTTATCAAGAGTACTAACAAATTTTACTGAATTGTTAATTTTACTAAAAATAACAGGCGAATCTTTAGATTGTTTCATGTTATTAAATAAATCGTCATTTGACAGTGATAACCCAATATATGAAAATTTATCCATTTCTATATTTTCTGCCATATTTTCAATTCTTGCCATTGAAATACCTTGATCATGAATAATAATATCATCAACTACTTCACAATTATCACTTACTAAATTCTCACAAAAATTAAACTCGTCAATAGCTAAAAGTTTCTTATCTGTAATTTCACTTAATTCAAAGAGCTGACTAATAGTATAATTTTTAAATAAGTTATTCTTAAACATAGCTCTATCTGTCTTTAAACTAATTACTTCTTTATAATTACTATTAGTACTAGTTATAGAAATAATATCTTCATCTTTTGAATAGTAATCAGCCTTACCAACACCACCAAACTCTCCATAACGAGTGTTAAGAGCAAAATCTAACAAATAATTTTCACCATAATAATTTTTACAATTAAATATTGTAATGTATCCATTCTGACCAAATTTAGTTATTATATTTTCTTTTATATCATCAGCTGTTAAACAAATTACATCGTCAATATTTTTGTTTAATTTACATTCAGTAAATATGTAAAGCTTTTTAGAATTATATTTTTGCTTTTTAAAAGAATTAATAATATTTTTAATTTCTGCTTCATCATTAGCCTTTGCTAAAATATTTACAGTAGGTAATGGTTTTTTAATATTTTTATTAAACACTTTTTCTACAACGTAAGAAAGTCTGTCCTCATACAAATGTTCATTTAATACTTTTCTTAATCCAAGTAATCTATATTTTCTAAAATCAGCAGTATTTTTACACCACTTATTTATATTTTGTTTTAATGTTTCACCATCATTAGTACATATAGTTAAATCTCCAAAATAATTTTTTGTACCTCTTGAATAGTTACCTACTGTGACAGTATTAGATGCCATCATTTCGAATGCACGTCGTGCAAACATAGTCTGTGACTGATGAACGGAATTCATATTTATTCCAAAATTATAACCCTTGTATGCAATATCAATTTCACTAGGATCTAAACTTCCAAGTATATATTTATCATACATTTTAGGGAATTCATGTTCTGGTCGAGCATGTTTATAATTTCTATCATAAATATCAAAACCTTTAGTTTCCATAAAAAACTTTGAAAAATCATCAAAGACTTCACATCTTTTCACATATTTATGGTAGTATGCACCTGCAAAGCAATATTTATCCTTTCGATTATATTTTTCAATAGGATTATGTATTTTAGGTTGTGCTGCAAAATGAAGATGATATATATTATCATGCTTAAGAGAGTTTTTATATTGTTTAACACAGTCAATATCTGTTGTAAAAACAAAATCCGCCATTCTAGCAGCTATCATAAATATATCAGTATAAATAGGGTCTTCCTTATTCCAAAAAACAATAGGTATATTTTTATCCTGACAATAGCTTGTCATTTCAAAATATTTCTTGCTTCCGTTAGCTATTTTTCTGTACCATAAACCATCTTTACCTTGCCATGCTGACTCAATAAAAAGCATATGAGGTTTAAATTCATCTATTTCGCTTTTCCATCCCTCTGGAGTTACCTCTAACAAATTACATTCTGGAGAATAGCTATCAAGAGTAAACCTATCCATAATACACGCTACCCTTAAGTCTTTTAAATTCTCTATATCTAAATTAAAGTTACGCACAGAATTTGTTTTAATTTCATTTTTTTGTGTTATCTTAATCCCCATTTTTCCAACGGTATCAATAATTATTTTATTTTGTTTTTCAAGGTAATTTATTCGCTTATCTATAAAACTTAAATCTAACAAATCAATGCACCTCCCTATTTTAATTTAGCCTTTAATTTTTTTAACATCTTATAAACTCTTATACCAATCTTGCCAATAAATGTATCTATAATCAATGATAGTTTTCTTCTATGTTCATTATTTTCATGTTTAAGATAATTCTTTTGTGTTTCTAGCTTATTTATTAAAGCCTTATTTTCCTTTAAAATTGATATTTCATCGTTAAGGTCACTTAGAAGTTTTTCAATAATATTCGATAGTTCCTTTTTTTCATTAATCAGTTTTTTATTGTTTTCTTTTAAATTGTTATACACTTCAAGACTATTATTGTATTTTTCTTTTAAATTATTATTCACTTCAAGACTATTATTATATTTTTCTTTAAGAGTAGAATATGTTTCAGTTGACTCCTTATATTTTTTATTTACTTTAATATTATCAGAATATAATTTTTCTATTCTTCTAGTCATTGACCAATCAATTTCCGAGAAGTTTTTTTCTAATAAAGCCACGTCTTCATTAGTATAATTAAATTTATTTATTACTTCACATTTTTTAGCAACTAATCCAATCCACCTCCCCATATACTCAACTTTTTCTACCTGAAACTCTTTTTCAATAATATCTATTATATTACTTAAATAAAAGGTAGAATGGTGGTCAGGGTGATTATTAACACCAAAAGGTACCGTTATAACTAATGAACCATTGTCTTTCAAATATTTCTTTGTGTGTATAATAAAGTCACAAGGAGCTTCTAGATGCTCTAATACTTCGGTCATAACAATTGTATCAAATACCATATTTTCATTAAAATCCAAAAAGTTAATGCAACGAAATTCTATATTATTCTTAACATCTTTAAAATCTTCTTTCAATAATGTATTGGCAAAATCAACAGCTTCTTTCTGTATATCTAACCCAAGAACCTTTTCGCTCTCTTTTGCCATAAGTAAAGATATTATACCCTGAGAGCAGCCAACATCAAGTATATCCCTTGCATCTTTAACTTCATTTAAAATCCAGTTAATTCTTTTATTTGTATTGTTTTTACTTTCCTCACCAAGATTCCCTATATAAGATTCATAAATTTTATCATCATTTGCCATAAGTATTCTCATCCCTTAACTACAAAAATTTTTCTTGATATTCTTTTAAATTAACATTTAAATTATTTCGTTCATCATTTGACATAGCATTAAACTCTCTAGCAAAACCACAATAAGGTATAATAATTTTTTCAGGAATATCAGTTCCTACAATATTCCCTTTATTTAACCAAACTACTTTATCACAAAAATCATTCATCTGTGTAACTGAGTGACTAACAAAAAGTATTGTTTTTCCTTTTTCTTTAAATTCATTCATCTTATCAAGACATTTATCAGTAAAACTATTATCACCAACTGCTAAAGCCTCATCAATTATTAGTATATCAGGATTCATATGAACAGATATAGCAAAACCTAATCTAGAACGCATACCACTTGAATAGGTTCTTAATGGTTGATTTATATGAATTCCTATGTCTGCAAACTTAATAATATCTTCTTTTATCATTTCTGTTTGACTTCTATCAAAACCTAGTAGAAGGCATTTGTAATCTATGTTCTCAACTCCTGTAAGATGATTTTCCATACCAGCGTTAGCTGAAAGCATATTTACTTCTCCATCGACTTCAACTGTTCCCTCTGTAGGATATGTTATTCCAGTTATAATACTTGCTAATGTAGATTTCCCTGAGCCATTAAGACCTATTAAACCCACAATTTCACCTTTTTTAAACTCTAAGTTAATATTTGAAAGTGCTACAAATTCCTTTGGTTTATAAAAAGGCAAAAAAAGACCTTTTAATCTTTCAAAATCTCCAGAATATAGTGTGTATTTTTTATATAAATTTGTACACTTAATTGCTAAATTGTTATCCATTTAATTCACCAAACCAATCTTAAATTAAATCTATAAATTGCTTACGAAATTTCATATGTATGTTACAACCTATTATAAATATTACTATAGTTATAATCCAAAAAAATACACCTTGTTTCCAATGCCACATAATACTTCTTCCATAAAGCAAACTATCTCTATACCCATCAATAATGTAAGCAAACGGATTTAATTTTAGAATAAACTTAAGATTTTCAGGTAATTTATCCTGAACCCAAACAATTGGTGTAATATAAAATAAAAGTCTAATAACCGATGCCATAATTTTTTGAAAATCTCTAAAAATAACAACAATAGCAGATGCAAAAAGAGCATATCCAACTAAAAATGCAAAACTGCAAAATATAAAATAAAAAGTTTGCCACCAGTAATGACTAATAGAATAGCCTGAACCAAATATAACTCCCACAACTACTAGCATAGCCCAAAAATGACCAATAAGTGCTGATAATACTGATTTTACAGGAACAATAGACATTGGCATATACATCCTTTTAAGTACACCGCTATATGCATGTATTGCATTTCCTGTATTACTTAGTGCTGTGCTTATATAAAACCAAGGTATAATTCCTACGATCATCCATATAATATACGGATAATTGCCTTGTGGTACCGATGATTTTAAACCTATGGCAAAAACAAACCAAAATACGAATATTTGAAGTGCCGGATTAAGGAAATTCCACAAAAAACCAAACATTGTTCCATTATTTTGAGCTTTAAGCTCATAATTTGCCAATCTAAATAATCTATTTCTATTTTCGAAGTTCTCTCTAAAAACAGTCTTTATATTTTCCAACATAATCTTTTATTTCCTTTCAAGATATAATTGATTACTTATATCTAATAAATTCAATTATTCTACTATAAAATCTATAGGTCTTTCCTCTTTAATATTAAAATAATAAAGAATTATTTCTACTATTCTTTTAGATGCATCTCCATCTCCAAAAGGGTTTTGAGCCTGAGCCATTTTTTGATATATTTCTTTATTAGTTAATAATTCTTGAGCCATTTCAAGGATAACTGATTCTTCATTACCTGCTAATTTAAGTGTACCTGCCTTAACACCTTCTGGTCTCTCTGTCACATTTCTAAGAACAAGAACAGGCTTACCCATAGATGGAACTTCTTCTTGAAGTCCTCCACTATCTGTCATAACAAAATAAGAACGCTTCATAAGATTATGCATATCTTTTAAATCTAGAGGATCTAAAAGATGTATTCTTTCATTACCACCTAAAATTTCTCTTACAGGCTCTTGAACAGCTGGATTTTTATGAACAGCATATACTACTTCTACATCTTCATTTCTATCCACAATCTTTTTAATTGCATTACATATATTTATAAGAGGCTTGCCAAGATTTTCTCGTCTATGAGCAGTTATAGAAATTACTTTTTTATTTATAAAATCTATATTATTAAGCTCATTTACGCTAAACTTATATTCTTCATCTATAGTAGTTGATAATGCATCTATTACTGTATTCCCAGTTATAAAGATAGCTTCCTCATTCACATTCTCTTTTAGCAGATGATTTTTAGCAAATGCGGTTGGACAAAAATGTAAATCTGTCAAATCTCCAGTTAACTTTCTATTCATCTCCTCTGGAAAAGGTTGATATTTATCATATGTTCTAAGTCCAGCCTCGACATGTCCTACTTTAATTTGATTGTAGTAGGCTGCCAAAGCACCAGTAAGAGTAGTTGTTGTATCTCCATGTACAAGTACTATATCAGGTTTAACTTCGCACATGACCTCATTAAGCCTATCTAAAGCTCTAGTAGTGATTCCAGTTAAACTTTGACGTTGGCGCATTATATTAAAATCAAAATCAGGTTTGATTTTAAAGATATCTAAAACTTGATCAAGCATTTCCCTATGCTGTGCTGTAACACATACAATACTTTCAATTCTTTCATTCTTTTCAAGTTGTTTTACAAGCGGGGCCATTTTTATAGCTTCAGGCCTTGTTCCAAAAACACTCATAACTTTTATTTTTCTCATGCGTGCACCTCTTATATTAAAATTCTTACAAAACATATTTCATATTATATATGTTCTAATAAAGTTTCTACATTCTAATGCAAAGCCTGTCTATTATTTGTGTAGGAACTTTATTTATATTTTCAATGAAGTTCCCTATAACCGCTTTTACCTTAAATATACTTTCAAAGAATACATTATTTATAATTGATGATTT
>NZ_JAJFUC010000004.1 GCF_021372645.1 Clostridium sp. | reverse complement strand
AATTCCTAACATGAGCGTATCTATAATAGGAGCATTATTAGCAGCTATAGTTATTGGAATCTTGGATGCAGTATTACCAGGAAGAGTGATGTAGGAGTTTTATAGTAATAATTTCGTTAATAAAGATGCAATCATTATTCTAGTTGCATCTTTTGTGTTAATTTTTATTATAAAAGTAAGTGTTAAATAGCACACTTATCGAGAATGACAATAATAAAATCAAGTTAAAACATTACAATAGGATAGTATAAATATTTAGTCTACTATTTCTGATTTAGCAAAAAGTAAATTATTAAAGAACATTTTCATTACTTCAATCATACATTTTATAATATATAATTATAGAAGAGGGATTTATGTCTACTTTTCTAAAGGCATCTGCCTCATCTATATAATTTGAATTCTTTGGTGTAAAACCTACTTGTAAAAAGAATGAGTGTTCTTTCACAATTCTTGCAAAAAAAAGGTGCAATTCTAATGATTGTCGTATAAATTCACTACTACTTATAGCTCTTATTATGAGTGCTATGATAAAAAAAAGGATTTGCAGGTAAAGTTACTGACGTAGCCGACCTTATGCCTTTCAGGCATAGAACGAATATAGGAAAATTCTTATCTAAAAGTCCTTGGAATGAAGACTTTATTGAAAGAGCACTCCGTAATTTGGTTATAAAAAAGATTTGGGAAATTTCTAAAGCAACTATAAAATAATTCTTTATTACATACTTTTTTAATACTATAAAATATCTAAGATTCACTTAATCCAATTCTATTACATTTCCAGTATTATTATAGACAAATTTATTCCCAAACTCACTTTCTAAATGTGCTACTGCCATATAACCTGTACAATGACATAATCTAAATTATTCAAATCAATTTTTAATTTCTCTGCATTTTTAATAAAATCCCCACTTTGACCTGTATCAAACAAAATCTTGATTTCATCAGTTTCTATATATAAAGAAAGTCCATGTTCACTAAGTAAACTCTTATTTTCATCAGAATTGTTTTCAATAAGAGTTGTTATTTTTAAACTCATTCCTTTTTCTCCTCACTATAATAATTATCAATAGCATTTCTAAGTGCCTTAACACCAAGATTTGAGCAATGCTTTTTATCCTCTGGTAATCCCCCTAAAGCTTGTATAATATCTTCTTCAGTAATTTGCAAAGCTTCTTCTAAAGTTTTTCCCTTTGCAAGTTGCATTGTCATACTTCCACTTGCAATAGCTCCAAAACATCCAAAAACTAAAAAGAAAACTATATATTTGAATTTTCCATTTTCATATTACTCCAATTTATAATTATTGTCAAAAGCCAATAACTATAAAACAATATCTAAATATAGTGTAACTAAATAAAAACACAAAAAGAGGTTTTGCTTTTTAATTGCAAACTCTTTTTGTGCTTTCACTAAACTTTTAATAACTATTGAACATTATACATTCCTTTACTCTCCATATACTTAAATATAGATTCTCCGTGTTTTTGTTCTTCTTTTTGTATATGATTTAATACATCACGAACTTGTGTATCTCTAAATTCAAAAATTGTGGTATCATAAGTCCCTGAAACATATTTTTCTGTCATTAATAAATCTGAACACATATCCTTGTCAGATATATTACTTACTGCTGCTTGAGTAGTATTCATATTTTGCGCAGCATTTTGATTTTGCTTTTGATTCATTTGAGGAATATTACCACTTAGTAATTGATTAATAGTGTCAAGATGATTTCTTTCCATTTGTTCATTAGCCTTACATATTTGTTTTAATTGATTGTCTTGCGCTTGATTTGCATAATTAGAATACTTTTCGATACAAATTTGTTCATGACTTTTTTGATCCTCTAGTAACATTCTTTCTTTTTGACTTAAAGTTATTTGCATAATAAAACATCTCCTTTGCAATTTTATCTTGTGTAACTTTTATTTTTTTATACATAGAAATAATATTTTTTTGTCAAATGCCATTAATAATTTGAAATTATCTGCAAATAAATAAAGCATTCCTTTTATTTTTGTTTTACAACTTATAAAAGAATGCTTTCTAAAATAATTATTTTATTCTAATAGTATGAACATATTCAACCTTGCCTATAAACATTTCATGTGAACCTGTCATTATCGAATCCACTACTGTACACTCAATATTTATAGGACAATCTGCTAATAAAGGTGCATTTACCTTAATTCCTTCTTGAACTTTAATATTTAATTCTGAAAATTTATCCTCATCTCTACCACTATGACTACCTAAATAATCAAACATTTCTTGTTGCTCTTTTGTTACAAGATTTACTACAAAAACACCAGTTTCTTTTATGATATTATAAGAATATCTTGAAGGAACAATTCCTACCATAACCATTGGTGGATCATAACTGCAATTCCCACAATATGCTACTGCTAACGCATTATTCTTACCATTAGTATCTCTACATGAAACTAATACTTTAGGCATTGGTTGAAGGCATGATTTCATATTTCCTTGAATTTTTTCCATAACACACTCTCCCTTATTTCTTCATAATATTATTAAAAATATTATTCTAACTCTCTAATAATATTTTTAACTATAGGGTCAAATATTAGTTCTAAACTTTCATCTATATGTGCATTATCATATTGTCCTAGGTTATTTATACTATTTAGCATAGGAAGTTCTCCTAAAAGCTTTAAATTCATATCTTTTAAAAACTTTTCTGTATTATCTCCATTAAAGAGTTTCATTTTATCTCCACATTTAGCACAAGTTATATAACTCATATTTTCAATAACACCTAAAAGATTAATATCCATCTTCTTTACCATATTTACAGCTTTTGATACTATCATCGAAACTAAATCTTGTGGAACAGAAACCATAACAACTCCATCAATCGGAATAGATTGCATAACTGTTAATGCCACATCTCCTGTTCCTGGCGGCATATCAATTACTAAATAATCAAGTTCTTCCCAAAGTACATCAGTCCAAAATTGTTTAACCATTCCTGAAATTATAGGACCTCTCCAAAGAACAGGATCTTCTTCATTTTCCATTAATAAATTTAAAGACATAACTTTAATTCCATCCCTAGTTTCTACAGGATACATAGCATTTTCAGCCATAGCAACCTTTTTATTTTCTACACCAAGAAGCCTTGGAACACTTGGTCCTGTTATATCTGCATCTAAAACACCAACACTATATCCAAGTGCTTTTAATTGTTTTGCAACAATAACAGAAATTGAAGATTTACCTACTCCTCCCTTACCACTCATAACACCAATAATTTTCTTTACCTTATTCAAAGGATTATTTTCAATCATACAACTTTCCTTATCCTTATTACATCCATCCTTTGATGAACATGAATTACAATCTGACATAAAATCATCTCCCTATATTTAATAGCATTTGCCAATATTATATTATTACTATTTTTTGTTACTGTCAAATGCTATTAATGTCTCCAATAAAAATTTCTATGCTTCTGAATCTTGTCATATTAAGTATTAGGTATATTCCGTTATAATGCTTACTATAAATATTATGTTATAACCATTGTAATATTTTACATTTAAGAGGTGCTTATTTATGAATAAATTTTCCTTATCACGTATAATGTTAACTTTTCTTTTATTAATTCTAGTATTTATTTTTTCACCATTTAAAGTGGACAAAACTAACGATGCATTTGTTGATAATAAAATAATCTGTAAAGCTTTAGTTGAAAATGTTACTTTTTCTAACTCAAATCAAAATTCTAAAATTAAGGTATTAGTATCTGAAGGTAAATATAAAGGTAAAGAATTTATTTTAGACAATACTTTAGTTGTAAATAATTCTGAATTAACTTTAAAACCTAATGATTTTGTTCAAATATTAATTCAAACTGATAATAATAAATTAAATGTAGCAATATATAATTATCCAAGAGAAAAAAATATTTTGTTATTAGTTGCATTTTTTATAGCCTTAGTTATTTTTATAGGAGGCATAAAAGGCTTTTATGCAATCTTATCTATTGCCTTTAATATATGTATAATTTATATGCTACTATTACCAGGAATACTTAGTGGGTATAGTCCTATAAAGCTAACAATAATTTGTTGTCTAATCATTTCTTTTTTTTCATTAATAATACAAAATGGATTAAGTAAAAAAACAATTTCTTGCCTTATTGGAACTTTAGGCGGTGTTATAATAGCAGGCATAATCACATTCATAATGAGCAATTCTCTTCATGTTTCAATTAATTATGAAGAATTTTTATCCCTGTCAAAATATTCTCCAAATATTAAATTTAATTTTCAAGGAATATTATTTTCTAGTATTGTGGTCGGTGCACTTGGCGCTAATTTAGATATGAGTATGTCAGTAGCTACTTCAATGAATGAGCTTAAAGAAAACAATCCTAGTATAAGTAAAAATTTATTAATTACATCTGGATTTAATATTGGAAGAGATATGATAGGCACTATGGCTAATACACTTATCTTGGCATATGTAGGAAGTTCTGTTGTTACTTTAATGGTTTTCTTAGGACATAATGTTAATTTTTCATATATAATTAGTCTTCAAGATATTTCTGTAGAAATACTAAGAGCGCTTGCAGGAAGTATGGGGATGATTTTATCAGTTCCACTTACTGTTTTTGCTAGAGTTTATATAGATTAATTAACTTTACCTCGACATTTTGCATTTTTTCATTCTACTTCTATTCACTTTTAATTGTCAAATGCCACTTAAAATTATTGACTTGAATTCATAAACTGCTTAAAATTGATTATAACTATAATTAATTTTTACATTGAAACATTATAAGAAATGTTTTAGGTATACGAGGAGGAACAAGATGACAAGAGCATTAGCTATGATTTCAGGAGGATTAGATAGTCTTTTAGCTGCTAAACTAATTAAAGAACAAGGTATAGAGATAATAGGAATTTGTTTTAAATCATATTTTTTTAATGAGGAAAATGCAAAAAGAATGACAAAACAAATAGGAATACATTTAGAAGTAATAGACTTTTCTAAAGAACATTTTGATATAGTTAAAGATCCAAAACATGGATGGGGTAAAAATATGAACCCTTGCATAGATTGTCATGCTATGATGATTAGATATTCAGGTGAATTACTTGAAAAATTTGATGCGGATTTTATTATCACAGGTGAAGTATTAAATCAACGACCTATGTCACAGAATAGATCAGCAATGGATATAGTAAAAAAGCAATGTGAATTTGGTAATAAAATTTTAAGACCATTATGTGCAAAAAATTTGAAAGAAACTCAAATGGAAATTGATGGATTAGTAGATAGAGAAAAACTATTGGATATTTCAGGAAGAAATAGAAAACCTCAAATGGCATTAGCAAAAAAGTGGGGCCTAAAGGACTATCCATCACCAGCAGGAGGATGTAAATTAACAGAACCTAATTATTCTATTAGATTAAAGGAAATGTTAGATAGAAAAGAAAATGTTACAGAAAAAGATATACACTTATTAAAATACGGAAGACACTTTGTAAGTAAGAACAATACTAAAATAATAGTATCAAGGACTAGAGAAGAAGGAGAACAAATAAAACAATTATTAAATAATAAAGATATGATGTTTATTCCTTCTAAATTTAGTGGAGCAATGGTTATAATACCAGAAGGAAATACTCCTACAGAAGAGGACTTAACATTTGCTTGTAGATTAGCTGTTAAATACAGTAAAGGAAAAGATGAGAACTTAGTTCAGGTTAAATATGGTCAATTTTTAACTAAGTTTAGTAACACTAAAGATGTTAATGCTATAACTCAAGAAGAACTTGATAAATATAATATTAATTAAATTAAGTATTTTCTGCAATGAATCAAGAAGGGGTACATATCTACCCCTTCTTAAAGAAAGTTATAAAATCATTTAATAGTTTTCTTTTCTTACTTCAAAATAGCTTTGAGAATATTTACATACTGGACATACTTCTAGAGCTTTCTTACCCATAACAAGATGTCCACACACCACATTCCCACATTTTTTCTTCACCTTTTTCAAATACCTAAATAATTAAATTGACTTAGCTGGTATGTAGCTTTCACTTTGAGTAGACAATCCTAAAAAGATCTCTACAAATTATAGAGCCATTCTTTTCTCTAAATTACTCAGCAATCTCTTGAATTCGCTTATAATGTTCTGCTTTAGATAAGATATCTTTTGGATCAGTGTATCCATATTTAATGCCAGCTACCATAAACATGCCACTTACTGCTCCACAAACTTCACGAAGTCTTGCCATACCTCCTCCAAAGGAAGATGATATTTTAAGTGCTGTTTCAAAATTCATTCCACACTCTTCACAAAAAGCCCCAAATACTGATTTGGAGCAATAATAATTTATTTTATTCCCGATTAGAAATATTATATATGTATAGAAGAATCTCTTCTATACATTATTTATAAATACAGAAAAGCAGGTATATCTAATTTAGACTACCTGCTAAACACGTAAATTCATTACACTATTGCTTTCTATAAATGTGCATTAACTTTATTTGTTATATTTTGTTCTGGCATAAAACCTGCTAAGTTTTCTACAGGAACTCCATCTTTAAATATAATCATAGTTGGAACTGTAGCTATTCTATACTTTTGAGCTAGATTATTATTTTCATCTATGTCTACCTTAAAGAATTTAGCTTTATCTTCCATCTTATTACTAACTCCCTCAAATACTGGAGCTAACATCTTACATGGTCCACACCAAGTTGCTGAGAAATCAACAACTACTACCCCTTTAGTATTTTCAACTTTTTCAGCAAATTCATTACTATTTAATACTTTAACCATACTTAATTCCTCCAATTCATATTTTCTAATGTTATTAACTTCTTATGATTCAATTATAACCTTATATTTTTGCCACCTCTGTGACTTAATCACTTAAGAATTTGTATACTTCCTTGCTTTCATTAAAAATAGCGAATTTTAAAATGGATATACATATGAAGTATCTGGACTCATATCCTTTTTAAGATCTTCAACTACTATAACTGGATCTACAGATCCTTCATAAGTATCCTTTTTTATTTTTCCCTTTACTTTTATCCATGTGTCATTATCATAAGATTCTAGATTATTACCCTCACATCTCATTCCTGCAATTTGCATATCTGCTGCACAGCATACCATCATAAATCTTCCTATTATAAATTCATTTTCTTTTAAGTCTTTATCTTTATATACAAATCCTGTTATCTCTATTTCTTTTCCGTCATATTTATCTGGATTTCCTAAAATCTCATCAAGGGAAAATACAAAATTTTTAGTATTCACTTGAATAACATTATTTTCTATATCTAATTGTTTTTTATCAATTGTACCTTGTCCATCATTTTCAGTTTTTCCGCTATATATGTCAAATGTAGAGTTAGCAGAAGTTAAATTATTGCTTATATTATTATCTTTATTAGAAGTATTATTTGATGTAATATTGGAATTTGTGTTTATATCACTAACTTTAATTTCTGAATTTGCACTATTACTTTGCATAAAAAATATCATAATTAGAGGAATTATAAAAATCACATAATTTTTTAACTTAATTCTTTTCTTTTTATTATGAAAGATATCTTTAATTAAAAACAATACAATTATAAACATAGCTATCATGCCTAAAACTATAAATGGAACAATTCTTGGATGTACATACATAGTTATTTCATTATTTATAATAAGTTCAAAGTAAAATACTGAAAAACCAAGTAATATTAATATTTTTATAATAATGTCTACATTTAATTTTTTCATATACTACCTCTTTCAATTAATTTTAGTCATATTCCTAAGCTAATGTACAATTAATCAAAACTCCAAATGACACCACAAGAATAATAAATATTAACTTTAATACAAATTTCTTTTTAAAACTGCCAAAAAGCATAATTGTATTTTTAACATCTAACATAGGTCCAACTACTAAAAATCCCATTACTGAATTTATTGAGAATTGCTTTAAAAAACCTTTAGCAACAAAAGCATCTGATGTTGAACATACTGAAAGTAAAAAAGCCAATCCCATCATAATCAAAAGTGAACTTCTATTATCGTTTGGAATATACATACTATTATTTAATGATACTGTAGTTTGAAAAATACTAGATAAAAATGTTCCTACAATCATAAATTTTCCTATATTAAAAAATTCATCTCCTGCATGAATAAATACAGCTTTTACCTTATCTAATTTACTTTCATTATACTCGTAGTTATCATTACAAAAAACACAGTCACATTCAATTATATCTTCATCACTTTTTAAAATATACTCATCCTTCTTTGTACAAAACTGCATAATAAGACCTACTGCAATTGAAATGACTACTCCTGCAATTACCCTATAAATTACTACAGATCTCATGCCTTGAAAAGCATATATAGTTGAAACAATTGCTATTGGATTTACTATTGGTGCTGCTAGCATAAATGTAACTCCAGCCGCTATAGGTATTTTCTTTTTCATAAGTCCACGAACTATAGGGATAGTCCCACAATCACATATAGGAAATAATAAGCCTGCAAAAGCTGCAACTATGCATGAAAGAACAATGTTTTTGGGAAATATTTTTATAAACCTATCTCTTGATATGCAAATTTGAATAATTGCTGATACAAAGCTTCCAATAAGGATGAAAGGAAACCCTTGAATCAATATACTTATAAATACGTTGTAAAACTTTTTAAAATTTTCTAAATATTCGTTGTATATATTAATATCTAACATTGATAATGTACTTAAATATGATAATATGAATATTAAAATGCCTAAATATAAGAAAGGATTAAAAATAAAAGACTTCTGATTTTTTATCTCTGAATACTCATCATCTAACGGTTGTACTTCATTTAATACAGAAACATGTTTAATCATATTAGCAGTTTCATTTATATTTTTAATTTCTTTTTGAATGCCTAAAAAATCCTTTTTCTCTAACTGATCTACATTATTTAATATTATAGTTTCGCAATTAAAAATATGGGCATAAACTATACTTTTAATATTTTTAAAATACATAGTAAATGTTAGCACATCAATTATGCTTATTATATCATCAAGTTTGCATAATCTTTTTATACCTTTATTATTGAATATATCAATAATAGTTTTAGGATTCTTCATACCATTTACTTCAATAAAAATTCTATTAGGAATATATTCACTTATAATTTTTTTTATATAATCTGCATTGAGTTCTTTATCTCCATCATTTTTTATTACTATCATTTGGCTTTGTTGTTCCTGATTATATAATTCACTTTTTATTTCACATTCTCCAAATTCATCTTGGATAACTACAATAATTTCATTTTGTAATTCTTCACCTTGCAACATAGAATTTATAAAACTCGTTTTTCCAGAGCCAAGAAATCCTATAACTATTTCAACTTTTATATTCATATTTTACCTCTAAATACTTATTGATTATTTACATACCTTTTCAAATAAGTAATGCAATTTCTTCAAATATTTCTTTTAATTTAGATTTACTAAATTCATTTTCTATAATTGCAATTTTTTCTTCCTTAAACTTCTCATCAATTAACTTTTTTATTAACGTAGTTTTGCCTGCACCTAAAAATCCAGATATTATGTCTATTTTTGTTTTCATATATTTTCTCCTTGTTGCAATAAATTTGCATTTGCATTTAGCTAAATTATATTACTGTATATGGAAAATTACAAGAATAATACTCACATATATCATTCTTGTAATAAATATTTAATATATATATTCTAATTTAGTACTGAACTAAACCATTCATTCTTATAATTTCACATTAATGCCCTATCTGCAATTTTTATTTTTTTAAGCTCATTATTGTTATATTTATCTAGTGCAGCTGTTAGTTAATTAATTCATTTCCTGAAGCATTTTTTGAAATTCCTGCATATTTTTGGGATATATTTTTTCATCCACAATAATATTATTCTCTCTCAGAGATTCATACACTTCTAACATCATAGGCTTTTTTAAATTTGCTTTTTTTAAAGTCTCTTGATTTTGAAAAATTTCTAGTGGAGTTCCATCTGCAATAATATTTCCCTCACAGAACACAATAGCCCTTTCTGCCCAACGGTAGGCAAAATCCACATCATGTGTGGAAATTAACATGGTTTTTCCTTCTATACCCAATTTTAATAAAACTTCTTCAAGCATTTGAGCATTTAACGGGTCTAATGATGCAGTTGGTTCATCAAAGATAATAATTTCTGACTTCATGGCAATAATATCTGCAATAGTAACCTTTTTCTTTTCTCCTCCGCTTAAATAATGAGGCGGACGGTCTTTAAAATCTAGAATATTCATATAGGTTAGTGCCTCATCAATCCTTTTTATGACTTCTTCTTTCGGCAGTTTTAAATTCATTGGTCCGAATCCGACTTCCGCTCTCACTGTGGAAGCTATAATCTGATTATCTGCATCCTGAAAAACTATTCCAATACTTTTTCTAAGTTCCTTAAGATTCTTTTTATTAATAAGAGTGCCCCGATAAGTAATTTTTCCACTTTCAGGTGTCAATACACCATTCATATTAAGGAAAAATGTAGATTTTCCAGCTCCATTGGACCCGATGACTGCAATCTTCTCACCTTCATTAATATCAACACTAATCCCATCTAATGCTACTTGCCCATTTCCATAAACATAATATAAATCCCGAACACTTAAAATTGGTTCTTTCATAAACTATCCTCTTATAATATATTTAGGTTATCTGATTTAAGGAAACCTATAAACCTATTCTTTATTTTTTCTTTATGTAAATTATTATATTAGTTCTTTCTATTTTGTGAATCCCCAAAGCAGAAACAAAATAATTATAAACACTACTGCCGATACTATCTGGTTCATCTCAATCTTTTTGTCTTCCTCTAGAAATATCATTTCGCCATCATAGCATCTAGCTTCAATGGCATCATAATATGCATTTGTCTTTTTCATAGAAATAACAAGCATATTGCTAATAATTCCTCCAAATGTATGTAATGATGTTTTAAAATCACAATATCCTTGCCTTGAATCTGCAGAATTCTTCATTTGGGAATATACATTAAGCAGAATAAAAATATAACGATAAATCATATTCATCAGTTCAATAATAAGCTTAGGAACATGCGCTTTCCTCATGACAGATATAATTTCTGAAGATGGTGTTGATAATGCCATCATCTGTAATGTACTTACTGCTGCAAATGCTTTTAAAATTATGAAAATCATTTCTTTTAGTTTTTCCTGTGAAGTATACATGTAGAAAAAAACAAGGTGCAAATTATATTGTCCCATTGGCTGCCATGCAAAATCAACAGCAATTGTCACAGTTCCTAATAGAATAAATGTAATCGGAATAGTAAGTACAGAAAGATATTCATGCACCTGAAGGCCTCCCTTCACCATAGTCAAATAAGCCATTGCAATTAAAACCGCAATAGATACATATGGATTATTCAATGTAATGCATAAAATGAGTATCAAAACTGCAAATGAAACCTTGAACGTAGAATTCCATCCTCTTATTTTCGAAGCATAGGAATAAAAATCAATTTCAAATTGCTCTCCATGTTTATGCCTGATTCCGTTATAATGACGCTTTCCTTTATGTAAATTCTTCTGCTGATACTCTGCTAGAAGGACAACAGCTACTGCAAGAATAATAAGGCATAACATAAGAATTTTCCTCATCTAAAACCTTCCTTTCTTCTTATCTTTTGTTGTGTTTTAAATCTATTCTTCAGTACCCTCGTCAGTATGCCTTTTTTAATATCTTTCATATCAAAATTTTCTCCTTATTAAAAAAAGATTGTTGAACAATATATAGTAATTGATATCTATATATTATTCAACAAATATTTTCTTAATTCAATCCAAATTCATAAAACCCAATAGTTATCTTTCTTTTTTTACAATTTCTTTTTCCCATTTACTTCTCTCTACAAATCTGCCGAGGAAGAAGAATATAACACCTACGCCTATACCTGTTTGTACACAAAACAACAGGCTCTCTACTTCACCAGGTAATTCTCCTCCAATTAGTGTTTCCATAACTGGTTCAAACCATGGCTTGTACTCTGAACCAGTAATTTCTGAAATGGCTACGCTTCCAGCATCATCAGAACCACCAAACTCAGCTCCTTTTAACATAAACAAAGGCACAACTGCAATTAATATTGCAATCAATAATAAAATAATAACCGTTTTTTTTGATTTCGACATTACTTATCCCCTCCGTTCATATATCCGATGCCAGTCAATTCAGATTTTGCATAAGTCTCAAGACCAATCAAGATAACAACTGTCAAAATTCCTTCAATAATTGCTAATGGCACTTGAGTTGGTGCAAATACACCGAGGAACTTAATAACAGAGGCAACAACACCACCATTAGGTGATGGATAAGCAAGTGCAAGCTCAAAACTGGTAACACAATACGTAAATAAATCTCCAATTGAAGCTGCTAGGAAAATTCCAACACGCTTATTGACTTTTAGCTTCTTACATAATATATAAATTCCATAAGATAGTAGCGGTCCAGCAATTGCCATTGAGAAACAGTTTGCTCCAAGTGTCGTAAGTCCACCATGTGCTAGCAGAATTGCTTGAAAAATAAGTACGATAATACCCAAAATACTTACTGCAAGTGGTCCAAATAAAATTGCACCAAGTCCAGTACCCGTCATATGTGAACAGCTTCCTGTAACTGACGGAATCTTCAAAGATGACAATACAAATACGAAAGCTCCAGCCATTGCAAGTATGGTAGTAGATTTACGATTTTGTTTAACTGTTTTCTTAATTGAAAAATAACCTGCTACTAAAAATGGAAGGCAGATAACTCCCCATGCAATACAGTATTTAGGTGAAAGATATCCTTCCATAATGTGCATTGCATTTGCAACAGGAGATACTCCGAATACCAATGTAAATACTGTAACTAGACCAATAATTTTCTTTTCTTTTAAATTCATAATTTCCTCCTTCTAATATTCTTCTGATTATTCTATTTTTATTACTTTAATTTTTTATTTAGTCTTATCTGTAAAATAAAAAAATCCCTTTAACTAAAGTGTTAAAAGGACACAATGATAAAATATGCTCATTCATATAAAATGTGCAAATAAATCTTCATTATAACGCCCTCCCTATCGCTCGTAGAGTTTAGAGATGTTCAAAAAAATAATAAGCAAGTATGCTAGCATCTTTGACCTGTTATTTTCTTTCATATCCCTTACAGTGCAAAATATAGGCAGGTCTTCTGACTTAAGAATCATCATTTAAATACGCCTTCCCTGTTTCCAAGTGACATAATGTACTTAAATTCATCTAATACAGCTACGGGATAGTTCAGGAATTTCACCTGATTCCCTTTTAATTAATCAATTTCAGTTAATAGATTTTGATTAAACCTATATTTCTTATTAAATTTTATTGTTCTCGTATATATACTTCTGTTATACCTTAACATTATTAACAAAAAAAATCAATTAGCACAATTATATATATATTGCAATTTAAATTTTACATTATCGATAATTAAATTTTATTTTACACTGTTATTCAAATTTATTTTATTCCTCTGATAAACATTTATATATTTCATCTAAATTGTATCTTATAGCCTCAATATAACTCTTATCATCTTCTTTAGATTCCAGTGTCATGATTGGAACTACTTTTTCTCCACCAATTTTCTCACCAACAAAAATAAAATAGTCTTTGCTATCTTCTTTATAAATATTCTTAAATCCTTGTTCATTTGCTAATTCACATATTTTTTCTACATCAGAAAACTTTAGTGATATAATATTATTTTCCTCTTCCTTATACCTGTTGATAACAAATGATACTCTGTATTTAAATAAAAATTCTTAATAAATTTATTTTGCAACACTATATTATTTTTAAATTCAAAGGAGAGGAAACTCCTCATTTAAGCTTCCTCTCCTTATATTATACAACTGTTTTTAAAAATACTGCATATCCTCTATCTGCAATCATAATGTGTTTACTAATCCATTCTGATAGAAAATCTATAATTTCTAATATTATTTTTCTTTGATTATCATCTATATCTTCTCTTGAAGCTACTTGATTTATCTTATTTACATAGATTTCATGTTCTTTCGCTTGGTCGTGGGTATGATTATAATTATATTCTTTTAGCATATTTTCTTCATACTCAAAATGATATTTTGTATATTCTAAAAGTTCATCAATTATTGTCATTATTTCATCATATCTATCATATCCATCATATATTATTGCAATTTCATATGCTCTTTCTCCTATTTCCATTAACTTTTTATGTTGTTTATCAATTTCTTCAATATTTAAATTATATTCTTCTTTCCATTTAAATGCTGCCATTTTAATCTCTCCCTGCCATTTAATAATAATTATTATAAAATATATTTTATCATATATTTTAGCAAATGCAAATTAATTCAAGCAAAATTTTTTGCCACCTCTGTGACTTACTCACTTAAGTCACTTTAAAAAAACAAATAACACCGTATAATAGTCTCTTTTATTTTCTATTCCTAATTAAGTTATCTAAAATTATATTCTGTAACAATACTTTCTCTATTTTGAGTTATATCATTAAAGTACTCATAAAATGATATACCTAAAAAGCTTCCTGTAATATTATAAACATTATTAAAACCTAAGTTTTGAAGAGCTAAAGTAGCATTATAACTTCTTTGACCAGTTCTACAATGTAGATACACTGGTTTATCTTTTGGTATTTCATTTATTCTATCTCTAAGTTCACTTAATGGAATATTCACTGCATTTTTAATATGGCCATTAGCAAATTCGCCTCTTTCTCTAACATCTATGATATATGCATTATGCTCAACAAGTCCTCTAACTAAATCAACATTAACTTGCTTAAAATCTCCATTTAAAAGATTTGAGCCAACATATCCAGCATAATTAACAACATCTTTTGCTGTAGAAAATGGTGGTGCATAACATAATTCTAAATCTTTTAAATCCTCTAGTGTTCCTCCAAACTTTATAGTAGTTGCAATTACATCTATTCTTTTAGTAACATCACCCCTGCCTATAGCTTGAGCCCCTAAAATCTTTCCTGTTGGAATTTCATAGAGCAGTTTAAAATGCATAGGTGCTGAAGTTGGCATAATGCTGACTTTATCTGTAAGTATTACACGTACTACATCATACTTAATCTTCATGCTAAGAACATTTATAAGTGCTTCATTTAAGCCTGTTGCTGCTCCATTATAATCAAAAACTTTTATAGCTGATGAACCTATGTAACCTTTATTTAATGACTTCTTTCCATTAATATGATCTGCAACTGACCTTGCTTCTTTTTGAGCTGGACCTGCAAGTGATAATTTTACTACTGAATGAGTAAGCGCATTATAAATTTCTATTGCATCTCCAACTACATAAATATTTTCATCATTGGTCCTATAATTTTGATCAACCTTTATGGCTCCTGTTTCTCCAATTTCTAAATCTGCACCTTTAGCTAAAGCAGTTTCTGGTGATACTCCTATCGCCATAACAACAACTTTTGCATTAATTTTTTTACCTGATGCTAAAATCACTACATCTTTTTCAAACTTTTCAACTTTATCTCCAACAATTAAGTTAACACCTTTATCATAGATTTCTTTATGCAGAATTTGAACCATATCATAATCAAAAGGTCTTAATATCTGATCTGTTCCTTCTATAAGCGCTACATTGTAACCAGCATCCCTTAAATTTTCTGCTGCTTCAACTCCTATAAATCCACCACCAATAACTGCTATATCTTTTGTATCAATTGATTTTATATATTTATTAAGTTTGTCTATATCCACAACATTTCTTATTGTAAAAATGTTGACCTCTTCAATTCCAGGAATATTGGGAACAATTGGTTTTGCCCCTGGAGACAATACTAACTTATCATAACTTTCCTTATATGTTTCACCGGTTAACAAGTTTTTAACTGTTACATTTTTTTCTTCTTTATTTATAGATAACACTTCGTTATTTACCCTAGCCTGAATATTATATTGAACTAGAAATTTTTCTGGACTCATTAAAACCAATCTATCAGCTTCATCTATTATTCCACTCAAATGATATGGAAGTGCACAATTTGAAAAAGATACATGAGGTCCTTTTTCAAACATTATTATTTCATCTTCTTCACTAAGTCTTCTAAGTCTTGCTGCTGCAGATGCTCCCCCTGCAACTCCCCCAATTACTAATATTTTTTTCTTCATAGCTCTTTCTCCCGTTGTCAAAAATTTATAAAAATCTACAAATTTCTATTTAATTCCCTGTTCAATACGTTCCATTTTGCCTAAGCTACTTTGGTTTGATATAACGCTCCGAGGGCTTAAATTCCCATACAACGCATGGTACATATTAGCAGTATCTTTTAAATGATTAAACTACTAATCTATATCTTGATAAATTGATACTTGCATTATAATCCCTATCTATAACACAACCACATTC
>NZ_JAJFUC010000037.1 GCF_021372645.1 Clostridium sp. | reverse complement strand
TTAAATAATACTGAAATATAAAGAATAGAAATAATTAAGATTTTACTCAGAAAACTATTATATAATGAAATAGAAGACATACAGATTACACAAATACTGTATGTCTTCTATTTCATTATATAAACATATTATTATTTCATCAATTTAACAAGGACAGCCTTTTGTGCATGTAATCTATTTTCAGATTCATCAAAGATTGAATTTGCATGTTCTTCTAAAACTTCAGCTGTAATTTCTTCACCTCTATGAGCTGGAAGACAGTGAAGCACCATTACATTTTTATCAGCTACTGCCATTAAATCTTTGTTTATTTGGAAGCCTTCAAAAGCTTTAGCTCTTATTTCAGCTTCTTCTTCATGCCCCATACTAGCCCAAACATCTGTGATTAATACATCAGCATCCTTAGCAGCTTCAGATGGCGAAGTAGTTACTGTAAAGTTAACTCCTTCCTTTTCTGCAATTTCTTTTGCTCTATTTAAGTATTTTTCAGATGATGTATAATCTTTTGGTGATGCAACTGCAAAGTTCATTCCAACTTTTAAGCAACCGATCATTAAAGAATTTGCCATGTTGTTACCATCGCCTATGAAAGCAACCTTTAATCCTTCAAGAATATTTTTATTTTCTCTGATTGTCATTAAGTCAGCTAACACTTGGCATGGATGTTCATCATCTGTTAAACCATTAATAATTGGAATTGATGAATATTTAGCTAATTTTTCAGCTTCTGTATGAGAAAATGTTCTAATCATTATACATTGTATAAATCTTGAAAGAACTCTTGCAGTATCTTCAATTGGTTCGCCACGACCTATTTGTAAATCCTTATCACTTAAGAATAATGAATTTCCGCCTAATTGATACATACCAGCTTCGAAAGAAACTCTAGTTCTAGTAGATGATTTTTCAAATATCATACCTAAGCTTTTGCCTTTTAAGTGATGATGCTCTATACCATGTTTTTGTTCATATTTCAATTGATCTGCTAAATTTAAAATATCTAAGATTTCTTCTTTAGAAAGATCATCCATTTTTAATAAATCTTTTTTCATATATGCCCCCAAAAATAATTTATTCTTCTATCTTAGACAAAATTTCAAGAATAATATCTAATCCTATCTTTAATTCTTTTTTAGTTATAACAAGAGGTGGAAGAAGTCTTACAACATCCTTTCCAGCTGTTAATACTAATAGTCCCTTTTTTATAGCTTCTTTTTGAACTAATGCTGGATCACATTTTACTTTTATTCCAATCATTAATCCCATACCACGTACATCTACAATCTGAGGATTTTTAGCTTCTTCTAAAAGTTCTTTTACATAAGCACCTCTATTAGATATCTTTTCAAAAGTTTTTTCATTGCAAAGCTCATCAAGAACAACTAAAGCACCAACACATACAACTGGATTAGCTCCAAAAGTTGAACCATGATCACCTGGCTTAAATACATCAGCTACTTTAGAAGAGCAAAGTATTCCACCTATAGGAAGTCCAGCTCCAAGACCTTTAGCAACAGTAACTATATCAGCTTCTACATCAAAATTATTATATCCAAACATTTTACCGGTTCTACCTATACCACATTGAACTTCATCAAATATAACAAGTACATCTTTTTCATTACATATTTTAACTACTTCTTGGACAAATTCTTTATATAGTGGAATTACTCCGCCTTCTCCTTGAATTGCTTCTAGCATTATAGCACAAACTTCATCTGTAAGCTTTGCTTTGAAATCTTCCAAGTCACTTGCTTTCACATAATCAAAGCCTTCAGTAAAAGGAAAGAAGTATTTATGAAATTTTTCTTGTCCAGTTGCTTTTAAAGTAGTTATTGTTCTACCATGAAAAGATTGCATTAAAGTAAGAATTGTACTTCTTCCAGCACCATATTTATCATAACTGTATTTTCTAGCTAATTTAATTGCACCTTCATTAGCTTCAGCACCGGAGTTACTAAAAAATACTTTGCTCATATTAGCTTTTTCAGTTAATTCTTTAGCGAGTTTTACACTTGGTTCAGTGTAAAATATATTTGAGACATGAGCAAGAGTTTTTAATTGTTTGCTAGTAGCTTTAACCCATTTTTCATGACCATATCCTAAGCTACTAACACCAATACCACTTGTAAAATCTAAATATCTATTTTCATCTGTGTCATAAAGGTAAATACCTTCACCATGAGTGATTACAGGATCTAAACGACCATAACTATTTACAATATGCTCTTTTGCTTCATTAAAATCATATGACATAAAATTACCTCCCATATAAAATAATTAGTAAATCATTGTCCCAATTCCTTCAGGAGAGAACAATTCTAAAAGAATAGAATGGGGAATACGTCCATCAATAATAAGTGCTCTTTCAACACCCATTCTGATTGCTTCAACGCAACAATCAATTTTAGGAATCATACCACCTTTTATTACTCCTTCTAAACATAACTTAGGAATTTGATGTATTCTTAAAACACTAAGTAATGAGGATGGGTCTTTTGGATCCATAAGAACTCCAGGTACATCAGTAAGTAACATTAATTTTTCAGCTTTTAGAGCAGCAGCAATTTTTGATGCACATATATCAGCATTAATGTTATATGGTTTATTATCTTCTTCACCTAAAGCAATGCTACCAACAACAGGAATGTAACCAGAACTTATAGCCATTTTTATAACTTCAGTATTAACCTTAGTTATTTCACCTACATAACCTAAATCAACATCAGTTTTTAATTTTCTAGCTTTAAGAAGAGAACCATCCATTCCACATAAACCAATAGCTTTGCCACCAAATTTTTCAATTAAAGAAACTAAGTTCTTGTTTACTTTTCCTCCAAGAACCATTTGAACTATATCAATAGTATTTTCACCAGTATATCTTAGACCATTAATAAATTCGCTTTTTTCACCTAATCTATTTAAAAAATCTGAAATATCTGGTCCACCACCATGGACAACAACCGGTTCAATACCAACACATTTCATTAGGATAATATCATTTATAACTGTTTCACGAAGTTCCTCACTTATCATTGCATTTCCACCATATTTTACTACTATAATTTTGCCGTAGTAACGTTGTATATAAGGCAATGCATGAACTAAGACCTCAGCTCTTTCGTTAATATTCAATTTAAAACCCCCAATATTCAATTGATAATTGACAATTGTGCATTGTCAACTGTCAATTAGTTTAACTTCTATAGTCTCCATTTATTTTCACATATTCATAACTTAGATCACAACCCCAAACATAAGCACTATAGTCACCTAAGAATAAATTAACTTTAATAATTATTTCATTTTCACTTAAGACTTCCTTAGCTTTATCTTCATCAAAAGGTAAAGAACTACCAGCTTCACAAACTTTTATAGAGCCGGCAGGGCTTTCAAAGGAAACATCAACTTTCTCAGGATCAAAATCAATTTTTGTATATCCTAGAGCACATAGGATTCTTCCCCAGTTTGCATCACTACCAAACATTGCAGTTTTTACTAAACTAGAATTAATAACACTTTTACCTAAAACAACAGCATCTTCTTCAGTATTCGCACCGATTATTTGACATTCTAATAATTTTGTAGCACCTTCACCATCTTTGGCAATGTTTTTAGCCATAATTGTGTTTAATTCAGTAAGAGCTTTAAGAAAAGCATCATAGTTTTCATCTTTTTCAGTTATAGTGGGATTTTCAGCTAAGCCATTAGCTAAAATTAATATCATGTCATTAGTACTTGTATCACCATCAACACTAACTCTATTGTAAGTAACAGTAACACTTGACTTTAAAGCTTCATCCAGTAATTCTGGAGAAATAGAAAGGTCAGTTGTAAGAAAGGAAAGCATCGTTCCCATATTTGGTTCAATCATTCCAGAACCTTTTGCCATTGAACCTATAGTAACTTTTTTGTCTCCTATGTAAAATTCTAATGCTAATTGCTTTTTGAATGTATCAGTAGTCATAATAGCTGAAGATGCATCATCAAATCCTTCTTTTGATAATTTTTCAGTAAGTAGAGGAATACCGTCTTTAATAGCATCTATATTTAAAGGAACTCCAATTACTCCTGTAGATGCAACTAAAACATCATCTGCTTTTAACTTTAATTCTTTAGCTTGCAATGAAGTCATCTTTTCTGCTTTATGTAAACCATCATCACCATTACAAGTATTTGCATTACCACTATTTATAATTATTGCTTGTGCTTTTTTATTAGTTAAATGCTCTTTTGTAATATAAATAGGAGCACCTTTAACTCTATTTTTAGTATACATTCCAGCAGCTATAGCTGGTACTTCAGAATAGATTAAAGCTAAATCCTTTTGTAAATTATTTTTCTTTAATCCACAGTATATACCTGAAGCTAAAAAGCCATTAGGAGCTGTAACTCCACCATCTATATATTTTATATTCAAATTTATAACCTCCTTAATTTAACTTAAAATGCTGGTGCAATTAAGTTTAATCCTTCTGTTTCATTAAAACCTAAAATGATATTCATATTTTGGATCGCTTGTCCTGCAGCACCTTTAATCATGTTATCTATTGTACTTACAACTATGATTTGATCTTGCCTATGGTTTAAATGTAATGAGATAAAACAATCGTTTGTTAATCTTACATTTTTTATTGAAGCAGTTTCTCCAAGAGGTAAGATGTTAACGAAAGGTTCATCTTTATAACAGTCCACATATATTTTATGAATTTCTTCAATATTTACTTTATTATTTGGAGTACAGTAAATAGTTGAAAGTATACCCCTATTTATTGGAAGTAAATGAGGTGTAAAAGTTATACTTACTTTATCATTTGCCATAGTAGATAAGGTTTCTTCAATTTCAGGTGTATGTCTATGAGCTCCAACTTTATATGGTGCAAAGGTTTCATTTTCTTCTGGAAAATGAGTATTTAAAGTTAAGCCTCTTCCAGCACCTGTAGTTCCAGATTTTGAATCACAAATAATACCATCTAATTTAATTAATGAATTTTTAAGTAGTGGCATTAAGCCTAATTCTATAGTTGTTGGATAGCAACCAGGGTTAGCAATTAAAGAACAGTCTTTAATTTTTTCTTTATTCAATTCTGGAAGTCCATAAACACTGTTTACATGTATGTCAGGTTGTGTAAATTTCTTACCATACCATTCTTCATATTCATCTTCATTAGATAATCTAAAATCGGCACCCATATCAATACAAATCTTTTTATTGTCAATTGCCTTTTTAGCAATATCTTCACTTAATCCATGAGGAAGGGCAGTGAAGATTACATCACATTTTTCAACAACATCATCAGCAGATTCACAAACTAAATCTGTTTTATTTAAAAAGTTTTTATATACGTTACTAATTTCTTGTCCTGCAAAAGAAACTGAGCTTAATGCAGCAACTTCAACTTTTGGATGAGATAATAGTAATCTTAATAGTTCCGCACCAACATATCCTGTAGCACCGATTATTCCGATCTTAACCATCTTTTAATTAGCCCCCTTAATTTATTAAGTATTATATTTCAATTGTCTATAAAATTTCATAAGAGAAACTTGATAATATAAATTTCATAGACAATTGAAATTTTAATGTGCCTTAAAGAAGAAAATTTCAATTTCTTCTTTAAGACTTATAATTATTTTATTTATTTAGATTCATTTATAAAGTTTTCTAATGCAGCAATTTGCATTTTAACCGATTCAGTAGAAGGGCCACCAATAACTTTACGTTCTTCTACACAAGTTACTAAATCTATTGCATGATAGACGTCTTCCTCAAAGATAGGAGAGAAGCCTTTAAGTTCTTCAAGAGTTAATTCTTCAATCATCTTGTTTGCCTTTATACATTCAAGAACTATTTCTCCAACTACTTCATGAGCATTTCTAAATGCCATTCCTTTTTTTACTAGATAATCAGCTACATCAGTAGCATTAGTAAAGCCAAGACCAGCACCTTTTCTCATGTTATCCTTTTTAACTTTCATAGTTTTAACCATTCCACAGAAAGTTTTAAGTGAAAGTGTAACAGTATCTAATCCATCAAAAAGTGCTTCTTTATCTTCTTGCATATCTTTGTTATAAGCAAGAGGAATGCCCTTCATAACAGTAAGTAAAGTCATAAGATCTCCATAAACTCTTCCTGTTTTACCTCTAACTAATTCAGCAACGTCTGGATTTTTCTTTTGAGGCATTATACTACTACCAGTACTATAGCCGTCATCAAGCTCAACAAAACTAAATTCATTAGTACACCAAAGGATTATTTCTTCTGAAAATCTTGATAAATGCATCATTATCATTGAAAGACAAGAAAGTGTTTCAATGGCATAATCTCTATCAGATACAGAATCTAAACTATTTAATGTAACCTTTGAAAAGCCAAGATCACGAGCAACAGATTCTCTATCAACAGGATAAGTAGAAGTAGCTAAAGCTCCAGAACCTAGTGGCATTTCATCTACTCTCTTATAACAATCAGAAAGTCTTCCAAAATCTCTTTTAAGCATTTCAGCATAAGCTAAAATGTGATGAGCAAATGTAATTGGTTGAGCTTTTTGCATATGAGTATATCCAGGCATTATTGTATCTATGTTTTCTGTAGCTTTTTCTAAAAGAACTTTTTCTAAATCTATAATATCTTCTTTTAATCCTACAATTGCCTTTTTTAAATATAATCTTAAATCTAAAGTTACTTGGTCATTTCTACTTCTGCCAGTGTGAAGCATCTTTCCATTTTCACCAATGTAATATGTCAAAGTACCTTCAATAAAACTATGAATATCTTCAGATGTTTCATCAATTTCAATAGCACCACTATCAAGTCTCTTTAAGATTTCAAGAAGGCCAGAAGTAATTCTATCACTAGCTTCTTTTGGTATTATATTTTGATTTCCAAGCATTGAAGCATGAGCAAGACTACCTTCAATATCTTCTCTATACATTCGTGAATCAACATTTATAGAAGAATTAAAATCATTAACTAATTTGTCAGTACCCTTTTTGAATCGTCCGCCCCAAAGCTTCATTATATACCCTCTTTCTTAATTTTTTCTTGCATTTTAGATCTAACAACTGATGGAAGACCAAATAGATTTATGAATCCAGCAGAATCCTTTTGATCATATACGCCGTCTTCTCCAAAAGTTGCATATTCTTCACTGTATAATGAGTATGGTGAAGTCATACCAGCATTGACAATATTACCTTTATATAATTTTAATTTAATTTCGCCAGTAACTGTTTCTTGAGTTTTTGTAACAAATTCAGATAATGCTTCTCTAAGTGGAGTAAACCATTGTCCGTTATATACTATATCAGCAAATTTTAAAGCAATTTGTTCTTTATAATGTGAAGTTTCCTTATCTAAACAAAGTTCTTCTAAATCTTTATGAGCTTTGTAAAGGATAGTTCCACCTGGAGTTTCGTAAACGCCTCTTGATTTCATACCAACAAGTCTGTTTTCTACCATGTCAGTAAGACCAATAGCATTTTCTCCACCAACTTTATTTAATGCATCTAATAATTCAACACTGTTCATTTTTTGTCCGTTTAAAGCAACAGCATTTCCTTTTTCAAAAGTTAAAGTGATATAAGTTGGTTCATTTGGAGCAGCTTCTAGTGTCTTACAAAGTTCTAAAATTTTATCATATTGTGGTTCATTTTCAGGAAATTCTAAATCTAAACCTTCATGACTTAAGTGCCAGATATTTTTATCTTTACTATAGTTTGTTTCACGATTAATTTTTAATGGAATATTTTTAGATTCTGCATAATCTATTTCATCTTCTCTTGATTTAATATCCCAAATTCTCCATGGAGCAATTATTGGCATCTCTGGAGCAAATGTTTTAACTGCTAATTCAAATCTCACTTGGTCATTTCCTTTACCAGTACATCCGTGACAAATTGCATCTGCACCTTCAGCTTTAGCAATTTCAGCTAATCTTTTCCCAATTATTGGTCTAGCAAATGAAGTTCCAAGTAAATATTTTCCTTCATATATAGCACCAGCTTGAATAGTAGGGAATATATAATCATCAACAAATTCTTGTGTTAAATCTTCTATATATAATTTTGATGCTCCTGTCTTTAATGCTTTTTCTTCCAATCCATCTAATTCATCCTTTTGGCCTACATTACCACAAACAGCTATAACTTCACAGCCGTAAGTGTCTTTAAGCCATGGAATGATAATTGATGTATCTAGTCCTCCTGAATAAGCTAAAACTACTTTGTTATATTTTGTCATTTTAAAAGCCCTCCTCAATAAATATGTAAAATATAAATTAAATTAATATAATTTTCTAAGTTAATGTACTGTTTATAATTATACAATTTAATAAAACAATAATCAAGTAGTATTAGTGATAATATTCATAAAACATAAAAAATATACATAAAAACATAAATTTTATGCATGAAAAATTAATTTTTATGCATATAATATTATAAATTTTAATGTTGTAATGATTATGTATATTTATGAAACATTAAAACTTAGGAATATGAAAGAAATAGACCTAGAATACTGACTTGTTATTAAGTATTTTTGTTATTACTAAAGTATATTTTCTAAAGTTGGGATTTGTAATTTTTTTATGTGATCAGCATTATATTTTACTAAGTGCAGCGATGCATGAGCTTCTGTTTCATCTTCATGGACTAAGTATGTTGATAATTTTAATGCTTCATTTAGTAAATTATCAAATTCTTGATGATTAAGATATATAGATGTTATTAAATTTTTCTCTTCAATGGAGTTTAACAACTCAAGAGATTGATAATAGGCATCTTCAATCTTGCCACCTGTAATTTTAAGTTCTATATCTTCGCATTGTGTTTTAATATTATTGCATAAATTAATAATAGAGTTATTTAAAAAGAATATACATATAATAATGGAGAGAAAGAGAAGTACAGATAGTAGTGCATTTCTCATTATTTATCCTCCTTTTCATATTTATCAAAAAGTTGAAATTTAAATTTGCCTTCAGTGTCGTATGAAGCTATTAATACGTGTTTTATTGATGAAATATTATGGTTTTTAAGTAAATTAAGTATCCACTTCTCATCTTTATTCATAGAAGTTAATGAATTTCTATTTATTTTACCATCAGAAATTAATACCCTAGGCAATTTAACTTCAGTTTTTTTAGATGCTAGATTCTCTGAACTGGACTTTTGAGAGGAATTATAATCTACAGGCAAGATGGACATTTGCCCATCATTTTCTAATATTGCATATTGAATTTCATCAAGATTGAAATAATTTGCAAGTCGTAATTCTTCTAATAATTCATCAATATTTAATTGTTGTTTTTTTAAAGTTGAATAATTGATTTTCCCTTTACAAATTAATATACAAGGTTCTCCATCCACAAGCTTTCTTGTAAATTGAAATTTTAATCCTATCTGTGTTAAAACTGTTTTCAAAAATAATAAGGTTATTATAGGAATAATTCCTTGTAATAATGGTAATCTTGCATCTTGCATGGGTAAGGAAGCTAGATCAGAAATCATAATTGTTATTACAAATTCATAAGGTTGAAGTTCACCTATTTGCCTTTTCCCCATTAATCTCATTGTTAATACAACTAATAAATATAAAATTGCAGTTCTAATAGACACTACAAACATAAAAAACCACCTCAAAAATTAATATTTGCAAAAACAAAATTAATATACACACCTTAGAAAAAAGCAGCTATGCTGCAATTAAAATCATTTCACCTTAGAAAAAAACTTTTATCCTTTTTAGTAAAATTGTATATAATATATTTGAAACTATTTAATGATATAAATAAATAGAATGATTAAATTATTTAAAATAAATATGACTTATAACTAAATTGAGAGGAAAGGTTTTAAATTATATGATTAATAAAGAGTTCGAGTCAAAAAATAATATTATTAAAGCTAAAAAGGGAATAACATTTTATAATTTAATTATTGATAATTATAAAGATAAAGTTAAAGATGTGGCTATATGCAAGCTTAATGGGAAATATTATGAATTAACTGAAGTTATAAAAAGTGATGGAGATGTAGAACTCATAGGCTTTGATACAGAACTTGGAATAAAAATTTATGCTAAAACGTTACAATTTATTTTTATTAAGGTAGCTTTAGAATTATTTTCAGAAGCTAAAATAACCATAGAGCATACTATAAGTAAGGCAGTATATGGTGAAGTTCATAAAGAAATTCCGTTAAATAAGGATGATATTAATAAAATTAAGACAAGAATGCAAGAAATAATAAATAGTGATGTACCAATAAAGAGTATTATGACTTCAAAAGAAGAGGCTATAGAAATTTTTAAAAATTACAAAATGAATGATAAAGTTAATCTTTTAAAGTATTGTGATGTAAAGGATGTACATCTTTATGAACTTGAAGGAAGATACGATTATTTTTATGGACATATGGGATATTCTACAGGTATAATAAAAAAATTTAATGTATTTAATTATGAATCAGGATTTATTTTGCAAATACCCTTAAGAAAAAAATTAAATGAACTTCCTGAATTTAAAGAACAAAAAAGCTTAACTAAGATTTTTATAGAAGCACAGAAGTGGCTCAATATATTAGGGATAGAAGATGTTGGAGAATTAAATGAAAGAGTTATTAATAATGAATTGAGAAATATAATTATGGTTTCGGAAGGTCTTCATGAAAAGAAGATAGCTAATATTGCAGATGAAATTTTGAATAAAAGAGATGTAAAAATTATACTTATTGCAGGACCATCTTCTTCAGGAAAGACTACTTTTGCTAATAGATTAAGTATACAACTGAGGGTAAATGGATTGATACCTACTCCATTATCTTTGGATAATTACTTTGTAAATCGTTTAGAGACACCTAAAGATGAGAAGGGTGATTATGATTATGAATCAATTAATGCTTTGGATTTAAAATTATTAAATAAAGATTTACAACAACTAATGAATGGAGAAGAAGTTGATCTACCGATTTATAATTTTAGAACTGGAGAAAAGGAATGGCATGATTATAAAGTTAAAATACCTAAAAACGGAGTATTAATACTTGAAGGAATTCATGGATTAAACCCAAAGCTAATTTCAAGTGATCTAAACAGTAATTTATTTAAGATATATATTTCAGCATTAACCCAATTAAATATAGACAATCATAATAGAATTTCTACGACTGATGTAAGAAAAGTAAGAAGAATAGTTAGAGATTCATTATCAAGGGGATACAAAGCAGAGGACACTTTAAAGATGTGGGATTCTATAAGAAAAGGAGAAAAAAAGAATATATTTGTTTATCAAGAAGAAGCAGATGTTGCATTTAACTCCACATTAGTCTATGAGCTTGGAGTATTAAAGACGCATGCATTAAAAGAATTAAATAAAATAACTGAGGAAAGTCCAGTGTATTCCGAAGCTATAAGATTAAAAGCTTTATTAAGCTTTTTTAAAGAAATTGATATTGAGGAAGTACCAAAGAATTCACTTTTAAGAGAATTTATTGGCGGATCGGCTTTTTATGAATATTAAAATAATGCATACATTCTAATATGGAAAAATTTACACAATATATGTTTTCGAAGAATATGATTGTAAAATGTGAATCGAATTTTTTTACTCCATAGCAGATAGTTCTTGAAATAGCAAAACTATCTGCTATTTTTGTTATATAATATTAAATTTCAATAATCATAGAAAAGCAAAGACATAGGGCTTAAATAAATGAAAAACTTATATAAACATGAATTGGCATATAGCATTTAATACATCTATAAGTTTTATGACTAATACCAATTTACAAGACTACACAGGAGAATTAAATCTAACTAATCTTTCTCAAATGATTGTAATTATATTTATGATGTTTACATCTGCTGCAACAGGATTTGCTGCAAGTGGGGAATTTATTAAAGGAATTACAGGGAATGAGTTAGGGGATTTTTATAAGGATTTAATAAGAATAATAACAAGATTATTGTTACCTGTATCAATAGTTATGATATGGCAGGGGGCACCACAAACCTTCCAGGCTCATAAATTTGTACAAATATTAGAAGGTGGTACATAAACTTTAGCTTATGGACCAATTGCAGTGCTAGAAAGGATTAAACAGTTGGGAATAAATGGTGGTAGATTCTTTGGTGCAAATTCAGCACATCCATTTGAAAATCCAACTCCATTCACTAATATATTAGAAATATTATTAATGATGTTTACACCAGGGGCATACTTTATTTTCGCTTGTTACTACTGCCTTTACAACAGGCTCTGTAAACAACATGCATGATTCTTTAACACCAATAGGCGGAGTAATTACCATGTGGAACATGATGCTTAATGTGGTTTTTGGTAGAAAAGGTGTAGGTTTTATGAACTTAATTATATATGCAATGTTAGCAGTCTTCATATGTGGACTCATGGTAGGCAGAACTCCAGAGTTCTTGAGAAGGAAAAGAAATGAAACTTATGGCAGCTGTAATTCTGATTCATCCAATATTAATATTATTGCCAACAGCATTAGTAGCAGCAATAGGACAAGCTATACCACTCTCGCTGAAAGTATCAATGCAACTAATAGAATGGCTTAACTGCAAAAGTCAAGCCATTATTATTTTTTATAATTATTTAACATATTCATAATAAGGTAGTTTAATTGTAATTCCTGTTTCATCAAATTTATAATTTGTACCATTGAGAGGATAAGCGCCAGAGACTAGATTCATTCCTATGGTATAGATTGCGTTTGCATGAGCACGTGGATCTTGCACAACAGTACCCGTCATAACACCTTGTTTAATTAATTCTTGAGCTTCTGGCAAAGCATCAACTCCAACAACTGGAATATATTTTGAGCTAGCACCTTTATTGTATCCATATTTCTGAAGTGCTTTAATAGCACCTATTGCCATAGCATCATTATTGGCAATTATTGCTTCAATTTTACCATCAAGCGTTAATAAATTTGATTCCATTGCAGTTTTAGCACATTCTTCTTCCCAATTACAAACGACTGATAAAAGCTGCTGTGTTTTTATTCCTGCCTCATTAATTGTTTGAATGGAATACTTAGTTCTTGCAATTGTTTCTGGACTATTAGCTGGCCCTTTTAACATAACATATTGCATTATATTATCTTGATTTTTATCTAAATTTTCTTTATTAGCATTCCACGTATCAACAAGGATTGTACCTTGTCGAATCCCAGATTCATTAATATCTGTATCAATAATAACAGCGTTATGGTAAGGTTTAAGAAAATTTACTATTGGTGTAGTTTGTGCGTAGTATAGAATTAATGGAATATTTTTCTGTTCTATTTCATTAAGAATACCTTTAAGGTTATCTATGTTAGTACTAACTGGATTTAATATAAGAAGGTTAAAGTCTTGATTAAGTGCTTGATCAATACCTTGATTTTGGACAACTTGATTCCCTTTTGCATCAAAAAAAGTAAATTGAACTTTATTTTCATTTTCTTTTTGAATATCCTCTAAGTTTTTTTTGACATTAGAAATGAATTGATCGTTAAAATCATTTAAGAATACAGCTACTTTAAGTGGATTTTGAGGACTAATATCTGGACTAGCATATGCAGTATTTTTAATACTATGCAATAATAATATAGAGATAAAAGTAAGTGATAATATCTTTTTTAATATCTTCATTTTAACCCTCCATGCATATTTGTTGAATTGCAATATTTAGTATTAGGTTATCATTTGATCTAAAATTTATTCGTATTATAGGTAATATCGTATAAATATAAAAACAATAGTATAAAAATCATTTTAAATTTATTTATAATTTGGAATATACAGAAGGGAATACATAAATTAATATCCTAAACCATATCTATTCTAAGGTATATTACCATATATATTCTTCAGAATATGCGGGGAAAATGCGGATTTAGGGGATTCACTCAAAAAAACACCTCATGAAAATTGATGGTTCACATCAGTTTTCATGAGGTGTTTTTTTCTTTCACGTGCCTTATATTGAATTATAAGGAACTACAATTATTTGAATATCCTTAGCTTGTTCCAAAAACTTATTAGTTGTAGATCCTCTAAAAAGTCTTTGGAACTTAGTACGTTTTGGATGCTCTATAACAAGTTTGGTTACATGTTTTTCATGGGCAATTTGCAATAAGGTTTTAGAAACTGAAGTTCCTTCTAATTTTATAACTGTACCGTTAAGCTTTTCAGCCAATTCTATATTACTATTAAGCCCATTAATTATTTCAGGTCATAAGTGTTGATTAACCCAAAAAACGGAAATAAAAATATATAAAAAATGAGGTCATTCTGTAGTAATATTAAAGTGCAAACAAAAACAATACTAAGGAGAATGCCCTCATGAAAAAATACTACCACTATATTTGATATATTTCAGTTCATCAGGTGACTGTCACCCTTGCAACCCTTGCACATTGGATGTAAAAACGCTCATTTATAGTATATCTTCTAATATGGAAGAATTTACACAATATATGCTTTCGAAGAATATGATTGTAAAATGTGAGCCGAGTTTTTTTACTTCATAGTAGATAGTGGTTGAGATAGCAAAACTATCTGCTATTTTTGTTATATAATATTAAATTTCAATAATCATAGAAAAGCAAAGATATAAGGCTTAAATAAATGAAAAACCTATATAAATATGAATGTAATCAGCTGATATTACGGAAAATAACAAATAATTCACTTAAATCATATTGTTTAACTAGAACAGTGGAAGTATAATTCAGTTCATGGTTAAATTTTAATTTTAGGGGTGATTACATGGAATGGCTATCTTTAGTTATACTCATAGGATTATTTGTATTAATATCAATTTACATTGGTAAATACATGTACAATATTTTATTTAAAACAAAGTCATTTGTGGATCCAGTTATGGACAAGGCTGATAATGTTATATATAAAATAGCAGGAATAGAAGACAAAGAAATGAATTGGAAAGAATATATAAAGGCGTTACTTACAACTAATATTGTAATGATAGTTATAATTTTTATATTACTTATGGTGCAGCAATTTATTGTAGGAACTATAAATCCTAATCTTAACATGAATTGGCATACAGCATTTAATACAGCTATAAGCTTTATGACTAATACAAATTTACAAGACTATACAGGAGAATTAAATCTAACTAATATTTCTCAAATGATTGTAATTATATTTATGATGTTTACATCTGCTGCAACAGGATTTGCTGCAAGTGGTGCATTTATCAAAGGAATTACAGGGAACGAGTTAGGAAATTTTCATAAGGATTTAATAAGAATAATAACAAGATTATTGTTACCTATATCGATAATTGTATCAATAATTATGATATGGCAGGGAGTACCACAAACCTTGCAGACTCATAAAGTTGTACAAACATTAGAAGGTGGTACACAAACATTAGCTTATGGACCAGTTGCAGCTTTAGAAAGTATTAAACATTTAGGAACAAATGGTGGTGGCTTCTTTGGTGCTAACTCAGCACATCCTTTTGAAAATCCAACTCCATTTACTAATATATTAGAAATATTATTAATGATGTTTACACCAGGGGCATACTTTTATGTATTTGGAAAGGCAACTAAAAACAAAAAACAAGGAGTTGCATTATTTTCAGCAGCATTAATTTTATTCATAGCAGTTATTCCAATAATGTATCATTTTGAATTTTTGGGCAACCCAGTTATGAATAATATTGGGATAACTAATACTTTAGGTAACATGGAAGGCAAAGAAGTAAGATTTGGAATGTTTGATTCATCTTTATTTTCGGTTGTTACTACAGCATTTACAACAGGCTCAGTAAACAATATGCACGATTCTTTAACACCAATAGGAGGAGCAATTACCATGTGGAACATGATGCTTAATGTAGTTTTTGGTGGAAAAGGTGTAGGGTTTATGAATTTGATTATATATGCAATGCTAGCAGTTTTCATATGTGGACTCATGGTAGGTAGAACTCCAGAGTTTTTGATAAGAAAAATCGAAGGAAAAGAAATGAAACTTATGGCAGCTGTAATTTTAATTCATCCAATATTAATATTATTGCCAACAGCATTAGCAGCAGCGATAGGACAAGCATCCTTAAGTGGATATCATGGATTATCACAGGTCCTATATCAATTTACTACTTCGGCAGCAAACAATGGTTCAAGATTTGAAGGGCTAACAGATACAACCGTATTTTGGAATGTATCAACAGGTATAGTAATGTTTTTAGGTAGATATGTTTCTATGATATTATTATTAGCTTTAGCAGGATCAATGAAAGAAAAGAGATTGGTAGCTGAAGGAGCAGTATCATTTAGAACAGATACATCCTTATTTGTAGGGGTGTTAATAGCAGTAATTATAGTAATTGGAGCATTAACATTTTTACCAGTACTAGTACTTGGACCTGGTGCAGAATTCTTGACAATATGTTGATTGGAGGAGTAAGAAATGAAAAGTAGTAAAAAGAGCTTTATTACAAATAAAATGCTTAAAAGTGCTATAAAAGATTCTTTTAAAAAGTTAAATCCAAGGGATATGATTAAGAATCCAGTAATGTTTGTAGCATATATAGGTATGATAATTACAGCAATTTTAACATTATTTCCTCAAATAGCAGGGGGAAATGGAAAAATATATAATGGGATAGTTACAGTAATTTTATTTGCAACAATAGTGTTTGCTAATTTTGCAGAAGCTATTGCAGAAGGTAGAGGTAAAGCACAAGCTGATACTTTAAAATCAACTAAAAAGGATACAAAGGCAAAGCTTTTAAAGTCTGATGGAAGCTATACTATAGTAAATGCATCTGAACTTAGAAAAGGAAACATAGTTTTAGTTGAAGCAGGGGACATGATACCTAATGATGGTGAAGTTATTGAGGGACTCGCATCAGTTAATGAATCAGCAATAACCGGTGAATCAGCACCAGTTATTAAGGAAACAGGTGGAGATTTTTCCTGCGTTACAGGAGGTACTACAGTAGTATCAGATTGGATTAAAGTGGAAATTACATCAGAACCAGGAGAGTCATTTTTAGATAAGATGATTTCCCTTGTTGAAGGTGCTTCAAGGAAGAAAACTCCAAATGAAATAGCACTTTCAACTTTGCTTATAGCCCTTACAGTAATATTTTTAGTAGTAATTATATCCTTGTATCCAATAGCAAGTTTTGTAGGAGTAAAACTTGAAGTTTCAACTTTAGTTGCATTATTGGTTTGCTTAATACCTACTACAATAGGAGGTTTATTATCTTCAATAGGAATAGCAGGTATGGATAGAGTTACAAGATTTAATGTTATAGCAATGAGTGGTAAAGCAGTAGAGGCTTGTGGTGATGTTGATGTAATGATATTAGATAAGACCGGAACTATTACATTTGGTAATAGATTAGCAGCTGATTTTATACCAGTTGAAGGAGTAGCAAAGGATGAAATAATAAAATATGCCCTTATAACTTCTATTAAAGATACAACTCCAGAAGGAAAATCAACAATAGAACTTGGACAAAAGCTAGGCTTTCAAATAGATGAAAAAGAATATGCACAAGACGAATTTATAGAATTCACAGCTCAAACTAAAAGTAGTGGAGTGAATCTTAAAAATGGAGAGAAGATTAGAAAAGGTGCTACGTCAGCAATCATGGAATTTGTCAAAAATAATGGTGGTACTGTTCCTAAAGATTTAAAAGAAAAAGTAGATGGAATATCTAAATTAGGTGGAACTCCATTAGTTGTAGCTAAAGATGATAGAATTTATGGAGTGATCTATTTAAAAGATACAGTAAAACCAGGGCTTACAGAAAGATTTGTAAAACTTAGAGAAATGGGAATAAAAACTATAATGTGTACAGGGGATAATCCATTAACAGCAGCTACAATTGCTAAGGAAGCTGGTGTGGATGAATATATAGCTGAATGTACACCAGAAGATAAGATTGAAGCAATTAAAAGAGAACAAGAAATGGGAAAGATTGTTGCAATGACTGGTGATGGAACTAATGATGCACCAGCACTTGCACAAGCAAATGTTGGAATTGCAATGAATTCAGGAACTATAGCAGCAAAGGAAGCAGCTAATATGGTTGATTTAGATTCTGATCCAACTAAGATATTAGACGTAGTAGGAATAGGCAAACAGCTTTTAATAACTAGAAGCGCGCTTACAACATTTTCAATTGCTAATGATGTAGCTAAATATTTTGCGATAATACCTGCTATGTTTATGATAGCAATTCCTCAAATGCAAATATTAAATATTATGAGACTATCTAGCTCAAAATCAGCTATAATAGCAGCATTAATATTTAATGCAATAATAATACCACTTTTAATTCCAATAGCCCTAAAGGGTGTTAAGTATGTCCCTATGAAACCTGAAAAAATATTAAAGAGGAATTTAAGTATATATGGTCTTGGAGGAGTGTTAGTACCTTTCATTGGTATTAAGATAATAGATATAATAATAACACCATTATTAGCCTTATTAGGTATGTAGGAGGAACAGATTATGAATGAATTAAAAAAAGCAATAAAATTAACTTTAGTATTAATAGTAATTTGTGGTCTAGCTTATCCACTACTTATTACAGGAATTGGACAAGTATTATTTCCAAGCCAAGCAAATGGAAGTGTAATAACTCATAATGGAAAAGAAGTTGGTTCAAAACTTATTGGACAACAATATAATGATGATGGTAATTTTGTAGGCAGGATATCAGCTGTAAATTACAATACTTCAGCTGATGGGAAAGAAATTGATGCCACATCAGGCTCAGAAAATTTAGGACCAACAAGTGATGTTTTAAAAGAAAGAGTTGAAGGAGATATTAAATCATTTTTAGAGAAGAATCCAACTTTATCTAAAGAAGATATATCATCAGAACTTATATCACAGTCAGGTTCAGGACTTGATCCAGATATAACTCCGAGTGGTGCTAAGATACAAATAGATAGGATATCAAAGGCGACTGGAATTTCAAAAGACGATTTAAATAATTTAATTGATGAAAATACAAAAGGAAAATGGCTAGGATTGTTTGGAGAAGAACATGTTAATGTATTAGAATTAAATATGTCAGTAGATGATTTGAAAAAATAAAATAATAAGATGATTTCTGCATTGATGGAAATCATCTTATTTGACATTGATAAGAAATACAAAAATGATAAAATAGAGATAATAGATTATTATGAAATTAATGTTAAAGTTGAAAACTTAAATTTATATTTAAATGAATAGCTTAAATTTGAATGTTATATGTAGGACTAGGAGGAATGAATTGTAAATGATGTCTATCAGCATAACCGTAATTTTAATAGCAGTAATTTTAATAGCACTTATTTTTGCACTTTCGAATGGGCTGCATGATGCAAGTTCTGTAGTTGCAACTTGTATTGTTTGCGGTGCAGCAACGCCAAAGCAAGCAATTGGAATTGCATCAGTTTTTGGAATGATTGGTTCTATTTTCGGTGGAAGTGCAGTAGCGGATACTATCTCTAAGGTGATAGATTTACCAGTGAATACTTCGATACTCACAATACTTTTTGCAGCAATTATGGGAGCAGTTATATGGAATTTAGTAACTTGGAGATTAGGATTGCCATCAAGCTCTACACATGCTTTGATAGGAGGAATTATTGGATCAGTATGGGTATCTTCAGGTTATAAACATATACTATGGGGCTGGAATGAACTAATTGGTGGACAGCATCAACTCACTGGAATTGTGAAAGTAGTTGCAGGTTTAATAATTTCACCGATGCTTGGATTTATAATTGCGTTTATTCTTCAAAAAGTTATGAAGGTGTTACTAAGAAATGCAAAATTTACATTAAATAATACTTTGAATAAGCTGCAATTAGGAATAGCGGCAGCACTTGCCTACAGTCATGGTGCTAATGACACTCAAAAAATAATTGGAATAATAACATTAGCACTGATGGCAGGAAAGGGTATAGCTACAACACCACTTTGGGTAAGAATAGCTGGCGGACTTGTAATGTTTATTGGAACAATGCTTGGAGGATGGACAATAATGAGAACTATCGGTAGAGGAATATTTAAAATAAGGGTTATTCATAGTGTAAACTCTCAATTAGCTTCTTCAGGGTCATTACTATTGGCTACTTTTATTGGAGCACCTGTTTCTACTACTCATGTAGTAGTTGGTAGTGTTATGGGAGTTGGTGCAGCTGACGAATATAAAATGGTTCATTGGGGTGTAGCAAAGGAGATTATTTTAGCTTGGTTTATTACAATACCACTATCTGCGGTAGTTTCTGCATTGATATATAGTTTATCTGATTTTATTTTCAAAGTAATATAAAGTGAGGGCAGGGAATATGGATAAAAGAAATGTTTTTGATAGGTTTTTTCCAGTAAAATATGATTTTTACGGAATGTTAAATAAACAGGCAGAGCTTAATATGTTAGGTATTCATATGTTACATAAATGGTTGAGTAGTAGATCAAAGAATGAAAAGAAAGAACTTCTACAGTATGTTAAAGAAGCAGATGAAGTTAGATTGGATATGGAAAGTAAACTGATAGAGGCGTTTATAACACCTTTTGATAGGGAAGATATTTATTCTATTTCCGTTGAAATGGATAAGGTAATTGAGTTTGCTAAATCAACATTAGAATCAATGGAAGCATATGAAGTGGAACCAAATGATGTCATTATTAATATGGTCGAAAAGCTTAAGGAAGGTACGGATTTTCTATTTGAATCCTTAACAATATTGGAAAGCAATCCAATAAAATCGCAGCAAAACATTATAAAAATGAGGGAAACATATGTTGAAGTAGAACAGCTTTATCGAGATGGAATGGCTGAATTGTTTAAGTGTAATGATCCAATGCATGCTCTTAAACAAAGAGAAGTGTACCATCATATAAAAGATGCCTCAGCTTATTTAGAATATACTGTTGATATATTTCACAGGATAATTGTAAGAAGAGTATAATTTGGGGAGTTTTTTTATTATAAGTAATCCATATAGGCTGCAGAATTATATAAAAAAGCTTATTATTTAACTTTCAATTATCCATCAAATCTACACAATCTGTAGATTTAATGTTGTATATAAAAAAGTTGTCCTAATAATAAATTATAAGGACAATTGTATAAATATATAAATTGACTGTGAAATTAAATACTATTTAAAATTAAGTATCTATTTTTCAATTGTAATAGCTATTTCACCACTACCAATTACTGCAATGCGATCATCATCTAAGATAGTACCTAAGTTTACAGGATCATTTACAGTATTAAATTTTTTATAAAAAACTTCATTGCCACTAGGATCAATTATAATTAGACTCATAGTGGTGTTTGGTGTTGTAAGCATAGCTGTAGCTTTAACTTGTGGCGTATTTGTAATGTCATAGACTCCTTCTTTATAGGTATTTGACTCAAAAATTGCTTTTGGGGTTTCTGTTAAAGCAATTGTAAATATTAAGAAAACTATTAAAAATTTTTTGAAATTCATTGTATACACCTCACAATATTATATTTTGTTTACTTTGATAAAAATATACAATGAAAGTCATATATGCGATATTGAAATTGTTGGAAAGTAATGAATTGTAAAAGGACCATAGGTAATGCACAATACTAATTTAATTTTAAAATGCTTAGTGTTTTTTATTAATTATATGGCTAAAATGTTATTAAATCACCTAAAAAAGGTGAAGATTATTCTTATTTAAATAGAACTGTTACTATTATAATGAATCATAAGGAACTATAATTACTTGAATATCTTTGGCATGCTCTAAAAACTTATTGGTAGTAGATCCTCTAAAAAGTCTTTGAAGTCTAGTACGTTTTGGATGTCCTATAACAAGTTTGGTTACATGCTTTTCGTGGGCAATTTGTAATAAGGCTTTAGAAACTGAAGGTCCTTCTAATTTTATAAATGTCCCATTAAGTTTTTCAGCTAATTCGATATTACTATTAAGCCCATTGATTATTTCAGGTGTTTCTTTAGGAGACATAAAATGAGTACAATTAACATAAACAACATACCAAGGGCATTTATACGTTTTAGCTAATCTAGCACCAAATCGTATCAATCGTTTAGATTTTGGGTTAGAGGAAATTGATACCATAATTTTCTCGGAAGTATACCAGTTATCATGAATGTCATGTTTGTTTTTATATTCCTCTAAATCTTCATCAACTTCATCTGCAATTTGCCTTAGGGTTAATTCTCTAAGAGCGCTAAGGTTACCAACTCTAAAAAAGTTTTTAAGTGCTGATTCTATTAGATAAGGTTTGTATATATTACCTCGTTCTAATCTTTTTCTTAGAGCTTCAGGGGGCATGTCTATAACAACTACTTCAGCATCAGCAATAATGTTGTCAGGAATAGTTTCATTAACACCTATACCTGTTATTTGTTTTACAATGTCGTTAAGACTTTCTAGATGTTGAAGATTAACAGTTGAATAGACATTAATACCAGCATCTAATATTTCCAATACATCTTCATATCGTTTCTTATTCTTAGATCCAGGTGCATTAGTATGAGCTAACTCATCAACTAATACTAACTCAGGTTTCCTTTCTATTATAGCTTCTACATCCATTTCTTTTAATGTAATTGAATTATAGGTTATTTCTTTTAAAGGAATTACAGGTAAATTTTTAAGCTGCTTAATTGTCTGTTCCCTTTCATGGCTTTCAAAATATCCTATAACTACATCTTTTCCACGTTCAAACCTTCTATTAGCTTCATTTAACATGGTAAAAGTTTTGCCTACTCCTGGGGCATATCCCAAAAATATCTTAAGATTACCTCTAGTTTGTTTTCTATATTCTTTTAATGCTTCTTCGGGGGTAATTCGTTGTTTTTCATCAAAGTCCATATAAATCACCTGGGCACATTCAAAAAATAACAAGTCATATGCTAGTCTATTTCGCGTTTTTGATTTGTTATTTTCTTTCACATGCTTTACTTCAAATTTTTTAATTCTTCAGAGAATTTTATAAATAAAGTTCCTTTTTCAATTTCACCTTTTGATATTAATAAATCACCAAATTTTTTATAAGCCAGAGGATCTGTAGAAATAACGTTATTTGATAAATCTATATGTTCTTTAAGTGATTTATTATTTGATGTGTAAGGAACAGATAGGTTGTTATAGTCAGGAAATATTTCATCTAGTATCTTATGTATTGTATTGGCGGTGAATGGTTTTTGAAGATAAGCCATTGCACCAAGTTTAGTAGTTGTGACTGCATTTTTTATTGTTGCAAAGGCAGTCATTATTACTATATTAAATTCATAGCCATCTTTTCTAATTTGTTCAAGAAGAGCAGTACCACTCATTGTTGGCATTTTAATATCAATAAAGGCAATGTCAAAATCTATAACAGATATTAATTCTAGTGCTTCACTGCCATTACTAGCACAATGCACTGTAAATCCTGAATCTTTTAAGCAATGAGATAAAAGAATTCTTATATTCTTTGTATCATCAACTATTAATGCAGTTTTCATAAGAAATCCTCCTGTAGTAGGCACATTAAAGAGAATAATAAATTAGCATGCGACTTGCTATTTTTTTAATATGCCTTAATAAATTTATACTACTTTAGATTAATTTTTTTATCAATAATAAATACTTTGAGTAAAGTAGATTATATTAACAAAAACAAACGCAATAGGAAGGAGATTTAAAATAACGGTCACTAAAAGTATGGATTATAAATTAACAAAGAATTATGGGAGTTAGATAATGCACTATAAGGTATAATATAATTTAATAAGTATGTTAGGCACGTGAAATAAAATAAAAAGTCAAAGATTCAATGTATATTTTATCTTGTTATTTTTTGAATGTGTCTTATAGGGAGGATAAAAATGATAAAGAGCATAAAATCTAAGATTTCTCTAATTTTAATAGTATTTATATTATTAACCATAGGGAACAGCTTTGTATCAATTAACTTTTTTAATAAATTACAAAAATCTATAGATTCAATAATGCATGCTAATTATGATAGTGTAGTTTATGCTCAAAATATGAATAATTCATTAGAAAGGCAAGATAGTTTAGAACTTTCTTTTATCTTTGAGAATAATTTAGAACTTTTACCTGAGTATGAATTAAATCATACTAATTTTTTAGAGTGGTTAGGTAAAGCTAAAAATAATATCACAGAAGAAGGGGAACAGGAGACTATAGATTTAATTGAAAAAAATTATACTGATTATACAACTAATGTTGAAATATTAATAAGTATTAAAAAAAATCAAGGAGGCAATGAAGCAAGTAAATATTATTATAGTAATGTTTTTCCAAAGTTTAAAGATGTAAAAGAAAATTGCAATACTCTTTTAGATATTAATCAAAAATCAATGATAAATATGAAAGAAAAATCAAAAGAATTAGTGACTACAGCGAAAAAATTTACACTAGGAATTGCTGGAGTGGCTCTTATAATAGGAATTTCTATAATAAGTTATTTACTACGAAAGATTATACATCCAATTGAAGATTTAGCAATTGGAATAAATAAGGTATCAGAAGGAAATTATGAATATACGATTCCATTAAGAAGAGAAAAGGAAATTAATTTTATATTTGATTGCTTTAATAACATGGTAGAGAAATTGAAAGAATATGATAGGTTAAATGTAAATAAAATTTTAAGAGAAAAACAAAGAACTGAAGCAATAATAGAAAGCATAAAATCCCCAATAATAGTTACAGACGATAAAAATAAAATAATAATGTTAAATCAGTCAGCTGAAAGATTATTTGACGTGAAAGAAAAGAAGGTTATTAACAGAAAGTTTTTAGATGGAATTAAAGAAAAAAAGATATTTGATATGATACAGGAGGCACGCAATTCCATTGAAGATTATAAAGCTTTTGAGGACATAGAGCTGGGAAATAATCAGCATAAGGACTACTATAGAATAACAATAAGTCCTATTTGGTTTACTGATATTGAGAATTTAGGAGCTGTTACTATTATGCAAGATATAACAAAATTTAAAGAATTAGATGAAATGAAAACAGATTTTATATCAAATGTATCCCATGAATTTAGAACTCCTTTAACATCCATTTGTATGGCAGTTGGATTACTTCGTGATAGAAATGTAGATATTAATGATGATGAAATGGAACTATTAACAATAATAAAAGAAGACAGTGATAAATTAGACAATTTGGTTGGTGAATTATTAGATTTATCCAAAATGAAATCAGGGAAGATTGAAATGGAGATAAGGGATATAGATATAAATGAGGTTATATCTCAAATAAAAAGAGCATTTAAAATTCAAATTGAAGAGAAGAATGTAACATTGAATATTGATACTAATCGAATAGTAAAAAAAGTAAAAGCAGACATAAATAGAATATCCTGGGTAATAGCAAACTTACTTGGAAATGCTTTAAGATATATTAAAACTGATGGTACGGGAATTATAGAAATAAAAGCAAGAGAAGTAAACAATACGATGTTAGTATCTATTTGTGATAATGGAGAAGGAATTGCAGAAGAGTACCAAGAATTAATATTTGAAAAATTTATGCAAATAAAAGATAAGAATGGAGAGACAACTGGAAGTTCAGGATTAGGGCTTGCTATATGTAAAGAAATTGTAAAGGCTCATGGTGAAGAAATATGGGTAGATAGCACGGTTGGAGAAGGTAGTTTATTTTACTTTACACTTAAATCCGGAGAAGCATTATGATTTATAGAAATACTTTTTGAGGGTACTAATTACTCAAGGAATTTAGGCTATGTTGATGCTAAATTAATAAAATCTTATCTGTTTTGAATATGTCTTAACTAAATATGTGTTATGATAGCAATAATGTCACATTCTATTATTGCTACAACATATAAGTATATCTTCTATTTGATTTTAGAATATATACTTGTAGGTAGAAAAACAGGATAACCTAACGTAAAACAGTATTTACCATATATACAATAATATTGATGAACATAAATATTTAATCATTGAATAATTGATATTTATATAATAAAATAAATTAAGATTCATAGTTTTAATCAATATTTACCTAATCAAAATTCATTATATTGAATAAAATACCATTCGTATTATTCAAATGAAAAAATTTATTTTTTACGAGGTTATCCTAGTAGAAAAACATATAAAGAAATCATAATCTTTATTACATCTTTAGCTATAGTTGATGATTGAGGGCTATTATCATAATTGATATATTTTATAATAATATATATTAAACTAAATATAACTAAAAAATTTATTTTGGGGGGCTTAGAATGGAAAAAATTATAGAGCTTGAAGGGAAAATGTTAAAAAATCTTAGCCGTAAGGCGCTTGAAAATAATAAAATTAATGCTGAATTATTTACAAAATACCAGGTTAAAAGGGGACTTAGAGATATTGATGGGAGGGGCGTGCTTGTTGGTCTTACAGAAATTGGAGATGTGCGCTCATATATAGTTGAGGAAAATGAAATGGTTCCTATGCCTGGGAAGTTGTTTTATAGGGGGTTTGATATCTCCGATATTGTTAATGGTTTTATGAAAAAAGACTCTTTTGGCTTTGAAGAGACATGCTATTTGCTTTTGTTTGGCAATCTTCCTACAAAAGAGGAACTGAATGATTTTGAACAGCTTTTGTCAGAATACAGAAATTTACCAGATGATTTTGTGCGTGATATGATATTAAAAATGCCTAGCAAAGACATTATGAATTCAATTGCGAGAAGTGTGTTAGCATTTTATAGCTTGGATGATTCAGCAGAGGATACTTCTATAGAAAATGTATTAAGGCAATGTTTAATACTAATAGCATGTTTTCCACTAATGGCGGTTTACGGTTATCAGGCTTGTACTCATTATCACGATAATAACAGTCTGTTTATACACAGTCCACAGCCAGATTTAAGTACTGCTGAAAATATTCTTCATATGCTTAGACCAAACAGCCAATATACAAAGCTTGAAGCAGCTCTTCTTGATCTTGCACTTGTTCTTCATGCAGAACATGGTGGAGGAAATAACTCAACCTTTGTCACACATGTTGTTACCTCATCAGGTTCCGATACATATTCGGTTATGGCTGCTGCTCTTGGCTCCTTAAAAGGTCCAAGGCATGGAGGCGCAAATATCAAAGTTGTACAGATGTTTGACGATATAAAACAAAATATCAAGGACTGGGATAATGATGCAGAGGTTGAAGAATATCTTATGAAAATACTCAATAAGGAAGCCTTTGATCATTCTGGACTGATTTATGGAATCGGCCATGCGGTTTATTCTATATCAGATCCAAGAGCTGTTATTTTTAAAGAGCATGTCGCAAAGCTTGCAAAAGAAAAAGGTTTCGAGAATGAATATAATTTGTATGATAAAATTGAAAAGCTTGCACCTGAAGTAGTTGGCAAGAAACATAAAATTTACAAGGGTGTAAGTGCAAATGTGGATTTTTACTCAGGTTTTGTATATAGAATGCTTGATATACCACCAGAGTTATTTACACCAATTTTTGCTATTTCAAGAATAAGTGGCTGGAGTGCCCACCGTATTGAAGAAATTGTGAATTCGGGTAAAATAATTAGACCTGCATATAAGAATGTTGTTAAAAGGAAGACATATGTTGATATAGAGCAAAGATGATGTTTTTAAGAATTCATTTTACAGACTAATTCTCAAGCTAATAGTAAAACTCTAATAGATGCTAGAACGGTGTCTATTAGAGTTTTTTTCGTGTAAAAAATATTTTGATGTTTTGAGAAAAATAATTTTGCAACAGTCTCTATATTAAAATTAATGATAATATGGTTTAATAAATATAAAAATAAACAAATTAATGATGTATTTACATATGAATGTTGTGAGAAAGAGGAGCAATAATGAAAGGAATAGGAGTTTTTGATATTTTAGGACCCATTATGATAGGTCCATCAAGTTCACATACAGCAGGTGCAGCAAGACTTGGGAAAATTGCAAGTAGTATAGCTGGGGGGGATATAGCAGAGGTAACATTCTTATTGCATGGCTCCTTTGCAAAAACATATAAAGGACATGGAACAGATAGAGCATTGGTTGCTGGAATCTTGGGAATGGAACCAAGTGATGAAAGGCTTAAAAATTCTATAGATGTAGCAAAAGAAAAAGGAATTAAATTTTTATTTAAGGAAGCTGATTTGGGTGATGTTCATCCTAATACAGTGAAATTTATTATGAGGACAACAAATGATAAATATTGTGAAGTTATGGGGTCATCTATTGGTGGAGGAAATATTCAAATTATAGAAGTTAATGACAATGAAGTTGATTTTACTGGAATGTATGAAACTTTAATAGTAGCTCATAAAGATGCTCCTGGTGTTATTAACAGTGTAACTAGTGTTCTTTATAGTGAAAATATAAATGTAGCATTTATGAGAGTTTTTAGGCATACTAAAGGTCAAGAAGCTACAATGATTTTTGAAATGGATAATAAGATAAGTGATGAAATAATAGAAAAGATTAGAAATATTGAATTAATACATAATACAATTTCAATAAGTCCAGCTAAAATCAGTTAACAATTAACAATTAACAATTAACAATTAACAATTAACAATTAACAATTAGCGGGGAAGAAATATAATAGTAATTCATTAAAATTTACAGTATATATTTATAATTAGATTGTAAGAAAATTAATTGTGCGGAAATTTAATATATACAGAAGAAGACAATAGTTAAGGAAGGTGGAGCAGTTTTTTATGATAGCAAGGACAGGAGTAGAATTGTTAGAAATATGTGAGAAACATAATATTTCATTAAGTGAATATGCCATAAGATGTGAAGTAGAGGAAAAGCAATTAACAAGAGATAAAGTTATAGAAATGATGAGAAAAAACTTAAAGGTTATGATTTCAGCAGCTAATGAAGGCATGGAAAAGGAAGTTTATTCAGTTAGTGGATTAATAGGCGGAGATGGTTTTAAGTTACATAATTATGCTAAAGAGGGCAAAACGCTTACAGGTACTGTAACAAATATGGCAATGGCAATGGCACTTTCTTCATCAGAAGTTAATGCATCTATGGGAAAGATAGTTGCATGCCCAACAGCAGGTTCTTGTGGTATATTGCCAGCAGTAATTTTATCCACAGGTAAACAGCTTAACTTAGATGAAGAAGAACTTTTAAAAGGATTATTTGCAGCAGCAGCTATTGGAATTATTATTGGATTAAATGCTACATTATCAGGAGCAGAAGGTGGATGCCAGGCAGAGTGCGGCTCAGCTTCTGCAATGGGAGCAGCTGCTGTTGTTGAAATGATGGGTGGAACTCCTCAAATGAGTTTAGATGCAGCAGCAATAATACTTAAAAATGTTTTAGGGCTCGTTTGTGATCCAGTTGCAGGACTTGTTGAAATACCTTGTGCTAAGAGAAATGCTCAAGGGGCTATAACTGCATTATGTACAGCAGATATGGTAATGGCTGGTGTAGCATCTAAGATTCCTTTTGATGATACAGTAAGTGCTATGTATAAGGTTGGAAAAAGTTTACCAGAATCTCTTAGGGAAACAGCTTTAGGAGGAGTTGCTGTAACTAAAGAAGGTTTAAGACTTAAGGAACAAGTTTTTGGTAAGAAGTAATATTCCAGTAATGTATAATTTACAATTCACAATGAAGGATAAAAAGCCTAAGGGCTTTTCAGAAAAAGAAATTATGAAGTGATTTTATTCTTAATTGTTTATTGCAAATTGTTAATTATCAATTAATAAAAACATTATTGAGGTAGGGGGAGTAATATTTGAATTCATTAGCAAAAGAACAAATTAATATTCTTATAGTGGATGATGAAAAAAGCATAGTTGATTTTATAAAAATGGGATTAGAAGCAGAAGGGTATAATGTATATGAGTCTTTCGATGGAAATGAAGCAATTAAATTAGCTCAAAAAATAAATCCACATATAATTATATTGGATATTATGCTGCCAGGAATGGATGGATATGAAGTATGCTCAAGGATTAAAAAATCCATGAAAACATCAATTATTATGCTTACAGCAAGAGATGAAGTTGATGATAAAGTAAAAGGATTAAATACTGGAGCAGATGATTATATGGCAAAGCCTTTTAGTTTTAAGGAACTTTTAGCACGTATTAATGCTAGGATAAGAAATAGTTTTCCTGAATTAAATAATGTTACTAGAATAGGTGATTTTACTATAGATGATGGAGCACATGAATTTACTTATAGTGGAAAAGTATTGGATTTACCACCTACGCAGTATAATTTATTAAGATTTTTACTTATGAATAATGGAATGGTATTAAGTAAATCATTAATACTTGAAAAAGTATGGGGATATGACTTTAATGGAGAGGAAAATATTGTTGAAGTATACATAAGATATTTAAGAGATAAAATTGAGGATAAAGAACATAATATTATTAAAACTGTTCGTGGTGTTGGATATAAAATGGTGGCACAATGAAAAAGTTAAAAAATAAGTTTAAAATAAAGAGTTTAAAGTGGCAATTATTATCTCGTTTTTTCATGATATTAATTGTTTTGTTAGTTTCAATGGGAGTTTTTCAATATATAAGTATGAAGAATTATTTATTTCAAACTAAAAGACAAGTATTACAACAAAAGTTTCATAATTTAGATTTTAGTACCTTATCAAAACAAAATATAGAAACTATGACGAAAGAAGATATTATTAAAATTTTAAAGAAATTAAAAGATAAAAATATAAGTATTTCATTAATTAATAAAAATGGGGAATTAATAACTGAAGAAACTAATGTAGATAATATAGTTGAAGAAGAAGATAATGATGGTGATGAGGATTCTAAGGAGATAGATGAAAAGAAAATAAAAGAGGTATCAGTACCGGTGCTTTCTAAAGAGAAATATATAAATATTCTTAATGAAACTGGTAATTTAGAACATATGCATGAAATTGCAGAAGATGAAGATAATAAGTGCCAAATGATTGCATGGATAAAGATAGGAGATTTAGACTCACCATCTGGATTAATACAATTGAGTACACCAATAGATGATGTTAAGGAAATATTAGACCGTGAAGTATACATGCATACAAGTCTTTCAATTTTAATTTTAATAATAGGTGCAGTACTTGGAACTACAATTTTTAAACATACATTAAACCCTTTATATAATATAACAGACACTGTAGAAAAAATAAATGTAACAGATTTAGATAAAAGATTGAGTGAAGAAAGTGGTCAGCTTGAAATTGATAGATTAGCAAAATCATTTAATATTATGCTTAAAAGAATAGAGACATCATTTCAAAAAGAGCAGTACATTAAGGAAAAAATGAGGCGTTTTGTATCAGATGCTTCACACGAATTACGTACACCATTAACCTCAATTCATGGGTTTGTTGAAGTGTTATTAAGAGGGGCGGCTAAAAATGAAAAGCAATTGGATTTAGCATTGAACAGTATATTAATGGAAAGTGAAAGACTCACTAAATTAGTAAATGATCTTTTAATGTTAACAAGATTAGATCAGCAGCCGATTGTAGAAATAAATAGAGAGAATATAAATGGTGTAATAAATGAGATATATCCACAGCTTCAGATTCTTTCTAAAGACAGGACTTTAAATTTAGAATTAAAAGATAATATAAATGTATATATAAATAAAAATCAAATTAAGCAAGTTATATTCAATATAGCCCAAAATGCAGTAATTCATACTGATAAAGACAATGGTATTATAACAGTATCTACTGGCATAGAAGATTTTGAAGATGAAACTTTTGCAGTTTTAAGGATATCTGATAATGGAACTGGCATACCAGAAGAGCATCTAAGTAAAATATATGATAGATTTTTTAGAAGTGATGCTCATAGATCTAGAGAACAAGGCGGATATGGATTAGGACTTTCTATAGTGAAATCTATAATAGATAGCAATGGTGGTAAAATTAAAGTAAAAAGTCAACTAAATGTTGGAACAACATTTTCTATATATTTAAAATTATTAAAGTAAAATTTAAGGGGGATTTTCTTAAGAAAGACAATCCTCCTTAAATTTTTTTATTTTCTCAGCAAATTCTCAGTTTAAATTCAGAAACAATTAAGGCTTAGTTGCTATACTTCAAATAGTAAGGTATATGAAATAACGAAATAAGTAGGTGATTTAATTTGATTATAAGTGGAATAGGAGTGCAATTATTAATAATTGCCATTATAGTAGGTTTAATTTTGCTTTTTATATTTACTACTGGAAAATATGAAAAACCAAAAGTAGTAAAAAGCAGTTATGCTCTTGGAACTATAATAAATTTAAGTGCATATGGCAACAAGGGAGAACAAGCAATTGAAAAGGCAATAGAAAAATTAAATGATATTGATGATAAGATGTCAGCTTTTAAGGAATATAGTGAAATATCCAAAATAAATGTTGCAGCGGGAATTTCTGCGGGAAGTGTAAGCAAGGATACTTATTATGTAGTAAAAAAGGCTATAGAGTATAGCAAAGTATTAGAGGGAACTTTTGATCCAACAATAAGACCATTGGTAAGCCTTTGGAATATAGGAACAAAAGAAGAAACAATTCCTGAAAATTCTCAAATAGAAGAAAAATTAAAACTTGTAAATTACAATGATGTGATTTTAGATGAAAATAATCACTCAATAATGCTAAAGAATAGGAAACAGGCTTTGGATGTTGGTGGAATAGCTAAAGGATTTGCAGCTGATGAAGTTCGAGATATTTTTCATCAACATAATATTAAAAGTGCTCTAATTGATTTGGGTGGGAATATTTTTGCTCTTGGAAGTAGAACAGATGGAAAATCTTGGAGAGTTGGAATTCAAAATCCAATTGAACCTAGAGGAGAGTATATTGGAATATTGAGTGTCAAAAATAAATCAATTGTTACATCTGGTAATTATGAAAGATATTTTATGAAAGATGGAAAGAGATTTCATCATATAATTGATCCTAAAACAGGGTATCCATCAGAAAGTAAAATTATAAGTGCAACTATTATATCAGATAATTCTATTGATGGAGATGGATTATCAACAGGTGTTTATATTCTTGGTGTAGATAAAGCATTAAGCATTATAGAAGAAATTAAGGGGATAGATGCAATACTTGTCACAGAAGATAAGAAAGTATATATGACAGCTGGTATTAAGGATAGTTTTGTGTTAACAGATGAGGAATTTATATTAAATTAGGCACATGGACTTGTTATTTTTTTGATTGTGCCTTAAGAAGTTATGAATAACTTAATTGTTAATAATTAGATATTTCAATTTGCAATTGTGGATAAATATTAAGTTTAGAATGGAGAAACAAATATGGCTAAGAAAATAAAGAAATCGCAAATTTTAAGACATGGTATACAATTAATTTTATTTATATTGCTGCCTGGCCTTTATGCAATGACATTTAATGAAGTAAAAACAGTTTATCAAATGATTATGGGAGGAAATTTTGATTTTCTTCAAGCATTACCCAATTTAATGGAATTTGCAGCTGTAATGCTAATAACGATGGTAATGGGAAGATGGTTTTGTGGCTGGATATGTTCTTTTGGAGCCTATAACGATTTAATATATTTTATATCAAAAAAAATCTTTAAAGGAAAATTTAAAGTAAATGAAAAAGTTGATTCTATATTAAAGTATACCAAATATGTAATATTACTATTTATAATAATTGTTTCATGGACAATTGGAAGCAACATTCTAGAAAGTGTAAGTCCTTGGGATGCATTTGGACAAATAACTAATTTACCTACTGTGTTTTCTACTTTACTAATTGGTTTAATACTTTTAGTGTTAATTACAATAGGGGCAGCATTTATTGAAAGATTTTTTTGTAGATATTTATGTCCTTTAGGAGCTATATTTGCAATAATATCTAAAATTGGAATAACAAAAATTAATAAGCCTAAAGATGATTGCGGCAAGTGCAGAGCATGTACAGTGAATTGTTCTATGGGATTAAAACTTTATAAAGTGAATGCTGCTAGAGGTGGCGATTGTATCAATTGTTTAAAATGCACAGAAGTATGTCCTAGAAGAAATGCTAACATAAACATTCTTGGACAAGATTTAAATCAAAATTTAGCTGGTTCTGTAGCAATGGCTGCAATGTTAGGTGTTTATGGACTTACAAACTTTGGAGTAGATGCTTTAACTAAGGCTGGTGTAATTTCAAACAATAACACAATTTCAACTTCAGATAGTTCAGCCTCTGACAGTTCTTCAAAAAAATATAAAGATGGAACATATACAGGAACTGGTACAGGTTTTGGAGGTGCAACAACTAAAATTTCTGTTAATATAGCAGATGGAAAGATAACTGATATACAAACTGTATCAAATGGGGATACTCCAAGTTACTACGACAGAGCTTTTGGAACAATATCTAAAGGAATAATGTCAAATCAAACAACTCAAGTTAATACAGTATCAGGAGCTACATATAGTTCAAAGGGAATAATAAACGCAGTAAAAGATGCATTAAATCAAGCTGCTGTTTCAAGTTCAGATATTGATACTTCAAACAATGATAGTGCAGCTAAAAGTGAAACAGCAGCTTCAAGCCCAACAGAAAATTCAAATAGTATAGCTTCAAGTACAACTTTTGATAACTCATCAAAAACATATAAAGATGGAACATATACTGGAAGTGGACAAGGATTTCATGGAGGAACAACTAAAGTTTTGGTTACTATAGCTGATGGAAAGATAGCCAATATAGAAATTTTATCGAATGGAGATACTCCACAGTATTTTGAAAGAGTTTTAGGAACTATAACAAAAGAAATACTTTCAAAACAATCAACTTCAGTAGATACAGTTTCAGGAGCTACTTATAGTTCAAAAGGAATCATGAGTGCAGTAGCAAATTCTTTGAGTCAAGCAAAATAATAAAACATTCTTTAATAGGCACTTTTCAATGAATATGATAACTTCATTGAAAAGTGGTTATTTATTAAGAGGAAAATATTAACATATAATTTTAATTCAACAATTCATGCATATTAAATATACCTAAGATGATTACATGATAACTAACACATTTATAGAAATTGTTAATATAATAATTGAAGGATTTATAATATTAACAGGAGTATGATATAAATGCCAAGCAAAAATAGAACTAGAAATAATATAGATAAAAGCTCTAACATGGTACCAATAAAGCGAATTAAAACAAAGAAAGAGACAATTTTAATTGAAGTTGCAAAAAATCAAGTTATAGATCAATTTGTTAATGGCTTTGAAGTAATAAAACCTGTGAAAAGGTATGGGAAATATTATGTATTAGCAAAGAATAAGTAAAATATATACTTGACGTTTTAAGCTTAATGTTATAATCTTTAGGTTGTGAACGATAATTTTAGAATTGAATAACTAGGGGGGCTAATATTTTAGCTGAGATTGGAGAGATTGATTTCCTGACTCTTATAACCTGATTTGGTTAATACCAACGTAGGGAAGTATATTGATATTTGTGCATATTTTATTGATGTATTCCTTAGGGGATACATTTTTTTGCGTAAAAGTAATAAACCTCTTTAATGTTAATCGATTTAATGAAATATTATTTCACAAGAAAATAATCTATTATTTTAAGGGGGGAAGATTGTAAATGCAAGAAAAAAGTAAAGCACAAAAAATTGCATTAAGTGGGGTATTAATTGGTATTTCAGTTATTTTTGGAACATTTTCAATGCCGATTGGAGTAGCTAAAATATCACCAGTACAACATTTTGTAAATGTAGTAGGAGCAATAACACTTGGACCAATTTATGCACTCTTAAATGCATTCGTTACATCATTTATAAGAAACATTATGGGAACAGGAAGTTTACTAGCGTTTCCAGGAAGTATGGTAGGTGCGCTGCTTGCAGGTATTCTTTATAAGAAATTTAGAAAACCAGTTATAGCTGTAATTGGAGAAATAATTGGAACAGGAATAATAGGAGCATTACTAGCTTATCCAATAGCATCAATACTTTTAGGCAAAGAAGTAGCACTTTTTGTATATATAATTCCATTTACAATGAGTTGTAGTTCAGGAGCTGCCATAGCATATCTCTTTGTGAAGATTCCTATTATAAGGAAAACATTAATAAATAATTAGTCACCAATAAATGAGAAAGATTCGAAAAATACAAAAGAAATTTAGATGATTTTAAATTGTATATTATTAAAAATTGAAAAATAATTTAAATAAGAATGTAAATGAAAGGATGATTTTATGTTTAGAGGATTAACTATTGCAGGGTCTGATACTTGTGGAGGAGCAGGAATTCAAGCTGATCTAAAATCTTTTTCAGCTAATGGAGTTTACGGCATGAGTGTTATTACAGCTGTAACTGTTCAAAATACTATGGGTGTTTTTGGCATTCAAGACATAAATCCAGAAATAATTGAAGCGCAAATTGATGTTATTTTTGATGATATTAGAGTTGATGCTATTAAAATAGGAATGGTATCACAAATTCCATCTATTAAAGCAATATCGAAAGCTTTAAGAAAAATAGAAAAACTACCAGCAATAGTTTTAGATCCAGTTATGATTTCTAAAAGTGGATTCAATCTATTATCAAAGGATGCAAAAGATACTTTGGTTAAGGAATTATTTCCTTTAGCAACATTAATCACTCCTAATTTACCAGAAGCAGAAGAAATTTTAGGAATTAAGATAAAAACTTTAGATGAAATGAAAGATGCTGCTTTAAAACTTAAGGAACTTGGACCGAAAGCTGTTTTAGTTAAAGGTGGACATTTAGAAGGAGAAGCTACTGATTTATTATTTGATGGAAAGGAATTTATATTCTTACCACAAGAAAGAATTAATACTACTCATACTCATGGAACAGGATGCACTTTATCTTCTGCTATAGCTGCCAATTTAGCTAAAAATATGACTATGGACGAAGCAGTTAGAGAAGGAAAGAGATACATAACATGTGCCATTGAACATGGATTTGATCTTGGAAAGGGTGTTGGACCTACTAATCATTTTTATGAACTTTATAAAAAGGCAGGAATGCTTTAACAGTTCACAATTTATAATGCACAATTTAGGAGCAAGCTCACAGAGAAAGTTCTAGGCTCTAAATATAAAATACGAGTTAAGGTATAATTAAATTAAAAAATAGATGTAAGGAGAGAATAAAAATGAATTATAAAACACAAATGGAAGCAGCTAAAAAAGGTATAGTTACTAAGGAAATGCAGGTGGTAGCTAAGAAGGAAAATATCTCAGAAGAAAAATTAATGAAGCTTGTAGCAGAAGGTAAGGTAGCTATTCCAGCTAATATTAATCATAAATCACTTAGCCCAGAAGGGATTGGTGATGGACTAAAAACAAAAATAAACGTAAACTTAGGTGTTTCAGGAGATTGCATTGATTATTCAAACGAAATGGAAAAAGTAAAAATGGCAATTGAGTTTGGTGCTGAAGCTATAATGGATTTAAGTAACTATGGAAAGACTCAAGAGTTTAGAGAAAAACTTATTGAATATTCTCCAGCTATGATAGGTACAGTTCCAATGTATGATGCAATTGGATATCTTGAAAAAGATCTTTTGGATATAAAGGCTGAGGATTTTCTTCGTGTAGTTAGACAACATGCAAAAGCTGGAGTTGATTTTGTTACTATTCATGCTGGAATAAATAAAAGAACAATTTCATTATTTAAAGAAGATAAGAGAAAATTAAATATTGTATCTCGTGGAGGATCTTTATTATTTGCTTGGATGGAAATGACAGGAAATGAAAATCCATTTTATGAGTATTATGATGAATTACTTGAAATTCTAAGAGAATATGATGTAACAATAAGTCTTGGAGATGCAATGAGACCAGGTTGTATTGATGACTCAACTGATGCAGGACAAATTACAGAACTTATAGAATTAGGTTTATTAACAAAGAGAGCTTGGGCAAAAGACGTTCAAGTTATGATTGAAGGACCAGGACATATGGCTATGAATGAAATAGCAGCTAATATGCAAATTGAAAAAAGATTATGTCATGGGGCACCATTTTATGTACTTGGACCTCTTGTTACAGATATCGCGCCAGGATATGATCATATAACGTCAGCTATTGGCGGAGCTATTGCAGCAACAAATGGAGCAAACTTCCTTTGTTATGTAACACCAGCTGAACATTTAAGACTTCCAGATTTATCAGATGTTAAAGAAGGAATCATAGCATCAAAAATTGCAGCACATGCAGCAGATATAGCTAATGGTATTCCAGGCGCAAGAGATAGAGATAATGCAATGGCAGATGCTCGTCAAAAGCTTGATTGGGAAGAAATGTTTAAGGTTGCTATTGATGGAGAAAAAGCTAGAACATATTTTGAAAGTCTGCCACCAGAAGAAAAACATAGCTGTTCTATGTGTGGGAAAATGTGTGCTGTAAGAACAACTAATAGAATTTTAAATGGTGAGAAAGTAGAGTTGCTTCAAAAAGAGGTGAAATAATTATTAGTAATGAAATAGTTATATTATGTGCAATTAACAATTAAGGTGAAGGTCATTACGTCATTTTTATAAAATATGTTCAAAAAATTCCTTGAAGGAATTTTAATACAAATGATTTGTTAAATATAAAATTTAAGTTTAAGAAGGAGGGGAGTTTAGTAGGAATTTTGGTATTATTAAATCTAAATTCTTGCTAAGATTTTTATGGACAATAAGATTGTTTTGGAGATAGGAAAGTTATTAGAAGAAGTTAGAAACAAGAAGCCTCTTGTACATAACATAACTAATTATGTTACTGTTAATGATTGTGCAAATATACTACTTGCAATAGGTACATCACCAATTATGGCTGATGATATTAATGAAGCAGCAGATATTACTAAAATTTCTTCTGCTCTTGTAATAAACATTGGTACATTAAATGAAAGAACAATTGAATCTATGATTGTATCAGGAAAGAAAGCAAATGAATTAAACATTCCAGTTGTTTTTGATCCAGTAGGTGCAGGTGCATCTGAATTTAGAAATGTAACTACTAAGAGAATAATAGAGGAAGTTAAAATAAGTGTTTTGCGTGGAAATATGTCTGAAATTAAATTTATAGCAGGTTTACAATCTACTACTAAGGGTGTTGATGCTTCGGAAGTAGATACTAAAGGTGGAAATGATGAAGGTATTAATGTAGCTAAAAATTTAGCTAGTAAACTTAATTGTACAGTTGCAATAACAGGAGTAACTGATATTGTATCAGATGGGAAACGGGTAGCAATGCTTGAAAATGGACATAAAATGCTTGCAAATGTTACAGGAACAGGTTGCATGACAACTGCATTAGTTGGTGGATTTTGTGGTGCAGGTTCAGATTTTTTTGTAGCAGCTGTTTCAGGAATTATTTCCATGGGTATAGCTGGAGAAATTGCTTTTGAAAAAGCAGGACAAATAGGAACAGGCAGTTTCCATATTGCAATTATAGATGCAATTAGTAATTTAGATAATGAAATTATTAATAATATGGTTAAAGTTAAAGAGCTAAAATAATAATTATTATGAAGGCATATGAAAAAATAACAATTCCATGATTATGGGAGTAGTTATTTCCTTTCATATGCCTAAAATGATTTTCATATTATATAAGCCCTAATTAGTATTGTACACCTTAATTAGACAAAGTAATTTTAGAAATTCTGAAAGAATTTCATCCTTTCATTATTAATTGACAATTGTACGTTGTTACTTGGAACATATATAATATGATTAAAAAATAATTTTAAGGAGGAAAAATAATGAAATCTAAGATAGATTACAGTATTTATCTTGTAACAGATAGAGATTTAATGAGCACAGAAACTTTAGAAGAGGCTGTAGAGCAGGCTATTATTGGTGGCTGTACATTAGTCCAATTAAGAGAGAAGGATTGTTCATCTCTTGATTTCTATAATACTGCAGTTAAAGTAAAAGAAATAACAGATAAATATAATATTCCATTATTAATAAATGATAGAGTAGATATTGCATTAGCAGTTGATGCAGCGGGGGTACATGTGGGGCAAAGTGATTTACCTTTAACAGTTGTTAGAAAAATTGTAGGTGAAGGAAAGATTATTGGAGTTTCAACAGGTACTTTAGAAGAAGCACTTAAAGCACAAAAAGAAGGAGCAGATTACTTAGGAGTTGGAGCCATGTATGCAACTGGAACTAAAAAAGATGCAAATCCAACTAGTATGGAAGAATTAAAGAAAATAAGAGAAAATGTATCTATACCTATAGTGGCAATAGGTGGAATAAATAAAGATAGAGTCAAAGATTTTGATGGCATGGGAATTGATGGACTTGCAATAATTTCAGCTATTATTGCTCAAAAAGACATTACGAAGGCTACGAGAGAGATAAAAAATCTATTGATATAAAAATAATTTTTATTTAAAAAGAATAAAACTTTTTTGTTAATATTTTTAAGAATGAAAGTTTTTTAATTTATATGCTTAAATGTTTTAATTTAATCATTGAATAATTTATATTTATATAATAAAATAAGTTAATATTTATAGTTTTAAGAGGGATCTACATAATCAAAATCCATTATATAGAATTGAATACCATTCGCATTATTCAAATGGAAAAGTTTACTTTTTACTAGGTTATGCTATTTTATGTGGGAATTTACTTGATTATAATCTTTTTACTGTGGTAATATAAGAAGGAAGTGTAATTAATTAAAATGTGGTATTTAAGAAAGTAATAATAAAACAATCCTAGTATATCAGTAATCTTTACAAAAAATATAAAATTTAATAAAATATTAATAAATATATTGGTAAAGGAATTTGATTATGGGTACAGAAAAAAATAAGAAATTAAATTAAATTTTAGATTCAAACATTAAATTTATTACAACTTTTAATGATAGTCATTATGGTTTAATAAAGTGGAAGCAAGAAGACCAATATGGTAAAAGTTGTTATGTTCACTTTACTAATCTTGACTTTGTAAAATTTGCGGAAAGTATCTATGCAAAAGGATACCATGTAGAAAATGCAGAAGATTTAATTCTAACATTGGAAGAGGCATTTAAGCAAAATGTAGCAGTAGTTATTGATTGTCAAGTTGATTATGTTGAAAATGTAAAATTAACAGAGCATCTAAAGGAAGTTTATGAAAATCTTTAGACATTTAATGTAGAAATAACATTAAAAAACTCAAACAAATTAACTTAGGTTATATAAAAACATGAAATTATTCTACAAGGTAAGTTCATGTTTTTATTATCCATAAATTTATGAAGGAATATTATGGGTATAAGTAATATACTTAACTTAAGCAGATGAGAAAAATATCATTAGATATAGTGTAAAATTAGAAATTAATTTTTGAAAATTTATGTTTATGAAGGGGTTAGATTATATGTTTTTATTAGATGAAGCAAATAGATGTTTATTGTGTAAAAATCCAAAGTGTCAAGCCAATTGTCCCATAAATACTCCGATTCCGGAAATAATAGCACTGTATAAAGATGGAAGGTTAAAAGAAGCAGGCGAAATTCTATTTAATAACAATCCACTTTCAGTAATATGTTCAATTGTTTGTCCTCATGAAAATCAATGTGCAGGAAACTGCATAAGAGGGATAAAGCAAGAACCAGTTAAATTTTATGATATTGAAAAAGAAATATCAGAAGGATATTTAGATGCAGTAAAATTTGAAAATTTACCAAAGGATAAAGATAGAATTGCTATTATAGGAGGCGGGCCAGCAGGACTGACAATTGCTTTTATATTGGCAAGAAAAGGATACAAGGTGACAATTTTTGATTCAAAAAATAAAATTGGAGGGGTATTACGTTACGGAATTCCAGAATATAGGTTACCTAATTATTTAATAGACAAACTTGAGGATAAGCTTATTGAGCTTGGTGTCATGATTAGACCTAACACACTTATAGGACCAGTTATAAGTATTGATAGATTATTTGAAGAAGATTATAAAGCTATATTTATTGGAACGGGTGTATGGAATGCTAAAACTTTAAATATTAAGGGAGAAACATTAGGAAACGTACATTTTGCCATAGATTATCTTAGATCACCAGAAACATATAGGTTGGGCAATAAAGTTGCAATAATTGGTGCTGGAAACGTTGCTATGGATGCTGCAAGAACAGCAAAAAGAAATGGTTGTAATGAGGTTACAGTTATTTATAGAGGTAATTTTGAAGATATGAGTGCTACTAAAAGAGAAATAGAAGAGGCTAAAGAAGATGGTATTTTATTTAAGTTATATAGTTCTCCAATTGAATTAACAGAAGAGGGAGTAAAAATAATTAATAAAGAAAATCAGAATAATGAAAAGGAAGAATTATTTGAATGTAATTCTACAATTATTGCAATAAGTCAATCACCTAAAACCAATATAGTTTCTAATACTACTAAACTTGAAACTAATAGCGCAGGACTTATTATTGCAGATGAAAAAGGTAACACTACAAGGTCAGGAGTATTTGGTTCAGGAGACGTAGTTACAGGTGCAAGAACTGTTGTTGAAGCAGTAGCACATGCTAAGATAGTTGCAGAAGCTATAGAAGAATATTGTAGATCCACAATTTGAAGTTATGAAAATTACAGGTGATCAATACTATAATGAAGCAGAATTTGTTAACAATATGTCTGATGAAACAACAAAAGCTATATTACAGACTGCAGTAACTGCACAAAGTCAAGCAGAGATGGTTGAAAAACTTAGTGAAATAGCACAAGAATTCAAAATTTAAGTATGCTAAAGGGCATTCAATTCTTATAAGGGTTGAGTGCTTTTTATTATGATAAAAGCATTAAACTTTTCAGCACAACTTTCGGGTGGAGAGCAGCACAGAGTAGCAATAACATTGGTAAAAAATCCATTACTTTATGGAAAATTTAGTAGCATTAATGCGAAACTCTAGTTTTGAAGTTATTTAAAAGTGTTTTTTTAATTTGTGTTTAAGAAATAAAAAGTGTGGTATATACTGTTACTAAGGTATAATTTTTAAGGAGATAATTTAATTTCAGTTTATTTAAATAAAGAAAGGTAAATTAAAGTTGGATAACAAAGAAAAAATTTTTTATGTTTTAAAAAAATGTTATGGATTTGATACTTTAAGAAAAGGTCAATTTGAAATTATAAATAACATTTTAAATGGTGCAGACACTTTTTGCCTTATGCCAACAGGCGGTGGTAAGTCTGTTTGTTATCAGATTCCAGCAATAATATTTCAAGGGATAACTATTGTAATATCACCTTTGATTTCACTTATGAAAGATCAAGTAGATAATCTAGTAGGTGTTGGAATTAAGGCAGCATATATTAATAGTACTCAAAATATGGATATGATAAAAAATATATTAATTGAAGCATCTATGGGGGAATATAAGATAATTTACATTTCCCCTGAAAGGCTTGAATCTAAAATATTCAGAGATATGATTAAAGACCTTCATATTTCTCAAATTGCAATAGATGAAGCTCACTGTGTATCACAATGGGGGCATGATTTTAGAAAAAGTTATTTAGAAATTTCAAGTTTTTATAACATTCTTAAAAATAAACCAGTTGTTTCAGCATTTACAGCTACTGCAACAGAAGAGGCTAGAGAAGATTCGATAAAACTTCTAGGCTTAAATAACCCATATGTATATAAAGGAGATATTAATAGGGAAAATCTAAATCTTAATGTGCTAAAAGAAGTAGATAAACTTGAAATACTTAAAGATATAATAAGAGATAATGAGAGCGAAGCAGGAATAGTTTATTGTGCATCTAGAAAAGAAGTGGATGATCTTTATTATTATTTAAAGGACTTAGGATATAATGTAGGCAAATATCATGGTGGGCTTAAAGATGAAGAAAAAGAAAAATTTCAAGAAGATTTTTTATATGAGAATTTGGATATAATTATTGCAACTAACGCCTTTGGTATGGGAATAGATAAATCTAATATAAGATTTATTATTCATTTTACGCTTCCACAGAATATAGAATCCTACTATCAAGAAATAGGTAGGGGAGGAAGAGATGGAGAAAAATGCGATTGTTATTTATTTTATTGTGAAGCTGATATAAGAAGAGTAGAATATATAATAAATAAGAGCTCTTCGATGAATAGAAGAGAAGTGCAACTTAGAAAGTTTCAATCCATGATTAATTATTGCAATTTAAAAGAATGTTACAGAAAATATATATTAAATTACTTCAAAAATGAACGTAAGTTAAGTTACTGTAATAATTGTAGTAATTGTTTAAATGATGATGAATTAAAAGATTTTACAAGAGAGAGCCAAATGATTTTATCCACAGTTTTTAGAACTAAAGAACAATATGGTATATCTGTTCTTGTGGATATCTTAAAGGGATTTAAAGGACCTAAAATAATACAGAACAATTTGGATAAGGTAACCACATACGCAATAATGAAAGAGTATGGTAATGGTTTTATAAAAGATTTAATTAAAAGTTTATTAAATGAAGGGTTTGTTGATTTAAAGGAAGGTACATACTCAATGCTAAAACTTAATGCTAGATCAATGAAGATATTAAAAAGTAAGGAAACAGTAGTATTCAAGATTTTAGACAAGGAAGAACCAATTTTAAATAAAGAGTTATTTGAGGTCTTAAAGAAGTGGAGAAAAGAAAAATCTTATAAAGAAAAAATAAAACCATACATAATATTTTCTGATACAAGCTTAATTGCTATATCAAATAGTAAACCTAAAACTTTAGATGAGCTATTAGAAATTAGAGGTGTTGGTACTAAGAAGATTGAAGCTTATGGAAAAGAATTATTGAATATAATACAACTAGCTAGTGAAAAAGAAGTCAAACGATAAATACAAGGTTGGAATTAAAATTAATGTTTCAGCCTTTTTCAACCCTGTCAGGCTTACAAAATAATTCGTTTTATTCTCATATATATGTTTTAGAATAATCCAAATATATTTATTATTTTTGTTTTATGAAAGTACAAATAAAATTTAAAATATGTTAAAATAAATACTATTACATCAAAAAAAGTTTATAATAAATATGTGAATTGATAGTCAATAATTAAGTTAATTTAATATTGACTATATATTTTGTGTCCTAAAGTCTATTTATAGAGTTTAATGTTTTTACAAAGGAGCTTAATAAATGAAATATTTTAAAGAAAGTATAGAATCTGTTCTAAAAAACCTAGATGTTAACTTTGAAGTTGGTTTAAATGACTCAAAAGTAAAAGAGAGAAATGAAAAGTATGGAAGAAATGAATTTACACGTAAAGAAGAAGGAAGCATATTTAATGATATAAAGAATGCTTTATTAGAACCAATGATGCTTATTTTATTGGTAGCAGCTTTAGTTAGCGGAATTATTGGAGAATATTATGATGCCATTGGTATAGTGTGTGCAGTGGCTATAGGAATTACAATTGGAATAATAACTGAAGGGAAATCCAAAAAGGCAGCTGAAGCTTTAGCTAAAATGACAGAAGATATTGTGGTAAAAGTACTTAGGAATGGTACAGTAACACAAGTTAGTAAAAGTGATTTAGTCCCAGGAGATGTTGTTTATCTTGAAACAGGAGATATGATACCAGCAGATGGAAGATTCATTGAAACAATAGATTTAAAAGTTAGAGAAGATATGCTAACAGGTGAATCGGATGATGTTAAAAAAGATGCTAAAGCTATAATTAGCATGGAAGAAATAGAGGGAAGTGGTGTTAAGAAAATTCAGGACCCAATCCCAGCTAAACAAATTAATATGGGATTTGGAGGAACGTTAATTGCCTATGGTAAAGCGATTATGGTTGTGACTGGCATTGGTGACAATACTGAAATGGGTAGAATAGCTCAAACACTTCAAATTGAAGAAGAAGAAACTCCACTTCAAAGGAAATTGGGCAATTTAGGAAAAACAATTACTAAAATATCTAGTGTTATAGCAGGACTACTATTTATATTTATGGTAGCAAAAATGATTTTATCTAATGTATTAAATGTAGATATGTCAGGGATAATACCTTTTTTAAATTCAATAGATGCTGTGAAGACAGCTTTTGTTGTATGTATTGCTTTAATAGTTGCAGCGGTACCAGAAGGCTTACCAACTATGATTAATATGACACTTGCAATCACAATGCAAAAAATGGCTAAGATTAATGCATTAGTTACTAAAAAAGAAGCTTGTGAAACTATAGGTTCTGTCAGCGTGATCTGTTCAGATAAAACTGGAACTTTAACACAAAACAGAATGACTGTAGAAAATCTTTATTTGAACGGAAAATTTTTCACAGATAAAGAAGCTATTGATGATCACTTTATAAAAAATTGCCTTGTAAATTCAACTGCACATATTAGTTTTGAAGATGATAAATTGAACTACTTAGGGAATTCAACAGAGTGTGCATTGCTTGCATATTTAGAGGATTATGATTATAAAAGGGAAAGAAAAGAAAATGAAATTATTCATCAGATTCCTTTTAATTCTAAAAACAAGTTTATGGCAACAATTATGAAGATTAAAGAAAACAATGTAGTGCTTGTAAAGGGTGCTCCAGAGATAATATTATCAAATTCTACTAATGAAGTAATAGATGGTAAATTTGCTAATTTAACAGAAGATAGAAAAAATGAAATAATAAAAGAGATACAAAAATTGCAAGCAAAATCTATGAGAATTTTAGGTTTTGGATTTAGAATTATAGAAGATGTAGAAGCAGAGGTTGCGGTTACAAGTGAAATAAGCATTTTAAAGCCAGAATTATCAAATGGAAATAATGAATTAGTGTTTAGTGGCTTTGTTGCCATAAGAGATCCGTTAAGACCAGATGTAATTGAAGCTATTGCAACAGCTAAAAAAGCTGGTGTTGAAACTAAGATGTTAACTGGAGATAATATAAATACAGCGATTGCAATAGGAGAAGAGCTTGGAATGCTTAAAGATGGTAAAAAAGCTGTAGAAGCAACTTATATTGATACTTTAAGTGATGAAGAATTAAAAGATGAAATTAAAAGTATAGCTATTGTAGCTAGAAGTAAGCCAGAAACAAAGATGAGAATTGTAGGAGCACTTCAAGATAATGGAGAAGTAGTCGGCGTAACTGGAGATGGAATAAATGATGCACCAGCTTTGACAAAAGCCGATGTTGGTATAGCAATGGGAATTTCAGGATCAGAAGTTTCAAAAAATGCTGCTGATATAATCTTAACAGACGATAACTTCACTACAATTATTCATGGAATAAAGTGGGGAAGAGGAGTATATCAAAATTTCCAAAGATTCATACAATTCCAAATTACAGTAAATATAATTGCATTTTTAATTGCAATTATATCACAAATTTTAAATTTTGATATGCCATTTACTACAATTCAATTGTTATGGATTAACATTATAATGGATGGACCACCAGCATTGGTTCTAGGCTTAGAACCAATTAGAAATAATCTATTTAATAAAAAACCTGTAGATAGAAACGCAAATATAATTACAAAAACTATGATTACATGTATAGTTTTAAATGCTATATATGTAACATCAATTTTACTTATACAAATGAAATTTAATATTTTAGGAGCATCAACAGAAAAGATTGGATTTGCTAGCGAAATGGAAACTGTTTTATTTGGATTGTTTGCATTTAGTGCTTTATTTAATGCATTTAACTGTAGAGAATTTGGAACAGATAGTATATTCCCTAATTTCTTAAAAAATACTATAGCAATTAAGACAATATGTATTACAGGAGTAGCACAAATTATATTTACACAAGTATTTACTAGTTTCTTTAGTTCAGTAGCATTACCACCATTAATGTGGATTAAGGTCTTAGGATTAGCATTTATGATAATAGTAATAAATGAAATTGTAAAATATGTTTTAAGAAAATACAAAAGACAAAAATAAAATATTTCATAAGAGATTAAATGACTTAATCTTTAATTAAAACTATAGAAGATGCATAAGTGATGAAATATGTAGAGAAGAAACAAGTAAAAAATCAAGGTATAATGTATGATTCTAAAATTGCAGGATGTATGCTTAAAAATTGAAAAAGATATTAGATAAGGTTTATAATTAAAGTTGTAACTATATATAGTTTTTTCTATAGTATAGTTACAATTTTTTGCGTAATAACAATAATAAATGCACACACCTCTATTTTAATAAAATATCTGCATAAGCATAATTTTTGCTTTGGATATCTATAAAAAATTATAAATAAGGTAAATTACCTCCAACTAAAAAGTTAGATATCTCTTTTTCATTAAGATACACATCACCTATTATTCCATGGGCTCTATAAAATTCATTGCAACTATGAAAATCTGAGCCAGCTGTATAAAGTAAATTTTTATCTTTAGCTACTTTTAAAAAGTATTCAGTATCCTCATCTCTATTACTGAAGTATTTAGCTTCAAGTCCATCAAAATCCATTTTTATAATAGCCTTAAAATCAGCTCTGTTTAAAAGGACAGGATGTGCTAAAACAACTGTGGCCCCAAAGAATTTTAGAATTTCAATGCCTGTCTCTACGCATAGTTTATCTTTTCGAACATGAAAGTTTATATGCTTTCCTAATATATGTCTAATGCCTGAGAGTTTATGAGCTTTTACATTTTTTAATACTTCAACAAGTAGCTCATTTTTATAACTATCATCTTTAAAATATCCCAAAACATGTACGCCAACATTATTATATCTGGTCGAAAGTTCAACTCCAGGAATGACTTTGATTCCAAACTCTTTTCCAGCCATAATAGCTTCATCTAAACCACAAGTGTTATTGTGATCTGTTAAAGCAATAATATCTACGTTCCTTTTCTTAGATAGCATAACGACTTCCCTAGGGGTATATCCTCCATCTGAGTAAACAGAGTGAATATGAAAATCACCTTTTTTATACATTATAACTCCTATTTAAATGTTATCCACTTTTTAGTATATGTGAATTGTTAAAGCATATATTCATAGATAATATTAAAAGGATAATTCTTGTATTATACAATAGCTACAATATTTCTTGAATATGCCTAATGATAGAATTGTTAAAGGAATAAAATGTATTGGTGAAATTTTAAAGTAATATGTATAAAAAAAGTGGTTTTAAGTGAATGTTAATAAAGAGTTGTTTTAAGATAATTAAAGTACTTTAAAAGAGCTCTTTACTATTTAAAATGCTAAGTTTGAGGATACAGTCTTACAAATGTCTTAAAGAAAAATGGATTGACGAGCTTTAGATTTATTTGAAAATAGTGTTCAATTTTATAATTATATAAATAAACTTTGGTATAATATATATAAGATTTAATTAAAACGGTTAAGGAGAGGATTCAAAATGATAAAACTTATTGCATCAGATATGGATGGGACTCTATTAAATGAAAAACATAAAATAGATGAAGAAACGGTAGTTGCTATAAAGAAAGCAGAAGAGGCTGGAATTGTATTTGCAATTTCAACAGGTAGAGAATATGATACTGTTGAACCTGTTTTAAAAGAAAATAATATAAAGTGTCAATGTGTTCTTATGAATGGTGCAGAATATAGAGATGAAGAGGGAAATATATTACAAGAAATTAATATAGAACAAAATACTGCAACTAGAATAATACATATTCTACAAGAAGAAAAAGTAACTGCAAGAATATTTACTAATAAAGGAATATATACTACTGATACAAAGGAAGAAGCACTAAAAGAAATGTTTTATAGAACTTTATCATTTAATCCACATTTTACCCAAGATAAAGCTATGGAAGTTGCTAAGGTTCAACCATACTTTGTTAATCTTAAATATATTTCAGATTTAGATGAATTTTTAAATAGTGACATGGAAATTAGAAAGTTTGTAGCTTTTCATAATAATATAGAACTTATAAATAAAATGAAAAAAATCATAGGAGAAATAAAAGGAGTTGCTGTTTCATCTTCTTTTAAAGATAATATAGAAATTACCAATATAACTGCACAAAAAGGAATTATACTTGCAAAAGTAGCTGAAAAAATGGGATTCAAAAGAGATGAAGTCTTAGTACTAGGAGATAGCTTCAATGATTATTCTATGTTTACAGAATTCACTGAATCAGTTGCAATGGGAAATGCTATTCCAGAAATAAAAGAAATAGCAAAATACACAACTGATACTAACATTAACTTAGGAGTTGCAAAAGCAATTTATAAAGTTTTAGAAGAACAAAAATAAATAGTTAACAAGAAAGATAATTAAATATTACGGATTGGTTTTTTAGCTTTGCTAGAATATATATTTGTGATAAAATGATAATATAATCTGACTTTGAAGATAAAACCTAGAAGAAAGATTTATCTGATGTCTAGTCGTTCTAAAACTCTCATCTCTTTAGATTAAGCTAAGAATGACCCGACCCTAGACTTTGTAAAAACGAAATCGTTCTGAAGTACATGAGGGTTAGTCCCAAATGATAAGGCGGTATTATAAGATAGCTTTGAATACACTATCTCTGTGCCTTTTTTTGCACAGAGATTATTTTTTTGAAAGGAAATAATTAATATGGGTACAAGAATTGCATTAATTGGAATCGTAGTAGAAGATACCAATGTTACAGAAAAAGTGAATACTATTTTGCATGAATATGGGCAATGTATTATTGGCAGAATGGGAATACCTTATAGGGAAAAGAATGTGAGCATAATAAGTGTAGTTATTGATGCTACTAATGATGTTATAAGTTCATTATCAGGGAAATTAGGTATGATTGAGGGCATAAACGTTAAAACAGTTTATTCGAAAATTGGAAAATAAATTTATGCAATAAGTTAATTGCCATTCAAAAAAATATAAGCTAATAAATAGATTTAATAAATAAATTTATCTTATGAACACCTTTAGAGACACCCAAAGAGGTAAGAAAAGAAAAATTTAATTAAAGAAGGAAGAGATAAATATATGTATAACGTAAAATCAAAAATAGCAACAGAATTTATTGATGACAAGGAAATTCTAGAAAGTCTTGAATATGCTAAGGTAAATAAAAACAACAGAGAATTAATCAATGAAATTTTAGAAAAAGCTAAAGAGTGCAAGGGACTTTCACACAGAGAAGCAATAGTTTTACTTGAATGTGAATTAGAAGATGAAAATGAGAAAATTTATAAACTTGCACAAGAAATTAAGCAAAAATTTTATGGCAATAGAATAGTGATGTTTGCTCCGTTATATCTTTCTAACTACTGCGTGAATGGATGTATTTATTGTCCATATCATCATAACAACAAACATATAGCAAGAAAAAAACTTACTCAAGAAGAAATTAAGAAAGAAGTAATAGCACTTCAAGACCTTGGACATAAAAGACTTGCATTAGAAACTGGAGAAGATCCAATAAATTCTCCAATTGAGTATGTGCTTGAGAGTATAAAAACAATTTATAGCATAAAACATAAAAATGGAGACATTAGAAGAGTTAATGTAAATATTGCAGCTACAACTGTTGAAAATTACGCAAAGTTAAAGGAAGCAGGAATCGGAACATACATATTATTCCAAGAAACATATAACAAGAAAATATATGAAGAACTTCACCCAACAGGACCAAAGCATGATTATGATTACCATACAGAAGCAATGGACAGAGCAATGGAAGGTGGGATTGATGATGTTGGCATGGGTGTATTATTTGGATTGAATATGTACAGATATGATTTTGTTGGACTTCTTATGCATGCAGAACATTTAGAAGCAGCTAAGGGAGTTGGACCACATACACTAAGTGTACCAAGAATAAGACCAGCTGATGATATAAATCCAGATGAATTTACTAATGCAATTTCAGATGATATATTTGCTAAAATAGTAGCAATACTTAGAATTGCAGTTCCATACACAGGCATTATTGTTTCAACTAGAGAGTCTCAAAAATCAAGAGAAAGAGTGCTTCATCTTGGAGTCTCTCAAATAAGTGGAGCATCATCTACAAGTGTTGGCGGATATGCAGAGAAAGAAAAAGAAGAAGAGAATTCAGCTCAATTTGATGTAAATGATGATAGAACTTTAGATGAAATAGTAAATTGGTTGCTTGAAATGGGCTATATTCCAAGTTTCTGTACTGCTTGCTATAGAGAAGGAAGAACAGGAGATAGATTTATGAGTCTTGTTAAGTCAGGGCAAATAGCAAATTGCTGTCAACCTAATTCACTTATGACTTTAAAAGAGTATTTAGAAGACTATGCGTCAGAAGATACAAGAAGAAAAGGTGAAGAAGTAATTAAAAATGAAATTCCAAAGATTCCAAGTGAAAAAGTTAAGAAAATTGTTGAAGAAAATTTAAGTAAATTAAATGAAGGAAAACGTGATTTTAGATTTTAGTAAACAAGTTAGTGAAAATATAATTAAAAAAATCAATCAGTTCAATTTTGAGCTGGTTGATTTTTTCAATGTAGTTAACACCCTTCAGTCGTTAACTAAGTTCGAGAAACCAAATGTAAAATTTGGACTCTCACTTAAGAAATTTGATAAAAGTATGAAGAATTTCGTATGGAGAGTAAATCATAAGGTATATATAATTAGTGATGTAAGCAAAAACAAAACCAAACACTTTTTTTATATAAGTTAAATAAAGGCGATGCAGCTAATCAAGGTAAAGCTACTGTTAATATTCATATGCCAGGGGTAGATTTTTATAAAACTAAGAAAGAGGTGGAGAAAATTGTATTCATATTAAGAAACTTCACCTGAAATTAAGAATCACTTTATAAATCATCAACATCTTGTTCCTCTCCATATCTAACAGTTCCTTCAGAACTAAAACTATCATTTGGATTTTTTTCAATAAAGTATCCATCATTAGGCTCTTTTGAAGGTTTAGCATGTTTGGTAGAAGTGAGCGATTGAATAACATTTGTGAAATCTTTAATATATTTCATTTTTGACATAATAAAACCCCTACTTTCATTTTATATTACTCTTAGTATTACCAATAGTTAAAATAATATTTTAATATTCAATAGTGGGTAATAATAATAAACTTTCACCATTCATATTTAGAAGGAATTTAGTATTACTTACTAGTATAAACTTTTTTATTAAAATGCATAATAGAAGTATAAAACTATACTCAATTAAAATAGGTGTATTATTATACAGATTTGATGATGTTTACATTTCGCTAGTTCACCAAAATTTAGAAGAAATTCAAAAAGGAAATAAAGGAAAGGTTGAATTTACTTTTTATGATGGCAAGAATGATCAGTCCATACAAAATAAGAGTATTGATACATTACTTGAAAAAACAATGTGGATCTTTTATTATTAAATTTAGTGAAAACAAACAGTATACGAGTAGTTATTAATAAAATTAAAGAAAAGAATATTCCAGTAATTCTGTTTAATAGGAAACCTGTTGCCATAGAGTCTATCAGATCTTATAGTAAATCTTGTTATACTAGGAACAGAGACGGAAGAAGTTGGGGTGTTACAAGGAAAAGTTGTTATTAAGGCATGGAATAGTAATAAAGCAACTATATATAAAAAAATAATAATGTACTGCAATATATTATGTTAATGGGTGAAAGTAATAATCTAGAAGCAGTTACAAGAACAAAATATTCTTTACAACACTCCAAACTTAACTTAATATTAATTTAATAAAATAAATATATGTAAGATACCAACTAAATTTACGAGGATGTGGGGCTAAATGAGTAAATTAGAACAAATAATAGATTATAATAGAAATTTTATAAACAATAAGGGTTATGAAGAGTACGTAACAACTAAAATACCTAAGAAAAAAATGGTGATATTATCATGTATGGATACAAGATTGACAGAACTATTACCGAAAGCGCTGAATATAAAAAATGGTGATGCAAAAATAATAAAAGATGCAGGGGCAACTGTTATGCATCCTTTTGGTGGGGTAATGAGAAGTATATTAGTTTCAGTATATGAATTTGGAGCAGAAGATGTTTTTGTAATAGGACACCATGGCTGTGGAATGAGTAATTTAGACACAAAAAGTCTTATTAATAAAATGATAGATAGAGGGATAAAAGAAGAAACTTTGTTAATATTAAAAAATGCAGGAGTTAATGTTGAAAGGTGGCTTCATGGATTTGAATCTGTTGAAGAATCAATAAAAGAAAGCGTAAGAATAATAAAGGATCACCCTTTATTTCCCAAAGGTGTAAAAGTACATGGTCTTATTATGAGTCCAGAAACAGGAGAAATAGAAATCATAATAAATGGAGACAACTAGTGTCGCAAGATTTAATTAAGTGGACACTATACATTTGAGTAAATTTGATTTTTTTTCATTTAATTACTTGTAAAAAGAATAAAAAATATGCATGATAGTATTGCTTAAACCAACTTTAAAAAAAGAAGAGTACTATCATGCATAATAAAACCATGACTAAAATTCAAATTACCATATTAGTAGCGTATATTGTATCTTCTTCTACTATAAGTTTTTGTTGAATAGCAAAATTTATAAGTCTGTTTATCTCATAGTTTATCATTTTGAGTTCCTCTTATTTAGGGTCTCCATAGCCATCTGGATGATTTTTATGCCATCCCCAAGCAGTACTTATGACATCTTTTACATCTGTATATTTAGGATCCCAACCTAATATTTTCTTTGCTTTTTCATTTGAAGCAATTAATTTTGCAGGATCTCCAGCACGTCGTGCGCCTATGATAATTTTAATATCTTCATTAGTAGCTTCTTTTGCACAATCAATCATTTCCTTAACACTAAAGCCAACGCCATTACCAAGGTTGAAAATATTACTTTCATTACCTTTTTGTAAATATTCAACAGCTTTTATATGAGCATCTGCTAAGTCAAGTACATGAATATAATCTCTAATACAAGTACCGTCCGGAGTTTCATAATCATCTCCAAAAACAGTTATAGCATCTCTCTTCTTTAATGGAACTTGAAGAATTAATGGTATTAAGTGACTTTCAGGAAAATGATCTTCACCGATACTTCCATCGGAAAGAGCACCACATGCATTAAAGTATCTTAAAGAAACATAAGTTATTCCATAAGCTTTGCTAACCCATTTCATCATTTTTTCCATAGTTAATTTTGTTTCGCCATAAGTATTAGTTGGATTTGTTTCATCGTCTTCAAGAATAGGAATTTTCTTTGGTTCTCCATATACTGCAGCAGTTGAAGAGAAAACTATATTTTTAATGTTATGTTTTACCATACTTTCAAGTAGAATTTGCATTCCATATACATTATTGTTGAAATATAACAGAGGTTTTTCCATACTTTCCCCAACTAAGGAATTAGCAGCAAAATGTATCACAGCTTCAATGTTATTTTCAAAAAAAACTTTATCTAAAAATTCAGCATCTCTTATATCACCTTTATAAAACTTTGCTTTAGGATTTATAGCTTTTATATGACCTGTTTGTAAATTATCAACTATTATAACGTCCTTATTTTGATTTATAAGTTCATGTACTGTATGTGAGCCGATATATCCAGCACCACCACAAACTAAAATTGACATAATAACATCTCCTTTTATTTTCGAATATATTAATTATAATAAGCTTATTTTAGGCGGATATCAACTTAGTTTTCTTTAACAATACTAACTGTACATCCACCGAAGCCTGCTCCTGTCATACGAGCACTAACCACGCCATCAGTTTCCAAAGCTAAAGAAACCAAGGTATCTAATTCTACTCCAGTAACTTCATAATCATCTCTTAAAGAAATATATTAAATTAACCCTTCCAGGAGAAAAGAAAACATTTTCAGAATGTTTTTGAAATAATTCAATAAAATCAATTTTTAACTTAGGTGTCTGTAGGATAATAGAAGAACATTGGGGTAAGATAGAAAAGGGTTACTGATATTGTAAGGGAATAAGAACTTAAAATTATTCTAAACGCATACTTAAAGTTAATTATAATAAGTAGCTTAGAACTTAAGCTACTTATTATAATTCATATTATTTTTTTGAATGAGAATGTCTACTTGAATTATTATTTACAGGATTCATGTTGTTCATATTTCCTGTGTTATTTTGATTTCCCATTAACATGCTTAAAAGTGAATTGATATCACCCATGTTGTTCATGTTAGTATTAGTACTATTCATATTAGCATTATTCCTATTAGAATTATTTCCATTCATATTATTAAAAGGATTACTGTTAGCATTGCCACCACCCATACTATTCATTAACATGCTCATTAAAGGATTTCCATTCATAGAATTTCCACCGCCCATGGCTCCCATAAGCATATTTAATAATGGATTAGCAGCCATCATATTAATATTAGGATTACCACTTATTTGGTTTAAATTATTTCCTCTATTTTGATTAGGCATCATAGGATTCATCATGTTATTTCCCATTCCCCCTACCATACCAGAAAAAATTGAAGAAATTATCATGCTTAATAAAGGATTCATTTTACCACCTTTTTTGTTAATTGCTTTAGTATAATCTATTGCAGTTAAGGGGAAAACGATACAGATAAATTATTTTTTTAGAATTAAAAAAATATATTGAAAATCAAAGAATGAAATGAGGTAAAATAATGTTAAAAGCTTATAAATACAGAGTGTATCCAAATAAAGAACAAAAAAACATACCTAGCTAAAACTTTTTCTAATCCTAAGCACTTAAAAAAATCAGAAAAAAGGTTAACATAGCGCCATCTATTTCTATAAGTGGTGGTAGTTCACATACAGTAATCGTGTTATTAACTACAAATGATGCTAATAAGTGAAATTTGAATGTATATAAAATAATGAAATAAGGAAAAACAAAAAGAGAATATATTTTTAAGAATTCAGGAGTAATTTATGAGAATTGGAGACGTTGAGTTAGAAATAATTGATATAATCACATTTATAGGAATAATAATTACTTTTTTTACAGGAGTATTGAACTTATTTCTAAATAAAAAGGGTCTTTATATAAATAATATTACAAAATTTAGAGTAATATGGATTACTACACTGAGGGGACATATTGCAACGCTGAAAGAATTGAGCAATATAACTAATTTATATATTATAACTAAAGAGGGAACTAATAAAATAGCTTATAGAAGAGAGCTGGAGAAAAATGTATCATTAATAAAAATGTATCTTGATTTTACATCAAAGCTCGATAGTAAATTAATTTCTAAAATTGAGGAATTAAAAGATACAATTAATAGTTATTTGTTAATGTATTATTGTAGAAATACTATTAAAGCTGTGGATAATGATGATGAACTTGTGACTAAATTTTATGAAGTTGTGGATGTAATAAGTGAAAGAAAAGTATTAATCGAGATTTTGAATATAGCAATAAATAATAAAAAAATTCAAAGGATAACTGAAATAAAAGAGACGAATTTATTGGGTTTAAGAAATAATGCTAAAGTAGCTTATAAGGATGATTGTGTACTAATAAGAGAAATAGTTAAACAAAGTGATTATATAATAAATGATTGGGAGAATGAGATTGAAAAATTAAATAGAGATATAGAAGATATTGTGCAAATATATTTAAAAGCAGAGTGGATTAGGTGTAAAATAGAAACTAAAATGTGGCCATTTAATAGATATAATGAAGAAAATGTAGTAAGTAAATTGCAAAAAGAATATAAGGCAAATTCAAAAAAATATGCAGGTTTTAAAGTATAGATATTTCTCTATAAACAAAACCCGCATTTATTTGTTAGGTGTAAATTAGATGATAAAAATTCAATAACAGCAATAATTAAACATTCAGGAGAGATAACAGGATATGAACTTTCCAATGGAGAACAAATAACAAAAGAAAGAGGTGTAGAATTAGCTAAAGCTGGCACTATATCTGGAGTATCGGTTGCAACATCAAGAAAAGGTAAAGAATACTTAAGAAGTTTGTGAGATGAGGATGAATTAAACAATTTAAGTTCTTTACCAATTATAGAAGAATAAAAAAATTTTTCAAAATATAATGTAAGTGTAAAATATTATGGAATTGTAACAATTGAAATAAAAATATATGAATTATAAAACTCATATCATTATAATAGAATGATATGAGTTTTTTGATAAAAGTGTTAAAATGATAAAAGAGGCATAAGAATGAATAGATATATGCCTTTAGGGAAAAATTAACAATAATAAAAACTTGGTTAATGTTAGGAGATGTATGAATGAGTGATTTAAGTGATTTAAAAGAATTGACGAAGGCTAAAGCAGCGCAAGAAAAGAAAGAATTAAAAGATAGAATAATAGAAAGATTAAGATCTATTAAAAGAGAGGGAATAGATGAATTAATAAAATATCTTGTAGATAGAACAGATTATTTTACTGCACCAGCATCTACAAAGTTTCATTCAAACTTTGATGGAGGATTAGCATTTCATTCAGATAATGTTGTTGAATTATTAATTCAGAAGAATAAACAATATAAGCTCGGATTAAGTAATGATACGATTTATTTAACTGGGTATTTACATGATCTTTGTAAATGTAATCTCTACGAAAAAACAATGCGATTAAAAAAGAATGAGTTGACAGGAAAATGGATAGGATATGCGTCTTATGAATTTGATGAGAAAATTCCTTTAGGACATGGAGAAAAGAGTGTGATTTTACTTCAACAATTTGTTAAATTAACATTAGAAGAATGTTTAATGATAAGATGGCATATGGGGGCTTATGTACCTAAAGATGAATATAGAGATTTTAATAAGGCAATAGAAATGCATAAATCAGTCTTAGCATTTACTAATGCTGATGCAGAAGCATCACATTTCTTAGAAGAAGTAAGAGAACCACAACTTTATACAATAGAAGAATATAACCAATATGTAAAAGATAAGGCTATGAAAAAAAGTAATTAACTATTTTTCATTTATATGTATAAGAAATAGGAAGTATTTTAAAATAAAATGGAGCATAAGCGACTTGAAATGAATTTATAAATGTATATAAGAAATATTGTCATAAATAGTAGCAATTTTAAAGATAATATAGTAAAATGTCAATGTTGTATGATAAAATGTTTTATTAGATAAACTTAAAATTAAGTATTTGTAATATTTTAATTATTAAGTTTTTAAAACAAATTCTAATGCAAATTTAATTTAATTTGAACTAGAAAGGTTGTGATGTTAGGGTTGGACAACAAGCTGAAATTATACGGCTTTAACAACCTCACAAAAACACTTAGCTTTAACATCTATGATGTATGCTATGCAAAAAGTGAGCGAGAACAAAAGGACTATATTGCATATATTGATGAGCAATACAATTCAGAAAGACTTACAAGGATTCTGTGTGATGTAACAGAAAGTATTGGTGCACATGTACTTAATATTTCAAAACAAGATTACGATCCTCAAGGAGCGAGTGTAACTATTTTAATATCAGAAGAGACTTTAGCAGTTAAGGAAATAGATGCATCTTGTAATAAAGGTGAAATTGACATTTTGAAGACGAGAGATACTGTTGTAGGACACTTAGATAAGAGTCATGTAACTGTGCATACTTATCCAGAATATCATCCAGATAACTCAATTGCTACTTTTCGTGTGGATATTGATGTAGCCACTTGTGGAGAAGTTTCTCCTTTAAATGCATTAAACTACCTTATAGGAAGTTTTGATTCAGATATCATAACCATAGATTATCGTGTCAGAGGCTTTACTCGAGATGTTGATGGTAAGAAATTGTTTATAGATCACAAAATTACATCAATACAAGATTATATTGATGAAGGTACTTTGAAGAAATATGATGCTATGGATATAAATGTATATCAGTCGAACATATTTCATACTAAAATGTTAATTAAAGAAATTGAACTTCAAAATTATCTTTTCAATAGGGATGTTTATGAAATTAAGCCAAAAGAAAGACTTGAAATCGAAAGCAACCTACGTAAAGAAATGATTGAAATTTTCAGTGGAACTAATATATATTAATGGGGGGATGAGCCAAAATGAAAAATAAAGAATCCCACTCAAAAGCACCTATTTATGAAGCTCTAATGGAATATAAAAAGGCAAGAGTGGTTCCTTTTGATGTTCCAGGTCATAAGCAAGGTCGAGGAAATGCTATGCTTAGAGAATTTTTGGGTGAGCAATGTCTTTCAGTAGATGTAAATTCAATGAAACCACTTGATAATCTTTGTCATCCAGTATCAGTTATAAAGGAAGCAGAAGAACTTGCGGCAGGTGCTTTTGGGTCTAAATATGCATTTTTAATGGTAAATGGAACAAGTTCATCAGTTCAAGCTATGGTTATGAGTGTTTGCAAAAAGGGCGAAAAGATTATAATGCCACGTAATGTCCATAGAAGTGCAATTAATGCATTAGTAATTAGTGGGGCAGTTCCAATTTATATAAATCCAGGTGTTAATAAAAAACTTGGTATACCGCTTGGAATGTCAGTTGAAGATGTAAAAAAAGCAATTAAAGAAAATCCAGATGCTAAAGCTGTACTTGTAAACAATCCAACTTATTATGGAATTTGCTCTAATCTAAAAGAAATTACTAAACTTGCTCATGAATATGGAATGTATGTTTTAGTAGATGAAGCACATGGAACACATTTTTATTTTGGAGAAAATATGCCAATATCAGCTGTAGAAGCAGGAGCCGATATGGCAGCAGTTAGTATGCATAAAACAGGAGGTTCTTTAACTCAAAGTTCTTTTTTATTATTAAACTGTGATTTACATGTTGGATATGTTCGTCAAATAATTAATTTAACACAAACAACAAGTGGTTCATATCTTTTAATGTCATCACTTGATTTAGCAAGAAGAGATCTTGTACTACATGGGAGCGAAATCTTTAAAAAGGTAACACAAATTGCAGAGTATGCAAGAAGCGAAATAAATAAAATAGGTGGTTATTATGCTTTTTCAAAAGAATTAATTGATAACGACGCAGTTTATGATTTTGATGTGACCAAGTTATCTATATTTACTAGAGAAATAGGACTTGCAGGAATTGAAGTATATGATCTTTTAAGAGATGAGTATGGCATACAAATTGAATTTGGTGATATTGGAAATATACTTGCAATAATTTCTGTTGGGGATCGTAATCTTGCAATCGAAAGATTAATTTCTTCATTATCAGAAATTAAGAGATTACATTCAAAAGATGGAGCAGGAATGTTTGATCATGAATATATAAATCCAGAAGTTGTACTTACGCCTCAAGAGGCATTTTACTCTTCAAAGATTTCTGTACCTATGAATGAAAGCGACAAAAAGATATGTTCTGAATTTGTAATGTGTTATCCACCAGGAATACCAATTCTTGCTCCGGGAGAAAGAATTACTAAAGAAATCTTAGATTACATAGATTATGCAAAAGAAAAGGGCTGTTTTTTAACTGGAACAGAAGATATTAAAATTGAAAATATTAATATTGTGGAGGAAAAATAAATGGAGTTATGGTATACAGAACAACATACAGAAAATGTTAGATTTTCAATTAAGGTTGAAAATCAAATACATACTGAACAAACTGAATTTCAGAGAATAGATATTCTAGAAGCAAAGGAATTTGGGAAATTTTTTACGTTAGATGGATTAATGATGATAACGGAAAAAGATGAGTTTATTTATCACGATATGATAGTTCATGTACCAATGGCAACTAATCCTAATATTAAAAAAGTTCTAGTTATAGGTGCTGGAGATGGTGGAACAATAAGAGAACTTACAAGATACAAAACAATTGAGAAAATAGATATGGTTGAAATTGACAAGAGGGTTGTTGATGTATGTAGAGAATATTTTCCACAAACAGCATGTAAGCTTGATGAACCAAGAGTTAACTTATTCTTTGAAGATGGGTTGAAATTTGTACGAACTAAAGAAAATGAATATGACTTAATTATAGTAGACTCAACAGATCCTTTTGGACCAGGAGAAGGACTATTCACTAAAGAATTTTATGGAAACTGTTATAAAGCATTAAACGAAGATGGAATTTTGGTTAATCAACATGAAAGCCCCTATTATAATAATGATGCGATAGCAATGAAAGAGGCTCATGAAAAAATAATAGGGTTCTTTCCAATTATCAAAGTATATCAAGCACACATTCCAACTTATCCATCAGGACATTGGTTATTTGGATTTGCTTCAAAAAAATATAATCCGATTAAAGATTTAAATACAGATGCTTGGAATAAATTAGGTATAAAAACAAAATACTATAATACAGATCTTCATGTGGGATGTTTTGCTTTACCTAATTATGTTAAAGATATGTTAAATGGACTTACTGAATAGAAATTAATATTTTATATTGTAATACTTGTAATTAAAAAAATATATTAATTTAGACATATTCCAGAAAATAGTAAGTCAATATGCTAATATATTTGACTTGTTATTTTCTTTTATATGCCTTAAATTATAAATTGGTAAATCATAAATTTATAAAGAAATTGGAGGAATTAGAATGGGAAAAGCTTTAATTATTGGTGCTGGCGGAGTTGCTAGCGTTGCTATTCATAAATGTTGCCAAAACTCAGAGGTATTTGAAGAAATTTGTATTGCTAGCAGAACTTTATCAAAATGTGATGCTATAAAAGCTTCACTAGAAGAAAAGACTAACACTAAAATACAAACAGCTAAGGTAGATGCTGATAATGTACCTGAGTTAGTAGCACTTATTGAAAAATTTAAACCAGATGTTGTAATCAATCTTGCACTTCCATATCAAGATTTAACAATAATGGATGCTTGTCTTGAAACAAAAACTGATTATGTGGACACAGCTAATTATGAACCACTTGATACAGCTAAGTTTGAATATAAATGGCAATGGGCATATAAAGAAAAGTTTGAAAAAGCAGGAATAACAGCATTACTTGGTAGTGGTTTTGATCCAGGTGTTACAGGTGTGTTTAGTGCTTATGCTCAAAAACATTATTTTGATGAAATTAACTATATTGACATTTTAGATGCTAATGCAGGTGATCATGGATATCCTTTTGCAACTAACTTCAATCCAGAAATTAATATACGAGAAATAACAGCTAAGGGTAGCTATTGGGAGGAAGGAAAGTGGATAGAAACAGAACCTCTTGAATTAAAAGAAGTTTATGATTTTCCTGAAATAGGACCAAAGGACATGTATTTATTGCACCATGAAGAATTAGAATCTTTAGGTTTAAATATAAAAGGAATTAAGAGAATTAGATTTTGGATGACATTCTCACAAAAGTATATAACACATTTAAATGTACTTGAAAATGTTGGTATGACTTCTATTGAACCAATTGAATATGAAGGAAAACAAATAGTTCCATTACAATTTTTAAAAGCAATTTTACCAGATCCAGCATCACTTGGACCAAGAACAAAGGGTAAAACTAACATAGGATGTATTTTCCAAGGTAAAAAAGATGGAAAAGAAAAGACTTACTATGTGTATAATGTATGTGATCATGAGGAATGTTATAAAGAAGTTGGTTCACAAGCAATTTCATATACAACAGGAGTTCCAGCTATGATAGGTGCAAGCTTAGTAATGAAAGGCTTATGGAAGAAACCAGGAGTGTATAATGTAGAAGAATTTGATCCAGATCCATTCATGGAAGAGTTAAATAAATGGGGATTACCATGGAAAGAAGATTTTTCTCCAACTTTAGTAAAGTAATATAGGAAATTACAATAGAAGAAAGTCATTGGCTTTCTTCTATATATTTTCATTGGTATTTTTACGAAGGATATCCTAAAGGAGATTAATTATTAACTAAAAAGGAGGAATTTTAATGATAGATATAGATGTGAGTGAATTACCATCTCCATGTTATGTGGTAGATGAAAGACTTCTTACAAAGAATTTAGAAATCTTAAAATATGTTCAAGATAGTACAGGATGTAATATTATTCTTGCGACAAAGGCATTTTCAATGTTTTCAACTTTTCCTTTAATAGGAAAGTATCTAAAAGGAGTTACATCAAGTTCTTTACATGAAGCTAGGCTTGGATATGAAGAAATGGGTAAAGAAGTGCATATTTATGCGCCAGCATATAGAGAAGATGAATTTGATGAAATTATGAAATATTCTGATCATATAGTTTTTAATTCATTTAACCAATGGAAAAAATTTAGAGATAAGGTTAAAGATGTTCAAGGGAAAAAAATTGAATGTGCTATAAGAATTAACCCTGAATATTCTGAAATAGAAACAGACATATATAATCCATGCTTTGAAAATTCAAGAATGGGAGTTACTTTAGCTAATTTTGAAGAAGAAGAGCTTGACGGAATAGATGGATTACACTTCCATACAATGTGTGAACAAAATTCTGATACCCTTGAACGTACAATAAAAGTGGTAGATGAAAAGTTTGGAAAATACATTAAGAATATGAAGTGGATTAACTTTGGTGGTGGTCATCATATTACTAGACCAGATTATGATATAGAAACACTAATTAGATCTATTAACTTCATAAAAGATAAGTATGGAGTAGAGGTGTATCTTGAACCAGGCGAAGCCATTGCTTTAAATACAGGTTTTCTTGTGTCAACAGTTTTAGATACAATTAAAAATGGAATGGATATAGCAATACTAGATACTTCAGCAGAATGCCACATGCCAGATGTACTTGCAATGCCATATAGACCTAATATAAAAGATGCTGGAAATCCAAATGAATTTGAGTTTACTTATAGACTTGGAGGACCAACTTGCCTTGCAGGGGATATTATAGGAGATTATTCATTTAAAGAACCATTAAAACCAGGAGATAAGCTTGTATTCTGTGATATGGCTATTTATTCAATGGTTAAAAATAATACTTTTAATGGAATTAATCTTCCTGCAATCGTAAAATATAGTGAAGAAAAAGGTATTAAAGTAGTAAAAGAATTTGGATATGAAGATTTTAAATCTAGACTATCTTAAGTGATAAGTGATGCTCTAAATTTTACGTTTGATTAGCAGAACTTAGTTAACTTTTAAATCATCTTATGGTAAAAGGAATGTTAGTATATTCAGGAGGAGTTACATTTGGAAAGCCAAAGACTCATTTAGGATATGTACATATAAATGAAATTGAAGAAAATGAAGATGAAAATGCAAGAACATTTGGTGAAAGAATTGCAAAAAAGATAAATCAAATATTTTAGAAAATTATATGAAATGGAGATGTTATTATGAATGAAGTATTACAAAATATATTAACAAGAAGAAGTGTAAGAACATTTAAGGAAGAACAAATAAAGGCTGAAGAATTAGATTTAATCTTAAAAGCTGGAACATATGCACCAAGTGGTATGAATAAACAAAGCTGGCAATTTACTGTTGTTCAAAATAAAGAAAAGATAGAATTACTTGCAAAAGTTGTTAGGGAAGCTTTGAGTAGAGATGCAGGGTATAATTTTTATGCACCTCCAACTTTAATAATGCTATCTAATGAGAAGGATAATGTAAATGGACTTGCAGATTGTGCTTGTGCTCTTGAAAATATATTTTTAATGGCAAATTCATTAGGAATAGGTTCATGTTGGATTAATCAATTGAGAACTATTTGTGATGAAAAAGAAGTAAGAGAAGTACTAACAAGCTTTGGAATACCCGAAAATCATATTGTTTGGGGAATGGCATCAATTGGATACCCTAATAGTGTAGCCAAAGGACATGAAAGAAATGATGGAGTTGTTAAATTTGTTAAATAAGTATTAATTTACTATTATATGTAGTAGATAACAATATTTTAATTTGTGATATTTTTATTTATATAATGTAGGCATAATCAAAAAAATAACAAGTCAATATACTAGTCTATTTCGTGTCATACTTCGTCAGCTTAAAGCAAAGAAACTCACAAAGTGAGATTCTTTGCTTATTTTTTATATACAAAGAAAATTTTCTTACAATGAACTGATTAGATACAAAACTGTTAATAAGTTTAAATATTAGGTTTGTTAGATATTTTTGTTAATGAACGTAATACTTCAAATTTATTTGCTTCCAACCTCTAAAGATACATCTATTCCCCTATGTTCAACTGCTGTAGAAAAAACTATTTGGGTCTCTGTATTCCCGAATTTTTGAAGTTCGCCAATGAAAACATCTAATTCTAAAGTTGTATGATAAGCTACTTTAATTAGCATAGAATATTTACCTGTTACACAATTACATTCAAGGACATTTGGACATTCAGCTATAAAAGGATAAAACTCAGGTTTTTGCTTTGGTGTCATTTCCAAATTAATAAATGCTTTAATGTTATATCCAAGTTTTAAAGGATCTACATGTGCTGCATATCCTGTTATAACTCCTGATTGTTCTAACTTTTCGATACGTGCTGATACTGCTGGTGTTGATAAAAACACTTCTTCAGCTAAATGTTTAAGCGGATAACGCGCATTTTTTTGTAAAAGTTCAATAATTTTAAAATCAATTTTATCCATTAAGTTTACCTCTATTCTTTATAAATTTTTATTTCATTTCTATGATTAAATCGAATAATAAAAAAGCGTATCAAAAATAATACTTAGTTTTTGATGCGCTTCTTTGCGTTATTGTATTAGATTATTTTCAGTTTAATTGTTAATCATTAATATATTGAAATAAACATATGATGCATAATTATTCATTTCTTGTTCATGTAATAATTATATTTAACATATACTGTTTGTAATATCTAATTTACTAATATTAATTTTTTATTTATATATACTAATTAGCTGATATTTTATACATTAATTTTATTTATGGGTATTCTATTTATATTCTAAAGTTGTAGATCAAAATATGCAAGTGTTTTTTACTATATCAATTAAAAATATTAACCTAATAGCCTCACTATGAGACAAACATACTTCTTTGTCTGACACGAAATATACATCGAATCATTGACTTATTATTTTAAATTTTCATTCGTATTAGCTATTTAATTATATACTTTATAATATTAAGCATTTTTGTATATTAATTAATTTTAATTAAGTACATTATATTCATTCTTAGTTTTTATTCACAATTTTTAAAAAATATTTACATTGATTTTAAAGCATGATAATCTTCAATATGTCAAGAGAATTAGTAATAAAATACAAATTTAATTTGTTTTATATTTCAAATATTAAAAATTATAAAAATATAGAAATGGGGAATTTTATATGAAAATGCGAATGGAATCTGACTCAATAGGAAGCATGGAAATACCAATAGATTCTTATTATGGAATTCAATCTTTAAGAGCAAGTATGAATTTTCAAATCACAAACAAGACAATTCATAGTGAGCTTATAGTAAGTCTTGCTGAAGTAAAGAAAGCTGCGGCTATTACAAATAGAAATGCAAATCTTTTAGATTCTACTATTGCTAATGCAATAATAAATGCTTGTGATGAAATAATTTGTGGTAAGCTACACAAAGAATTTATAGTTGATCCAATTCAAGGTGGCGCAGGCACTTCTACGAATATGAATGCTAATGAAGTTATTGCGAATCGTGGTATTGAATTGCTTGGCGGTACAAAAGGTGATTATAATATCATACACCCAAATGATCATGTAAATATGGCTCAATCTACTAATGATGTTTTTCCAACTGCCGGAAAACTTACAGTTCTAAAAATGTTACCAAAAGCCATTTTAGAACTTCAACGTTTATATAATGCACTAGAACTAAAGTCTTTAGAGTTTAATAATGTTATCAAAATGGGACGTACTCAGCTTCAGGATGCAGTTCCAATTAGACTTGGTCAATCATTTCATGCATTTGCCTCAATGATAAAACGTGATATTAACCGTTTAAGAGAAGCCGAGAAAGAAATGTTAACTGTAAATATTGGAGGTACAGCTATTGGGACATGCATAAATGTAAGTGCTGAATATTTATATAATATTACAGATAATCTGAAAAAAGTAAGTGGATATAATATAGTTCAATCAAAAGATTTAATTGATGCAACTCAAAACCTTGATGGATTTGTAAGTGTTTCAGGAATTTTAAAAACATGTGCAGTTAATCTTTCTAAAATGGCAAATGATTTAAGATTATTATCAAGTGGACCTAAAACTGGTCTTTCTGAAATCAATTTACCACCAATGCAAAATGGGTCATCTATTATGCCCGGTAAAGTGAATCCTGTTATTTTAGAAGTGGTTTCTCAAGTTGCTTTTAACATTATTGGTAATGATTTTACAATAACAATGGCTGCAGAAGCTGGGCAAATGGAGCTAAATGCTTTTGAACCTGTTCTTTTCTATAACTTATTTGAATCTATAGAAACTCTTAAAAATGCTACTATGACTTTAGTAGATAACTGCATTTTAGGTATTACTGCTAATGAAATTAGATGTAAGGAGCTTTTAGACAATAGTGTAGGAATTGTAACAGCACTTTGTCCTTATATTGGATATAAAAAGTCTGCTGATATTGCTAAAAAATCATTGAAATCTGGAATTCCTGTTAGAGAACTTGTGTTAAATGAAGGAATATTAACATTTAGAGAATTAGAAAAAATCTTAGATCCGCTTTCAATGACACAAGTAGATTACTCTTCAATTTTAGAATCAAAATCAAAAATTAATAAAGCAATATAAGGCATATTCAAATTATTTCTTTCTTATAATTGTACATTGTGCACTAAAATATTGTTAAGAGAAGTTATAGAATTTATATTTTGAATATGTTACTATTATTCAGACGAAGATGTCTTTATTATTTATAAAGGCATCTTTTTTTATCTAGTAACTAGTAAGATTGTAACCTGCATTTTAGAATATTAATGAATAAAGGCTTTGGATTTTTATTTTAATATTCTTTATATTTAAATAACAGTTTAGCTTAAAGAGTAATTAAATTATTGAGGAGGAATTAGTATGAAGTTCAATTATAATTTACCAGTGAATCTTTTATTCGGAAGAGGAAGAATAAATGAAGTAGGGAATCAAGTAGCAAAGTATGGAAAGAAAGCTCTTATAGTAACTGGTAGAGGTAGTACAAAGAAAAGTGGTTTACTTGATAAAACAGTGAATTTATTAAAAGAAGCAAATATTGAATGTGAAATTTTTGATAAGGTAGAACAAAATCCACTTACTACAACTGTATATGAAGGCGTAGATGTTATAAAAGAAACAGGTTGTGATGTTGTTTTAGGACTTGGAGGTGGTAGTATAATGGATGCAGCTAAAAGCATTGCATTTTCTGCTAAAAATCCTGGAGATATATCAGAATACATATTTGGAATAAAGCAAGGAAGTGAAGCGCTACCTATAATTTTAGTACCAACAACATGTGGAACAGGAAGTGAAGGAAATTGTTTCTCTGTGCTTACTAATCCAGAGACTAAGGATAAGAAATCTCTTAGAACAAATTCAATCATTGCAAAAGCATCAATTATTGATCCAGAACTTATGATTACAATGCCGAAAAGTATACTTGCATCTGTTGGATTTGATGCATTAGCACATAATATGGAAGCTTATGTATCTAAAATAGGACAACCGTTAACAGATATGAAGGCTCTTTATGGAATTAAATTAGTGGCACAAAATTTAACTAAATTATATAATGATCCAACTGATTTAGACGCATGGGAAAATGTGAGTTTAGCTAGTACTTTAGGTGGTATGGTAATTGGGGTAGCAGGAGTAACAGCACCTCATGGTATGGAACATCCAGCAAGTGGACTTTATGATATTGTTCATGGAAAAGGTCTTGCTGCACTTACACCAGTGATTGTTGAAAAGTCATGGGAAAGTGATATAGAGAAATATAGTGATATATCAAGATTACTAGGAGGTACTGATGCAAAAGATTGTGCAGATATTATAAGAAAATTTCTTGAAAAGATTGATTTGAAAGTGACTTTAGGTGAATTAGGAATCGGAGAAAAGGATGTTGAATGGATAGCAGAAAATTGTATGAAAGTATCAAAGCCAAGCATTGTAAATCATCCTAGAGAATTTACTTTAGAAGAAATTAAGGATATTTATTATAAAGCATTATAGGCAATTAACAATATACAATTCACAATGAGGGAACAAATTGCTAGGTCACTTGTAAAAATATATAGTTTTAGAAATCCCAAGGGATTTCATCAATACTTGTGAATTGAAAAAAAGGAGAGTTAATTATGAGTAAATTTAAAGAGTGCAAGGTGAAATTAGTTGTAAAAAGTTCAAAGTGTGAATTATATAAAGCAGGAGATGAAATTTACTTAGATGGAGCTGTGTTAAATAAAGAAAAATCAGCGAATTTTTGCTTAACAGCAATAAATGCTTTTTATCCATTCATATATGCAGCGCGAAAGAGAGTAACAGCAGAGCAAATGGGATTTGATGAATTGACATTTCAATGCCCGGATTGTCCTGAAACAGTAGAATTTACAATAATACAGTATGAATAATAATATTCTTAAAGGTTATGGAGCACTAAAACTCTATAGCCTTATTTTTTATATGTGAAAAGTACTACTAAAATTTCCATCATAAGCCTTTATTTTTTTTATTTTGCAAATATATATGGGAATATGATAATATAAAAAATATAAAAGTAAGAAGAAAAAATTTTTACATATTAATATATATGTAAGCTTATTTATATTTTCATTGGGGAGATGTGAGTGATGCTATGTCAATTATAGTAAAAGATATTCAAAAATTGGAATCTCTTAAAGAAATGGAACTAGTAGCAGGGAATACAGGATTGGAAAGAACTGTAGAATGGATATATGTAGCAGAATGTTTTGAAGATCCATTAGAAGGAATTAAGTGGTTACAAGGTGGAGAGATAGTCTTTATTACAGGTGTTGGTATGAAAGATGATATGAGTGTATTAACAAAGCTTATTAAAGGAATTAATGAAAAAAATGGTTCGGGATTAATAATAAATATAGGGCCATACATTGAAAGTATTCCTGAAGAGGCAGTTAACCTTGCAAATGAAATTGAATTTCCTTTATTCTCACTACCTTGGAAAGCAAAATTAGTTGAAATTTCCAAGGAAATAAGTAATGCCATCGTATTATCGCGTATTGAAGAAAATTCACTAACTCATTTTTTGAGTAACATTCTTTTTGGAGATGGTGAATTAGAAGGTGAAGCAATAGAGAAAGCTGCTTATTTTGGATATAATTTAGATGGTGAATGTTGTATATGTGTTATAGATATTGATGGATTTGAAAGATTTTTAAAAGCAAAGAACTTAGAAGATGAGATAAGTATATCTAAGCTTAAGATTACATTTAGAAAGATAGTTCAAGACATATTAGAAAAATATGCATTAAAAGTCCCAATTATTGATAAAGATGATTCAGTAATCTTTTTTAGCAGATGTGAAGAAAATTATATGAATAGAGTGGACAAGGCTTTGAAAGAAATAAAAGAGGTGATTAAAAAACGTATAGATGGACTTTCCGTAAGTGTTGGAATAGGTAATTCATATAGAGATTTAAAGATGATGAAACAATCATTAAATGAAGCTGAATTAGCTATTAATAGTGCAAAGTGCAAAGGCTTAGATGATACAATTACTAAATATAAAGATATAGGAATTTATGGACTTCTTTTCAGTATTAAAAATAGAAAAGTATTGGAAAATTATTATTTAGATATCTTAGGGCCAATTGATGAAAATGATAATAAAAATAGTAGTTTACTTCAAATATTAGAAACCTATTTAAATGAAAATTGTAATATTACAGTTACGGCAGAAAAATTATTTTTACATAGAAATACTCTAAAATATCGTATAAAGAAAATAGAAGAACTTTTAAATTGCGATTTGCATAATTTTGATGATTGTATGAAAGTAAAAATGGGATTATACATAAATAATATGTTAAAGTAAAGAAAAATAGTTTGGTCAATGTGGACAAAAATATTATATTGCATGGCTATAGAAAAGACAAAGATAAAGTATTATGATATAAACAAGTTAAAAAACAAGAAACAAAGATGTTTGTTGTTTTTTAATAAAAAAGTGTGAATTTCACAAAGACAGGTCTATAAAATTAAAAACAGTTTAAAGACAAAGGAGTCTATCATATGTTTAATGTGGTAGGCTCCTTTTTTAGATAAAATTAATAAATTTTATCTAAGGTATATTCAAAAAATAAAGATTGAGGTGGATTATTATGAAGAAGATAGAAATAATTACAAGACCAGATAAATTAGAAGGATTAAAAGAGCTTTTAACTGCTCATAATTGTCATGGAATGACTGTATCTACAGTTATGGGGTGTGGTAAACAAAGAGGATATGTTGCTGAAATGAATTTACCAGAATTAAACATAAATTTATTACCTAAGATATTTGTTATGACAGTAATTGAAGACATTGAACTAGATAAAGTTTTAACTGACATTTATGAAGCTTTAGGAACTGGTACTGTTGGAGATGGTAAAGTATTTGTTTACGATGTTGTAGAAGTAATGAGAATACGTACAGGAGAAAGAGGTGAAAAGGCATTATAATTTATGAATAATTTAATATATTAATAGCCAAAGGAGGTTAACTACATTTTAACTAACTTTGGCTATTTTTATTTTAAATAAGGCATATTCAAAAAATAGACTTGCATATTGACTTGTTATTTTCTTTCATATGCCTAAATTATAAGCAACACCAGAGAATAATAAGGAGCGTGAAAAATATGAGTGAACCAATTGTAGCGATTGTAAATGTTGAAAAATTTTATGGTGATAATAAAGTTGTTAAAAACTTAAACATGAATATTGAAGAGGGAGAATTCCTAACAATGCTTGGACCTTCAGGATGTGGAAAAACCACAACCCTAAGGATGATAGCAGGCTTTGAAGATGCTACTTCAGGAATAATTAAAGTTGAAAATGAAAGAGTTGAAGATAAAGAACCTTATGAACGTAATGTAAATACAGTGTTTCAAAATTATGCTTTATTCCCACATATGACAGTATTTGATAATATAGCATATGGTTTAAATATTAAGAAAGTGCCAAAAGTAGAAATAAAAGAAAGAGTAACTGAAATGCTTGAGTTAGTACAATTAACAGGTTTTGAAAAAAGAAAACCTGCTCAAATGTCTGGTGGACAAAAGCAACGTGTTGCTATTGCTAGAGCTTTGGTTAATAGACCAAAAGTATTACTATTAGATGAACCATTAGGAGCATTAGACTTAAAACTTAGAAAACAAATGCAAGTAGAGCTTAAAAGACTACAAAGAAAGTTAAAAACAACATTTGTTTATGTAACTCATGATCAAGAAGAAGCATTAACTATGAGTGATAGAATTGCAATCATGAATGGAGGTCACTTAGAACAACTTGGAACACCCAATGAAATATATGAACATCCAAAGACTAAATTTGTAGCAAGTTTTATAGGAGAGTCTAATATTTTAGAAGGAGTTGTAACGAAAAAAGAAAATGGAAAGCTAATAATCGCAGCTGAGTGTGGAAATATCCAAACTGAGGATGATGGATTTTCAGTTAATGAAACTTTATATGTATCAATTAGACCTGAAAATATGAAGTATTCAAAGACACCTGTAGATGGATTTTCCCTTGCAGGAGTTGTAAAAGATCATATTTATGTTGGAGCATTAATAAAAACTATAGTTGTCCTGTCTAATGGAGAAGAAATAAAAGTAAATAGATTTCCAAATTCAGAGAAATTAAAAGAAAATGAAGTTGTTTATTTATATTGGGATGAAAATGGAGGGGTTCCTATTAAGCGTAATGATGATAAATTAGTAGATTTATTAGATAAGACGCAAAAGGAGGGAATTAAATGAAAAAAGGAAGAGCAATAGAAGAATCAATTAATAATAAAAAGAATAAAAGAAAGCTAAAAAATAAAATAGCACCTGCACTTTCAATGGTTGGACCAATTTCTTTTTGGATGATAATTTTTGTAATTGTTCCTTTGATTTATATAGGATTTATGAGCTTTATGACAAGAGGAACCTACGGGGGGATTGATTACAAATTTACATTAGAAAATTATAAAACAATTTTTGATCCATTGTATTTTAAAGTAATTTTGAATTCAATTGGAATTGCAATTAATTCATCTGTAATTTGCATTTTAATTGGATATCCTTTTGCTTATTATCTTACAAAGCTACCACTTAAAAAGCGTGGAATAATGATTATGCTAATAATGATACCATTCTGGACTAGCTCATTGGTAAGAACATATAGTTGGGTTATTCTCTTTCATGCATCTGGAATAGTAAATAAATTTTTAATGACAATTGGAGTAATAAAAGAACCTTTGCAATTATTATACAATGATTATGCTGTTACTGTAGGAATAGTTTATATATTATTACCATTTGCGATATTACCACTTTACAGTGCTATTGAAAAACTTGATAAATCATTAATAGAAGCATCAAATGATCTTGGTGCAAAACCATATGAAACATTTATAAAAGTAACTCTTCCACTTACATCATCAGGAATTTTTGCTAGTGTTATATTAACATTCATACCATCTCTAGGATATTACTTTACTGCTGATATTTTAGGTGGTGGAAAAACCTTGATGATTGGTAATTTAATTAAAAACCAATTTACAACAGCTAAGAACTGGCCTTTTGGTGCAGCTATATCGTTAGTATTAATTGCTATTACATTATTAGTATTATATATGTATAGCCGTGTTGGAGATCTAGATGATCTGGGGGTGGCAAAATAAATGAGTAAGAGAGAAAGAAGAAAGAAAATTAAAAGCTTAAGTTCTTCAATATTTTCAATGTTAGTTTATTCTTATATATACATACCAGTTATTATTTTAGTAATTTTCTCATTCAATAATCAAAAAGCAAATACAAATTGGGTAGGATTCACTACTGAATGGTATGTAAAATTATTTCATGATTCGGAATTATTATCTACATTTGGAAATACAATGATTATTGCTGTAGTAAGTACAATTCTTGCAGTTATCATAGGAACCATAGGTGCAGTTGGGCTAGCAAGATTTAATTTTAAAGGAAAATCAGTTATAAATAATGCATTATATGTTCCAATAGTTATTCCAGAAATTGTTTTAGCAGTTGCATTGTTATCAATATTTAGTGCAGTTAGTTTTCCACTTGGAATGTTAACACTTATTTTAGGACATACAACTTTAACGGTTCCATTTGTTATCATTACTATAAAATCAAGACTAAGTGGTTTTGATCAATCTGTAGAAGAAGCTTCTATGGATTTAGGGGCCAACAGAAGAACAACATTTTTAAAAGTAACATTACCAATGATAATGCCAGGGGTAATGTCAGGTGGATTCTTAGCATTTACACTTTCATTAGATGATTTAATAATAAGTAATTTTATTGCAGGTACAAAGTGTATGACTTTCCCAGTTAAGGTATATTCAATGGTTAAAGCAGGAATATCTCCAGAAGTCAATGCACTTACAACAATTATCATTGGATTATTCTTATTAGGATTATTAGTGTCAAAATTGTTAGAAAGAAAAAGAGCCTAAAAGTTAGTTATTAAAAAATATATAATGCTTTAATTATTAAGGAGGAATTAGATTATGAAAAAATTTATATCAATAATTTCAGTTATGCTATTAATGCTTTCCTTTGTAGGATGTGGTAAGCAAGAAGAGAAGACTGCAGGGGGGTATGCAAAGGAATTAAATCTATTTGTTTGGTCAGAATATATATCTGATGATGCAATAAAAGGATTTGAAGACAAGTATGGTATTAAAGTTAATGTAAGTTACTTTACATCAACTGATGAAATGAATGCTAAGTTAATGTCAGGTAACGGCAAGGACTATGACCTTGTTCAAGCTGGTAATAGCCAAGTAGAAAACTTAATAAACCAAAAATATATACAAGAATTAGACTTTAATAATATTACAAATATAAAAAATATTAATAAATCAGCACTTAATCAAGCATTTGATCCAGAACAAAAATACTCAATTGAATATCTTTCATCATACACTGTAATTGGTTATAACAAAAAGACATGTCCTATAGAAATTAAATCTGTGAAGGATTTATTAAATCCAGCACTTAAAGGTACAATAGTTTCTATTACATCTTCTAGAAGAATAATGGCGCTAATTTTAGATTCTTTAGGATATGACCCAAATACAAAAGATGAAAAACAAATTAAAGAAGCTACTGATTTCTTAAAGAAAATGAAAGAAAATGTAAAAGTATTTGATGGAGATGCTCCAAGAAAATCTTTATTAAATGGGGAGTGTAGTGTTGCTTTAATTTATAATGGTGATTTAGCAATTGCTATGAATGAACAACCAGACACATATGCAGTTGCAAATATTGATACTGGTTATGTAAGAGCAAGTAATCAATGGTGTGTTCCTACAGGGGCAGCACATAAAAAAGAAGCAGAGTTATTTATTAACTATATGTTAGAGCCAGATGTTATGGCAAAAAATCTTGATGTATATCCATATAATTGTCCAAATGATGAAGCACTTAACGTGGTAAGTGATCAATATAAGAAAAATCCAGCTCTTAATTTACCAGAAGAAACAATGAAAAAAGCTGTTTCTGTAAAAGAAGTTGGAGAAGCAGAAGTTGTTTATGATAAATACTGGTCAGAATTCATGAGTGAATAGTTTTTTAGGAGTATTAGGAAGATTAAAAAATAACTATTAAAACACATTAATATGCTAAAAAGTCAGAAGATACATAAAGCTTTGTAACATATAGCTTGGTGTCTTCTGCTTTTTAGTTAAGCATATTGAAAAAATATACATTACATCTTTGAATTACTATATTCTTTCATATGCCTTAGAAAGGGGTGATTATCATGTCAATTATGGTAAAAGATATATTGAAATTAGAAACTCTTAGAGGAATGCAATTAGTTGGTGGAAAATTAGGACTAGAAAGATGTATAGAGTGGATATATGTATCAGAGTGTTTTGAAGACCCTTTAGAAGGAATAAAGTGGCTACAAGGAGGAGAACTTGTATTTATTACTGGTGTTGGGATGAAGGGAGATATCACTGCATTAACTAAACTTATTAAAGGGATTAGTAAAAAAAAAGGTGTTGGATTAATTGTAAACATAGGTAAGTATATAAAGAATATTCCAAGTGAGTCTATTGAAATTGCAAATAAATTAGAAATTCCTTTATTTACATTGCCATGGGAAATTAAATTGGTAGAAGTTTCTAAAGAAATAAGTAATGCTATTATATTATCACGTATTGAGGAAAATTCCATGAATCATTTTTTTAGTAATATATTGTTTGGCGATGGAGAATTAGAAGGAAATGCTGCTCAGAAAGCTGCTTATTTTGGATATAACCTTGATAGAAAGTGTTGCATATGTGTTATACGTATAGATGAATTTGAAAAATTTTTAAGTGTAAAAAAAATAGATGATGATATAAATGTGTCAAAAATTAAATTTACCTTTAGAAAAGTTGTACAAGGAATATTAGAAAAATATTCTTTGAAGGTTCCTATTATTGATCATCAAGATGAAATTATATTTTTTTATAGAGCAGAAGAAAATTCTATGAATAGGTTAGACAAAGCTTTGAAAGAAATACAAGAAGCAATAATAAAGCGTGTAAACGGACTTTCAGTAAGCGTTGGTATTGGAAATGCTTATGATGATTTGAAAATGATGAAACAATCATTAAATGAAGCACAACTAGCTATTGATAGTGGAAAATGCCAAGACTTAAATAATACAATTAGAAAATATAAAGAAATAGGAATTTATAGAATTCTTTTTAGTATTGAAGATAAAGGTGTCTTAGAAAATTACTATTCTGATATTTTAGGACCAATTATAGAAAATAATAAAAGTATTCTTTCAGTTCAAATATTAGAAAATTATTTAAATGAGAACTGCAACATTACAAGTACAGCAGAAAAATTATTTATGCATAGGAATACATTAAAATACCGTATTAAAAAAATAGAAGAAGCACTGGGATGTGATTTGCATAATTTCGAACAATGTATGAAGGTGAAAGTAGCGCTATATATTAATAAGATATTAAAATAACAAAAGATCCATTGGTCAACATGAACAAAAATATTATTGTTAGTGGACATAGAAAAGAAAATCAAAAAGGATTATTATATAGACAGTTAAGAAATTTAAAACAAAGATGTTTAGACAGTTTAAACAAATAATCAAAAATCACTGAAAATAAAAAATTAATTAAGTAGACAATGAAGTCTTTTGTGTATATAAGCATGAAGACTTTTTTTTCTTTATAAATGTTTAAAAACTAAAATTAGAATTGAGAAATAATAAATATAAATTGGGGGGATTAGAAATGATAAAAGAAACAAATGTAAAATTAATAACAGCTATACCAGGACCAAAGTCAAAGGAATTAATAGAAGAAAGAAAGAAATATGTAGCGAATGGAGTATCTATGACAGTAGATATAGCTGTAGAAGAAGCTAAAGGAGCATTACTTAAAGATGTTGATGGAAATGTATTTCTTGACTTTGCAGCAGGTATAGGAGTACAAAATATAGGACACTGTGATGATGAAGTAATAGCAGCTATAAAAGAGCAAGCAGATAGATATATACATCCTTGTTTCCATGTGGCTACTTATGAACCATATGTAAAACTTTCTAAGAAATTAACAGAAATAACAGTAGGAGATTATGAGAAAAAAGTAATGCTTGCAAATAGTGGAGCAGAAGCTTTAGAGAATGCTATAAAAGTAGCTAAGACTTATACTAAGAAAATAGGAATACTTTCAGCTACTGGTTCTTTCCATGGACGTACAAATATGACTATGTCTATAACAAGTAAATATAAACCTTATAAAAATGGTTTTGGACCATTTGCACCAGAAACTTATAAATTTGATTATCCATATGCATATAGAGCACCTCTTGGGGTTTCACCAGAGGATTATGCAGATGAATGTCTTGAAAAATTAAGAACTATGCTTAAGACAACAATATCTCCAGACATGATAGCTTGTTTAATTGTTGAACCACTACAAGGTGAAGGTGGATTTGTAGTACCATCTGCAAAATATATGAAAGGCTTGCAAGAAATATGTAATCAAAATGGTATAGTATTTATAGTTGATGAAGTACAAGCTGGATTTGCTAGAACAGGAAAGATGTTTGCTCATGAACATTATGGCATTAAACCAGACATAATAACTATGTCGAAATCAATAGCAGCAGGAGTTCCATTAAGTGCAGTAGTTGGTAAAAAGGAAATAATGGATTCAGCTTGTGTTGGCGGAATTGGAGGAACTTATGGTGGAAGCCCACTTGCCTGTGTAGCTGCACTTAAAGTAATTGAAAAAATAGAAAAAGAAGATTTATGTGAAAAATCACTTAAACTTGGAGAATACATTACTGGAAGACTTAATGATATGAAAGAAAAATATAGTGTTATAGGTGATGTAAGAGGACTCGGTTCTATGATAGGTTTAGAATTTGTAAAAGATAGAACAACAAAAGAACCAGCAGTAGATTTAGCGAAAAGAATAATTAAAAAATGTTATACAAAAGGAGTTATACTTCTAGGAGCAGGAATTTTAAGCAATGTAATTCGTTTCTTACCACCATTAGTTATGACTGAAGAACAAGTTAAATATGGAATGGATGCATTAGAAGAAGCAATTGCTGAAAGTATATAAGCTCAATCAGAATATAAAATAGATTGGCATACTGACTTGTTATTTTTTCAATATGTCTAAATCTATAAGCAAAAATAATTGACAATAAAATTTTCAAGTAGTAATATTAAGTTAAGGCAAAGAAGCTCACAAAGTGAGATTCTTTGCTTGTTTTTATATATATGAAAATTTTTTTACAATTAACATAATTAGTTAGATAGTTTTTACAATAAGACTAATACATTCCTTGAAATAAGAAGTTTTCGAGACTGTATTTAATAAATTGAAGTGAAAAGCAATATGCTAATTAGATGGAGGATAATATGGTAGAGACAGTAGTATCTATAGGACTTGCAGTTGATGAAAAGATGATAATAAAGAAAAATAGGATTCAACTTGCAAATTTAAAGGGAAATGAGAAAAGAATATGTATTGTTACAGGGATTCATGGGGATGAGCTTGAAGGACAGTATGTATGTTATGAATTAATTAGAAAAATAAATGAAAATATACAGTTTCTAAATGGCATAGTGGATATATACCCAGCACTTAATCCACTTGGAATAGATACAATACATAGGGGCATGCCAACATTTGATTTGGACATGAATAGAATATTTCCAGGGTCAGAAAATGGTGCTATGGCTGAACATGTTGCAGCAAAAATTATGGAAGATATAGACAGTGCAGATATATGTATAGATTTACATGCTAGTAACATATTTTTAAAAGAAGTGCCTCAAGTTAGAATAAGTGAAAATATGAAAGATAAGCTAGTACCTTTTGCAAAGTTATTAAATATAGATTTTATATGGGTACATCCAGAATCAACTGTTTTAGAATCGACACTTTCATATAACTTAAATAATAGGAATATACCTACTTTGCTTGTAGAAATGGGAGTTGGAATGCGAATTACAAAGGAATATGGTGACCAATTAGTAGATGGAATATTTAATTTGATGAGGAAATTAAATATTTGGTTAGGAGAAGTTAATGCCATTAGAGAGCCTATTATATCTGCTGAAAAAGAAGTGAATTTCATAAATGCTAATATGTCAGGGGTATTTATGCCTTGTGTACAACATTTAGATAAAATAAAAGAAGGAGAAGAAATTGGAGAAATTTTCAATTCCTTAACTGGTGAAATAGATGAGAAAGTTGTCTCGCCTTGTGATGGAGTAATATTTACATTAAGAGAGTATCCTGTAGTTTATGAAGGTTCTCTTATTGCAAGGGTAATTGGAGGTGCAAAATGATGAAAGAAATATTATATACACTAAAGTCACCTCACCGTGATGATATGAGAATAACAGGATACAAGTTTGGAAAAGGCGAAAAAACAGCATGCATAGTAGGTACAATTAGAGGAAATGAAATCCAACAATTATATACTTGTTCTCAGTTAATTAAAACATTGACTAAGTTAGAACATAAAGGAGCAATTTCAAAAGACCGTGAAATTCTTGTTATTCCTTGCGTAAATCCACATTCTATGAATATAGGAAAAAGATTTTGGACAATGGATAATACTGATATAAATAGAATGTTTCCGGGAGAAGCAAACGGAGAAACAACTCAAAGAATTGCGAATGGTGTTTTTGAACAAGTAAGAGACTATCCATACGGAATCCAATTCACTAGTTTTTATATGCCGGGAGATTTTATACCTCATATAAGAATGATGGAAACAGGATATCAAAGTCCAAGTCTTGCAAATTTGTTTGGTCTTCAATATGTGGTAATTCGTAAGCCTAAACCTTATGATAAAATGACACTAAATTATAACTGGCAAATGTGGGAATCAAGCGCCTTCTCATTATATACCAATGCTACAGATCAAATTGATGAAGTTTCAGCTAAACATGCAGTTGTTGCTGTTTTGAGATTCTTAACAAGAATGGGAGTAATAAAATATGCTAGTCATAGTGGATATATAGCAAGTGTATTAAAAGAAGATGATTTGCTTTCTGTTAAAACTACTGCGGGTGGAATATATAGAAGATTAAAGAATCCAGGTGATGGTGTTGAGAGAGGCGATGTTCTTGGAGAAATAATTCATCCTTATGAAGGTAAAGTTTTAGAACAAGTTATATCACCAACAGATGGAATAATATTTTTTGCACATACATCACCATTAGCAATGGAGAATGTGGTTGTATATAAAATAATTAGAAGACTTCATGAATAAAGGAAAATAGTTGCTTGAATTATATAGAAGTGCCGTAAAGTGATTTGGATAAATCACTTTACGGCACTTTTAATATATTTAAATTTTATTAAATATATATCTTACTTGATTTTATGTGGGGTTTGCAAAAGAAAGGATCTATGGGGATTAAGAATCTATGAATTATTTAAAGGTGTGGTTATTTTTGAAAACTTAAGTATAAATTAAGGTAAATTTAATATTTATACCAGCATTTATTAAGAAGAATTATGTATAATAAAAATATGGTATAAAGTTAATTATTAACATTAATTGTATTTTTATTATAAAAAATAAGTATTTACAGGGGGAAAGAAAAATGAAATTAAAAAAGACATTAGCACTAATTATGACAGCAGCTTTGACTGTTGGAACAATGGCTGGATGTAGCCAAGCAACACTTAATTATTCAAACGAACTTTCCGATACAGCAAAATGGGAAGCAACAATATCTAATATAGAAGGTAAAGTTAATGTTGATGCACAAGGAATAAAGGAAGAAATAACATTCACTGTTACTGGATATAAATCAAAGGATTTATCATATGTAGATATGACATTCAAAGATCCAAGTGGTAAATTTAATATCCCAGAAATCAAAGCATATAGTGATGGAACTACAAGTTATATTAACAAGAGTTATTATGAAGGGATATTTGCTTTAATGGGACAAACTGTTCCGGAAGGATTAGCTAAGATAAAAGAAGAGTATATAGGAATTGATTTAGCATCTGTGGAAATGGATGTAAATCAAATAAAAGCATTAACAGCTCAACCAGATGCAATGGTACAATTAGAAAAGTTAGTATTTGGAGAGAATAGTGATATTGATTTACCTTTTGTTCAAAATGGAAGAGAATACACAATTAATCTTGATGCTGATAAAATAGTAGATCTAAGTGCAAAAGCTGTTAAGGCTGCAGGCAATAACATAGATAATATTAATAACGTTTTTAAATTAAAATTACCTGCCGAAGCTATTACACAAATCAAAACAGTAGTTAATGATGCACAATTTGATGCAAGCTTAAAGGATATTAAGACAGCATTAGCTGGTTCAACTATAGCTTCAAAAGAAGTATTTACAGATAATAGCTATACTTCAGACTTTAATATGAATTTACAATCTAAAGATTTTGGGAAAATTTCATTTGTAATGAAATCAACAGCTACAAAGAGTGAAGTGAGGACATTTACTTTTCCAACTAGCAAAATTAAACTTACAGCAGAAGAATTTGCTAATATATCTGCTCCAACAAATACAACTGTACCATCAACTACAAATGTTATAGCAAAATAATATAAAATAGTTTTACCTAAATAAAAGTTGTATCAAAATGATTCGAAATCATTTTGATACAACTTTTTTCTTTAAGAAATAGTATGTAAAATCTGCGAACAATTTTAGTGGAAATATTTTAAAAATGAAAATTTGTTTTAAAAATAAATTTATAAAAATAAATAATTTTTTACATGAACATATTGTTTTGAACAGTGAAAGATGTTAGTATAGTATTGTTCAAAAAATGAACTAAGGAAATAAAAAAACAAATATTTAGGTTGGATAAGAAGAGATATTGAAAATAGTATGTTAAAGATAATGTTTTAGATATAGAGAGGGGTGCTATGAATTAATGAGAAAAGTAAAAACAGCTGTAATTTTAGCGGCTGGAATGGGATCAAGATTACAAGATATAACTAATGACATGTTACCAAAGGGGCTTATGAAGATAAATGGCAAAAGCTTAGTACAAAGATCTATTGAAAAATTAAGAAGTTTAGGCATAGAAAAAATTTATATAGTCACAGGTCATTTAAATGAATTTTATGATGAATTGGCAAAAGAAAATAATTATATAGAAACAAGGAAAAATAGAAAATATAAGGCTACAGGAAGTATGACTTCTCTGTCAATATTAGAAGATGAATTAAAGGAAGATTTCTTATTACTTGAAAGTGATCTTATATATGAAGTTTATGGATTAATTAAGGTTATTAATTATGAAAAAGATGATTGCATTTTATTAAGTGGAAAGACAGATTCTGGGGATGAATGTTATGTGGAAGTTAGAAATGATAATTTATACAAGATATCTAAAGATAAGCAAGAAATAGAGCAGGTGTATGGAGAATTAGTTGGAATTTCAAAAATATCACTAGAGTTATATAAAGAGATGCTAAAAGAATATAAAGATTTTAATAATAAAATAAATGATTATAAAAAAGAGGATAACTTTTTTAAAAGTGAAAATAAAAAAGCAAAGAAATATGATTATGAAAATGCAATATTTGACGCTGCACAAAAAAGAAAGGTTGGATATTTAAAAATTGAAAATCTAGTATGGGGAGAAATTGATGATAAAGACCATCTTGAAAGAATAAAAACAATTATACTTCCTAAGTTAGAGAAAAGTATGAAGGAGAGTGTTAATATATGAAAAAAGTTTATGTTGCTATGAGTGCTGATATAATTCACCAAGGACATTTGAATGTAATAAATGAAGCAAGAAATCTTGGAGATGTAATAATAGGCTTACATACTGATGATGTTATAAGAGGCTATTGGAGAAATCCTATAATGAGGTATGAAGAAAGAAAAGAAGTAGTTAGTAATATTAAGGGCATTGTATCTGTAGTACCTCAAGATAGTTTAGATCAAGTTCCAAATCTTATGGAACTTAAACCGGATTATGTTGTTCATGGAGACGATTGGTTGGAGGGCTCTCAAAAAGAACTTAGGGAAAAAGTTATAGATGCAATAAAAGAATGGGGAGGAGAACTTGTTGAAGTGCCATATACTCATGGAGTTTCTATTTCGAAATTAGATGAGGAATTAATGCAAATAGGTATAACGCCTCAAATGAGAATGAAAAGTCTTAAGAAATTAATTTATTCAAAAAAACCAGTTAGGATACTTGAAGCACATAATGGATTAACTGGGCTTATTGTTGAAAAAACTAAAGTTGAAAAAGATGGGAAAATAAAAGAATTTGATGGTATGTGGATAAGTTCCTTATGTGATTCAACTGCTAAAGGTAAGCCAGATATAGAATTAGTAGATTTAACATCAAGATTAAATACTATTAATGATATTTTAGAAGTTACTAGAAAACCTATAATTGTTGATGGAGATACAGGCGGGCAAATTGAACATTTTGTTTATACAGTTAAAACATTAGAAAGATTAGGCGTTTCAGCAATTATCATTGAAGATAAGACTGGACTTAAGAAAAATTCATTATTCGGTACTGATGTTACTCAAACTCAAGATACTATAGAACATTTTAGTGACAAGATAAGAGCAGGTAGAGAAGCTAGAGTAACAAGTGACTTTATGATAATTTCAAGAATTGAAAGTTTAATTGCAGGTGCAGGCATGGAAGATGCAATAAATAGAGCAAAGGCTTATATCGAAGCTGGCACGGATGGAATTATGATTCATAGCAAAGAAAAAGATGGAAAAGAGGTAGCTGAATTCTGCAGAAGATATAATGAATTTGAAAATAGAGTTCCATTAATAGTAGTTCCAACTTCATATAATTTCATGAAAGAAGATGAATTAGTAGATCTGGGAATTAATGTGATTATTTATGCAAATCATTTATTAAGAAGTGCATATCCAGCAATGGTAAATACTGCAAAGAGCATCTTAGAAAATGAAAGATCAAAAGAAGCTTCAGTTAATTGCATGCCTATAAAAGAAATTCTCACTCTAATTCCAGGTGGAATGTAGAAATATTGTGCAAACTTGAAATTAAGGAGTTAAATTAAATGGTTGAAGTTAAAGAGTTTTATAATGAACTATTAAATAATGATATAAGTTTTTTTACAGGAGTCCCAGATTCTTTATTAAAATCTTTTTGTGCTTATATTAAGGATAATGTAAGTAGTGAAAAGAATATAGTTTCAGCTAATGAAGGAAATGCCATAGGATTAGCTTCAGGATATTATTTAGGAACAAGAAAAATTGCGCTTGTATACATGCAAAATTCAGGAGTTGGGAATGCGATGAATCCACTTACTTCTCTTGCTGATAAATTAGTCTATAGTATACCAATGCTTTTAGTAATTGGATGGAGAGGTGAGCCAAATCAGAAAGATGAGCCTCAACATAAGAAGCAAGGATTAATAACTACTGAAACATTAGAAATGTTAGGAATTAAATATGAAATTTTAGATGAAACCACAAGCAATGATGTAATGAGATCAAAGGTAAAAAAGGCATATAGTTATATGAAGGAAAACAATGAGCCATATGCATTGGTAATAAAAAAGAATACCTTTGATGAATATAAACTTAAGAATAATACTATTTTTGATTTTGAAATGGCTAGGGAAGATGCTATAGAAATTGTAGTATCTAAGATGAAAGAAAATTCAGCAATAGTATCAACAACAGGAATGGCATCTAGAGAACTTTTTGAATTAAGAGAAAAACATAAAGAAAATCATAATAAAGATTTTTTAACAGTAGGTTCTATGGGGCATGCCTCTCAAATTGCCTTGGGGATTGCTTTAAGCAATAAAGATAAAGATGTTTATTGCATTGACGGAGATGGGGCTTTATTAATGCATCTTGGGGGTTTAGCTATAATAGGAAATGCAGAACCTAGGAATTTTAGACATATATTAATAAATAACGGAGCACATGATTCAGTAGGAGGACAAGAAACAGTTGGATTTAAAATAGATATTTTAGCTATTGCAAAAGCTTGTGGCTATAAGGAATACTATTCATGCAGCTCGAAAGTAGAGTTATTAAATTTATCAGAAAAAATAACAAACATAGAAGGTCCTGTATTATTAGAAATTAAAGTAAAAAAAGGTGCACGAAAAGATTTAGGAAGACCTACTACAACACCAATTGAAAATAAGGAAATTTTTATGAAGTTTTTAGACAAGGCATATGAAAGAAAATAAACTATATAAGTTTCAATAATGATTTTATTAAATATGCCTTATAGGGAGGAGTCAAATTGGAGATTAAGAGAAATATATTATTAAATCCAGGGCCTGCAACAACTTCTGATACAGTAAAGTTTGCTCAAGTTGTACCAGATATTTGTCCGAGAGAAAAAGAATTTGGAGATGTTATGGAATTTGTATCAAAAGAGCTTACTAATTTTGTAGGCTCAAATGATAAGTATACTACTATATTGTTTGGAGGTTCAGGAACAGCATCAGTTGAAGCTATTTTGAGCTCAGTAGTAGACGATGGGACAATTATAATAATTAACAATGGTGCTTATGGTAAAAGAATGTGTGAGATAGCAGAAATATATAATTTGAATTATATAGAATTTAAAAGTTCACCCATAGAAGAAATAAAATTAAATGAATTAGAAGAGATTATAAAAACACATAATTCAAAGAGTATCAGATCTGATAAAACGCCTATCAGTCATATAGCAGTAATTCATCATGAAACTACAACAGGAATATTAAATGACATAAAATCCATAGGAAGTATTTGTGAAAAATATGAAATAGATATGATTGTTGATGCTATGAGTTCTTTTGCAGGAATTCCTATAGATATGGATGAAATGAATATAAAATATTTAGCTTCAAGTTCAAATAAGTGTATACAAGGGATGGCTGGGATAAGCTTTGTAATAGCCAATAAGGAATCTTTAGAAACAACTAAGAATATTAAACAAAGAAATCTATACCTTAATATATATAAACAATATTCATATTTTAAAGACAACTATCAAATGAGATTTACTCCACCAGTACAAGTTCTTTATGCTTTAAAACAAGCTATAATAGAAGCAAAAGAAGAAACAATAGAAAATAGATATGAAAGATATAAAGAATGTTGTAAAATTCTTTGGAATGGCTTAGACAAATTAAATTTAAAAAAATTAGTCAATGAAAAAGTATCATCTATGCTTTTAACTTCAATTATTGAACCCAAAATTGAAGGTTATTGTTTTGATGATTTGCATGATTACTTATATAATAAAGGATTTACAATTTATCCAGGTAAAGTATCTTCTGAAAATACATTTAGAATAGCAAACATAGGGAAAATATATCCAGAGAACATGAACAAATTCATAGAAATATTAGAAGAATATTTTGCAACTATTGTATAATACCTGTAATTCAAGCATATTCAAAAAAATAACAAGTCCAATATACATCGCATATTGGGCTTGTTATTTTATATGTATTTATTAATTTTCATAGTTAAAAAATCTCGCGAAAGTTAAAGTTAGTAATAGGAATATAACTGATGTTAATGCTATAGTACCTCCTGGGGCACTGTTTATGTAATAAGAGAGTACTAGTCCTATCATAACATCTAAAAATCCAAATAGGATTGCGAAAATTAGGGTTTCAGTGAATCCTTTTCTTAGTTGCATGGCTGTTGCTACAGGGACAACTATTATTGAAGAAACAACAAGGATACCCATTACTCTGATGGAAAGAGAAATTGTAGCACCAACAAGTAATGTAAAAATATAGTTTACTAATTTAACATTAATACCTGCTGTTTTCGCACTAGTTTCATCAAAAGTCACATAAATTAACTTATTATAGAGCAATAAAAGAGTTATAAGACAAATTCCACCTACGATAGTAATTAGCCAGATATCAGATTTTGTTACAGTTAAAATACTCCCAAAGAGAAATGAATCAACTTTAGCTGAAACCTTACCACTACTTATTAGAGTAATCGCGATACCTAAACTTAAGGTCAAAACAATGGACATTACAAGCTCAGCATATTTCTTATAATAAGTTCTTAAAGCCTCTATAACAAGAGCACAAACACTAGTGAATAAGAAAGCAGTTAAAAGGGGATTAGTTCCTATAACAAGACCAATTGCAACTCCAGCAAAAGATGAATGCGACAAGGTATCACCAATCATTGAATAACGCCTAAGCACAATAAAAAGTCCTATAAATGGGCAAAGTATAGAAACAATAGAACCTACAATAAATGCATTTTGCATAAAACCTAATTCAAACATATATAATTACCTTCCTAATATCTATATTATTTTAGAAATTGAATCTTCAGCATCTAAATGTTTTATAAAATCTTCTTTTGTAAATAATTTTGGATTACCATTTTCTATTTGTAAAATATGTGTTGAATATTTTAATGCAATCTTAGTATTGTGTTCAACAGAAATTATAGTTTTCCCTAAATCTTTATTCAAAGTTTGGAGTAATGGATAAATTTCATTTTGACTTTTTTCATCTATTCCAGTTGATGGTTCATCTAATATTATTAAATCTGGATTTCCAAGCAATGCTCTTGCAATAAAAATTCTTTGCTGTTGCCCACCAGATAAATTTCCAATTAAATTGTTACTAAATTCACACATATTAACTTTGTGTAAAGATTCTAGAACGCTTTTTGAATTTTTTATACCAATAGTCTTTGCATGACAATATAATGCTTCTTTAACTGTGATTGGAAATTCCGAATTGAAATTATCTAATTTTTGTGAAACATAAGAAATTTTATTTGAATCTAAAGTAATTCTCCCAGAATCTGGCTTTAAAATGCCTAATATAAGCTTTATTAATGTACTTTTACAGCTTCCGTTTTCACCAAGAATAGATAAATAAATTCCATTAGGAATATTGAGATTAACATTTTTCAACAATTGAGATCCTTTTGTATATGAAAATGATAGATTTTTTATAGCAATCAAATAACCAACTCCTTAAAACATTATTATATTATACACTTAAATGCAAATTATTTGCAATAGTGCATAAGTCATATTGAAAAAATAATAAGTCAGAAGATTAGTATACTTTGTTTAATACTAACTTGAATTGCTCATTTAATATAAAAATCATTGAGTGAATATTTTTTCCAAGTACCAGCTTTTATTGTTGTCTTTTTTAAAGCTTCCTTTAATAGAAATATTTTTATGAGGTTGATTTTTTGAAAGTCCAGTAGCTTCAACAACAGCAGTTTCACCATCATAATAAATTAAAGACATTTTTTGAACTCTAAGAAGTTTATTTTCTGATGAAAAGCCTGTAGTGAAATTATACTCAACAGCAAATTCAAGATCCTTGGAATTATTATATACATATAAATTATATGTTATGAAAAAAGAAGTAGTGGTTATAAGTGCTATAGAAATAATTAATGATAAGATAGCTCTTCTTTTAGGTCTTATTTTAATATTTCTTTCAAACCTACGTCTTTTTTTATAAACAAAAGATTCTTCTTGAAGTGGCAGATTATTCATAATAATGAATACCTCCTTTAATATATATTGTAATTAATAATGTACAGTTAACAATGAACAATTAAGTAACAAATGGGATAAACAAGAAATATAAAGTATTTATAGATAAAGAATTACTATATGAAAATACTACCATATTTTTACATGTAATAAAATTAAAACTCAATGACAATGTAAGGTAAGAAATATAACAATACGAGTAAATTCTAATAATTAAAAGTGCATATTTTATTTTTATGGTTATAAAATGTCTTTTTTGATATAATTTTAAATAAGGCATTTGTGCAGTTATTTTATTTGAATTGCCTAAGAAAAACTAATAGGATGGTGAATTTATGGATTTTTCAAGTTTAGTATTAATAGAAAAAGATAAAGAAACAGGATTTATAAAAAAAGAATTAGGAAGTTTTGAAGTAAATGAAGGAGCTTTGTTTGTAAAAAAGCTTTATGTATTAGATGAAATTGTGTATATGTACTTTGACACAAATAAAAATGTGGAAGAATGGGAATACTCAGCAATATATGATTTATTTAATATTGAAGTATTTACAGAAAGAGGTTATGAGATAGAAGAAGATTTAGATGAATATAATCCTGCATATATAATAAAATTTAAGTATGAGAATGATTATGATTTAATGAAGAAAAAGATACAAGAAGTTGTATCAATAATAGACAACGAAATGAATTTAGTATTTGAATCTATTAAAGGAAAAGAATCTGAGTATACAGAGTAATTGTAGATACCTAACTCCTAAGTTATACTTATACATTAAATTATAATTTAGAAGTATTAGTTGCCAATGTTCAATTATAAATTATTGACTATTGCACATTGGATATTAATAATTCAATAAGAAAGGTGTGTTAAGATGAGTGAGTTAAAAAAAAGAGAAGAAATTGAAGAGAAGTTCAAGTGGAAGATAGATAAGGTATACAAAAATATAGAAGACTGGGAAAAAGATTTTGAAGCTGTAAAGAATGAAGCAATTAAATTAAAAGACTACTCTGGAAAGTTAATAAATGGGGAAAAGATTTTAGAATATTTAAAATTAAATGAAGAAATATCTAGAAAAGCAGAAACTTTATATATTTATGCACATTTAAAATCTGATGAAGATACTTCAAATCCTACTTATCAAGGTTTAATGAGCAAAGTTGATATATATATGGCTGAATTTGCAAGTTATACAGCTTTCTTTGTACCAGAAATTTTAAGTTTAGAAGATAAATTTATTGAAAGTGAAATAAACAGATTAGATGAATTAAAGACATTTGAATTTTTAATTAAAGATATATTAAAAGAAAAGCCACATATATTATCAAAAGAAATGGAAGAACTCTTAGCAGCAGCTTCGGATTGTTTAGACGCACCTTCAGCAATACACAACATTTTAACTAATGCAGATATGACATTTGGGCAAATAGAAAATGAAGAAGGAATTAAAGTAGAATTAACAGAAGGAAATTATTCTTCATTTATAAAAAGTAAAAATAGAAATGTAAGAAAAGCAGCATTTGAAAGATTATTTGGAGAGTACGATAAGTTGAAAAATACTTTAGCTACTTCATTAACTTGTTCAATCAAAACCTTTAATTTTAGTAGTAAGGTAAGGAACTATACTAGTGCACTAGAAGCTTCACTAAATCCTAATAACATTTCTTTAGAAGTTTATAAAAATGCAATAAAGGTTATAAATGATAATTTAGATTCTATTCATAGATATGTTAAAATTAAGAAAAAACTACTAGGATTAAATGAAATCCATATGTATGATTTATATGTCCCTGTGATCGAAATACCAAAAGAAAAAAATGAATTTAATAATGGTGTAGATATAGTATTAGATGCATTAAAACCATTAGGAACAGAATATTTAGACATATTCAAGAGTGGAATAAAAGATGGATGGATAGATATATACGAAAACAAAGGTAAAAAAGGTGGAGCGTATTCATGGGGTGGATATGATACTATGCCTTATGTCCTATTAAATTACAACAATGAACTAGGAGATGTATCAACATTAGCTCATGAAATGGGACATTCAATTCATTCATATTATTCAAGAAAAGAGCAACCATATTATTATGCAGGCTATACTTTATTTTGTGCAGAAGTTGCATCAACAACAAATGAATCGTTACTTATTCATTATCTAATTGAAAAAGAAATAGATGAAAAGAAAAAACTTTATTTGATAAATCAAGAATTAGAACAAATAAGAACAACAGTATTTAGGCAATTAATGTTTGCAGAATTTGAACTATATACTCATGAAACTTTAGAAAAAGGAATGCCTTTAACAGCAGAAGATTATAATCAGGCATGGCATGATTTAAATGTTAAATATTTTGGAAGTGAAATAATAATAGATAAAGAAGTAGATGTAGAATGGTCAAGAATTCCTCATTTTTATTCTGATTTCTATGTTTATCAATATGCTACAGGATATGCAGCTGCATCAGCTTTTTCAAAGTCAATTTTAGAAGGAAAAGAAAATGCAGTAGAAAAATATAAAGGTTTCTTAAAATCAGGAGGTAGTGATTATCCAATAAACATTTTGAAAAATGCAGGAGTAGATATGACTACAAATATACCTATAGAAGCTACTATAAAAAGATTTAATGAACTTTTAGATATGATAGATAAATAAATTTTATATAATGTATAATTTATGCCATTTATGGGTGCCCCTTGTGGGCAATTAGGGAATAAAGTTACAGAGAAAATTTGAGGGCTCAAATATGAAATTTGGGCTCTCACTTTTCTGAGGAATCAAAAAAATATATTTTTAGAAATGTTACCATAACTTTCGATTTAAGCGTCTTCCTTAATTGTGCATTGCCCACAGAATATCTAAAGAGCATGAACTGTGAATTGTTCATTGAATTTATATAGGAATAGGTAAAGAATATGAAGAAATTTAAAGAAAATTTTTATGAAACTTTAATAAATAGAGAAAGCTTTTATATGAAACAATATTATAGTAATTTTCATAAGAAAGACAAATTTTTTGGTATTAAGGAACTAAAAGATAGTATATATTGTGTTTTAATAAGCGATGAGAAAAATGAAGAAATAGATTATTCAGAAGCTATTGCGTATATAAAAACACTAGAAAAGACATTTTCTTTAAATATGATAATTTTATGTAATAAGGAATATATACATACAGATTATTCATCTATGGCACATAAACTCATTATAAATAAGGAAAACTATAATATTATTTCATGTGATGAATTTTGTATGCCATTAAAACAAATATTTAAAACTGTTCTACAAGAAAATGAAGAAAAAAGTATTCATAAAAAAGATAATTTTTTAAAAAATAAAATACTTACATTAGTTATAATATTAATAAATATAATAATATTCATAATTACTCAAGTTGTAATTTATAATATTACTAATTATGTACGTGCATCTTCAACTGTATCAGAAGAAATACTAAATGTGATAAATAATTCAGTGTTAATAAGTTTTGGAGCTAAGTATAATACATTAATTGAACAAGGGGAGGTTTGGAGGCTATTAACTAGTGCCTTTTTACATTCTAATTTAGTTCATATAGCATGTAATATGTATTCTTTATATATAATAGGACCTCAAATTCAGCAAATCTATGGCACTAAAAAATATCTAATAATATATATTATCTCATGTATAACATCAAGTTCATTAAGTTATTTTATGAGTCCTAATAGCATATCAGTAGGTGCATCAGGTGGTATATTTGGTCTTATGGGAGCATTGTTAGCATTTGCAATTATAGAGAAACATAAAATACAAAAAAAGTATTTATCAAGTTTAATGCAAATAATAGTAATAAATTTATTTATAGGTTTAAGTATTAAAAATATTGATAACTTTGGGCATATTGGAGGCCTTATTGGTGGTATATTCGTAGGATATATTATTTATAGAAAATTAAATAAAAGAATATAGGAATAAAATAATTATATTAGATTTAATTAATGAGATTAAAGAAGTGAAAATAGGTAGAATTAAATATTATTTAATATCTGTTTCTACTACAAAATATGAGGGCGGATGTATTAATATTTGGGGAATATTAATTTTATCTTAATAAATATAGGGTTGATTTTTTCTTTGTATTGAAATATTATTAAATAGGTATAGTATGTAAATAATTATCATTAAATATTAGGAGTGAATGTATTGGGAAATTATATTTTAACCATAACAGCTTTCTTTCAAATTTTTGTTTTTGTAATAACATGTTATTATTTAGTTTTAGGATTAATAGGTCTTTTTAGAAAACAAGAAAAGAAAAATTATACGCCTAAAAATAAGTTCGCATTATTAATTGCAGCACATAATGAAGAAGTAGTTATTAGTAGTCTTATAGAAAGTATGTTAAAACTAGATTATCCTAAAGACATGTATGATGTTTTCGTTATTGCAGATAATTGTACAGATGATACAGCTAAAATAGCTAAAGGTTATGGCGTAAATGTTTGTGAAAGATTTTCAGAGGATAAAAAAGGTAAAGGTTATGCATTAGAATGGATGTTTGCAAAGTTATTTAAGAGTGAAAATAAATATGATGCTATTGCTATATTTGATGCAGATAATCTTGTACATAAGGATTTCCTAAAAGAAATTAATTCTAAATTACAGGATGGATACAAAGTTGTACAGGGATATATAGATAGCAAAAATCCAGAGGATTCATGGATTGCTGCAGCATATTCTATAGCTTTTTGGACTCAAAATAGAATGTTCCAATTAGCTAGAGCAAATGTAGGCTTTTCTAACCAAATTGGTGGTACAGGATTTGTTGTAGAAACTAATGCATTAAAAAAATTAGGTTGGGGTGCTACTTGCTTAACAGAAGACTTAGAGTTCACTTGTAAACTTGTCTTAAACGGAGAAAAAGTAGGCTGGGCTCATGATGCTATTATATATGATGAAAAGCCATTAAAGCTTAAGCAATCATGGAATCAAAGGAAAAGATGGATGCAAGGATTTACAGATGTTGCTTCAAGGTATTTCTTTAAATTAGTCAAGAAAGCAATTGTAGATAGAAAATTTTATGTTTTTGACTGTGCATTATATGTATTGCAACCTTTTGTAACATTACTAGTGGGTATTTCAGCTGTGTTAACATTAATGCAGGTAAATACTGAAAGTGGGTTAAATATATTTATTATAAACCAACTCTTTAGTGATGTAGGCTTTAAAGTATTTGCAATCGCTCAATTTTTAATTACACCATTGATACTAGCAATTGATAAGAAAGTTACAAAATCCTTTTTAGTTATGATGGCATTATATTCAAGTAATGTTTTTGTAGTTCCTTATTTAGCTTCTATTGTAGGCGATTGGAGGATTGGGAGTTTAATAGGAATCGGTTATAACTTATTATTCTTAATATTAACAGGAATATTCTTAGGAAAGAAAGACTTAATATTATTCTTTAGATTCTGGTTATATGGATTATATACATTAACATGGATACCAATTACAATTCAAGGTATTTTAAATAAGAATAATAAAGAATGGAGCCATACAAAACATGTTAGAAAGATAGAAATATGTGATGTATAGGACTTTGAAAATTTCTATTTTGTTTTTTTAGAGTGTATTATTTTTATAGTACACTCTTTTTTGATGATATAGAATGTAGGTATAAGGTACTTATTTAAGTTTTTTTGACATTAAAGCAGAAAGGAAGTATATTTTTATAGAGTAGATGAATTACAAGCAAATAAGAACTGGTGTTCAAAATGGAGGAATTTTATGGAATTTAAAAAGACTAATGCTTATGATGTCACGGATTTAACATCACTTGAAAAATTAGAACCAGTGAGAGTAAGACCAGGAATGTATATAGGTTCTACAGGAAGCAAGGGGCTACATCATTGTATATGGGAAATAATTGATAACTCCATAGATGAAATAGCTAATGGATATGGAAATAAGGTAACTATAGCTCTAAATGAAGATAAAAGTGTAACAATAATAGATAATGGAAGAGGAATTCCTACGGGGATTCATCCGATTAAAAAGAAATCTGGAGTTGAAATGGTATTTACAGAACTACATACAGGAGGGAAGTTTGATAATAAAAATTATAAAACTTCTGGAGGTCTTCATGGAGTTGGAGCTGCGGTTGTAAATGCTCTATCAAAGTGGTTAGAAGTTGAAGTATATCAAAATGGTAATATATATAGACAAAGATTTGAATATGTTTTTGATAAAGAATTAAAAAGAGATATGCCAGGAACAGCAGTTGGAAGTTTAAAGATAATTGGAAAAACAGATAAGATCGGAACAAAAGTTACATTTAAACCAGATAAAGAAATTTTCTCAACAACTGATTTTAAATTTGACATAATAGATAGTAGATTGCAAGAATTGGCATTTCAAAATAAAGGTATAACTTTAGAATTAATAGATAAAAGAAAAGGGCAAGAAATTACTAAAGAATATTATTCAGAAAATGGTCTTTTAGATTTTATTAATTATTTAAATGAAAGTAAAACGCCGATTCATGAAGAACCTATAATTTTTGATGGTGAAAGAATAGTTGGAAATCTTCAAATGTATGGAGAAGTTTGCATGCAATTTACAGATTCAACTACTGAATATATTGCAAGTTATGTAAATAATATTCCTACAACAGAAGCAGGGACTCATGAAACAGGTTTTAAAACTGGAATGACAAGAGCTTTTAAAGAATGGTCAAAGAGGCTTGGGTTGATTAAGGAAAAGGATAAAGAATTCGAGGGAGATGACTTAAGAGAAGGTATGACAGCTATTGTAAGAATTAAAATTACAAATCCTGTCTTTGAAGGTCAAACTAAAACTAAGCTTGGTAATAATGAAGCATATACTATGATGAATGATTTAGTTTATACTAAATTTTCTGAATGGATTGAAGATAATAAAACTTTAGCAACAAGCCTAATAAATAATGCATTAGAAGCAGCAAAAAGAAGAGATAAGATTAAGAAAATAAATGAAGCAGAAAAAAAGAAAATAGGTAAAGGAACTGCACCACTTGCAGGTAAGGTTGCAGTATGTACATTGAAAGATAAAACCGTAAATGAATTTATAGTTGTGGAAGGAGATTCAGCTGGAGGCTCTGCAAAGCAAGCTAGAGATAGAAGATTCCAAACTATAATGCCATCTAAAGGTAAAATAATGAATACAGAAAAACAAAAGCTTGAAAATGTATTAGCTTCAGAAGAACTGAAAATATTTAATACAGCTGTTGGAACTGGAACTTTAGATAACTATAAAGAAGCAGATTTAAAATATGATAAGATAATAATAATGAGTGATGCTGATGTGGATGGATATCATATTAGAACACTTTGGATGACTTATATTTATAGATATATGAAACCATTAATTGCAAATGGTCATCTATATTTGGCACAACCTCCTTTATATAAGGTGTATAGAGAAACAAAAGGTAAAACTATGATGAAGTATGCTTATAGTAATGAAGAATTAGAAAAAACAAAGAAAGAAATAGGAAAAGGTGCATTAATTCAAAGATATAAAGGTCTTGGAGAAATGAATCCAGATCAATTGTGGGATACAACATTAAATCCAGAAAGCAGAACACTTCTTCAAGTGACTATAGATGATGCAGCAAAAGCTGAAAAGATGGTTTCACTACTGATGGGAGATATTGTAGAACCTAGAAAGAACTATATGTATAAGTACGGAGAATTTAATTAACAATACACAATTTCCGTGCATTGTACGTTGAAAAAGGAGAAAAGTATGGCAAAGAAAAATGATAATATTATACCTAAAGATAATAATATAATTGGCATTCCTTTAGAAGAAGCAATGCCTGAAAATTATTTACCATATGCAATAGAAGTTGCAAAAGACAGAGCACTTCCGGATGTCAGAGATGGGCTTAAGCCTGTACATAGAAGAATTTTATACGGTGCATATATGCTGAAGGCATTTCCAGACAGACCTTATTTTAAATCTGCTAGAATAGTTGGAGATATTTTAGGTAAGTTTCATCCTCATGGAGACTCATCTGTATATGAAGCTATGGTAATTTTGGCTCAAGAATTTTCAACTAGAGTGCCTCTCATAGAAGGCCACGGAAATTGGGGTTCAATAGATGGTGATGGGGCAGCGGCAATGAGGTATACAGAAGCTAGACTTTCACCTATTGCCATGGAAATGCTACGGGATATTGAAAAAGATACTGTAGATATGATTCCTAATTACTCAGATAGCGAAATGGAACCTAAAGTATTGCCAAGTAGATACCCAAATCTTTTGGTAAATGGAACTTTTGGTATAGCAGTTGGTCTTGCAACTAATATACCACCACATAATTTAGAGGAAGTAACGAATGGAGTATTGGCTTACATAGATAATAATGATATAACCACTTCAGAACTTATGGAATATATAAAAGGACCAGATTTACCTACAGGTGGAATTTTGATTGGAGAAAAATCAATTTTATCAGCTTATGAAACTGGAGAAGGAAAGGTTGCATATAGAGCTAAGACTTCAATTGAAAAATTGGAGAATGGAAGATTAGGAATAGTAATAACTGAATTTCCATATAGGAGAAATAAGGCTAAGCTTCTTCAATTAATATCTGAAATGACAGGCGATAAAAGACATGCAAAAGCATTAGAGTCAATAACAGATATTAGAGATGAATCTGATAGAAATGGAATAAGGGCTGTAATTGAATTAAAGAAAAACACTGAAAAAGATATTGCAGATAAAGTGCTAAAATATTTATTTAAAAAGACTGATTTGCAATGTAACATAAGCTTTAATATGGTTGCACTTGCAAATGGAAAGCCAGAGACTATGAGTTTAAAGGCTATAATAAAATATTATGTTGAACACCAAAAAGAAATCTTAACTAGAAGAACTCAAAAGGAACTGGATACGGCAAAAAAGAGATTTCACATAGTTGAAGGTTTGATTAAAGCGATAAATATTTTAGATGAAATTATAGCAACTATTAGAGGCTCAAAATCTAAAAAAGATGCTTCTGATAACTTAATAAGCAAGTTTGAATTTTCAGAAGCACAAGCGCAAGCAATATTAGAACTTATGTTATATAGACTAACAGGTCTTGAAATAGATATATTTGAAAAAGAATATGCACAGCTTGAAAGATTTATTAAAAAGCTTGAGAAGATCTTATCTAGTGAAAAAGAACTTTTTAAGGTAATTAAAACTGAGTTAAAAGAAATAAGTGATAAATATGGAAACAAGAGAAGAACTGCAGTTATAAAAGATGATAATGAAAGTAAAATTGATATTGAAGAACTGATTATAGTAGAGGAAGTCATGATTACACTATCAAAAGATGGCTTTATTAAGAGAATACCTCTTAAAAATTATAATAGATCAAGTTCTAATCCGGAGGACATTGAGTATAGAGAAGGCGATTCATTAAAATATTTAATAAACTCAAATACTAAGGATACTTTACTTATATTTACTAATAAAGGGTTTATGTATCAAACAAAGGGAATTAATATCCCGGAAATGAAGTGGAAGGAAAAAGGAGAGAGATTAGATCAAGTAATTAAAACTGTAAATCTCGATAACGAAAAGATAGTTGGAGCTATATCTTTAGATAATTTTAATCCAAGTAAAGCATTTAGATTTATAACTAAGCATGGAGGAATTAAGATAAGTTCATTAGAAAAATTCCAAACTGCATATGGTAGGCTCCAAGCTCTAAAGCTTAGGGATGAAGACGAACTAATCAATGTATCCATAAGAGAATTAGAAAAAGAAAGTACGTTCTTAAGAATTAAAAGTAAATTAGGTTTAGAATTTACTCTTGAGGTGCAAAATCTTGAGAATACTTCTAGAAATATATTACCTATACAATTATTCAATTTTGCACAAGAAGATGAAGTTATTGAAATAGAAGATACAGAGGGAATTGAATATTTTGAACTAAGTCTTGGGATTACAGATAAGAATAAGCTTAAAGCTTATGGAAGAATGAAAGAAGATTCTCTAAAGGTTAAAACTAATTCATTAAAACAATTATTGATGTTTAGTAATAAAGGATATGTGTATAAACTACCAGTATTTTTAATGAAGAATGTTATAAGTGAAGAGATGCCAGTAGAGTCATTCTTAGGAAAGTTAGAAAAGGGAGAAAAGATAATCAGTTTGGTTTCAATTGATTCCTATGATGAAGAGTTCGGAGTTTACACATTTACTAAAAAAGGTATGGTGAAGAAGACCTTATTAAAAGAATTTGAAGGCGATTTCTTTAAGCAAGCCTGTTATAAATTTAAATTTGAAGATGATAAAGTGGTTTCAGTAGAGGTGAACGAAACAAAACTTGGTTATTTGGTTATGATAACTAAAAAAGGAATGGGAATAAGATTCCCTGTTGAAAATGTTAATACAATGGGGAGAGTAGCTTCAGGTGTTACGGGAATGAGTTTAAGAGATGAAGATGAAGTTATCTTTGGAAAATATCATAGTAATTACATAAGCAATGAGGGAAATAGTATAAATTTATCTACAGATAAAGCTGAAGTAGTGTTAACTTCTAAATCTAAAGAAAAAGCAGTAATTAAAATAAATGACATTAAACTGCAAAATAGAGCGGGTAGAGGAACAAATATAATGATGATTACACTTGATGATGAAGTCAAAGATGTAATCTTAAATTAATTCGCTGAGGAAGTTCAAATAGCAAAATATAAAATCTTGACTCTCACTTATGGTGGCTGAGTTGTAAATGAGTTATAATGAATATATAGATAAAAAATGAAGAATGAGGGTATTCTAAGGATGATTTTAGAATATCCTCATTTGAATTGAGGAGGAGATTTTAATGAAAAATGTATGTGTATTGTTAGCAGATGGTTTTGAAGAAATAGAAGCATTAACAGTATCAGATGTAATGAGAAGAGCAAATGTAACTTGTGATTTAGTGTCAATTAAAGAAAAACAAGTTAAATCAAGTCATGGATTAGTAGTTCAGGCTGATAAGCTCTTGGGTGAAGATATGGAATATGATTTGGTAGTGATTCCAGGCGGTATTCCAGGAGCAACTAATTTAAGAGATGATGAAAGAGTAATAAAACTTATAAAAAAGCAAAATAAAGAAGGTAAATTAATAGGGGCGATTTGTGCGGGACCAATAGTACTTGGAAAGGCTGAAATTACAGAGGGTAAAAATATAACTTCTTATCCAGGATATGAAGATGAATTACCAAACTGTAAATATTTAGAAGAGGCTGTAGTGGTTGATGGGAATATAATAACGAGTAGGGGACCTGCAACAGCAATGGCATTTTCTTATAAATTATTAGAAAAGCTTGGATATGAGCATGCAGTTGAAGGGATTTCTTCTGGGATGTTATATAAGATGTTTATAGGCTAAGTTACAATGTACAATTGACAATGCACAATAATTGTCGATTGTACGTTGTTAATTGTAGTGTCTATGAGAGGAGAAATAATGGCAGAAAGATGGTTTATAAAAAACAAAAAAGCTGATTATAAGCAAATATCGAATAAATATGGAATTACAGAGCTTATGAGTAAACTTATAATAAATAGAGATATTACAAATGATGACATGATAAAAAGTTATATAACCCCAGACTTTGATAAACTTCACAATCCAAGAGAAATGAAAGATTTAGAAAAAGCTATAGAAATACTTAATGATAAAATTAAACTAAATAAGAAAATTCGAATTGTTGGAGATTACGATGTAGATGGTGTAATAAGTGTTTATATTTTATTTACAGCATTAAAAAAGTGCAATGCAAATGTAGATTATGAAATTCCAGATAGGATAAAAGATGGATATGGAATAAATATTAATATAATAAAGCAGGCTAAAGAAGATGGAATAGATACTATTTTAACTTGTGATAATGGAATATCAGCTATAGATCCAATAAAATATGCTAAAGAGTTGGGAATTACTGTGATAGTTACAGATCACCATGATATCCCATTTGTTGAAGATGAAAATAAAACTAGAAAATTTATAAGCTCAAGTGCAGATGCTATAATAAATCCAAAGCAAAAGGAATGTAATTATAAATTCAAGCAATTATGTGGAGCAGGAGTAGCATTTAAACTTGTAGAAGTGCTTTATGAAAAATTAAGTATAGATAAAAAGGAATGTTATAAATTTATAGAATTTCTTGCAATTGCAACAGTTTGTGATGTTGTAGATTTAATTGATGAAAATAGAATTTTTGTTAAAAAAGGATTGGAATTTATAAATAGTACTACTAATTTAGGTCTTCAAGAATTAATAAGAGAATGTGAAATGAATGAGAAAACTTTATCAGTATATCATTTGGGTTTTATCATAGGACCATGTATAAATGCATGCGGAAGATTAGATTCAGCTAAGAAGGGACTACAGCTGTTGCTTTCAAAAGAAGAAGAGGAAGCAACTAAGCTTGCAAAGGAATTAGTTAAGCTAAATGAAGAAAGAAAAGACATGACCATGAAGGGTGTGGAAACTGCTATAGAAATTGTAGAAGAGAATAATATGATAAATGATAAAGTATTTGTTATTTATATTTCTGATGTGCATGAAAGTTTAGCAGGAATAATATCGGGAAGAATAAGAGAAAAATATAATGTTCCAACTTTAATAATAACAAAAAGTGAAAATGGAGCAAAGGGCTCAGGGAGATCTATAGAAGAATATAATATGTTTGAGGAACTTGTTAAATGCAAAGACTTACTTGGAAATTTTGGTGGGCATCCTATGGCTGCAGGATTTTCTTTGAAGGAAGAGAATATAGATGAGTTCAGAAGAAGATTAAATGAAAATACAATATTGAAAGATGATGATTTACTAAGAAAAGTTACTATAGATTGTACCTTACCCCTCGATTCAATAAATTATGAATTAATTAATGAGTTAGAACGATTAGAGCCTTTTGGCAAAGCAAATTCTAAACCTTTGTTTGCTGAGAAAAATATTAATATATTAAAAGCTACAATATTAGGCAAGAATAAAAATGTATTGAAATTTAAGCTGAAAACCAAATTTAATAAAGCTTTGGATGCTATTTATTTTGGCGACATTTGTGAGTTTGAAGAAGTGATAAATGATAAATATGGAAAAAAAGAACTACAAAAACTTTATGATGGGGCGTATAATGATGTACAGTTGGATTTAGTATTTTATCCAAACGTTAATGAATATAATGGTAATACAAGTATTCAAATTGTAGTACAGAATTATAGAATAGCCAACAATTAACAATTAAGAAACAAACTCCTACGGAGTTTGAAAAAAATATATTAAAAAATCCTAAAAGGATTTTATCCATAACTGTACAGTTTTAACTTTTAACTGTTAACAGAAGAAAGGGTGATAGTGTTTGTATAAATACAAAATAATAATGACAGGGGGAGGAACTGCAGGGCATGTAACTCCTAATTTAGCATTAATACCTAAATTAAAACAAAAAGGTTTTGAAATAAAATATATTGGTAGTATTGATGGTGTTGAAAAAGAAATAATAACACAAAAAAAAATTCCTTTCTTTGGAATTTCATGCGGAAAGTTAAGAAGATATTTCGATGTGAAAAATTTCATGGATCCATTTAAAATAGTAAAGGGAGTTGCACAAGCAATAAAAATATTATCAAAAGAAAAGCCAGATGTTATTTTTTCAAAAGGAGGTTTTGTAGCAGTACCAGTTGTTATTGCAGCATTTATAAAAAAAATACCTGTAGTAGCGCATGAATCTGATATGACTCCAGGCCTTGCTAATAAATTATCAGCACCATTTTGTAATAAGTTATGCGTAACTTTTAGAGAAAGTTTAAAATTTATAGATGGGAATAAGGGGATACTTACAGGAAGTCCTATAAGAGAAGAAATATTTCATGGAGATAAGGCTAAAGGAAGAAAAATATGCGGATTTGCTGATAATAAAGAAGTATTGTTTATTATGGGTGGAAGTCTTGGATCAAGACTCATAAATGAAGAAATAAGAAAAAACTTAAACGCGCTTTTAAAAGAATTCAATATAATTCATATTTGTGGTAAAGGGAATGTAGATGAAAAGTTTATAAATAAAGCAGGATATAAGCAGTTTGAATATGTAAATGAAGAATTACCAGACTTTATGAAAACTGCCGATTATATAATTTCAAGAGCGGGAGCAAATTCTATATTTGAATTTTTAACATTAAAAAAGCCAACGTTATTAATACCTCTTTCTAAGAAGGCGAGTAGAGGAGATCAAATTTTAAATTCTAAGTCTTTTGAAAAAGAAGGTTATTCATTAATGTTAGAAGAAGAAGAACTTAAAGATGATATATTGTATAAGAAAATTTTAGAACTTAAAGGCAGAAAAACAGAACTTATTAATAATATGGAAAGAAGCCAAGCTAAAAATGGAGTAGAAGCAATAATAGATGTATTATTAGAGAACATAAAGAAATAGATTGCTGAAATATATAATTATCACTTAAAATATTACAAAATGCACAATCAAATCTTGCAAAAAAAAATATGTGAGCTATAATAAAAGGGTGAGTTTATTTTAGTGAAAAACAAGAGTTAATTATTTAACTAGAAGATGAGGTGCTATTTTAATGAAAAAAGTGTCAATCATTTATTGGAGCTGTGGGGGAAATATAGAAGCCCTTGCAAATGTGATGGCAGATGGTGCTAGAGAACAAGGTGCAGAAGTAATTGTAAAACATGTTACAGATGCAACGATAGAAGATGTTTTAGAAGCTGACTCTGTTGCTTTTGGAAGTCCTGCAGTGGATTCAACTAAAATAGAACAAGAAGAAATGAAACCATTTCTAAAACAATTAAAAGATTTAAATCAAGAAAATAAAAATAAAAATTGTATTTTATTTGCAACTTATGGATGGTTTGAAGATACTTTCATGAAAATATGGAAAGAAGAAATGGTATCCTATGGGTTTAATGTAATTGAAGATTTAGCAATTAAAGAATCACCAAATAAAAAGCAAGTAAATCTTATTAAGGAATTAGGAAAAGAATTAGCAAAATAATATAAGGTTTATAAATATTGCTTATGTGTGTAAAGATTGGAAATAAGATTTTAATTAGCTAAAATTAGTATGTTTATTGGTAGTCTTTAAGACTTACTTATAATATAAAAATTTAAGTTCTAAAAATAGAAAGAGGGGTCAACGCGATGAGAAAAATGAAAACTATGGATGGTAATACTGCAGCAGCTCATATATCTTATGCATTTACAGAAGTTTCTGCAATATTCCCAATTACACCATCATCACCAATGGCAGAACATGTAGATGAATGGGTAGCACAAGGAAGAAAGAACATATTCGGTCAACCTGTAAAAGTTATGGAAATGCAATCAGAAGCTGGAGCAGCTGGTGCTGTTCATGGATCTTTACAAGCTGGAGCATTAACAACAACTTATACTGCTTCACAAGGTTTATTATTAATGATACCAAATATGTATAAAATCGCTGGTGAAATGTTACCATGCGTATTCCACGTATCAGCTAGAGCATTAGCTACATCTTCTCTAAATATATTTGGGGATCACCAAGATGTTATGGCAGCAAGACAAACTGGTTTTGCAATGCTTGCAGAAGGATCAGTTCAAGAAGTAATGGATTTATCAGCAGTAGCACATTTAACTGCTATTAAATCAAGAATTCCGTTCTGTAACTTCTTTGATGGTTTCAGAACTTCTCATGAAATTCAAAAAATCGAAGTGCTTGAATATGATGAATTAGCTAAATTAGTAGATATGGATTCTATTAAAGCATTTAGAGAAAGAGCTTTAAACCCAAATCACCCTGTAACTAGAGGTACAGCTCAAAATGCAGATATCTACTTCCAAGAAAGAGAATCTGTAAATAAATTCTACAATGAATTACCAGAATTAGTTGAAAGCTACATGGCTGAAATTACTAAATTAACTGGTAGAGAATATCATTGCTTCGATTACTATGGAGCACCAGATGCTGATAGAGTAATCATAGCTATGGGTTCAGTAACAGACGTAGCTGAAGAAACTGTAGATTACTTAAATGCACATGGACAAAAAGTTGGTGTTGTTAAAGTAAGACTTTACAGACCATTCTCAGTAGAAAAATTAATAGCAGCTATTCCAAACACTGTTAAGAGAATTGCTGTTTTAGATAAGACTAAGGAACCAGGTGCAGATGGAGAACCATTATACTTAGATGTTAGAAATGCATTCTATGGAAAAGAAAATGCTCCATTAATAATAGGTGGAAGATTTGGTCTAGGATCAAAAGATCCAAATCCAGGACATATTGCTGCAGTTTATGCAAACTTAGTACAAGCTGAACCAAAGAACGGCTTTACAATTGGAATAGTTGATGATGTTACAAATACTTCATTAGAAGTAACAGAAGATATCGATGCTACTCCAGAAGGAACTACATCTTGTAAGTTCTGGGGATTAGGATCAGATGGTACTGTTGGAGCAAACAAGAGTGCAATCAAAATCATTGGAGATAATACAGACATGTATGCTCAAGCATATTTCTTCTATGATTCAAAGAAATCAGGAGGAATTACAGTATCTCACTTAAGATTTGGTAAGAAAGCAATTAAGTCACCATACTTAATAAACAAAGCAGACTTTGTTTCATGTTCTAACCAATCATACATCCACAAATACAATGTACTTGAAGGATTAAAACCAGGTTCTACTTTCTTATTAAATACTATCTGGTCTCCAGAAGATTTAGAAGAAAAATTACCAGCAGCATATAAGAGATTCTTAGCAAACAACAACATTAAGTTCTACATTTTAAATGCTGTAGGTATTGCTCAAGAAATCGGTCTTGGTGGAAGAATCAACATGATAATGCAATCAGCTTTCTTCAAGTTAGCTAACATTATCCCAGTTGAAGATGCTATTAAGCACTTAAAAGATTCAGTTGTATCTTCTTATGGTAAGAAGGGTGAAAAAGTTGTTAACATGAATAACGCTGCTATAGATAGAGGTGTTGAATCAATTGTTGCAATAAATATTCCAGAAGCTTGGAAGACAGTTGCAGATGATGAAGCAGTAGAAGTTAAGCATGCTACTAAGTTTGTTAAAGATATAGTTATTCCAATGAACAGACAAGAAGGAGATCAACTTCCAGTTTCAGCATTTGCAGGAATGGAAGATGGTACTTTTGAAAATGGTACTGCAGCATTCGAAAAAAGAGGAATTGCAGTAAATGTTCCTGAATGGGATTCAGAAAAATGTATTCAATGTAACCAATGTTCAATGGTATGTCCACATGCTGCTATAAGACCATTCTTATTAACTGATGCAGAAAACAATGCTGCACCAAGTGCAAATAAGGCTGTAGCTGCTAAGGGATTAAAAACAGAAGAACCATTATTATATACAATGGGTGTAACACCACTTGACTGTTCAGGTTGTGGAAATTGTGCTCAAATATGTCCAGCACCAGGAAAAGCATTAGTTATGAAACCACAAGAATCTCAACATGATCAAATTGAAGTTTGGGATTACTTAACTTATGAAGTTTCAGCTAAGAAGAATCCAATGAATAAGAAAACAGTTAAAGGTAGCCAATTTGAGCAACCATTACTTGAGTTCTCAGGAGCTTGTGCAGGTTGTGGAGAAACTCCATATGTTAAAGCTATAACTCAATTAGTTGGTGATAGAATGATGGTTGCTAATGCAACTGGATGTACATCAATTTGGGGTGGATCAGCACCTTCAACTCCATATACTAAGAATAAAGAAGGACACGGTCCAGCTTGGGCTAACTCATTATTCGAAGATAATGCTGAATATGGATTAGGTATGTTCTTAGGAGTTAAAGCTATAAGAGAAAGAATTGAAGGAGAAGCAAAAGCTGCTATAGCTGCAAATGATCCAGCAAAAGCTGAATTACAAGATTGGTTAGACAATGTTGATGAAGGCGAAGGAACTAGAGAAAGAGCTGATAAATTAGTTGCTGCTCTAGAAAAATCAGGAACTGAAGCTGCTAAATCAATTTTAGCTCAAAAAGATTACTTCGTTAAGAGATCTCAATGGATCTTTGGAGGAGATGGATGGGCTTACGACATCGGATACGGTGGAGTTGACCATGTATTAGCTTCAGGAGAAGACGTAAATATATTAGTAGTAGATACAGAAGTTTACTCAAACACTGGTGGTCAATCATCTAAATCTACTCCAACTGCTGCAATAGCTAAATTTGCTGCAAGTGGTAAGAAGACTAAGAAGAAAGATCTTGGAATGATGGCTATGAGCTATGGTTATGTATATGTAGCTCAAATTAACATGGGAGCTGATAAGAACCAAGTTATTAAAGCAATTGCAGAAGCAGAAGCATATAAAGGACCATCATTAATCATTGCTTATGCACCATGTATTAATCATGGACTAAGAATTGGTATGGGTAACAGCCAAGAAGAAGCTAAGAGAGCAACTGCTTGTGGATATTGGCAAATGTACAGATTCAACCCAGAGTTAAAAGAAGCTGGAAAGAATCCATTTATATTAGATTCAAAAGAACCAACAGCAGACTTCAAGGAATTCTTAATGGGAGAAGTTAGATACTCTTCACTTGCTAAGGCATTCCCAGAAGCAGCAGATGCTTTATTCGAAAAGACTAAAAAAGATGCTATGGAAAGATTAGAAGGATACAAGAAATTAGCTAATCAACAATAGTATTAATTATAAGTTAAAAAGGTTGAGGTAATTTATTTACCTCAACCTTTTTTATGTATGGGCGAGGAAGGTATAAGTTTTTAGAGAATTGTAAAAAATATTTTTATTTTAGGCTTTTAATTTTATTCAATTAAGGGTAAAATTAATTAAGATATCTGAACAGTTATTTTTTCAGGTAACTAGAACCAAAAAGGAGGTTAGAAGATGGAAAAAGATTTAGAAAAATGTGGATGTAATGATGGAGAAAACAAATGTGGATGTGGTGGACATCAACATGATGAAGATCATGGATGTAATTGTGACCATGACGATCATGAATGTGGATGTGGATGTAATGATGAAGAGGAAAACTTCGTTATAGATTTAGAAGATGAAAATGGGAATGTAGTTACATGTCCTATAATTGATGAATTTGAATTTGAAGAAAAATCATACTACTTAGCTCAAAATCCAGAAGAAGATTCAGTTTATCTTTTTAGACTTGATGAAGAGGAGCTTGTAGTTCCTGATGAAGAAGAATTTGATAGAGTATCAGCTTACTATCAAAATGAATTAGTAGGCGAAGAAGAATAAAATTAAGGACTTTAGTATTTATTGCTAAGGTCTTTTGTTTATATATATGAGTAAATTATGTTAAAGAGCTTAGTTTAACTACTTATGTTATATCCTAACAAATTAGTAATTTAAGTAAAACTAATTATGACATTTACAAAGAAGTTTATTAATGATATATTTTTATTATGTGACAAAATTACACAATTGAATTAAGACATATTCAAAAATAGCTAGCCAGTATGTTTGCTTATTTTGCGTCATACTGTGTGAATAAAATATAAATAGCATCTTTAGTAAGTTATTTTTTTATGTCTAAACTGGAGGGAATAAAGCAATGCAATTATCTAAAAAAGCGGAAAATATCGATCCGTCAATTACACTAGCAATTACTGCTAAAGCTAATGAATTAAAGAGTCAAGGCATTGATGTAGTAAGCTTTGGGGCTGGGGAGCCAGATTTTAATACACCAGAAAATATAATTCAGGCTGCTATAAAAGCAATGCAGGATGGAAAAACTAAATATACTCCAGCTGGAGGAATATTAGAATTAAAACAAACTATATGTAACAAATTTAAAAATGACAATGATTTAGAATATAAGCCAAGTCAAATAACAATTTCTACAGGTGCTAAGCAATGTTTAGCTAATGTTTTTATGGCTATTTTAAATCCAGAAGATGAAGTATTAATTCCAGTACCATATTGGGTTAGTTATCCTGAATTAGTAAAGTTAGCTGATGGAGTGCCAGTATTTGTAGAAACATCTAAAGAAAATAATTATAAATATACAATATCTGATTTAGAGAAAGTTATTACAGATAAAACGAAAGCAATATTAATAAATAGCCCTAATAATCCAACTGGAACCATTTATCATGAAGAAGAATTATTAGAAATAGCGAATTTTGCTAAAGAACATAATTTGTTAATTATATCGGATGAAATTTATGAAAAATTAATATATGATGGAGAAAGACACATAAGTATAGCAGCTTTAAATGAAGATGCATACGAGAGAACAATAGTAATAAATGGCGTGTCTAAAACATATTCAATGACAGGATGGAGATTGGGATATGCAGCAGCAAGTGAAAAAATAACTAAACTTATGACTAGTATTCAAAGCCATATGACATCAAATGCAAATACAATAGCACAATATGCAGCAATAGAAGCATTGAATGGGCCAATAGAAGATTTAAACAATATGATTAAAGAGTTTGAAAATAGAAGAAATTTTATGATATCTAAATTGGAAAAATTAAGTGAAATATCTATTATAAAACCAAGTGGTGCATTTTATATAATGGTAAATATATCTGCATATTTAAATACTACTTTTAAAGAACAATCTATTAATAATTCAGTAGATTTTGCAAAAGTATTATTAGAAGAAGAAAGAGTGGCAGTAATACCTGGAACAGGTTTTGGATTAGATAATTACATAAGATTATCATATGCAACATCTATTGATATAATAGAAAATGGAATAGATAGAATTTCAACATTTTTAAGCAAAATCAAATAATAAATCTATAGATACCCAAAGTGAAAATCATACTTATGCAAATAACCACTGAAATAAAGGTCATGCATTTGTTCAGGTTACGTGAGGATTTAGCTGTGAATTTCTAATAGCAGAAGTTGTACCCAAAATGCAACCTCAAAGGCAAGCGCTCACAGAGAAAGTTCGAAGAACGAAATGTAAAATTTCGATTCTCACTTTTTGAACAAGCGCTTTGGAATAACTTCTACTAAAGAAATATCTACAGCTAAATCCTCAATGTAACACTTCCACAAAAGCATGACCTTTATTTCTAGTTTGGGTATATTTTCATAGTGTAATCTTAAATTATTAGTGTTCATTAAACATTGATAATTAAATTTTAAAGTATAAATAAAGTTTTGGCTATGAGTATCTATAGTATTAATTAATAAATAATATTTAAATCTAAACACTTAATATTTAGAATATAGTCTAAATATTTAAGATTGAGTGCTTAGAATTAAATATTAGAAGTTAAAACATAAACTAAGATTAAAAAGGTAGGTATTATATTTTGAAAAAACTTGCTATATTTGATATAGATTATACTATTACTAAAAAAGAAACCTTAATGGAGTTATTTAAATATGTAATAAAAAATGATAAAAGAAATATTCGTTTTTTACCTAGAACTATATATTGTGGGAGTATGTATGCTTTAAGGATATATGATGAGAGAAAAGTAAAAGAAAAATTTTTAAAATTTATAGATGGAATAAAAGAACAAGATTTAGCAAAGCTTGTAAAAAAATTTTATAATGAAAAATTAAAAACAATATTATATGAAGATGCACTAAAAATGATGAAAAAACTTAAAAATGAAGGATATGATATATATTTAATTTCAGCATCACCTGAATTTTATATTAATGAATTTTATAATATAAAAGAAGTTGATAAAATAATAGGAACTAAATTTAATTTTAGTGATGGGATTTTTACAAGGAAGATGGAAGGGAAGAATTGTAAGGGTGAAGAAAAGGTACGAAGACTAAAAGAAGTTCTTAAAAAGGAAAAAATAGAGGTGGATTTTAAAGAATCATACATGTTTTCAGATTCATTATCAGACAAACCATTATTAGATTTAGTTGGAAAACCATACTTAATAAATTATAGAAAAAAGCATGAGATAGAAATATTGAAGTGGAGATAAGTAACATGAAATAAAATAACCGATCCAATATACAAGCATGTTGGACTGTTGTTTTTTGAATGTGACTAAGTATAGATAGGAGTGATAAAGATGGAAGATAAAATAATATATGAAGTACTTAGAGTTATAAATGGCAAACCAATTTTTCTGGAAACTCATTTGAGAAGAATGAAAAACTCATTTGAATTAATTAATAAGGAATTTAAATTTAGTTATGAAGAAATAAATATGGAAATAAATGATTTAATAAAAACTGAAAATAAATCTGAAGGTAATATAAAAATAACATATGGAGTACATGAAAAGATATTAAGAATATTTTTTATAGAACATTCATATCCTTCATCTGAAATGTATCAAAGTGGTGTTAAAACAATACTATATTTTGGTGAAAGAGAAAATCCTAATGCAAAAATAGTTAATGAAAATTTTAGAGAAAAGGTAAACCGCGAAATAAAAGATAAAAATGCCTATGAAGCTATATTAGTTGATAAAAATGGATATATAACAGAAGGAAGTAAATCTAATATATTTATGGTTAAAGATAATGAACTTTTAACATCACCTATAAAAGCAGTATTGCCAGGGGTTACTAGAGGCGAAATTATAAAAATAGCAAAAAAAATTGGGATTGAGATTAAAGAAGTAGAGTATAAATATTCAGATATTGACAAATTAGATGGGATGTTTATTTCTGGTACATCTCCTAAGATATTGCCAATAAAAGAAGTAAACGATATAAGTCTAAATCCTAATAATATTATTATTAGAAAATTAAGGATTGAATACGACAATGAGATAAACCGATATATAAAAAATCACTAAAAAACAAGTTTAATTGTAATTTGATGGAACATAAAATGGATTAATATAACTTTAAATGTAAAATTAAACTAGGATATGGTATACTTAAAGTAACAAGGTTTTTTATGGGGGACTAGTTATGAACGTAAAATTTTCTGCAACGTCTTTAGAAGAATGTATTGAAAAGGCATCTTCTGAATTGAATATTTCGAAAGAAGCTCTAAAATATAGAGTGACTAAAGAAGAAAAGAGATTTTTCAAAAAGAAAGTGGAAATAGAAATATTAAATGACAGCAAAAACACTGAAATAAAACTTGAAGAAAAAGAAATAATAGTGAATGAAGAAGAAATAGAAGATAAGGAAGAATTTGGGGCTAAGGTAGAAAATGGGAAAATAATAATAACAGAATCTCAAAACAATGATGAGATTATTACAATAAAGTCATGTCAAGGCGTGAATTTGTTTATTAATGGAGAAAAAAGTGATCTAATAACTATAGTAACATGTGAAGATAAAATTGAATATAAATTTGAAGAAACAGAACCTATAAGAAATGTAGATGTGTCGATTACAACTGATAAAATGGAAGCTTATATTAATATACAATCTGTTTTGCAGCATAAATATGAATTAGTTGATCAAGGATATCATAAAAATTTGACGCTGATAAAGAAAAAAGTTGGTGATAAGTATCCATCTCAATATACACCAAATGAATTAAAAGAATTACTTAAAAGTAAAGGTATTCGATATGGAATTATAGAAGATGAACTTGATAATATATGTAATGAACATCAAATAAATAATAAATTAATAGCTAAGGGATTACACGTTGAAGATGATATACCAGATGAAATCCAGACTTTATTTAAAGGTGAAGAGGAATTAATTCAACATATGGATTCGGAGGAAAAAGTAGATTATAGAAATAGATACTTAATTTCTAATGTAAATATAGGTGATGTTATAGGTCAAATAATACCAGGTAAAGTAGGCTATGATGGCATAGACGTATTAGGAATTCCTATAAAGAGGAAAACAGCTAAAAAACTTGTGGTAAAAGCTGGAGAAGGATGCAAAATTGAAAACAATAATATTATAGCAACTACAGAGGGTAAACCTACTCTTAAAGGTAGTACTTTTAATGTGAACAAGCTATATAAAGTAGATGCAGTTGATTTAAAAAGTGGAAATATAGATTTTGTTGGGAATGTAGAAGTAGTTGGAGCAGTTGCAGAAGCCATGGAAGTTAAAGCTGGAAATGAAATTTATGTTGGAAAAAATGTGGAATCAGCAATATTAAGAGCTTCAGGAGAAATTGTTATTAACGGTAATGTATTAAACTCAACAGTAACTGTCGGGTGTGAAAATGTTGAAAGAAGACAGTATTTAGATAATTTAATTAATTTCAAAAGTATTTTAAATGACTTGGGTTGTGCAGCAGAACAAATAGAGCAAAACAATTTATTAGGGGTTAAGGAATATGGTGAAATTATTAAAATATTAATAGAAAATAAGTTTAAGTTACTACCTAAAATATCTAGAAGTATTTTAAATTATAATATGTCCCAAGGGATTCAACAAAATGATATAACTACATTTATAATAAATAAGTTATTAGGACTTGGACCATTAAAAATAAAAAAAATTAATGAATTTGAACATTTTCTAGAAATATTGAAAGAAGAAATTCAAGAAATAGAAGATTCAGTAGTAGTCCCAGCAGATATTTATTTATCATATGCACAAGGTGCTAATATAGAGGCATCAGGAAATGTTTTTATAACAGGAAAAGGACAATATACTTCTACTATAACAGCATTAAATAATATAGAATTTACTGGTGATAATTCTGTTTGTAGAGGGGGCACCTTATGTGCTGGTTCTGAAATAAAATTAAAGACAGTAGGAAGCACCGCTGGAGTTAATACTATATTGAAGGTTCCTAAGACGGGTCGTATTATGGCTGACATAGCGTATAATAATACAATTTTTTGCTTTGAAGAAAGACAAATTGTGTTAGAAGAATCAGTTAAAAATGTAGAAGCATATATAGATAAAACTGGGCAAATTACAATTGATAAATTTAATTTATAGGAGGTTTAAAAGTAATGGCAAATAATGAAATTAAAATGTTGATATTTGGATTAAATGGAGAGCATTATGCAACAGATATAAAGGAAGTTGAAAGAATTTTGGGATATCAAGAACCAACAGTTCTTCCAGATGCACCTATCTTTGTAAAAGGAGTAATAAACTATGAACAAACCATACTTCCAATAATAAGTTTATCAAGAAAGTTTAATTTTGGAGAAGATAAAGAAAGTGAAAATAGAAAAATAATAGTTGTAAAAAGAAAAGAAAATAAATTTGGAATTATTGTAGAAAATGTCTATGAAGTAAGAGATGTTAATAGCGACTTAATGGAAGCTGCACCTCCTATAACATCTACAATTGATAGAAAATATATTGCAGGATTAATAAAATTAGAAAATAATATAGTTATTTTATTAGATTTAGAAAAAATATTGTCTTCAGAGGATGAAGATAATATCTTCTAGGGGGGGAATATGGTAATTACAGAGATAAAAGTTGGAATAGCTGATTTGAATTTAGTACTAGATCCAGGATCAATAATGACAATCGGATTAGGCTCATGTATAGGTATAGCCCTATATGATAAAACTCTTAAAGTGGCGGGGTTAGCTCACATAATGCTTCCAGATAGTACTCAGTTTAAAAGTAATACAAACCCCATGAAATTTGCAGATTTAGCTATTCCGATGCTAATTGAAAAAATGGAGGAACAAGGCTGTAAAAAGAGAAACCTCATAGCAAAGATTGCAGGGGGAGCTTCAATGTTTAATTTTTCTGATAAAAGTATAATAAGTGATATTGGAAAGCGAAATGGTGAAGCAGTTAAAAAGACTTTAAAAGATGAAGCTATTCCGATAGTTGCTGAAGAAATTGGAGGAAACAAAGGAAGAACTATGATTGTTCAAGCTAATGATGGAAAAGTAGTACTTAAAGTTGTAGGTCATGGGATCATTGAATTATAAAGAAAGGTGTGAGATAGATGGGTAAAATCAAGATTATAGTTGTTGATGATTCAGCATTTATGAGAAAAGCAATATCAGATATGATAGAATCAGAAAATAATTTTGAAGTTGTAGCTAAATTTAGAGATGGAAGAGAACTAGTTGAAATGGTAGATAAGTATAATCCAGATATTATCACACTAGACGTACATATGAGAGATTTAGATGGACTTGCAACTCTTAAGGAGTTAAAAAGACTAGGAAAAAGTTATCCAGTATTAATGGTTAGTAGTGCAACAACAGAAGGATCTGAATTAACTTTAGAATGTTTAGATAATGGAGCTATTAGTTTTATAACTAAGCCGTCAGGAAGCATTTCTTTAGATATAATAAAAGTTCAAAAAAACTTAATAGAAGAAATAAAAAGTATAACAAGTAATGTGAATTCTAAAAGAAAGATAATCAGCACAAATGATAAGACAAGCTATAAATATAATAATACTGTAATAATAAAGGACAAAAGTATTAAAAGAGAGAATACAATCTCTATACATAAAAATAAAAAGATAGATGCAGTTGTTATCGGAGCATCGACTGGAGGACCCAAGGCACTTCAAGAGGTATTAACTAGACTTCCAGGAAACTTAGGAGTTCCAGTTTTTGTAGTTCAACATATGCCGGAAGGTTTTACAAAAGTATTTTCAGAAAGATTAGATAAAGCTTGTGAAATGAAAGTGATTGAAGCAAGTGAAGGAATGAAGATAAGTAAAAACACAATATATATTTCTAAAGGTGGTCAACATATGACTATAGGTTCTAATAATGTAATAAAGCTAAATGAAGAACCTCCTATATGGGGTGTAAGACCAGCTGTAGATAAATTATTTAACTCTGCTATAAAAGTATATGGGGGAAATTTAGTATCAGTAATTTTAACGGGAATGGGTAGAGATGGTGCCGATGGAACTAGCAATATAAAAGATAGTGGTGGTATAACAATATCAGAAGATAAATCTACATGTACAATTTATGGTATGCCAAAAGCTGCATTTGAAACTGGAAAAGTAGATTTAGTAATTCCACTTAATGAAATAGCTAATAAGATAATAGAAATAGTACATGGAGTATAGGAGGGAATATGGATTTTAATGAATTTCATAAATGGGTTCATAAAGAATTAGGAATAAATTTATCAGCATATAAACCTGAACAACTTAATAGAAGAATAAATAGTTTGATGACAAGAGTTGGAATAAAAACATTAGATGAATATTCAAAGGTTATAAAAAATAATCCTGAGCAAAAACAAAAATTCTTAGATTTTATAACAATAAATGTAACAGAATTTTTTAGAAATCCAGAATTGTTTGTTGATTTGGAAAAACAAATTTTAAAAGAATTATTACCTAATACTCCTAGTTTGAAAATTTGGAGTGCAGCTTGTTCAATAGGCTGTGAGCCATATACTGTAGGAATAATATTAGATAAGTTAACACCAAGTGGAAGGCATAATATAATAGCAACTGATATAGATGATACTATACTTGCAAGAGCTAAAGTTGGAGAATACACAAAAAATGAAATGAAAGGTGTAAATAATGCTGATTTAAGTAAATATTTTAAAATAAAAGACGATAAATATTATATAGAGTCTAAAATTAAGAATATGGTAACTTTTAAAAAGCATGATTTGATTTTAGATAGATATGAAACTGGTTTTGATTTGATAATATGTAGAAATGTTGTTATTTATTTTAACAATGATACAAAACACGATATTTATAAAAGATTTAGTAATTCATTAAAAAAAGGTGGGCTTTTATTTGTAGGAGCTACAGAAAGCATTTATAATTATAGAGACTACGGATTTGAAAAAGCATCTACATTTATATACAAAAAAATATAAAGGAGGAGTAAAGATGGATACATCCCAATATATGTCAATGTTTTTAGAAGAATCGTTAGAAAATTTACAAACATTAAATGAATCTCTATTAGATTTAGAACAAAATCCAGAAGATATAGATAAGGTGAATGCAATCTTTAGAGTTGCCCATACAATTAAAGGAATGGCAGCAACTATGGGATTTACAGATCTTGCAGAACTTACACATAAAATGGAGGATGTATTAGCTGAGTTTAGAGAAGGAGAATTAAAAGTAACTCAAGATGTAGTAACAGTATTGTTTGATTGTCTTGATACGTTGGAAAAAATGGTTGATAATGTTCAAGAAGGATCTGATGAAAAAATAGAAATAGATAATATAATTAGACATTTGGTTGAAATAAAAAATAATGGCAAGAAAAATGGGACATCAGAGCAAATTGAAATTAAAAAAAACATAGAAAAAGATGTTATAACTGTAGGTAATGATGATTTAAACCTAGACTTAAATCAATATGATATATCTGTAATTAGGCAAGCAAAAGAAAAGGGATTTAATTCAATTGAAATAAAAGTAACATTAAGTGAAAATACATTGCTAAAATCTGTAAGAGCATTTTTAATTGTTAAAGATCTTGAAGAACATGGTGAAATTTTAAAATCAGATCCATCAACTCAAGATATTGAAAATGAAGAATTTGATTTTGAATTGAAGTTTGTTTTAATAACTAAAAATACTGTTGATGAAATAATAGCTGTTTTAAATGGAATTTCAGAAGTAGCAAAAGTTGAAACTGCATTGATTGAATTTGAAGATATTGAAGTAGAAGTGCAAAAAGAAATAGAAAATAAAGAAGTGGAACAAATACAAATAATAGAAGAAAAAATTTCAAGAGAAAAGCCAGTATTACAAAAGGCTGAAGTTGAAAAAGTACTAGAAAAGAAACCAGCTCAAAAGAAAGAAGTTAAAAAAACACATCAATCTGTAAGAGTTGATTTAGAGAGAATAGATAATTTAATGAATATGGTTTCTGAACTTGTAATTTATAGAACAAGATTAGAACAAATAGTTGTTTCACATAAATCACAAGAATTAAATGAAACTTTAGAGCAAGTAGGAAGAACAACATCGGATCTTCAAGATTTAGTTATGAAGATTAGAATGTTGCCATTAGATACAGTATTTAATAGATTTCCAAGAATGATAAGAGATATATCAGTAGAATTAAACAAGGAAATCAACTTTATTATTGAAGGTGCTGATACAGAACTTGATAGAACTGTTATTGATGAAATTGGAGAACCACTGATTCATTTATTGAGAAATGCGGCAGATCATGGTGTAGAATCAGCAGAAAAGAGGATTGCACAAGGTAAGTCACCAATTGGAACAGTTAAGTTAATTGCATATCAAGAAGGAACAAAAGCATTAATAAAAGTAATAGATGATGGTTCGGGAATAAATCTTGAAAGAGTAAAAGCAAAAGCTGAGAAAAAGGGAATAAATACAGACGGAATGTCAGATAATGATATTAAAAACTTAATTTTTGCACAAGGCTTTAGTACTAATGAAGTAGTAACAGATATTTCGGGTAGAGGAGTTGGAATGGATGTTGTTAAGACAAAAATTGCAGCACTCGGAGGTACAGTGGATTTATATAGTGAAGAAGGCAAAGGATCAACTTTTGTTATTAAACTTCCACTTACATTACAAATAATACAAGCCCTACTTGTAAAAATAGGTGAAGAAACACTTGCCATATCACTAGGATTCATAGATAGAGTAATAGATTATAAGGAAGAAAATATAAAGAAAAGCAATGGAAGAGAAGTTATTGTTTACAGAGAAAATGTAATTCCATTAGTAAGATTAAATGAAACTTTAGATATAGAGGCTAGCGAAACTGATAAGAAATTTGTTATAATAGTAAATGTAGGGGATAAAACTATAGGTTTATTAGTTGATTCATTACTTGGACAACAAGAAATAGTAATAAAACCACTGGGAAAAACATTAAAAAGTTTAGATCAATATATTGGTGCAACAATACTTGGAAATGGTTTAGTAACACTAATATTAGATGTAGGAGCATTACTATAACAGCTAGATAAGAATTTTTAAGGAGGGGTATAAGTGGAGTACTGTGATTTTAGTGCTTTACAATTAGATGCACTTAAAGAAGTCTCTAACATAGGTGCAGGAAATGCAGCAACTGCTCTTTCTATGATGATAGGAAAAAAAGTAGATATGACAGTGCCAGCAGTGAATATAGTAAGATTAGAAGATATAGTTGAAGAAAATGGAGAGTGTGAAGTTGCTGGTACAGTTGTTAGGGTACTTGGGGATATTGCAGGCAATATTCTTTTGGTATTCGAAAAGCCAACAGCTGAAAATGTAATAGAAAAATTAGTTGGAAGCAAGCAGTCACCTGAAAGCGAGATGGGTAGTTCTGTATTATGTGAGATAGCCAATATAATATCAGCATCTTATATGAATTCCATATCACAATTAACTAATCTTGCTATGGCACCATCAGTGCCAGCCACATCATATGATATGTTAGGTGCAATACTCACAACAACATTTATAGAATCTAATCAATATGATGAATATATATTAGATATTGAGACTGTGTTTTTAGATGAAACAAAAGAAAAGATAGGAGGACATTTTTATTATATCCCCATGCCGGGATCATTAGAAAAAATATTGAAATCTATAGGAATAAATTAAATTTTGGAGGGAAAATTATATGGCTAGAGTTTTAATTGTAGACGATGCAGCATTTATGAGAATGATGATAAAGGACATTTTAGAAAAGAATAATTTTGAAATAGTAGGAGAGGCAAATAACGGAATAGTTGCATTAGATCTTTATAAGAAGGAAAAACCAGATGTTGTTACAATGGATATAACCATGCCTGACATGGATGGTATTGAAGCAGTTAAACAAATAAAAGCATTTGATCCAGATGCTAAGGTAATCATGTGTTCTGCAATGGGACAACAATCAATGGTTATGGATGCAATAAGAGCAGGGGCAAAGGACTTTATAGTAAAACCATTCCAAGCAGATAGAGTTTTAGAAGCCATAAAGAAAGTTGTAGGCTAATAATTAATTAACAATGGACAATTAAGGAATAAAATCTAATAGATTTTAAAATATTTTTACAAATTTTAAAGAAATTTGAACATTAATTGTCAATCGTACATTTTCAATTATCAATTGAAAAGGGGAGGCTAAGAAAATGCAAATAGTAGTATTCAAATTAGGCGAAGAACATTTTGCAGTAGAAACAGAAAGAGTTCAAAGTATCAATGATACTATGGGAATTACAAAAGTTCCTAAGGCTCCGAGTTATATTAAAGGATTAATAAATTTACGCGGAAGCATTAAATCTCTTGTTGACATAAATTTGTTATTGAATGTAACTCCTGGTAAAGAACAAAATAATATAATCATTTTAACAGTTCAAGATGAAGAAATAGGAATATCAGTAGATGAAGTTGAAGAAGTTTTAGATATAGATGAAAAAAGTATACAAAAAGTAGATAAGGAAGCTGATGAGGAACAGCCTTATATAAAAGGTATACTAAACTATGATGAAAAGCTTCTTACAATAATAGATATTGATAAATTATTAAATTAATTATGTAATTAATTTTTGAAATGAGGAGAAAATATGGCAGATGTATTATCGCAAAATGAAATAGATGCCTTGTTATCTGCCCTATCTACAGGGGAATTAGAATCAGAAGAAATTGGTAAAGATGATGAAAATCACAAAGTTAAACTTTATGATTTTAGGAGTCCTCAAAAATTTTCTAAAGAACATATAAGAACTCTTGAAATGATCCATGATAATTATGCAAGAATCATTTCAAATTACTTAACTGGTCAAACAAGACAAAATGTTAAAGTAAAAATAGAAACTGTAGAGCAGATATCATATGAGGAATTTATACATTCTGTACAAAATCCTACTATTATTACAATATTTAAAATGCCACCATTATCAGGCACAATAATACTTGAAACTAATCCTCAGTTTTCACTTCAGATAATAGATATTTTACTTGGAGGAAAAGGAGATAGGAAAATTGAAACAAAAGAATTCACAGAGATAGATAAAAATATAATGCACCAAGTAAATGCTGGAATGATAAGTAATCTGAGATTAGCATGGGAATCTATTCTAGATGTTGAACCTGAAATCGAAGCAGTTGAAACAAATCCTGGAGTAAATCAGACCATGGCACCCAATGATCCAGTAGCATTAATAACATTTTCAGTAGAAATGAATAAGCATAGTACTTTTATAAATATGTGCATTCCTTATTTAAGTGTAGAAAAAATATTAGATAAATTGGTAATACAATACGCCTTCAGAAATGATGATCAAAGTTTGATGGCTGAATCAAGAGAAAAAATAGAAAAAGGTATTAACAAAGTTGATGTTGATGTGACTGCTGAACTTGGACATACTAATATAACGGTAGATGATTTCCTGAAATTAACAGTAGGTGATGTACTTAAGCTTGATACCAAGAGTTCGGCTCCAATAAAAGTGTATGTAAGTGATGAAGAGTGCTACTATGCGAAACCTGGTATAGCAGGAAAGAATATGGGTGTCATTATTTTAGACATAACAGATAAGGAAGTGAATGAGTATGAGTAATAACTTTTTATCACAAGAAGAAATAAATGCATTATTATCAGGAGAAGATACATCTTCTAGTGAAAGTGAAAATACATCATCTGATGAATATAAGTCAGAATCGGAGTCTATAACTGACATTGACAAAGATTTATTGGGTGAAATTGGAAATATATCCATGGGATCAGCTTCAACAGCATTATATCAACTTATAAATCAACAAGTTAATATAACTACACCTGTAGTAAGCGTAACAACTTTAAGAGAAATAAAAGAAGGTTTTGAAACTCCTAATATTGTTTTAGATATTCAATATGTTGCAGGTATAGTAGGAAGAAATATCTTAATTATAAAAATTTCAGATAGTTTAGTTATATCAAATCTTATGATGGGTGGAGATGGAAATGTAACAGACAACCACGAAATATCTGAGATAGAAATTAGTGCAGTGTCAGAAGCAATGAATCAAATGATAGGTTCAGCAGCAACATCAATGGCTACTATGTTTGGAAGAAAAGTTGATATATCACCACCAACATCGAAAGTAGTAACAGATGGATCTATACCACTTTCAGATGAAATATCAGAAGATGAACCAATAGTTAGAGTATCATTTAAGATGACTATTGGAGATATTGTAGATAGTAATATAATGCAAATATTCCCAATATCAACTGCTAAAAATATTGTATCTATAATGACAGGTGAAGATAAAGTAGAAGAAGTGGCAAAGCCAGAACCTGCCAAAGCTAAATCAAGTGAACCAATTGTGAATAAAGAAATAATTCGAAGTCCAGATCCAGTTAGAGTAGAGCAACAATGTGAACCAGAACCACAATATCAAATGCAACAGCAATATGAACAACCAGTGCAAAGAATGGAACAACCCGTAGAAGTTCATCAAGCTGCATTTGAACAATTAGTTCCTCAAAGTAATGTTCCGCCAATAAAAAATATAGATTTAATATTGGATGTTCCTTTAGATATATCTGTAGTTCTAGGCAGAACTAAAAAAAGCATACAGGATATCTTAAATTTAGGAACTGGTTCATTAATAGAATTAGATAAACTTGCAGAAGATCCAGTTGAAATATTAGTTAATGGAAAGCAAATAGCACTTGGAGAAGTTGTTGTTGTTGATGAGAACTTTGGAATAAGAATAACTGATATAGTAAGTAGTGTTGAAAGAATAAAGAAATTAAGATAAAAACTCCCAAAAGGGAGTTTTTTTGTTTTAGGCATCCCAGATAAATGTGATGATAAAATTAATTTGGATATGGAAAATGAAAAAACTGTTGGCAGTCAACATAATAATTCACCAGTAATTTTAGATATGAAAAAGAAACAAAAAACAAATAAAAAGAATAAAAAAGTAAATAAGAAGAAAATTAACGACGAGATAATTGAAACTGGTGAAGATAATCCTGCAGAAAATATAGGCAGTATAGAAAATATAGAAGAAGAGAAAGAAGATGTATGTTTTTTGACTAATGGAGAAGAAGTTAGTTTGAAGCATGGGGAAAAATTACTGATAAAATGGGCATTTTAAATTAATAACTTGAACTTTTAGTAAAGAAGTTAGGAGATAAAAAACTGTTTTAATTTTGAATAGAATAAAGCAGTTAGCAGGAGATAACTATTTTTCTTAATTTTTTCTATAAATTTATAAAGGAAAAGTACGATAATTATAATAATAGAGTTAGGATTGGAGAGATGAAGTATGAGTATTAATAGAATAAATAGATCAACATATATAAATGCATATAGTTCAAATACCAGTAAGACTGTAGATAAAGTGAATAAAACTAAAGAGGTGGATAGGATTGAAATTTCAGAACTTGGAAAGAGCCTTAAGGATTATTCATTAAGCAGTGATATTGGAAATACAAAAAAAGTGGCTGATATCAAAAATAAAGTAGACAGTGGAACATACAATGTTGATGCTAGATTGACTGCAAAAAGTTTATTAAATGCAATGAAGGGGAGCAATTTATAGATATGATAAATGAACTTATTAATTTAATGCAAAACCAAAATGAAGAACTACAAAAACTCTTAGAATTACTAGAAACTCAATATAAGATGATAATGAGCAAAGATGTATTTGGTTTGGAAGGATTAGTTGATAAGATTAATGAGTGCGGAAAGAAAATTGCACAAGAAGAAGTTAATAGAAGAAAATTAATAGGTGATGAAAGTATTAAAGAAATTGTAAGCAATTCGGATAATGAAGAATTAAAAGAAGTATTTGGAAAAATACAAAGTACATTAAATAATGTAGTATTAAAAAAAGAAACAAACGATATGTTATTAAAGCAACAAATATTATTTAATAATAAAATGCTGCAAATAATTAATCCAAGTAGGGAAATTAAAACTTATAATTCTTATGGAAACTTGAAGAGATAGAATTTTCATTCATCACCCCAGGGGTGCTTATGCTTGTAAAAAGAAAGGTAGGAAAAACATATGTCAGGACTATTTGATACATTTACCATTGCGAAAAGGGGATTAAATGTACAACAAGGTGCTATAAATACAACATCACACAATATAGCTAATGCAAACACAGAGGGTTATTCAAGGCAAAGGGCAGTAGCGGAAGCAACAAAGCCTTTTGGAGGAATGTCAAGATTTGATACTTGCTCAGTTGGACAAGTTGGAACAGGAGCAGAAATAACATCTATACAAAGAATTAGAGATTATTTTATAGATTATCAAGTAAGAAATGAAACGGGAACATCAGGGTATTATACACAAACAAGTGAAACTTTATCAAAAGTTGAAGATATTTTTGGAGAACCATCAGATACAGGAATACAAGAGCTTACAAATCAATTCTTTAATGCATTCCAAGAGGTGTCAAAAAGTCCAGATAAAACAGATGTGAAAACAGTAGCTATTAAGGATGCATCAGCACTTGCAGATGCAATAAACTATACTTATAATCAACTTGAAAAGACTTGTGAGGATAGCCAGTCACTTCTTCAAACTAATGTTACAGATGTTAATAGTTATTTAGATCAAATAAATGAATTAAATAAGCAAATAAGAAGTGTTTCGGCAGTTGGACAAACAGCAAATGATTTAATGGATAAAAGAGATAATCTTTTAGATAAATTAAGTAATGAATTTGGAATAAAAGTTGATAGAGACAGCCTTGATACTATAAATCTTTCATCAACAGAGTATCCAGATGCAGCTTTAGTTAAATCAGATCCAAATGATACAGATTATTCAAGGCTTTCATATGTTAAAAGTGCTGTTGGTAAAGCGGATGGTACTGTTGAGGTGGAATATTACCTATTAGGAAATGAAAATTCTACACCAAAAACATTTACGATAACAGCAGCAGATGCTAATGAGGCTAAAAGTTTAGCTGAAAGTTTGCTGCAAAATAGAGTTTTAATTGCTGATAAAGATGGTAATGCTATGGGAATGACCAAAACTTCAGTTACAGATCAAACTCCGGCACCATCTTTGGGAACAAATACAGTAACGACAGGAAGTGGAGCAACAGCAGTAACAACTACAACAACAGTAACGGTTGTAACAAATGCAGATAGTTCAAAAACATATACAACATTAGTAAAATCAGTGCCACCAACAACTGCTGAAGAATTAGTAGGTGGAACATTCCAAACTTATCAAGATGAGAGTCAAAGCACAATAAAGAGTGGAGAAAATGATGTAGATAACAACCATATAAGAGGAGCAATAGCTGCTAATCAAAAAGTACAGGAAATCACAAAAGGATACATGGATAAGTTAGACAGGCTTGCAGCAGGACTGGCTTATAGTGTTAACGCAATTCAAGTAGGAAGTACAGGTACAGCAAATACTAATTTATCAAGTAGTGATCTTATATTTGTTACATATGATGATACTACAAAAACAAATTTAACAACAGATAAAGGAATAACTGCTAAAACTATAAGAATAAATGATAATTTACTAACAACTCCCAATTTATTAAATTGTAATACAAAATCAACAAGTGGTGAGGGAGATGGTAAAAGGGCTAATGCAATAGCTAATCTTAATTCAATAAAAATGAATTTAAGCAAAGTAGAATCTACAGAAGATTTAACTACAATGGATAGAGCAACTTTCCTAAGCGAAGCAGGAATAACAGGATTTTCAGATTCTACTACATGTTTGGAGTTGAAAGCTGGAACAGATGGGTCAACAGTTGATTCTTATTATAAATCTATAATAAATAATCTTGCAACAACTAACCAAGAGGCCAGTAGACAAGTTGATAATCAAGAGGCAATACTATCTAATTTAGAAGATCAAAAAAATTCGGTTTCAGGAGTATCATTAGATGAAGAAATGACAAATTTAATTCAATATCAGCACGCATATCAGGCAAATGCAAAAATGATATCAACAATAGATGAATTATTAGATGTAGTAATAAATGGATTAAAGAGATAGGAGGTAAATTTATGTCTTCAAGAATAACAAGCAGCATGTTAAGTTCAAATTACTTAAGAAACATGCAAAAAAATATGAATAATATGAAATCATTACAAAATCAATTAGCGTCAGGAAAGACTATACAAAACGCCTCTGATAATCCTTATATAGCATCAAGAAGCATGCAATTGAATGCTGAAATTTCTTATAATAAACAATATAATGAAAATATAAAAGATACCTCAAATTGGCTAGATACTACAGATACAGCATTATCTCAAATGGGTAATATTTTTGGAAGAATAGAGACATTACTTGTAAATGCAGGAAATGGAACTTATGGAGATGATGAAAAAGCTGCAATTCAAGATGAAATAAAAGAAAAGGTTAATGAATTATCCCAAATTTTAAACACTAGTTTTGATGGGTCTTATATCTTCGGGGGAACTAAGACAGGATCCAAACCTACTACTGTAGATTCTAATGGTAAATTGCAATATGCTAATAAAGAAGGAAAGGCAATAATTACGTATCTTAATGCAGCTGGTGAAGTTACTAATTCTTCGACTTCTGATAATACATTATTAACTTCAACTGATAAATTATATTTAGATTCAAATGGAAAAATTACAACGGCATCCAGCGCATTAGATGGAACAGCAAATACATCAATAGTACAAAGAAGTTCTTTATATCTAGATTCAGATAGAAAAATTACAACAGCATCGAGTGCATCAGGTGGAACAGCAAACAAATCTATTTTATTAGAGGATACTTTATATACAGATATTAATGGGAATATAACAACGTCAAAAAATACAGAAAATACATTAATAACTTCAGCAGATACTTTATATGTTGATCAAAATAAAAATGTTACAACATCAAAAACCACAGATAATACGCTGATAACATCAAAAGATATTTTATATAAAGATACTAGTGGAAATGTAACAAATTCACCAATTGATAAAGATGGAAACAAAAACACAGTAGTAAATTCAGGAGAATCATTATATGTAGATTCTAAAGGAAGTATAACAACAACTAGTACGGGAAATACATTAATTACGTCAGAAGATACATTATACGTTGACCAAAATAAAAATATAACAACGTTAAAAAATACAGCTAATACCCTTATAACATCAACTGATACTTTATATACAGACGCTAAAGGGAATGTAACAACAAATAGCTCAGGAAATACATTGATAGCATCAGGGCAATCATTATATCAAGATGCTAAAGGAAATGTTTCTAGCTTACCGGCTAGAATAAATGAAGGGATATATAAGGATGTATCTTTATACTATGATAACAATGGTAATATTAAAAACTCAAAAATTACAGAAAATAAATTAGTAACTTCAGAAGATAACATATACAAAGATTCTAACGGAAATGTAACAAATTCAGTTGTAGATGAAAATGGAAACTATAATGAAGTAATAACTTCAGATGATACCTTATATAAGGATACTAGTGGAAATGTAACAATTTCATCTACAGATGCTAGTGGAAATAGTAATACGTTAATAGGATCTGATGAATCTTTGTATATAGATTCAGAAGGAAATATAACAACTTCATCATTTACAGTAAATAATGATTTAGATGCTAATGCGACTTTATATTATGATAACAGCGGTAATATCATAAAATCGCAAACTACAGCAAATAAATCAATACCTTCAGATAGTATTTTATACGTGGATGCTAATGGAAATGTAACAAATTCAATAGTGGATAAAGACGGAAATAACAATACATTAATAACTTCAGAAGATACTTTATATAAAGATACTAATGGGAATGTAACAATTTCTCCATTGGATAGGAATGGAAATGGAAATACATCGATAACAACAGGAGATTCTTTATATGTGAACTCTGAAGGAAACGTAACAACATTATCGACTACAGAAAATAATGAGTTAAGTACTAATGCATATTTATATTATGATGACAAAGGCAATGTAACAACATCAATAACTACAGAAAACACATTGATAACTTCAGAAAATCATTTATATACTGATGCTAATGGAAATGTAACAACTTCAATGATTGATAAAAGTGGAAATAATAATACATTGATAAATTCATTAGATATTTTATATGTAGATGGTAATGGAAATGTAACAAATTCTTCTGTAGATAAAGATGGAAATGCCAATGAAGTTATAAAATCAGGGGAATCCTTATATGCAGATGCTGATGGTGATGGAAATGTAACAACAGCATCATTTACTATAAAGCACAAGTTAGATACTGAGTCATCTTTATATTATGATGCAAATAAATCTGTTTTATTAAAAGATCCTTTATTTGTTGATAAAAATGGAAATGTAACAACATCAGAAACTACCCAAAATACATTGGTAACTTCACAAAATAATTTATATATAGATGTTAATCAAAATGTAACAAATTTGCCAGTAGATAAGGATGGAAATGTGAATACATTAATAACTTCAATAGATACTTTATATAGAGATGGCAATGGAAATGTAACTAATTCATCGGTAGATAAAGATGGAAACGACAATGTATTAATAAAATCAGGTGATGCTTTATATGTTGATATTACAGGAAATGTAACAACATCATCAGCTACAGTAAATGAAAAGTTAGATAATAATGCATCTTTATACTATGATAATGGCACTATTACAACATCTGAAACAGCATCAGATGGAACAGCTAATAAGGTGATAATATTAAATAATTCTTTATACACAGATGGAAATGGAAATATTATAGCATCAGAAGACGGAACGATTTTAGCAGGATCACCACAAGTAACGTCAGGTACTACTTTATATTTAGACAAAACAGCAAATTGTCTTACAACATCAGCGACAGCATCAGATGGAACAGAAAATACGAAAATGGTATTAGGAGATACTTTGTATTTGGATGGGGATGACAATATTACAGCATCACCAACAACATCAAATACGTTGATAAAATCAAGTGACTCATTATATGTGGATAGTAATGGTAATGTTACAAAGTCTGCTGCAACATCAAGTGGAACAAAAAATACATTATTAACTTCAGATGCTGTTTTATATGTAGATAGTACAGGAAACATTACAACAAATAGTACAGGAAACACAGTATTAAATTCTGGTCAGTCTATATATTCTGATAGTAAAGGTAATGTAACAACATCATCAACGACACCAAATACAGAGTTAACAGCAAATGACAAGATTTATTCAGATGCAGCAGGAAATCTTACAATTTCATCAACTCATGAAAATGAAAAGCTAACTATGTCAGCAATAGCAATAAAAGATCTTAAAAATGAATTACAAGCATCAACTACCACGCAGAAAAGAAAAACTGAAATTAATAAAATATTAAATAGTGAAGAAGTGGCGCAATTAGTACAAATTGATTCAGATCTGAACGTAGATATTGCCCAAGGAATTAAAACTGCTTATAACAAAAACGCAGCTGATATATTAGAATTTAAAGATAAGACAGGAAAGAGTATAAATGTTTCTGATCTTATATCAAAGATAATAAATGATTTAGGATCAACAGGAACTAATGCAGACATTATCACTACTGATTTGTCTGATATACAATCTGTAACATCCAATCTGCTGCAAAAAAGATCAGAAGTTGGAACGATGCAAAATAGAATGGATTCAGCACAAGCAAACAATGAAACTCAAAATTATAATATGACGGATATATTATCAAAGACAGAAGATATAGACTTTGCAGAAACTACAATGAATTATTCTATGATGCAGACAGTATATACAGCTGCACTTCAGACTAGTGCCAAAATATTACCAATGACCATATTAAGTTATTTATAGTTGGGAGAAGATGAATATGAAGTTTATTTCTAAAATTCATGGTGAAATAGAATATGAAGAAAATAATATAATTACTTTTAACAAAGGAATTCCAGGATTTAATGAATTAAAGAAATTTATTCTTTTAGATTTACAAGGGTATGAACCTTTTAAGATGTTACAATCATTAGAAAAAGATGAAATTGCACTTATCATAACTTCACCATATGAATTTTTTAAGGATTATGAAATTAAATTAAGTGAAGAAACAATTAAAAATTTAAAAATAAATTCTCCAGAGCAAGTAATGATTTTAACTACAGTAACATTAAATTCAGATGTAAAAAAAATCACAACTAATTTGCAAGGACCTATAGTTATAAATACTTCTAATAATTTAGGGGAACAAATAATATTAGATAATTCTAAATATAAAGTAAAAAGTCCTTTGGGATAAGGAGGTAAAAGATGCTAATTATAACTAGAAAAAAAGGTGAATCTCTTATGATTGGTGATGATATAGAGATTGTTATTAGTAAGATAGATGATGGAAGTGTAAAAATTGGAATAAAGGCTCCTAAAGATGTTCAAATATTAAGAAAAGAGCTATATGAGGAAATAGAAAATGAAAATAAAGAAGCAACTAAAATTGATTTTAGTATGTTAGGAAATATAAAGAAAAAATAAGAGGATTAAAAAATTAAACATGGAGGTAAGGTAGACATGGATGTTAAGAGTGTAGGGCAAAATTTAGTTAATTTAAATAATTACCAAAATTCAAATGCATCAGAATATGGCGTAAATAATGCAGAGGTGGCAACACAACAAGTACAAAAAGTTGAAACTCAATCACAAGATGTTAATAATAATAATCAAAGTAAACAATATGATAAAAAAGAGATAGATGATGCATTAAAAAAAATTAATAACTTTCTAAAAGATGATAAGACTCGTGCAGAATATACTTATAATGAAGAAATGAAAACAATGATGATAAAGATAATAGATGAAAAGACTAAAGAAGTTGTATTAGAAGTTCCACCAAAAAAGATTTTAGATATGGTTGCTAGTATGATGAGACAAGTAGGTTTGTTAGATAAAAAAGCTTAATTTAATATTAAAATTAAAGGAGGCAATAATTATTTGGAATTTAAATTAAATAAGATTGATACTGATATTAGAAAAAAAATGCAGGAAGAAATTAAAGAAGATAAGATTCATTCTGGTAAAGGTATAAATATAAAAAAAGATATAAAAGATGAAAGACATGAGAATATAGGAGCTCAAGATTATGGGGAACATGAAAAAAGATATATTACAATAGATGGAATAAAATATAATCGCAAAAACATAGATATAAAAGCAGAAAAAATACAAGAAATAAATGAAGAGAATTCTAAAGGAAGAATTTTAGATACAACGAAGTAGGAGGAGTTACAATGTATTCTAATGGATATAATGTATATAAAAACAATTCTGTAAATCATGCATCAAAAGAACAAATGCTGCTTATGTTAGTTGAGGGTGCAGTTAAGTTTTGTAAAATAGGCAGACAAGCTATAGTAGATAAAGATATAAAAAGAGCAAATGATGCATTAGTAAGAACTCAGGATATATTTTCAGAGCTTATGATAAGTTTAGATACATCAGTAGGAGAGTGGGCGGTTCAATTGTTTAGGGTATACGCTTTTATTAAAGAAAAGTTAATTGAAGCTAATATGACTAAAAGTTTAGAAATTATAGATGAAATCCTTCCACTTATAGAAGATATAAATGAAACATGGAAAGAAGCTTATAAGAGAGCTAAGAAATAATTAAATAGTTGAGAGTTGAAAGTGGAGAGTGGAGAGTTAAGGATGAAATCCTGTTGGGATTTCTGATAAATATATTTTTCAAATTACTTTGTGATTTGATTACTAAATAACAATTGAAAATTGTTATTTTAACTCTCAACTTTCAATTCTCAACTCTCAACTTAAAAAAGAAGGAGTGAGAAAAAATGTCAACAATACAAAGAATAACAGGAACTAATTCTGGATTGGATGTGGATGCTCTTGTTAAGTCAGCAATGACAACTTATACCACAAAAGTTGATAAAGAAACTCAAAACAAAAAAGTTTTAGAATATCAACAGGAACAATATAAAAAAATAATGAGCGATGCATCAGATTTTTATGACAAATATTTTGATATTTTAAAAACTGGAAATTTAATGATGACAAGTAGTTATCAAACAGAAAGTTTTACATCTAGTGATAGTTCAAAAGTAATTGCAAAAGGATTTGCAGGAGCGAGTATTGACAATTACACAGTAAATGTAACTCAATTAGCATCGAAAGCAACAAGTATTTTAGCTGACGGTGCAACTGGAAATAAAACAATGACATTTGGTTCGGGAGCAAATTTAGTAACATTAGATGCGTTTGCGGTTGGAAGTGATGCAGGCAAAACAGCAGCAGAAAATGCTGCTACAACAATTGCTAATTATAATACAAAACTAACTGCAAAAAAAGCAGAATTGAATAATGCATACACTACAGCAAATGCAGCAGATAAACTGATAATTCAACAAAAATTAAAAAGTTTAAATGTAACTGCTACTTATAGTGAATTTAATAAAGGTATAGTTTTTACAGCAGATCAAATGGGGGAAGGTGGATTTACGCTTGATGGTAGTAGTGCAGTAGATAAAGAGCTTCAAGGAACAATAACTAAAGGCGGGACATCTTATACATTAAGTGGAACATCTAATACTGTTAATATTGATAATGTGCAGTTTACTTTAAAAGGAGTAACAAGTAAGACATCGAATATAACATCATCATCTATAACAAATCTTTTAGAAGAGCATATTAGTAATACATCATATACGCTTAGTAATGGACGTAAAATAACAATAGGAAATGATGGGACAACAACAATAGATGCATCATTTGTGAGCAATGGAAAAACTTTTAATACTGATGGAAGTATAACAAGTAGTACGCAAATAACAACAGGATCAACATCAACATCAATAACGAGTCTTTTTGGAGATAATATTACTAAAACATTAAATAATCATGATACTGCTAATAATACTGATACAGCAGAATATACTCTTAATAATGGAGTGAAAATAAAAATATGTATTGATAATAATACTCCTGCTAATAGTAAAGTAACAATAATGGATGGGGAAAACGCACTTGATTCTACAGATACAGTAGAATTTACAAATACTGATGGAACAAAAATGACAATTAAAGGTGATGGAACTGTAACAAATAGTACACAAATAACATCATCATCAATAAATAAACTTTTAGAAGAGAATAATCTTAGTGTAAGTGATACAGTATATACACTTGACAATACGGATAGCAATAAAATAAAAATAGCAAGTGATGGAACAATAAAAATAATGGAATCCGATGGAACAACAGAAATTACTGATCCAATAGAATTAACAAATGATGATGGATCAATAATAAAAATTAATAAGGATGGAACCTTAACAACAAATGGAACAGATAATTCAGTAACGTTAACAGGATCAACAGATGTTACTGCATTAAAAGATAAGATTGTAAATTTTGTTAATGATTATAATACGTTGCTGAAAAGTATAAATACAAAGCTTTTTGAAAAAAGAGATAAAGATTATATGCCTTTAACAGATGAACAAAAGAAAGCAATGAGTGAAGATCAAATTACATCTTGGGAGAAAAAGTCACAAACGGGATTACTTAGAAGAGATAGTGATCTTGAAAGAATAGCAAATGCAATGAAAAGTGCTATGTCATCTGTAATGTCAGGTTCAGGTTCGTATTTGGAGCAAATGGGAATAACTCCAGTAAAAGACTATACTGATAAAAATGGAATGTTTACTATAAATGAAGATAAACTAACAAAAGCTCTAGAGGAAAATGCAACAAATGTAAAAGATTTATTTACAAGAGATGCATCAACTACAGATAAAGGTGGAGTACTTACTCAGCTTGCAGCAGCATTGAAGAGTGAATTTAAAACAAGTACGTCATCATTAGCTAAAAAAGCTGGATTAGTAGGAAGCAGTACAGAATATGATAATACTTTAACTAAAAGCATTAGTGAGAAAACAGCTCTAATAAAGAAGTTAAATACCCAATTATCAACTAAAGAAACTGCATTATACAAAAAATATTCAGATTTAGAAACAATTATGGGAAAATTAAATTCACAACAATCATCATTAGCTAGTATGCTGGGACAAGCATAAATATAATAAGGGAGTTGAGAGTTGAAAATTGATAGTTGATAATGAATTAGAAAACTCAAGATTTTGAACGATAACTCTCAACTCTCAATTAACAGTTATTGAAACATTAGTTGTTTTAATGACTTATTTTAAATATAAAATAGTAAAGAGGATAGAACTTATGGATTTACGTGAATATTTAGAAGAATATAAAGCTTTAACCTTAACTTTAATTGATGAAATCTCAAAAGATGGACAATTAAGCTTTTTAATTGAAAAAAGAGAAGATATTTTAAAATCAATTAATAATATTAACTTCGATAAAGAGGAAATTAAGACAATTGGAAATTCGTTAAAGCTATTAGAATTAGAAGAAGAACTACAGAATTCAGTTAAAAAAGAAGAAGTGAAAATTAAGAAAGAAATACAAACTTTAAAGAAAGCTAGACAGGCTAATGCAAATTATAATAGTATTGAAAATAAAGCTAGGGTATTCAATAAAAATATTTAAAAATAAGATAAAAATATTATAAAGTATTAAAATTTACAAACGAATATATAAGTATAAGATTTAAATATTTATTACTTAAAACATAATAAATAAAAAGTTAGAAATAAACTCTAAAGTAATAGGTAATTAAATCGAATATAAAAGTATAGACTAACAGTTGAGAGTTGAAAAGGGAGAGTGAAGAGTTAAGGATGTTTTTCTTCACTTTGTTCAGAAAAACTAACAATTAAATTTAAGATTTTTCGTAGAAACATCAACTTTCCACTTTCAATTTTCAACTGAAGAAGCTCTTAACTGAATAAATTCAAGGTAGTGTGTCTAAAATTTTAGATATATTAATGAATTTAGGAGGTTAAAAAGTTGAAGGAAAGTTTAGTCTATGAAAAAGCTTTTAAGTTTGCTATACGTATAGTTAATTTATACAAACACTTATGTAAAGAAAAGAATGAATACATTCTTTCAAAACAAGTTCTTAGATCAGGAACAAGTATAGGTGCAAATGCAAAAGAAGCAGTACAAGCATCGAGTAAACGAGATTTCTTGATGAAGATGAATATAGCCTTAAAGGAAGCATCAGAAACTGACTATTGGCTAGAACTTCTCAAGTCAACTGATTATCTAGATGCGAAAACATCAGAATCAATCATAAATGACTGTAAAGAACTAAATAAAATACTTGCATCTATAGTCAAAACAACAAAAGAGAATTTGAAAGCCAATGAACGCGTGAGATAACTCTCAACTTTCCACTCTCAATTCTCAACTAAAAACTGTTAGTAAACTCAAAGAGTTTAACTATAAATATAGTGGAACAAGGATGTCCACTTTGAAAATCAAGGAGGGAATTTTTATGATAATTAATCACAATTTACCAGGTATGAATGCAATAAACAAAATGAATGCTAATGGTGCAACTGCTAGCAAATCAATGCAAAAACTTTCTTCAGGTCTTAGAATTAATAGTGCAGCAGATGATGCAGCAGGATTAGCTATATCTGAAAAAATGAGGGGACAAATAAGAGGTCTTGATACAGCTTCAGCTAATGCTCAAGATGGTATATCAATGATTCAAACAGCTGAAGGTGCATTAAATGAAACTACTTCAATTCTTCAAAGAATGAGAGAATTAGCTACTCAATCAGCTAATGATACTAATGTTAGTTCTGATAGAACTGCAATACAAAAAGAAATGAATCAATTAACATCAGAAATTAACAGAATAGGTAATACTACTGAATTTAATACTCAAAAATTATTAAATGGTGGTGCATCAGCAAATACTTTAGCAATTGGTAGTAATGAAGCTACAGGTACTGGAGCTAAAGCAGCGGTCGTATCTAATATTAATGCAGATGCAGTAAAAACAACAAATACTTTCTCATTAGCTGGCTTAGCTGATTTAGGATTATATGTTGGAGGAATTGATGATACAACTGGTATTGCAAAAGGTATTAAATTTGATTTTAGTGACGCTGTAGGTAAAGCAAATAAAGATGTATTAGCGGCATATGCAGGTGGAACAAAAGTTACGGTTGCAGGCACTGAAATAGATTTTGCTGGAAAAACTGGTACAGCTGAAGGGATGCAGTTAGCATTAGAAAATTTAACTGATGATAGTGGATTGGTTAAATTGGGAAGTTTGGTAAATGTTACTGTAAAAGATAATGGAGAACTAAGTTTTGCTACTAAGGGAACTGGTATTGATCAAAACTTAACACTTGCATCAAATGCTAATGATGGAACTGGAAAAGTAGATACTACTAAAGATATAACAGCTGAGTTAGCTCAATTAGGATTTGGAAATATGAACTACGATGCTGGTGCTTCCGCTACTTGGGATGTTTTAGCTACTGCAAAAGGAACATCTGTATCTGTAGGTCAAGATGGAACAGCAGCTAAAGTTACTGGTAATACTGTAGCAACAACATCCTTTGGAACTGATTCAGATAAAATAAATGCTGATACAGCTCAAGGTAAAAAAATTGATGTTACTTTAAATGGTACAAATTACACTGTGACTTTAAATGATGCTGCAATTAAAGTGGCTGGTGGTCTTGCAGCAGCTGATACTATAGTTGGTTTAACAGCATCACTTAATGAAGCATTGAAAACTGCTGTAGATAAGGATGGAAATACTGTAGACTTGACATCTAAGCTTCAAGCTTCACAAGCATCAGATAAAATATCATTTGAGATGCAAACAGGTGCAATTCCAACAGATGGAGCTACACCAACATTAAAGGTATCAGGAGACTATGCAGCAACATTACTAGGTGGAATCACTGATGGTCAAGATGCATCAGGTGGTACATTTAAAGCTACTTTACAAATTGGAGCTAATCAAGGACAAAGTTTTGAAATTGCAATAGGAGATATGAGATCAAAAGCTCTTGGAGTGTCTGGAGACATATCTGGAGCATCAGCAGGTACTGAAGGAGCAGCATTTACAAAAGATACAACAGTAACTAATGGAACAACTAGTACTAATACAGAATATGCTCTTGATATATCAGATCATGATAAAGCAACTGCAGCTATTAAGGTTATAGATAATGCTATAAAATCAGTATCTGGCCAAAGAGCTGACTTAGGTGCTTCTCAAAACAGATTAGAACACACAATTAATAACTTGGGAACTTCATCAGAAAACTTAACTTCTGCTGAATCAAGAATTAGAGACGTTGATATGGCTAAAGAAATGTCAACATTCTCAAAGAATAATATTCTTTCTCAAGCTGCTCAAGCTATGTTGGCTCAAGCAAATAATCAACCTCAACAAGTGTTACAACTTCTTAGGTAATTGATTATTTAAGGGTCTCTTAAAGAGTAATCTTTAAGCACACATTGGGTGAATTGCTGGAACTTCCTTAAGCCGTTTCTCTACAGCGGAGTTTGAAAAGACAAACGTGATAGATTGAAAAGCAAACGGATTGGATAATCAGCAGCCAAGCTCCTGGACTGAAAAGTTGGAGAAGGCTCAACGACTAGAGTATACCACCTAAAGCGAGTAGCCATGGTGATGAAACTCGTAGGGATGAGGTTTCCCGAAGTGCCCAACCCCGAGGATTAGTTGATAGTGGAAAGTGGAAAATTGAAAGTTTGGGTAATATATAACTCTCAATTCTGAAGTTTCAACTAAAAACGGGTGAAGATATAGTCTGGCAATGATTGAAAGGTCATTGATGAAACGCAAGCAAATCAACAACCTCAACAAGTTCTTCAATTATTAAGATAAGCAGCGAACCTAAATCTATGATTTTAAGTGAGTCGCTTACTCTGTGAGTACTCATTCGACGTAAGGAGAAGGAGTTTCATATATTTGATGAATTTATAGAAGTAATAATTAGGAGTCAGAGTTATAAGCTCTGGCTCTTTTTAAATATTTAGGAGAAAATGTTTATGGTAGAAATAAGCCTAAGTTGTTTCTTTATTAAAGTGATTGCTATTGGAAAAAATAGTAAATTGGAGGTGGTTATATGGATATAGCAGTGTTATCAATGATAATGAGTCAATCTAGAGTACAACAAGATGCTGGTATAGCAGTGATGAAGATGGCAATGGATACAGGTAAGGAAAATGCAAACCAAATGACAGAAATGATAAAGAATGTTGCGTTAGACCCTAATCTAGGTAATCACATAGATGTGAGTGTCTAATACAGGTGGATGAAAGAAAAGAACTAAAGCAAGAATTGGAAGAAGAACTTCAGTTGGTGCAGTATAGAATGAAGATGTTGTATATAATGGAGGAAAAGCTATTGCAAATGAAGCAGCTAGCAGAGCAGGCTGAGCAGAAAAGTCTTACTCAAGAAGAAATGGAAGCACTAAACTCTAAACTAAATGATTTAGCAATACAGGTTAGAGCATTAGATGGAGAAAGTAGAACAACAGAAGATGGAAAAATACTAGAATGAGCATCAATGGCTGTAGAAATAGCTGTTGATGCTGATTTTTTGAATAGTTTTTTATAATTTAAAACAAAGTGTAAATAGTAGGTTGTTTTGTACGATAATTATATATAGATATTTTAGCAAATAAAAACTATAAAGCAAGAGGAGAATATATATGAAAATTTTAAAGCCATTTTATTATGATGATTTTAAATGCATTGCTGATAAATGTAAAGATAGTTGTTGTATAGGTTGGACGGTACATATTGATAAGAAAAGTTATAATAAATACAAAAAGGTCAAGGGTGATTTTGGGAGAAGTCTAAATAAGAATATTGTAAGAAATAGAAAAGATTTAAATGATTTGGCATATGGAAAAATGAAACTAAATTCTAGTAGATGTCCACTATTAAGTGAAGATAATCTTTGTGAATTGTATATAAATTTAGGCAAAGATTATTTATGTAATACATGTAAAATATATCCTAGAATGGTGAGGAAATACGGGGAGATTTATGAAAAGTATTTAACACTATCCTGTCCAGAGGTTGCTAGAATTATTAGTAGTTTCAATAATCCATTTAGTTTTAATTTGGATGATGAACCATTAACTGATTTTGAAAAAGAATACATTAGTGAAGAAAAATATAATAATAAACTATATAATTTATTATGGGAAGCGAGATCATTATCAATTGAAATTGCTCAATTCAGAGAAATAGAAATTTGGAAGAGACTTTTATTTATAAAATTAGTTGAAGAAAAGATACAAAATATAATAAATACATCAGAATATGATCAAGCAGATAATTTAATTAATAGTTTGAGAGAAAGTGTAATTGATTCGCGAATAATAGAATCATTGGATGAAATTAAAAAAGTTGATAAAGTTAAACTTTTATTTATAAGTACGTTCCTTAAAGCAAGATCAAATTCTGGTATAACTAATAATACTTTTTTTAGTTTGTTATTTGATTTTAATGTTCTTGTTAATGAAAAGAGTGAAGATGAAGTATTAGAGCTGTTGGAAAATAAAGAAAAAGAATTTAATGAGTATTTTAAAGAAAAAGAGTATATTTTAGAAAATTATATAGTTTATAACTTATATAATAATTATATGAAAGCATTATATAGTAAAGATTTGAATAAAGAAATTGTGAGATTAATATTAAGTTATTCTGTGATAAAGGTATTATTGATAGCTAGATGGAGTAAAAGTGATAAATTATTAAAAGAAGAAGATATTATAGATGTTTTATATTCTTTTTCTAGAGTACTAGAGCATAGTGAAAAATTTATTGAGATAATTTATAAAAACATAAAAGAGGCAGGATATGATACACTAGCATATTTAACTATATTAGTTAGGTAATATATTAAGTGAGTAACTAGAAAGTAGGGTTAAGAAAAATTTCGGAAGGTTTCTAGATATTCCTACTATATAGTCTCTTACATTATATATCGTTTCTGAGAAGAAATAAAAATGTACAAAAAATGTTTATAGTATGGATTAGTGTTAGTCATATATAAAATCCTATATCTAGGATCCATAGGGTCCTAGATTAAATTTTTCTTTAGTCTGCGTAATTTATCTACTACTCCCCAATAAGGTCGATTGAGAGTTTTGGCAATTTCTTTAGTTGATGTTCCTTTTTTCTTTGATTCTATAATAAATGATATCTCTTCTTTGCTATAAGAATTATCAATAACATTTTTAGTCCAAGAATTGATGTTTGCATAACTAAGTTTTTTAACGCTAAATTTCTTTTCTTCAAATCTCTCTTCTAAATCAATTTTATATTTCATACATGGAATCTGAGATACATAAGGTCTTACGATATTGATGAACTTAATGATTTCTTCTTTTTTGTTTATTTCAATAATGGTTTTCTTGCCATCTTTTCTATATTTAAGCTTTGTTTTAATATTAAATGTACTTTCTAAATGATTTTTTATAATAATATTCTCAACTTTAGAAAAACTTAAAGTATATAAAGATATTCTTGGGAAAATATAAACAGAATTATTTTTGCGTTTTGTTGAATCTATAACTAATGTTCCATCATCCATGTAAAAACAAGCTAAACCTACTGGATGAGTAAGTAACTTTATATTATCAGTAGTAATGGTTTTAATACCATTAATATAAAATTTATTGTACAACTCAGTAAAAAATATATTACTATGGGAAGAAAGTTTTGCATACTTACAATTTGTGTTTAGATTAAAATCTAAATTGTTTAGCTTTTTACATTTCCATAATCTATAAGGTATTTGTTCAGTACAGCCATGTTCTCTATAATAGGCATTTTTACTTCTACCATATAGTGCAAGACTTCCATCTCCAAAAAGGCTTCCTACAATAATATTTTGTTCTATTTCTGTAATATTATATATTTTATTAATGTATGTATTCATTTTTTAAACTCCTAATTTTAGATTATGTGATATATTATTATTTGTAATTTACTATAGATTTATGCTGGAATATCCTATATTTATCTAAAGAAAATTTAGAATATAATTACATTAAAAAACAATATTTTGCAAATTTATAAAGGAACTAGTAAAGATATAGCGAATAATAAATTGAAGTGAGGTGAAACTTATGATATTATTTAAAGCTAAATCAGATAAAATTGTTTTTGATCAATACATTAATTTTAAGCAGAAGTCTATAGGAGGAATAAGATGTTGACTTTATGCATGATACTTAAAAATGAAGAAGAAAGTCTTGAAAATTGCTTATCTAAAGTGGCAAATTTCGTAGATGAAATAATTGTAGTAGATACAGGTTCTAATGATAATACAAAGATTATTGCATCAGAATTTACTGATAAAATTTATGATTTTAAATGGTGTAATGATTTTTCAAAAGCAAGAAATTTCGCTATATCTAAGTCTTCTAACGATTGGATACTTATACTAGATGCAGATGAATTTATTACAGATTTCTCAAGAGATAGTTTATATGGATTTATAAATAATTCTTTAAACCAAAATAAAGTTGGAAGGATTCAACGAATTAACATAATGGAGGATTCAAATGAAACTAAGAAATATGTAGAGAGAGTAAATAGACTTTTTAATAAGCATTATTTTCATTATCAAGGAATAATTCATGAGCAGATTGTAGCTTTAAATGGTAAAGTTTATGAAACAGAAAATATAGATATAACTGTGGATCATGTAGGCTATACAAAGGAAGTATTAAGTAGAACAGATAAGCTTAAGAGGAATGTAGATTTGCTGCAGCAAGCAGTAAAAGATAATTCTGAAGATCCATATCTCTATTTTCAACTAGGTAAGTCCTATTATATGTTGAAAGATTATAAAACTTCTACCAAATACTTTGAGAAGGCATTATCTTTTCAGTTGGATTTTAAGTTAGAATATGTGGAGGATTTGGTTGAGACCTACGGATATTCTCTAATTAACAGTGGTAGATATTCAGATGCTCTTATTTTAGAAAATTGTCTTGAAATCTACTCAAAATGTTCTGATTTTCACTTTCTTATGGGATTAATATATATGAATAATGCTAAATTTACACAGGCAGTGAAAAGTTTTTTAGAATGTACGAAATTTTCATATAGTAAGGTAGAAGGGATAACTACATATAGTGCCTATTATAATATAGGAGTTATATATAATGTATTAGGTTTTAGAGAAAAAGCTATAGAATATTATAGTATGTGTGGTGATTATGAACCAGCAAGAAATGGGCTTAAAGCACAGTTGAATTAGCAGAATAGTTTCAAAGATTATTAAAAATAATTGTGGTTTAGAAAAAATGAATAAATATCTGAGTGGTAAATATTTGGGTGGGGGGGAGATTAGATGGATGAAAGAGGCGAGTTGAAGAAAGAATTAGAACAGGAAATTCAGTGGATAAAGTACAGACAGAGGATATTGGATATTATTGATGAGAAGTTACTACAAATGAGACAGTTGGCAGAAAAGGCTAAGCAGAACAATCTTACAGAAGAAGAACTGGAAGTAATAAACGTTAGGTTAAACGACTTAGCAATACAAGTTAGAGCATTAGATAGTGAAAGTAGAAAAAACGAAGATGGAAGAATACTTGAATGAGTATCAATGGCTGAAGTAGTAGCTGTTGATGCTTGTTTTTGGTACTAACACCCCAGGGGTGTAAAAGATGTTGTTGTAGTTTTTGTGATATAATAAGGAAAAAGATAAAAGTTTTGCTAAATATGTGAGGGGGAGATAATAATGAAGAAAAACATATGCTCAAAAATTATTGGAATAGTTCTTGCAATGCTATTATTGATTCAGGTAAGTGGAGTTACTTCAATAACAGCTAGTGCAGCAGTAACTACACCAGTAAAAGTAACATCCATAACATTAAATACAAATAAGATGAATTTGAAAGTAGGACCTTTAAAAGCAACAGTTCTGCCAAGCAATGCAACTAATAAAAGTGTAACATGGAAATCAAACAATATAAAAGTAGCAACTGTAGATGCTAATGGAAATGTAACAGCAGTAGGGGCAGGAACAGCAACAATAACATGTACAGCAAACGACGGAAGTGGAAAATATGCAACTTGTACAGTAATATTAGCAGATCAAAATGAAATAACTCTTAATAGTACTAATGCAGATGTTGCAAATGGAGTATTAACTCCGAAGTCTAAATTAAATTATAGTAAAATTATAATCCCATCAGAAATAAATGGACAAACTATTACCGGTATAGGGGATAAGGCATTTTATAATTATAGTAAATTAACAACAGTAACAATTCCTGATAGTGTTAAAAGTATAGATTCTAGTGCATTTAGCGGTTGTAATAACTTAACAGCAGTAACAATACCAGAAGGTGCCACAACTATAGGCGATAATGCATTTAATGGTTGTTCTAAGTTAACAAAAGTAACGATTCCAGATAGTGTTACAAGCATAGGTGCTAGCGCATTTAATGGCTGTGGCGATTTATCAACAGTAACAATGGTCGATAATAGTGTTACAAGTATAGGTGAAAATGCATTTAGTGGTTGTGGTAACTTAACAACCATAACAATTCCAGAAGGTGTCACAAGCATAGGTGATGGAGCATTTGGTGGTTGTGTTAGATTAACAACAGTAACAATTCCAGATACTGTAACAAGTATAAGTGATAATACATTTAAGGGATGTATTAGGTTGTCAGCAGTAACAATCTCAGAGAATGTTACAAGTGTAGGGGAAAATGCATTTAGTGGTTGTAATAACTTAACAATAGTAACGATAGATGGTAATAATCTAACAAGCATAGGAAATAATGCATTTAGTGGTTGTGCTAGATTAACAACAGTAACAATTCCAAATAGTGTAACCAATATAGGTGAAAATGCATTTAATGGTTGCAGTAATTTAACAACAGTAGCAATTCCAGATGGTATCACAAGTATAGGTGAGGGAACATTTAGTGGTTGTGTTAGATTAACAACAGTAACAATTCCAACCAGTGTTATAAGTATAGGAAATAACGCATTTTACAATTGTAGCAGCTTAACAATAGCACCTATTAATAATATTACAAGCATAGGTTCTAATGCATTTAGTGGCTGTTCTAGTCTAACAACAGTAACAATTCCAAGCAGTGTGACTAGCATGGGAGTACGTGCGTTCTATAATTGTAGTAAATTAGCAACAGTGACAATTGAAACTGGTATCAATAGAATAAGTTCTAGTGCATTTGGTTATTGTAGTAAATTAACAACAGTAACAATTCCAAGTAGTGTGACAAGCATAGGAGATAATGCATTTAGCGGTTGTGGTAGTTTAACAGCAATAACAATTCCAACTGGTGTAACAAGTATAGGTTCTGGTGCATTTTATAATTGTAGCAAATTAACAACAATAACACTTCCAAGCAGTGTCACTAGTATGGGTGATCGTGCATTTAGTTATTGTTATGGATTAACAGCAGTAACAATTCCAACTACTGTAACAAGTATAGGTTCTGGTGCATTTAGTTATTGTAGTAAATATGTTAAATATAATCTAAGTGGTAGTGTAACTGTACAAGACTTACTTATTAAGAGTACGCCATCAATTAATAAAAAAACTCAAATAATTTAGGCATATGGACTTGTTATTTATTTGAATGTGCCTTAGTGATTTAAGATTAAGAAAATATCTATACAAGCATCGGTGGTTAAATTAATAGCTATTGGTGCTTGTTTTAACTTGGGATTCAGGCTAATAGTTCTGCAAGCAAATACCATAAATGACGTGGAACAAAATTTATAAGAATAACAAGGATGTATTACTAAAGATATTTTTGATTTTTACGATAATAAATTATGTTTAGATATATGGATATAAAATAGAGTGGAATATTAAAATTACTTTTGTCAAAAGAAGGGATTTGATCTTATGGATATAGCTGCAATGTCAGTAGGTATGCATCAGGCATCATTGCAAAGTGCAGTATCAATATCAGTTATGAAGTTAGCGATGAATAATGGAATTGAAACAGCAACTCAAATTACAGATATGATGAGCAATATGGCAGTAGATACAAGTAGAGGAAACAATATAGATGCAAGAGCATAAATTAGCTCATATTTTTTGTTTACTTGTGATCAATAAAGAATTAAAGGAGGTAACAAAGTGAGACTTAATCATAATATGTATTCCTTAAGTATATATAAAACATATAAAGGTAGAATTACTGATGAATCAAAAGCACTAAATAATATAAGTACTGGTAGTAGATTGAATTCTGCTAAAGATAATCCTGGGAAGATAGGAAAAAATGAAACATTAAAGATACAAGTATTAACAAATGATGCAGCAAGTAAAAATATTCAAGATACTAATTCTATGCTTCAGACTTATGATGGTGCTCTTCAAGGGATTAATGACAACTTAAATAGAATGAGGGAATTAACAGTTAGTGCTGGATCAGGGGCTTTAACAGAAGAAGATAGAAATAATATTAAAGCTGAAATTGAAAGTATAAAGAAGGATATAGATGCTTTAGCAAATAATACGGAATTTAATGGAATTAAACTATCTGATTCTGGTTTAAGTGGAAGTGCAACTAAAACAATAAAAACTGCTATTGGAACAATGGAAGGTGAAAGTATGGATATACCTTTTTATAATGTTAGTGCAGATAATTTAGGTGTTGGCAGCACATTGGATATAAGTGATGTAAATTCATCTCTTGAAGCTATTGATAAAGCAACTCAAACTGTTAGTAAAATAAGAAGTAAATATGGATCAATTCAAAACAGATTAGAAGGAACAGCTGATTATTTAAGCAGTAAAGATATTTCTATTCAAACAGCTCAAAGTAGAATTGGGGATGCAGATATTGCAGAGGAAATGATGAATTTTTCAAAAAGTCAATTATTAGTTAATTCTTCAATTGGATTACTGGCACAAAGCAATAATTTTCCTAAAGATGCATTAAATATTTTAGCTAATGTTAAATAGTTATTAAAATGATATTTTAAATAATAAGCTATAGTAAATTTAAATGTTTAAAATTTACTATAGCTTATTATTTTTGTAGATTTAAAGTATAAATATTTAAAAGGAGATGTTGAGTTAATTTTGTTAGAAGTTATGACATTATTGTATAAATATAACTTATAAATATGACTATGTTGGTAATTGTAATGCTAATTTAACAAACTTATTATAATATAATTATGTAAAATTTATCGAAAATTAGAAAATAGTTGTGGCAAAAACCTTTGGAATATTTTATAATTTAAAAGAGTAAATTATAAATGATAATAGCACACTTATTGAAAAATAAGGTCGCAAAACCATGAGTCTAAGGGAAATTTTATTTTCTATGATCGTCAGGCTGCCAAAATATGATTGTAATAAATTTTATATTTGTTTATGTTCGTTATATTTTGGTGTCTATGATTACATAGACACCTTTTATTTTAGAAAAGTATTATAAAGTCAAATCTGTGTATAATTTTATGAAAATGGGGAGGAGATGTAGTTTTGAAATAAGATTTTTTTGAGATATATCATTAGTTTATAGAATAATATGTTAAAAGATATATAAATAGATAATATTGGTAAATAAATTATAGAAAAATTGTGAGAAAATTATGGATAAAACACTTTAATTATTCTATAATTAGAATATTAGCAATTTATAAGAAAAATATGAGATTTTAGTTGAATAAAATTTATTAGAGAAAAAATAATTTTACAAATTATAGTTGATAACGTAAAATCTATATTTATAGAGGGAATTTTGAATATTTATGAATATAAAAGGAAAAATGTAAGGATGTGAAATTGTGGCAATACAATCTATTAATTCTGATGCTACTTATGAGCTAATTAAATCAGGGATTAAGGCATCAAACATTAGGGCAAAGGCAATCGCTAATAATATGGCAAATATCAATACTAAGGATTATAAGAAATTTAATGTGGTTTTTGAAGAGAACTTAAAAAAAGAAAATAATTCGTCAGGATTAGAATTAAAGAGAACCAACTCTGCTCATTTTGCTAGTAGTAATTCAGAAAATGAGAATATATCAATAGAACAAGACAATAGTACTAGCATGAGAAGTGATGGTAACAATGTTGACTTAGATATAGAAAAAGTTAATCAAGCGGCTAATACACTTAAGTATAATGCTCTAATTACTAATATAAATAATAAATTCAATAATTTAAAAACGGTTATTAAATAATAGAGAAACAAATTAAATTATTTAAAAATTGTTATTTAGAGAAGGGGGATTGTAAATGAACGCATTTAGTTCTATGCAAATAAGTGCAACAGGTCTTTCTGCAGAAAGATTAAGAATGGATACTATAACTTCTAATATGGCAAATGCAAGTACAACAAGAAGTGCTGATGGAACGGGTCCCTATGTTAGAAAGATAGCTGTCTTTCAAGAAGCTCTTGATGCTAATAAGGAAATGGCTGGAGTTAAGGCAGTGAAAATTGAAAAAGATAATTCACCTTTAAGAAAAGTATATGATCCTACTAATCCAGATGCAGATGCAACAGGATATGTTACTATGCCTAATGTAAATGTGTTAAATGAAATGGCTGATATGATGGTAGCAACAAGGTCTTATGAGGCAAATGTTGATACTTTTAATGCCCTAAAAAGTATGTTTTCAAAAGCTTTAGAAATTGGAAGGTAGAGAGGGATTGAAATATGAGAATAGAAGATAATTTTGCATTAAATGAAGTAATGTTTAATAATAAATTTAAAAATATTGGTAGCAGTGAAAATAAAGAAGAAAAAAGTGATTCAATTGGGTTTGGAGATGTTCTGAAAAAGTGCATTGATGATACTAATGATAAGATAGTAAAATCTGATTCAGCTGCAACTAGCTTTATTAAGGGAGAAGACGTTAATATTGATGAAGTAATGATTAAAAATCAAGAAGCTAGTTTAAATTTACAATTTTTAACTCAAACCAGAGATAAATTATTGGAAGGGTATAATCAATTATCAAGGTTGCAATTGTAGTAAGATGAGGAGAGCTAAATAATGAAAAAACTTTTAGAAAAAGTTAAAGGGCTTTTGGAAAAGTTTAAATCCAAGAGTAAGAAAATAAAAATTGCAGTAATAGTATCAATTATAGCAGTTTTTATTGCTATAATAAGTGCAATTTTCTATTCGTCTTCTAACCAATATCAAGTTTTATTTTCTAACCTTGATGATGCAAATTTACAAACTGTAATGAATACTTTAAACAATAAAAAAGTAGATGCCAAAATAGATAAAAGTACAAATACTATTACAGTTCCTGGAAGTCAAGTGGACAAACTAAGGCTGGAATTAGCTCCAAGTCTAACAACGGGAAGCACGGGATTTGAGCTTATGGATAGCGGAAGTTCCTTTGGTATGACAGATGAAGAATTTAAAATTAAAAAAGTTAGAATGCAACAAGGTGAGCTAGAAAAAACTATAAAAAGTTTTCCGCAAGTGCAAGATGCAAGAGTACATATAACTGAGGCTACAACTTCTGTTTTTGCAAAGGATGCAACACCAGGAAAAGCAGCTGTTTATTTGAAATTAAAAAATGGGACAACTATTAATGAAGATCAAGTTAAATCAATAGTAGCCTTAGTATCAGGAAGTACTGAAAATATTCCAAGAGAGAACATAGATGTTATAGATGATAAGATGAATTTACTTACTAAGGATATTAATACAGATAAAGCTGATTCAGTAAGTTCTGAAACTATATCAAAGCAACAAGATGCAGAAAAAGCTTATGAAGATAAGCTTCAAAAAGCAATTGTTACTTTGTTAGAGCCAATTGTCGGCAAAGATAAAGTTAAAGCAACTGTTAATGTTAATTTAGATTTTGACTCAAAGCAAAAGACGCAAACAGTAGTAGATCCTAATAAAGTTATTATAAGCCAAGAAAATTCTAAAGAGTTGAATAATTCAGGTACAGGGACTACAACAGGTCAAAGCCCTGTAGATAATAATATGACCAATTCAATAACATCAACTACTACTAATGGTGATAAGTCAACTTCAAGTAAGGAAGATCAAAAGACTAACTATGAGGTTGGTAAAAGTGAATCAAAAGTTATTAGTGCACCAGGAGAAGTCAAGAGACTTACTGCATCAGTTGTAGTTGATGGAAATTTAGATTCTGCAACACAGCAGACACTTCAAAATGCAGTAGGAAATGCAATTGGATTGGATGCACTTAGGGGAGATCAAGTTTCAGTGCTTGGAATGGCATTTGATACAACTGTTCAAGATCAAGCTAAGGCAGAGGTAGATGCAATGAATGCAGAAGCAGCTACAGCTAGTAGGAATAAAATGATGATTATAGCAGGAATTTTAGGAACATTACTTTTAGGGATAATTATTGGCTTTATTATAAAGAGAAGAAAGAAAAAGAAAGTAGAAGAGGAACAACTATTAGATACATTAATAGATGATACTATAATACCTAAGGAAACTGAAGCTTATCAGCCAATAGAATTTGAAGCAAAAACTAAAAAGTCTCATTTAGAAGACGAAATTAAGAAATACGCAACAGAAAAACCAGAACAAGTTGTAGAGATAATTAAATCATGGTTAGCTGAAAATGAGAGGTAGGTTATAGCTATGGCAAAAGAAACAATGGAATTAACAGGAGTTCATAAAGCAGCTATATTATTTATAACCCTTGGACCAGAAGCATCATCTGGAATATTGAAAAAATTACCGGAAGCTGAAATTCAAAAAATAACTTATGAAATTGCTAATATAACATCTGTTACGCCAGAACAAAGAGAAGAAATATTAAATGAATTTTTACAAATAAATAAGGCAAGAGATTATATAATTGAAGGTGGTATGGACTATGCTAAGGCATTATTGTCAAAAGCATTAGGATCTCAAAGGGCAAATGAAATATTGGAAAAGGTATCAGAAGCTACAGCTCAATACAGACCTTTTTCAATTGCAAGGAAGGCAGATTCTCATCAATTATTAAATGTAATTATATCAGAACAGCCACAAACTATTGCTTTGATTTTATGTTATCTTCAAGCTGATAAAGCAGCTCAAGTTATGGCAGAATTACCAGAAGAGACACAAAGTGAAGTTGCATATAGAATAGCAACTATGAGCAATACGTCTCCTATGGTAATTAAAGAAATAGAATCTGTACTTGAAAGCAAATTATCTTCAGTAGTAAGAACTGAGATGACAAGCTTAGGTGGAGTAGAAACGTTAGTTAATATATTGAATGCAGTTGATAGAACAACTGAAAAGAATATTACTGAAGGTTTAGAAAGAGAAGATGCAGAACTTGCTGATCAAGTTAAAAGTTCAATGTTTGTATTTGAGGATATTGTTTCTCTTGATGATGTATCTATTCAAAGAATTCTTAGAGAAATTGAAATTAACGAGCTCGCACTTGCACTTAAAGGATGTTCTGAGGAAGTTGCTAACAGCATTTACAAGAATCAATCAAAGAGAGCTGCTGCTTCATTAAAGGAAGATATGGAATTCTTAGGACCAGTAAGACTTATGGATGTTGAAAAAGCACAACAAAAGATTGTTTCTGTTATTAGGAGGTTAGATGATGCTAACGAAATCATCATTTCAAGAGGTGGAGAAGATGCAATCATCGTATAGCTTAATAAAGAAAGCGTCTGTAAAGCAAGGCGAACATAAGGTTGTTTCAACGAAATATATTAGGAAGAGTTCAGTGTCAGAAAAGATTGAAGAAGAAAAAGACGAAGAGGTTATAGTAAAAGCACCTCAAATTGATCCAGAAGAACTTTTAAAACGTTATGAAGACATTGGAGAAAGAATAATACAAGATGCAAAAAAAGAAAAACAAGTTATTTTATTAAGAGCACAAATGGATGCCAATGTTGCAGAAAAGAAGGCTTATGAAAAAGGTTATGAACAAGGAATTCAAAATGGATATGATGATGGATATAAAAAAGCTTATGATGAGACTATTGATGTAGCAAAAGCAGAGGCAGCTGAAATTGTAAATAAAGCAGAACTAATTTTAAAGTGTGCATATGAGAATTATTCCAAATATTTAGATGATAAAAAAGCAGATATAGTAAATTTAGCACTAGAGATAGCTGAAAGTATTGCACAAAAAACATTAAGCAGGGATGATTCAATGAATTCAATTATTGAAGAGGCTTTTAAAATTTCAAAAAGAGAAGATAATGTTATTTTAAAAGCAAATTCAATTCATGTTAAAGAATTAAAATCTCAAGTTGAAAGATGGAAGATATCATATGGAATAAAAAATGAGATTTTTATAATTGCTGATGATTTTATGAATCCAGGAAATGCAACTTTGGAAAAACCTAGTGGTATAGTAAAAGTTGGCGTAGATACTGGAATGGAACAAATACGAAAAGCTCTAATCAGTTAACAAGGAACAGTTAATAATAAACAGTTTAGAAAAAAACTCCTTCAGAGTTTAAAAAATTCGTAGAAATTCCATCATACATTATTAACTGCTAACTGTTAACTATCAACTGAAAAAGGTGGGGGTAGTTTTATATGTTAGAGTTGGACTTAGATTTTAATAAATTAATTAAAAAAGTCAAGAGTATATCAACAATATATAGTGAAGGTGTTGTTAAGAAGGTAATAGGACTTACTATTGAAGTACAAGGTATTAAGGCATTTGTTGGTGAACTTTGTATAATATATAACGAGAAAAATACTTCTGTAAATTGTGAAGTTGTAGGTTTTAGAGATGAATTTATAATTCTTATGCCTCTTGATGAGCTTATAGGGATTTCACCGGGCTGTAGAGTTGTACCACAACGCAAACCATTAAGTGTTAAATGTTCAGATAAGTTACTTGGGCATATAATCGATGGACTTGGAAATCCTCTAGATTGTGATTATATATCAATTGAAGGTGAAGATTATCTACTAGAAAATGATGCTCCAGACCCTTTAAAAAGAAAACGGATAACGGATATAATGCCAACTGGAGTCAGAGCAATAGATGGATTTTTAACTTGTGGCGATGGACAAAGAATTGGTATTTTTGCAGGTAGTGGAGTTGGTAAGAGTACTACACTAGGAATGATTGCAAGAGAAGCTAAAGCAGATGTTAATGTTATTGCATTAATAGGTGAAAGAGGCAGAGAGATCTTAGAATTTATAGAGAAGGATTTAGGACCGGAAGGTATGAAGAAATCTGTTGTAGTTTGTGCTACATCAGACAAGCCTGCTTTAATAAGAATTAAAGGAGCACTAACAGCTACAGCAATAGCAGAATACTTTAGAGATAAAGGCAAAAAAGTAATTCTCATGATGGATTCAGTTACTAGATTTGCCATGGCTCAAAGAGAAGTTGGACTTGCTATAGGCGAGCCACCAGCAACTAAAGGCTATACACCTTCAGTATTTGCAAAGCTTCCTAAACTTATGGAAAGGTCGGGTACATCTTCAGATGGATCAATAACAGCATTTTATACAGTACTTGTTGATGGTGATGATTTTAATGAGCCTATAGCAGATGCTGTTAGAGGTATACTAGATGGACATATAGTGTTATCAAGAGATTTAGCACATAAAAATCATTATCCAGCTATTGATACATTAAATAGCGTTAGTAGACTTATGAGTCAAATAGCACCTAAGGAACATAAAGAAGCAGCGTCTATGGCAAGAGATCTTTTAGCAACTTATAAGGATTCAGAAGATTTAATAAATATAGGTGCTTATGTTAAAGGAAGTAACAAAAAAATTGATATGGCAATCAATTATAATGATGTATTAAATAATTTTCTGTGTCAAGGGATTGATGAAAAATCAAGTTTTGAAGTGACAGAAGAGGCTTTGATATCAATGTTTAAATAATAATCCAGATGTATTATTTAATCAATAAAAGGGGGGTCCACTTTGGCTGAAAGATTTAAGTTTGGTTTAGATAAACTTCTTCAAATTAGAAATGAAAAAGAAGAAGAAAGCAAAAGGTTATTTACTGAAAGTCAGAGAGAAAAAAAGAAAATAGAAGAAAAACTAGAAGAACTTAATGAAAATTATCATAAATATAAGGGCATAGATCCTAATGAAGATATAATATATCAAAAACTAAAAAGATACTATATTCAAGGAGTACAAAGTGGAATAAAGTCAACTGAAAAAGACTTAGTTATAAAAAATCAAGAAATTGATAAAAGAAGAAGAGATTTAACAGTAAAGCAAATGGAAAGAAAAACTGTTGAAACCTTAAAGGATAAAAAATATGAAGCATATGTAAGGGATCAAGATAGGGTAGAACAAATAAATCTTGATGAATTAGCTCTTTATGCGTATGCGAGAAATCAATATAAGTAGAAAATATACACTTCTGAAAAAAGCGCGAAGAGCAACAAAGATCATTTCACTGCTGAAAAAAGTGCGAAGCACAACCAAGATCATTTGGCTGCTGAAAAAAGTGCGAAGCACGACCAAGATCAATTTTAATGGATATTTTCAAAATTCCTTAGGAGTTTGTTCATTAATTGTGAATTATACATTATCAATTGTAAATTGAAGGGGGGTGAGAATAATGGTTGCAGCTACAAAAACATCAATTAATTCTACAACTAATAGCATAGACATTTCAGTAAAAGATTCTAAGACAAATTTATCTAGTAAATCTACCACAGAATTATATAAAGCAGAGAATAGTAAAACTACTTCAGGATCTGAAAGTTCTAAAAGTGAAAATTTTAAAGATGTACTAAGTTCAAAAGCTAATTCTAAAGAGGCAGATGCTCAAAAAGTAGATAACACTAATAAAACTAAAACTAAAGATACTGCTAAAATTGATGAATTAAAAGGGAAACTTGAAGAACTAGAGAAAGATAGTAAATCTGCTTCTAAAGATGATGTTAATAATATTTTAAATGAATTACTAAGTTTACTTGCGAAATTAGGCATTAAGGAAGACGATTTGAAATCAAAAGTCGAAATTAATTCTGATAATTTAAAAAATATGATTAATGGAATTGGTGCAGATGGATTAGATACTGATTCATTAAAATTGATGGAAAAGCTTTTAAGTAATTTAAGTACTAATCTTGCAGATGATAATACTGAAGCTACAAAAGATATTAAAAGTGGTATAAAAAATTTAATGTCAGAAATATCTAACATGCTAGATAATAAGCAAAATCAAAATGGAAAAGTTTTAACTCTTGAAGATATGTTAAATAAAAACTATTCACAAGATAATAAAGAAAGTTCAACTGAAAATGAAAGTAATAATGCTACAAGATCAAAGGATAGCAAGGAAGTTTCAAAAGAAGATAAATTTTTAAATTCTTTAATTGATGATGATAAGGATAGTTCTTTAAATAAAATAAATTTATTTGCATCAAGAACTCAAACTGTTCAAAATCAAGGTGTTGATACTGTTAGAGGACTTACAATAGATAAGGCTACTTTTACAGATGATTTAATAAAAGATGTTAAATTTATGAGTAATAATGGACTTAAGGAATTAACACTTAAAGTTAACCCAGGAAATTTGGGGGAGATAACTATAAAATTAGTGCAAGAAGATGGTATTATGAAAGCTAACTTAAAAGCTAGCTCAAAGGAAACAACTTCACTACTTTCACAAAATCTAACAGATATTAAAAAGCAATTAAGTGAACAAAACATAAAAATATCAGATGTTAATATTGAACTTTATCAAGATGATACAACTTTCTTTAAGGAACAAGGTTTTGGTGGACAACTTTCTGGAGAACAAGAAAGAAGCAATAATAACAACAGTAATACGAGCAATAATACAAAAATCAATGAAGAAGAGTTGATAGATAATATTACATCAGATAATAACAATATAGAATTTTTTGCATAGGAGGTAAAAATATGAGTAGTTCTGTAAACGCCTTGAATGATTCTACTGTTAATGTTGCAACTTCAGGAACCACTAGTAATGGAACTAAAATTGTACCAAAATCATCAACTGGCGGTGATATGGATAAAAATTCGTTTTTGAAGATTTTGGCAGCACAATTAAGTAATTTAGATCCAACACAAAATCAAGATTCAAGTGCTTATGTTAGTCAAATGGCTCAATTTGCGTCAATGGAACAAATGACAAATTTAAATACTACTATGTCAGATTCTGCGTATCAACAAATGGTTGGTAAAACAGTAATAACAAATGAAAAAGATGATAATGGTGCATATGTTCAAGGTTCTGTAACTGGGGTAATAAAAAAATCTGGAGGAACTTATTTGAATATGCTGATTGATGGAAAAAAAGAAGAAATTTCTGTTGCAAATGTAATAGGAACTGTACAAACAACAGATACTAACACAGTTTCAAATAGCAGAGCGGCACTTAATTCGGATTTTTTAGCGGCTTCAGCTTTGGCAGCTAACAAAAAAAATGTTGTTCTAGCAGAAGTAGGTACGGATGGTAAGACTACTCTTGTAAAAGGAACAGCAAGTGGTGCTTATATTGATACTGTTAGTAGTGCAACAGTAAAAATAAAAGTTGATGTTTTAGATTCAGATGGAAATTCAACAACTAAGACATATGACTATGGAGATATTGTAAGAGCTGGTGATTTAACAGCTGATGAGATGAATGTACAACTACCAACTACAACTACTGGCACCACAACAGATATAGCAACTAGCACATCAGGCACTACTACAACAGATACAGCAACTACCACCGCAACAACAGGAGCATAGATGAGTTATAGAATTATTAACGGACAAGCATATTCAGTAGGGAATTTTGGACAAATTACTAGTACACAAACTAAGATAAGTAATACAACTAATTCTAAGGATAAAACAAGCTTTAAAGATGTTTTAGATAATGTTAAGAATAAAGATAAAGGTTTTACTATATCTAAACATGCAGCTCTAAGACTAAATCAAATTAATTTTACAGAGGAAGACATGAAACAAATAGAAAAAGGATTTAAAATTGCAAAAGATAAAAATTCAAAAAATACAGTTATGTTATATAAAGACGTGGCACTAATTGCAAGCGTTGAAAACAAAACACTTATAACAGCTGTTGAAAAAGAGCGAGCAAAAGATAACATATTTACAAATATAGACAGTGTAGTGATTTTATAGGCTGGACTTAAATCAGTTAATAGTGAACAAGGAACAGTTAATGAACAAAGCACTTTGTGCTTTGAGAAAATATATAAATAATAAATGCTAAAAGCATTTATTAGCAACTGTTAATTGTTAACTGATATGCGGGGGCCTCAACTTGGTGAACGATAGAATCAAGTTAAATAAAAAAATGATTTGGAGGAACGTTTATGTTAAGATGTATGTATTCTGGAATAAGCGGAATGAAAGTTAATCAAACTAAATTAGACGTTATAGGTAATAATATAGCCAATGTAGGTACTACCTCATTTAAGTCTTCAAGAGCAGAGTTTAGCGATATGTTATATCAAAATGCTGGAGAAGCAAGTGCACCTACATCAACTAAAGGTGGAACAAATGCTAAACAAGTAGGACTTGGAGCAAAATTATCAAGTATAAACAAAGTAATGTCACAAGGAAATGCCTTATCAACAGGAAGATCACTTGATGTTTGTGTTGATGGGGATGGATATTTAATGGTTGGAAAAGGAGCTGTAGATGGAAATATTGCATTAACTTCTAATGCAATAACTGGTGGAACTATGCAAGAAACTTTATATACGAGAGATGGAAATTTAACTTTGGACAAAGATGGAAATTTATTAACAGCAGATGGATATAGAGTTATGGGTTACAATGTTGGTTCAGCACTTACACAGGCTACCACTGGAACAACAGCTACCTATGTAAATGCTGATGATACAACTCAAACAGCAGATGAGTCAAAGTTAATTCCATTAATAATACCAGATTCAGTAACTAATGGTTCTATACAAGATCCAATTAAAAAATTTGAAATAGGAAAAGACGGTCGTATTACAGCTGTACTTGGAAGTGGTAGTAGAACTGTTCTTGGTCAAATAGCTATGGCAAATTTTAAAAATCCAGAAGGTTTAACAGGTATTGGAGGTAATCTGCTACAAGTGTCATCAAATTCAGGAGCTACTATAGTAAAATCTGGATATGGATCATCTACTGACAATAGTGGTGGTTATGGAGATTTAGTTCAAGGTTGTCTTGAAGGATCAAATGTAGATTTAACAGAACAATTTACAGATATGATTACAGCAACTAGAAGTTTTCAAGCAGCAGGTAAGATGATAACAACAGGAGATGAAATTCTTCAAACTATTACTGGATTGATGAGATAGTTTTTATAAGTTAGTAATAGTATAATATAATAATAAGCAAGTTGAGTATAGATTTCTCAACTTGCAAATATTTATTAAATTACAATGCATAATGCAGAATACACATAATAAAATTCATTATTGAATTATTTTAATGTATAGAAATTATAGAATTTTTAGTGACCAAAATATAATGGACAATTGAAAAGTGTGTATTGTGAATTGTACATTGATGAATTAGAAAAAATAAGGGGTGAAAATTTATGATAGACGTAACAGGAATGAACCACGAGAAATTCATACTTAATGATGATCATATTGAAAAAATAGAAGAGGTACCTGAAACAATAATAACATTGACAAATGGGAAAAAATATATAGTCCTAGAAAGTGTAGAAGAAGTAATAAGTGCAGTTATAAAGTACAAAAATAAGATATTTAAGTGCAAAATATAAAAATTAACATTTTAATTGTTGCAATAGTAAGGAGTGATAATAATGGCTTTTGGAAAAGGCAAAGAAAAAGAAAAGGGTGAAAACACTGGTAAAAGTAATAAAGGAGTTATGGTAATATTATTTATTTTAGGGTTGATAGTTTTAGGAGCAGCGACTTTTGGGGGAGTATATTTATATATGAAAACTAGTAAAACAATAGAAGCCCAAGAGGTTGTTGTAGAAAACACATATGTGGATTTGGCAGAATTTACAGTTAATTTAGCTGATGAAGGTGGAAAAAGATATTTTAAAGGGGAAATATCTTTAGGTTATGATAAGACAAAAACAAAGCTAACTGAAGAATTAACAGCTAATCAAGTAGTTGTAAGAGATGATATTATATTCTATTTAAAAAGTCAAAAAGCTGAATATATAAATAATGTAGAAAATAAAGAAGCTATGAAAAAACAACTGATGGATGCTATTAATAAGGACTTAACAAAAGGGAAGATTACAGATATAAGATTTAAAAGTATGATAGTTCAGTAGGGTGAAAAAATGAATTTTGAATTATTAGGAATGATAGCAAAGCTTATTTTAGCTTTAGGAGTAACACTCGGATTAATGTTTTTAAGCTTTAAATTAATGGGTACAAAACTGAGTGCAATTAATAATAATAAATATGTTAAGGTTATTGAGAGAGTACAAGTAACAAAAGAAAATACTATATTAATAGTTAAAATTGGACAAAAAGGGTATGTTATGACTAGCACTGCAGGACATATGGAAAAATTATCAGAACTATCTGAAGAAGAAATTAATATTGTTGAAGAAGATAAGAAAAAAGTAGCTCAAGAGATAAATGAGAATTATAATAAACTAATATTGAAATTAAAAAATAGTTTTTCTAAGATAGTAAAGAATATAAAATCAAAGGAAGAGAAACATGAAAAATAATAAAAAAAGAGTTATATTTACTCTCATGATGGCTCTTGGAATCATGATGTTTTGCACTATAAATGCATATGCTGCTCCAAGTAGTACAGATTTACCTCAACTTAATATATCACTTGGAGATAAAAGTGGTACACCACAAGATTATGTATCAAGCATTAAAATATTAATATTTTTTACAATTATATCATTATTACCATCTATAGTAATAATGATGACATCTTTCACTAGAATTATAGTTGTTTTTTCATTCCTTAAAAGTGCAATGGGAGTACAACAGGCAGTTCCAAATCAAATTTTGACAGGTCTTGCTATATTCTTAACTCTGTTTATTATGTCGCCTGTTTATTATGAAATTAATACTAATGGAATTCAACCATATTTAGAAAATAAAATAACTCAGGAACAAGCATTTGAAGAATCTTCAAAGCCATTAAAATCATTTATGTTAAAACAAACAAGAGAAAAGGATTTAGAATTATTTATTGAAATTAGTGGAGTTGATAAAACGAATTTAACAAAAGAAAATGTTTCATTTACTACATTAATTCCTGCTTTTGCGATAAGTGAATTAAAAACAGCATTTCAAATAGGATTTTTAATATATTTGCCATTTCTTGTGATAGATATGGTGATATCTAGTGTTTTAATGGCCATGGGTATGTTTATGTTGCCACCTACAATGGTATCTCTTCCATTTAAGTTAATAGTATTTGTAATGGTTGATGGATGGTATCTATTGACAAAATCTTTAGTACAGAGTTTTATGTGAGGTGAGATGTTATGACACAAACAATGCTTAATGCAGTAGTTAAAGATACAATAATAACAGCAGCAAAAGTATCGGCACCTATATTAATAATAGTTCTTGTACTAGGATTAATTATAAGTATTTTACAAGCAACTACTCAAATACAAGAACAAACATTAACTTTTGTCCCTAAATTAATAGCAACAGCTGTTGTTGGAATATTTTTAGGTAGCTGGATGCTTGAAACAATTATGTCTTTTACTACTAGAATCTTTGATTTAATTTCAAAGATTACCACATAAGGAGGTAAGCCACTGTGATAGATGCAGTCTACTTCCTTGCATTGTTTTTGATTTTTTTAAGAATAACTTCATATTTTATAGCTGTTGAAATATTTTTTCCAACTGGAACACCTCAAGTTTTTCAAGGTGTTTTCTCACTTATACTTTCATTTGGAATTATATCTGGAATAGATCATTCCACAGTAAATGCTATAAACAATGGCTATATTTTAGTATTTTATGCAATAAGTGAAATAATGACTGGGTTAATACTAGGTTACATAACCAATTTAGTTTTTCAAGCAGTAAAACTAGCAGGAGCATGGATGGATATTCATGCAGGCTTTTCAATGGTATCTATATTAGATCCAACAAGCCATACTACATCAACTTTACTTGGGAATTTTTCATATTTTATTTCTCTAGCTTTCTTTTTTATAGTTGATGGACACCATGTAGTTATTAAGATGCTAGTTGAAAGTACAAAAATAGTACCAATTGGCAAAACAATAGTTTATCAAGAAACATTGATGGGAGTTATGCAAACTATTTTTAGTTACTTTACATTAGGTGTGAAAATAGCAATACCTTTGGTATTGATAATTGTTATAACAGACGTATGCTTGGGATTAATTTCAAGAACAGTACCAACAATACCAATTATGATTTTTGGTATGCCTATTAAAAATATGCTTGGTTTTGTAACATTTATTATATTATTACCACTAATGCTTAAATTAGTAGGTACAGCTATATATAATTTACCGAATATTTTCCGGGAAATAGTTAATTTAGTACCAGCAGTTCCATTAGCATTAATTTTTGCAAGTGATGATAAAACAGAAGAAGCAACTCCAAAGAAAAAATCAGATTCTAGAAATAAAGGTCAATTAGCTAGAAGTAAAGATGTATCAGTTGCAATTACAATGCTTATTTGTACAATGCTTATTTCTTCTTTATGGGGAATGTTAACATCTGGATTTAAAGATGTAATCATTTATTTTTTGAAACTTCCTATGTTAGAAAATTTTGATAAAGGAACACTTTCTAATATCGTGATTACTGTTATTTTAAAAATAGCAGCTCTGCTTTTACCTTTTGCATTACCTATAATGATCGGTGGAATTATTGCAAGTTTGCTTCAAACAGGTTTTTTATTTACAGGAGAACCTTTAAAACCTTCCTTTGGAAAATTGAATCCAATATCAGGAATGAAAAATATTATGTCCAAAAGAAGTTTAGTGGATTTGGGAAAAAATATGATAATAATAACTATAATATCAATTTTAGCGTATAATTATATAGCAAAAAATTATCAAAGTATATTAGGTATTTCAAATTTATACTTACCTTCATTGGGAGATGAAGTTAAAAATTTAGTAGTGGGTATTTTTAAACAAATATGTTTAGTTCTTGTTATTGTTGCAGCTATTGATTATTTTCTTCAAGTTAGAATGCATAGTAAAGATATGAAGATGACAAAGCAGGAAATTAAGGATGAATATAAACAATCAGAAGGAGACCCAAAAGTAAAAGGGCAAATTAAGCAAAGGCAAAGGGAAATGGGTATGAAAAGAATGATGTCATCTGTTGCAGATGCTACAGTTGTAATAACAAACCCTACTCACTTGGCTATTGCTTTAAAATATGAAGAAGATGGGAATATGGAGGCTCCCAAAGTTGTAGCTAAAGGAGCAGATTATGTTGCACTTAATATAAAGAGTATGGCAAAGAAACATGAAGTTCCAGTTATTGAAAATAAACCATTTGCAAGAATGATGTATGATAGGGTAGAAATAGATGATGATATACCACAAGATTTATATCAAGGTGTTGCAGAAATTTTAGCAGTGGTAATTAAACTTAAAAAATAAGGAGGTTTAAAGTTTGGAATTTGGTAATAAAAGGCTAAATATAAAAAACAATTTGGATGTAATAGTGGCATTGGGCGTTATTACCATAGTACTTATGATAATAATACCGCTGCCTAAACAACTAATTGATTTACTTTTAGCCTTAAATATAACACTTTCTATAGTTATAATTATGATTACAATGTTTACAACTAGTGTATTACAACTTTCAGTATTCCCTACATTGTTGCTGGTTACAACATTATTTAGATTAGCACTTAACATATCTTCAACAAGATTAATACTTACAGAGGCAGATGCGGGAACTATTATTACAGCCTTTGGTAAGTTCGTTATACGTGGAAACTATGTAGTTGGTATAGTTATATTTTTAATTATAGTAGTAATACAATTTATGGTTATTACAAATGGTGCTGGAAGAGTTGCAGAAGTATCAGCTAGATTTACACTTGATGCTATGCCAGGTAAACAAATGAGCATTGATGCAGATTTAAATTCAGGAATGATTGATGAAGCTGTAGCTAAAAAGAGAAGACAAGACCTTCAATCAGAAGCAGATTTTTATGGATCTATGGATGGTGCATCTAAATTTGTTAAAGGTGATGCCATAGCAGGTATTATTATTACAGTTATAAATATAGTAGCTGGGGTTATAATAGGTGTACTTCAAAAAAATATGAGTGCAGCAGTGGCGGCTCAAACTTATGTTATTTTAACTGTTGGTGATGGTCTTGTAAGTCAAGTTCCAGCACTACTTATATCAACAGCATCAGGTATTTTAGTTACACGTTCAGGCAGTTCAGATAATTTTGGAGATACTTTATCAACACAATTAACAGCTTTTCCAGTTGCTACAGGAATTGCAAGTGGGTTAATGTTATTTTTGGGACTTGTGCCCGGTATGCCTAAAGTTCCGTTTTTTACAGCTTCTATAGCTACGGGAGGATTAACTTATTTACTTTATAAAGAGGCAGCAGTTAAAGAAGCAAGAGAAATTGTATCAGAAGAAGAGGAAATCATTCAATCAGAACGTAAAGAACCAGAAAATGTTATGAATTTAATTTCTGTAGAATCAATGGAAGTTGAAATAGGGTATGGTCTTATACCTCTTGCAGATGAAGCATCAGGAGGAGATTTACTTCAAAGAATTGCATCTGTTAGAAGGCAGTGTGCTATAGAAATGGGAATTGTGGTTCAGCCTATAAGAATTAGGGATAATCTACAACTTAGGACTAATGAATACATAATAAAAATTAGAGGTACAATGGTTGTTTCTTCAGAATTAATGCCAAGTATGTTACTTTGTATGGATCCAACTGGAGAAAACTCAGATATACCAGGTATAAAGACAATTGAACCAACCTTTGGTCTTCCAGCAGTTTGGATAAATAAGGATCAAAGAGAAGAAGCAGAAATTAAGGGCTTAACAGTAGTTGACCCAACAACAGTTATGGTAACTCACTTAACTGAAACTATAAAAAACCATTCTTATGAATTGCTGGGAAGACAAGAAGTTAAACTTATTGTTGAAAATGCAAAAGAAAAATATAGTGCAGTTGTTGAGGAACTTATACCAGATTTGCTATCAATTGGTGAGCTTCAAAAGGTATTACAAAATTTACTGAAAGAAAAAGTACCAATCAAAGATATTGTAACTATAATGGAATCTTTAGCTGATAATTCTAAAAATACTAGAGATTTAGAAACTTTAACTGAATATGTCAGATTTTCATTAGCTAGAACTATTTGCAATCAAATAGTTAATGAGAATAGGACAATTACAGTAGTAACTTTGGACCCTAACATAGAAGAAATGATTGCGAATAATACCCAAAAATCTGTTCAAGGTTCTTTTCCAACAGTAAATCCAGATATAACTACAAAGATACTTAATGGTATAAAAAACACTGTGGAATCAGTTTATTTTTACAATAATCAACCAATTATATTGGTTTCTCCAAATATAAGACCTGTATTTAGAAAATTAATAGAAATGGTATTTTCTCATATTATGGTGATTTCTTTAAATGAAGTGCCAAATGATGTTCAAATTAATAGTGAAGGAGTCGTAAGAATATAGATGGTTATTAAAAAATATCTTGTGAAAAATATGAATGAAGGTTTGACTCGTATTAGATATGAAATGGGAAAAGATGCTATTATAATAAGTCAAAGAAAGGTCAGAAGTCCAGGGTTAAAAGGGTTATTTTCAAAAAAAATAATTGAAGTTACAGCAGCAGTTGAAAATTCATCAAATGTAGAAAAAAATAATTTTAATCAAGATAAAAATTATTTAAAAAAAGATGAAGAATTTCAAAATTCTTTAGAAAGCATTAAAAGATTGATGCAAGATGAAGTATTGGTTTCAAGGGAATCAGTAAAATTTAAAGAAACTGAAAAGCCTGAAACATTAAATAGTAGAATATTTGAACATAATTCTAATATAGAAAAAGGGGTTTCTAAAGTTAATATAGAGAAAGAAGATAAAAAGTTAGAAGATACCAATATAGAAGCTATACATAAAGACGTAAGTGAATTAAAAAGTTTATTTAAAAAAGTAATAGAGGGTACACCATACCAAGAAAAATCAACTGATTCTTTAAAAGAGAAATTAAAGAATTTAGATATTGATGAAGAATTTCAAAATGAAATTGTACAAGCAATAAAGGAAGAATCTAATGAAATCAAGGATGAAATAGAAGCCCTAAGAGATGTTTTTGAAAAAGACATTTTGATATCTAGACAAGGTTTAAGTGGAAGAGTTGTATTAGTAGGACCAACTGGTGTTGGAAAAACTACTACTATAGCAAAACTTGCAGGAAGACTTGCTCTTGTTGAAAAAAAGAAAGTTGGATTAATAACAGTAGACACATATAGAATTGGAGCTGTAGAGCAACTTAAAACTTATGCTGAAATAATGAATATTCCTTTTGAAGTAGTTATCACTATGAAAGAAATGGAAGAAGCTATTGAAAATATGAAGGAATGTGAGGTTGTACTTATAGATACTACAGGAAGAAGTAGTAAAAATGCAATGCAAATCTCAGAGCTTAGAGCTTTTGTTCAAAAAGCAAATCCTGATCATGTAAATATGGTAATAAGTGCAACTACAAAAAATAGTGATATAAAGAGTATACTAAAAGGTTATGCAGAACTTAAATATGATAATATTATTATTACAAAACTTGATGAAACTACTGTATATGGATCTTTGTATAATATAGCTAAGATTGCTAATAAACCAGTTAATTTTATAACTATAGGACAAAATGTACCCGATGATATAAAGGTGCCTACAAAAGAAGAAATTACAAGTTTCATTCTAGGGGAGGAAATTCTATGCTAGATCAAGCAGAATCGTTACGAAAATTGATAAATAGTGAAGATCAGAAAAATAAAAAAACATCTACTAAATTTATAACAGTAACATCAGGAAAAGGTGGCGTTGGAAAAAGTAATTTTGTTGTTAATTTAGCTATAGTTCTTCAAAATAAGGGTAAAAGGGTTTTGATTTTTGATGCAGATTTAGGTATGGGAAATGATGATGTTTTAATGGGTATTTATCCTAAAAATAATATATTTGATATAATATTTACTGATTTGGGAATAAAAGATATAATTGTAGAAGGAACTAATGGAGTAAGTTTAATTCCAGCAGGATCTGCATTGAGTAAGGCTCAAGACTTAGAAGAAAACGATAAAAAAATATTTTTAGAAAAATTGGATACATTAGATGAGTATGATTACATACTAATGGATACAGGAGCGGGGGTTAATAAAGATGTTTTATCATTTATAGCAGCATCCGAAGAATTAATCCTTATAACTACGCCTGAACCGACTTCCCTTACAGATGGATATAGTTTAATAAAGGCTATAGATCATTATAAACTTAAAACTAGCGCAAAAGTAATAGTAAATAAAGCATTTACTAGAGAAGAAGGAGAAGACACTTATAATCGGTTTAATATAGCAGTTAGTAAATTCTTGAAAATTAATATTGAATATTTGGGATGCATACTAGATGATAAGAAATTAGTACAAAGTGTAAGACAGCAAAAACCTTTTGTTGTGTTGTATCCTAATTGTGATGCAGCTAAAGATATAGAAAATATCGCGATGAAACTTATGGGTCAAGAAATGAACTCATTAAATGGAGCAAAAGGATTATTTAAGAGATGGTTTAATTTATTTTCATAGGGGGATTTTAAGGTGGATGATATTAACTTAAAAGTTAATGACAAAATAGAAGTAGTGACAGGGGAAAAAATATATAAAGCCTTAATTATAGATGTACAAGATGATTTTTTAAGAATAAATTTGCCAGTTAATGATGGTGAATATCTAATGGTACATATAAATGAGAAAATTGAAATGAATTCTTTTTTAGATGATGGAAGATGTTTTAAATTTTATTCTAAGGTAATTTCAAGGGGGAAAGAAGGAAATATAATATATTATAAGATATCAAAACCTTTTGACATAAAAAAAATACAAAGAAGAAATTTTTTTAGAGTAAGTTTATTTGATACTATAAATTATAAAATAATTACTGATATAGATAAAAAAGAATTCGATAGTATATCTTATAAAGAAGCATATATGATAGATTTAAGTGGTGGGGGATTAAAAATTAAAGTAAACGATGAGATAAAAAAAGAGGATTTACTTTTAATTAAGATAAAAATAAAAGGACATGAAATTGAATTAAAGTGCAATATTGTGAGAATTGAAAGTACAGAAAATAAAGAAAAATTGTATGGTTTAAAATTTTTAGATATTACACCAGTTCAAACTGATATTATAATTCAAGGACTTTTTGAACTAGTGAGAAAACAAAGAGCTAAGTTATAAATTAAAAAACATGGATGTAGGGGATATTAACTAATGATATAGAAAAAGTCAGGGGGATAATATGCACGCTGTAAATGATGTGGATAAAAAAGAACAAATAATACAAGAATATATTCCATTAGTAAAGTATATTGCCTCTAGAGTCATGTTTGGAAAAAACAAATACATGGAGTATGAGGATTTAGTGAGTTATGGCTTTATCGGACTTATGGATGCAATAAATAAGTTTGACAATACCAAGGGAATGAAATTTTCATCTTATGCATCTATAAGAATTAAAGGTTCAATGATAGATGAATTAAGAAAAAATAGACCAATATCTAAAGGTGCTATGGATAAATTAAATAAATACAATAAAGCTATTGATGATTTACAAATGAAGTTATTAAGAGAACCTACAAATGATGAAATAGCAAAACATTTAGAGATTTCTTTAAGTAAAGTAGCAGAAATTGAAAATTATATAAACTATATTTCAATGGTATCTTTAGAAAATGTTATTTTTTCAGACGATGAAGATATAAATCTTATTGGCATTATAGAAGATAAAAATAGTCCGAGTCCTGATGCTTATCTTCAAGATAAGGAGCAATTAGAGATTTTAACACAAGCAATAAATTTGCTTAAGGAAAAGGATAGAACTATATTAAATCTTTATTATTACGAAGGCTTAACATTAAAGGAAATAGGAACAGTATTAAGTGTTTCTGAATCTAGAGTTTGCCAATTACATAGTAGATCCATTAGTAATTTAAGAGAATGTATGAAAAAATTGCATTACATAAATTAATACCAATGTACAGTTAAAAATTTACAATGTACAATTAAGGAGAAAGCACAAAGAGAAAGTTCAACTAACCAAATGAAAGAAAACCAACTTACAGTTGTTCCTTAACTGTTAACTGAATTGAGGTGTTTTATGCCATTAATATTAATAACAATAGGTCTTGTTTTAATAATTTATAATTATCATGCTATGAAAGAAGAAAATGAAATTGAAAGAGAAGAGGATATTTTAAATATATCTTTTCAAAGTGTATTGCAAGATAATAAAGAAGAGCTAAACGATTATAAAATGGAAATTGGGATTTTAAGAAGAGATATAGCTGAAAGTTTAACAGAATTGCAAGAAGAAATTGTAGATATAAGAAAGAATCTAAATAAACTCAAGAATGATAAAGAAATGTACGAAAATAAAGAGGGTTTAGAAAATGATATAGATAGTAATATAAATAATGAATATAATAAAGTTAATAATCAAAAAGTAGAAGAGCTTAACCAAGTAGATAAGATCATGGAGGAAATAGACAAAACTTTGTTTGTTGATTCAGATATAGCAGATGGAATAATATCTGAAATTGATTTTTCAGAAAATGTAGATAGCAGTAAAACTCAAAAAATTAAAAAACTTTTAAAAGAAGGATTAACAGAAGAACAAATATGTCATGAATTATCTGTGAGTAAGGGGGAAGTATTATTAGTAAAGGGGTTATTCAAAAAATAAAGAAAAATATATATTTTCTCATAGATAAAAAAATTTTATTTGGAATAGGAATAGGGCTAGTTTTAGGGGTTATATGTATGCTTGGATATAAATATACAATTAATCTTTCTGATAGCCAAATAGAGGAAAAAGCTAGGAATTTAGGCATGATTTATGAAAATGAGAGTAAGTCAATTTTAAAAGGAGCGGATTAAATTGATTAGAGGATTTTATACTTCTGTTTCAGGATTAATAACATTACAAAATGAGCAAGACGTAATTACTAATAATATTGCAAATGTAAATAATACTGGTTATAAGAAACGTGAATTGACAAAACAAAGTTTTGAAGATGTTATGATATCTAATAGACAAAAGCTTTTAGGTGATAAATATGTTAGAAATGATATTGGTAATTTAAACTTAGGAGTGAAGGTAAGAGATGTAGAAACAACTTTTACTCAAGGCTCTTTTAAATCTACAGATAATATAACTGATTTTGCTATTGATGGAAGAGGATTTTTCGTAGCTCAAAATGGTAATAAAGAGGTTTATACAAGAGATGGAAATTTCAAGGTTAATCAACAAGGATATTTAATAACAAGTGATGGATGTGAAGTATTAGGTGTAAACAATACTACTGGTGCAAGAGAACCAATATATGTAGGAGATATGAAATTTTCATTAGATGGAGAAAATAATATTGATATTGAAGGAACTGGCGCAACTCATAAATTATTAACAGCTGATTTTAATAATTATAATAATTTAAAACCAATGGGAGATAATTATGTAACACTAGATAGTCCTATTTATAATGCTAAGGTTAATGTAGCACAGAATACACTTGAGAGTTCAAATGTAGATCCTTCAACAGAATTAGTAAAGCTTATGGAAGTAAAAAGACAATTTGAAACAAATCAAAAGTTTGTTAAGATGCAAGATGAAACAGTACAAAAAGCTGCAACTGAATTAGGTCGTGTATAGGGTAAATAGAGGAGGAAATAATTATGTTTAATATTTTTGCTACTGCAAAAAGTGGTATGAGTGCATATCAAGAAAAACTTGACTATCTTTCAAATGACTTAGTTAATAGTGCAACAACGGGGTATAAAAGTACGGATGTAGAATTTAAAGACCTTTTAACAGAATCACTAGATAGAAAAGGTACTCCACTTGTAGATAAAACAGCAATAAATGGTACTGGAGTTAAACTTGGAATAAATTATGCAACAAATAAACAAGGAAATCTTTTAACAACAGGTGGAAAAACTGACCTAGCTATAGATGGAAAAGGATATTTTGCTCTTACGCAAAATGATGGAAGTATAGTATATACTAGAGATGGTAATTTTAAGATTGATTCAAGTGGAACTTTAGTAGATTCAAATGGCACAAAAGTATATATTCAATATGAAAATGGGGCTTCAGAAGGAAATCCAGCTTTAGAAAGTGATAATATATCTATAGATAAAGATGGCGGAATAACAATGAATGTTGGAGATCAAACAGCTAGAATTGGAAGTATTCCAATTTTTACAGCTATAGGTGATAAAGGATTTCTACCCATAGGAAACAATTGTTTTACTCCAAGTTTAGATGCGCAAGTAACATTAAGTACTAATTATAATGTAGTACAAGGTGCTTTAGAATCATCAAATGTAGACACTGGTGAAGTATTTTCAGATATTATATTAACTCAAAGAGCTTTTCAACTTAATTCAAAAGCAATAACAACAGCAGATGATCTTTGGAGTATGATAAATAATATGAGGTAGTAGTCTTTACATTGTTTCACTTTATAAGTAAAATAAGTATGTATTATAAAATGAAAATTCATAGGAGGAATTATTTTGGAAAATATAGTTTATGTAACTGGGCATAAAAATCCTGATTCAGATTCTATTTGTGCTGCATATGGTTATTCTGAATTTAAAAATAAGACTAGTAATCTTCCAACTATACCCGTAAGATTAGGTAATGTAAATACGGAAACACAATTTATTTTAGATTACTTTGGTGTCACTGCTCCAAGATTATTGGAAACAGTTAAACTTAAAGTGGAAGATTTAGATATCGATACTATTGCATCAATATTACCAAGTATTTCTTTGAAGATGGCATGGATTATTATGAGAGATAATCATATTAAATCTTTACCAGTAGTTGATGAAAATGAGAGATTAGTAGGAATTCTTTCAATATCAAACTTAGCATCATCATATATGGATATATTAGATAATAATATATTAGCTAAAAGTAAAACATCAATAGAAAATATATTAGATGCACTTTCAGCTAGTAGTATATACATAAATGAAGATTGTAAAATATTTAAGGGTAAGATTATAGTTACTGCAATGCAACCAGAAAGCGTAAAAGAAATTGCTGGTGAAGGTGATATTGCAATTGTAGGAGATAGACCTGATGTGCAAGAAGCTTTAATAGATATAAAAGCTTCATTAATTATAATAACTGGTTCCCATCAAATTGCAGGTAATTTACTTTCTAAAGCTAAGGAAAATGGAGTTACTATAATAAGCACACCACATCATTCTTTTACAGCTTCAAGATTATTAATTCAAAGTATACCAGTAAGTTATGTTATGGCTACTGATGATTTAATATCATTTTCAAAGGATGATTTAGTTGAAGATATTAAGGATACTATGGCTGAAACCAGATATAATAGCTATCCTGTAAGTGATGAGGATGGAAGAGTTATTGGAACTGTTTCAAGATATCATCTTATTTCAAATCATAAGAAAAAGGTCATTCAAGTAGATCATAATGAAAGAGGTCAATCTGTTGATGGTTTAGATGAAGCAGAAGTTCTTGAAGTCATAGACCATCATAGGGTTGCAGATATTCAAACAAGCAATCCAATATATTTTAGAAATGAACCACTAGGAAGTTCTTCAACTATAGTTGGTAAATGTTATTTTGAGCATGGTATAACTCCATCTAAAGAAGTTGCAGGACTATTATGTGGAGCTATCATTTCAGATACTTTATTATTTAAGAGTCCTACTTGTACAGATCAAGATAAGGAAGTATGCAATAAATTAGCTGAACTTGCTGGAATCTCAAGTTTAGAAGAATTTGCAAAGGAAATGTTTAAAGCAGGAACTTCTTTAAAAGGAATGAGTTTATCTCAAATATTTAACCAAGACTTCAAACCATTTAAAATGGGAGAGGCTAAAGTTGGAGTAGCTCAAGTTAATACTATGGATATTGATGGATTCATGCCATTAAAAGATGAAATGTTGAGTTTCATGAAAAGTGAAGTAGATAGCAAAGGTTATGATGTAGTGATGCTACTTTTAACTGACATATTAACTGAAGGTTCACAAGTGTTAGTTGCAGGTGAAAGACATGACTATGTTGAAAAGACATTTAATGTTGAATTAAAAGATTCAATGGCATTCTTACCTGGAGTACTATCAAGAAAGAAACAAGTAATACCACCACTTACAAATGTAATTAATTCAATGAAATAAAGTGAAACTTTTCAGGTGGACTTTTATACTCCACCTGAATTTAGTTGAACTTATAACCTCAAGGGGCACCTCGTCTAGGATCGTGCCGTTCTTAGCTCACATCTAAAGAGATAGGAGTGTTAGAACGGCTAGACATCAGATAGAATATTGAGAGTGCAAGGGTCGAATTAAATATCTGTATTATAAGATATCTTAGAATGAGTAATATGTCATTTTAAGATATCTTTTTTATACGTTTAAAGTTTTTTGTGTTTTCTTTTAATTGTGTAAAGTTATTAGTACTTTTTGTGGATTTAGTTTTTAATCCTTTTTTTATGTAAAAAGATCTTAGTTGTGCTAAAGCACTTTTTAAAAAGGTAAAAAGATTATATTTGTGCTACGCACTTTTTTTTAATGTGAAAAGATCTTAGTTGTGCTAAAGCACTTTTTTAAAAAGGTGCAAAGATTATATTTGTGCTAAAGCACTTTTTAAAAAGGTAAAAAGATTATATTTGTGCTACGCACTTTTTTTTAATGTGCATAACTTTTATAAAGGAAAATATATATAGTATATAGTCTATATTTAGGAGGAAAAAGTTGTGATACAGGAAAAGGAATTTACATCTGGTCTCACCACGAAGGAAGCAGAAAAGAGAATTAATAACTTTGGGTTTAATGAATTGAAGCACAATAAGAAAGCATCAGCATTTAAGATATTTTTATCTCAATTTAATGACTTTATTGTTTGGGTGTTAATTGCAGCAACTATAATTTCAGGGGTGATTGGGGATAAAGCAGATGCGGTTACTATACTTATAATAGTTGTTATTAATGCAATATTAGGATTTGTTCAAGAATTTAGAACTGAGAAATCATTAGAGGCATTAAAGGAACTAGCAGCTCCAACTTGTAAAGTTTTAAGGGATTCTAGTATAAAAATTATAAATTCAATTTATTTAACAATTGGAGATATTGTTATTTTAGAAGCTGGAGACAGAATACCAGCTGATGGATTTTTTATTGAAAGTTCAGGAATAGTTGTTGATGAATCTTTATTAACTGGAGAGTCAGTTGGTGTAAATAAAGATGCTAAGCAATATGAAATTAATAATAGAAAAATGAAAGTAGAAAATGAGAATAATGGTCATAAGTTAGAGAAGGCAAAGAAAAATAATGTAGGATTTATGGGCACCACTGTAGTAAAGGGAAAAGGCTTATTTAAAATTGATTGCATAGGCATGAAAACTGAGATGGGTAAAATAGCAGATTTAATTCAAAGTATTGAGGAAGAAAAATCCCCTTTAAATAAACGATTAGATTCATTAGGGAAAGTTTTAGTAATTATCTGCATTATAATATGTGCTATTGTTACTGCAATGGGAATAATAAGAGGAAATGATGTAACAGAGATGTTCTTACTTGGCGTTAGTCTTGCAGTTGCTGCAATTCCAGAAGGGCTAGCTGCTATTGTTACAGTTTCATTAGCGCTTGGAGTATCGAGAATGCTTAAGAAAAATGCCCTTGTAAGAAAACTCCCAGCAGTAGAGACATTAGGATGCACATCTGTAATATGTTCTGATAAGACTGGGACTTTAACTCAAAATAAAATGACTGTAAAAGAAGTGTATATAAATGGTAGACTTCATGAACTTGAGAAAGAAAAAATAAGCGATTGTTCAAAATTTATGAAAGCTCTTATTTATTGTAATGATTGTAATTATGATTTTACTAAGAAAAAAATGAGTGAAGCACTTCATGGAGATCCAACAGAAACTGCATTAATAAATATGTTTTTTCATGACGTTAATGATCTTGAAAATTTTATAAAAAAGAGTACTAGAGTATTTGATATACCTTTTGACTCAAATAGAAAGATGATGTCAGTTATAGTTAAGGATGGAGAAAAGGAAACTTGTTATGTAAAAGGTGCACCAGAAAGAATAATAGAAAGATGCGATTATATATTAGAAAATAATAAAATTAAACCTTTCACATATCAAAAGAAAAAGCAAGTATCTGATTTTATTACAGCAATGTCATCTAGGGCACTAAGATGTATAGCAGGGGCGTATAAAGAAGAGAATTTAATAAAGGGCGAAAACTTGGAACAAAATTTAATTTTCTTAGGCATAGCAGGAAGCATAGATCCGCCTAGAGAAGAAGCTAGGGATGCAGTTTTAAAATGCAAGCTTGCAGGGATAAAGCCTATTATGATAACAGGCGATCATCAAAACACTGCCCTTGCAATAGCTAAATCTTTAAATATATGTAATACTTCTGAGCAAGTTATGACAGGTGAGGAAATTGAAGCAATAAGTGATTTAGAATTAGAAGGCAAAATAAAAAAAATAAGGGTATTTGCAAGAGTTTCACCTAGTCACAAATTAAGAATTGTAAGATCATTTAAGAAAAAAGGAAACATTGTTGCTATGACAGGAGATGGCGTAAATGATGCACCTGCTATTAAAGAATCAGATATAGGTATTGCAATGGGAGTTTCAGGTACAGATGTAACTAAAGAAGCATCATCTATGATTCTTATGGATGATAATTTTGCAACTATAGTTGCAGCGGTGGAAGAGGGAAGAATAATATATGATAATATAAGAAAGTTTATAAGATATTTGTTATCTTGCAACCTTGGAGAAGTATTAACAATGTTTTTAGCAACAATGTTTTATTTACCTAATCCATTAAGTCCAATACAAATTTTACTTGTAAATTTAGCAACTGATGGACTTCCAGCCATAGCACTTGGAGTTGATCCACCAGAACAAGATATAATGAGACAACCTCCAAGAGACAAGAAGGAAAGTATATTTGCAAGAGGATTAGTTGAAAAGATAGCGATTAGAGGAGCTTTAATAGGATTATGTACTTTATTATCATTTATGGTAGGTAGATATTACAAAATGAATTTGGAAACATGTAGAACTTTAGCTTTATGTACATTAGTTATGTCTCAGCTTATACATGTATTCGAATGTAGATCAGAAAGACATTCTATTTTCCAAATAAAATTATTTACAAATCCATATTTAGTTGGAGCTGTTACAATATCAATATTACTAATATGTTCAGTATTATATGTACCATTTTTACAAGGTGTATTCCATACAGTAGCATTATCGCTTAATCAATGGCTTATTGTAATGTTCTTTTCTGGGATAATTGCATTTATTAATAGTGTTTATTTATTGATTAAATCAAAATAAAATTAATGCACAATTAACAATTGTTAATTGTGCATTAATTTTAAGTACTATCTTCTCATGTTCATTTGTTGTTGGCGTGATTTTTTTAGTTGACTGTGATCTATTGGTACTAAATCCTTTTTTGTTGTAAGGTTTAGCACATTCATAATTTGTACTTGTTGTGAATTTTCCTTCTTGCTATTCTTTTCTCCTGTAACACCCATAATAATAACTTTATTTCCTTGTTTTACAGAAATGAATTCAGGTTTTTTAAACCATCTATTTTTTTTGTACCAACACTTAACAATTGTCTTGCCAACTTCAGGCTTAATAACCATTTCAACCATTAATCTATTGAAGATAATATAACTCTTTTCAATAAGCTTTACAGATAAAACAGTTCCAGATATACTTGTAATTCTGTCTCCGTATTTTTTCATATAAGCACTTTGAAAATAGTTACTAAATTTACCGCTTAATTTTTCTTTAAAACCCATAATAATTGCTCCCTTACATAAAATATCGTTAATAACGCTATTGTACTAATAATACTTTATCATTATACCATATGTAATGAATTAATAGGTAATATTTTTGATTCATTACATATGGTATAGTAAACCTAAGGTTTCGTATGTCTAAAGTAGTTAAATAATCTATAAAGAAGTTGAATTAATTTTATCTATTGGATATCTTATAATAAATTTTTATATGTTTTTATTTTTTTATGCTTAAGAATATTCGTTGCATTAAATAAATATTTTTAAGCATATTACTTTATAATCAGAAAAATTTAGAAAAGTATATCTATTTTGGTATTTTAAGAATATTAATATTATATACTATAAATTTAGGGAGGAGTCTGCTTTGGAATGTTATTTTTTCCATGTGCCTTAGATTACCCAATAATAACTTCAAAGTAGGATAAAATATGAAAAAAGAATTAACTCCAAGTGAAATTATTTTTTGTGCATCTTGTACAGATACTGTTAAGAAAAATAATATTAATAGAATACTCGAAACTACATCTACTTTAAATAAAATAAAAAAGAGTTTGAGCATTCAAAAGGACGGATACAATATATATTATGTAGATTCATTTTCAAAAGAAAAATTAGAAAGTTTAGTGGAACATGTTAAGAATATATATGAAAAACTTCCTCCACCTAAGGATATTTGTTATGTGACAGAACAAGATCAATTAAATCCTATTCCTTTATTTTTACCAAATGGTAAGGGCAATTTATTAAAAGAAATGATTGAAGATATTAAAGAAAAATATTTTGAATGTATAATGGACTTTTACAGTAGTTCTTCAGATGATGAAAAAGAAGATGTAATTGAAGAGATAAGCGAAAAAAGGAATGATTATATAACTAAGCTTATGGATTCAGCAAAGACTAAAAATTTTGATGTTAAAGCAACTAGTGGTGGATTTGTTTTTATTCCGTTAAAAGATGAAGGAGATGAGATGACTCAAAATGAATATGATAAATTAGAAAATCTCACTCAAGAAACCATTGAAAAGCAAGCATCAAAGCTAAAAAAAGAAGCAGAATCTATCTTAGAAACATTAAAAAATATTGAAATAAAATCAATTGAAAAACTTAAGAAGCTTTATAGAGAATATATAAAAAACAATATGCAGAAAGATAAAGATGATTTATTACTTCAGTTTATATCTCAAGATGAGGCTTATAAATATTTGATTCAAATGTATGATGATTTTGAGGAAACAATAGTTGAATGTTATACAATAAATTTAGAAGATGATGAGGAATCTATAAAAAATATATTTTCTAAATATAATGTGAATGTGATTGTTGATAATTCTAAAGAAAGTCACCCGAATGTCATATATGAAGATGACCCTACTATTGGAAATTTAATTGGAAATATTGAATACAGGAATAATAATGGTGGATATAGTACAGATGTTTCTTTAATTAGTGCAGGAAGTTTATTAAGAGCTAATGAAGGCTGTTTAATACTAAGATTATCTTCTTTAATAAGTAGTGGGTTAAGTTATTATTATTTAAAAAAGACATTGATTCATGGAAAAGCAAATTATAATTATACGAAAAGCTATTTAGAAGTACTTTCTATTGCGGGGCTAAAACCAGAATCTATTCCTATTAGTGTAAAGGTTATTTTAATAGGAGATTATGAAAGTTTTCAAATATTATATGATAATGATGAGGATTTTAAAAGAATATTTCCACTTAGAATTGATGCAGATATTGAATTGAAATATTGTGATACTAATAGAAATTATATTTTGGAAATGATTAATGAGAAAATAAGAAAAGACAATTTATTAAATATAACTGATGATGCAATTAATGAAATGATTAAATATTTAGTTAGAGTTACAGGCCAAAGAAATAAGCTTTCTATAGATGATTACTATATAAATAAATTATTATATTTAGCAAATAACAATGCAAAAGAGGATAATAGAAAAAATATAGAAAGGCAAGATATAATAGATGTTGCTTATGAAGATGAAAAAATTTTAGAGGATATAATGGATAACTATAAAAATAAAAAGACATTAATTACTACAAGTGGAAAAAAAGTTGGAATAATTAATGCACTTGCTGTAGTTGGAAACGGATGCTATAGTTTTGGTAAGCCTATGAGAGTGACATGTTTATCTCATATAGGAGAGGGTAGAATAATTGATATTCATAAGGAATGTAAAATGAGTGGGAACATTCATGAAAAATCAATTAGTATACTTCGAGGACTTTTAAGTGATTTAATAAGTCCATATGAAAAATTACCTGTAGATTTTCAATTAAGCTTCGAACAAACCTATGGGATGATTGAAGGTGATAGTGCATCTGTTGCAGAGATAATTTGCACTTTATCAGCATTAAGCAAACGAGGGATAAGACAAAATATTGCAGTAACTGGATCTATAAATCAGTTTGGAGAAATTCAAGCAATTGGTGGTGTTAATGAAAAAATTGAAGGTTTTCATAGGGTTTGTAGTATTATAGATAAAATAAATGGTAAGGGTGTTTTAATTCCAAGTACAAATGTTGATGAATTAATATTGAGAAGTGAAGTTGAAGAGGATATTAGAAAGAAAAAATTTCATATTTATACTATGGAAACTTTAGAAGATGCTATTGAGGTATTGATTCTTGATCAAGGTGAATCTGTAAATAGTTTTTTTAAAGAAATAGAAAATGAAATTTTGAAATATAAAGGTGGAAAAAAGAAAAAATAAAATATATAACTTGATTGCAAATAAATGGAATATGCCTAAAGTGAAGAAAAATAGAAGATATCTTTGTTTGGTAGATTTATAAAAATCAAACAAAGGTATCTTTCATTTTCTAGAATTAAAGATATGATGATAATTATATAATTATTCTAGAAATTAATGATTAAAACACTATGAAATAGAAAAAAACTTGAATAAATAGTTTGACGTTAAATAAAAAACCATGTTAAAATATGGTAAAAGGATTAAGCGAAGGTAAAGAAGGAGGTGAAATCAAGATATCTCAACACCAAGATATATAAGTTTAATTTATAATATATATGTTGCAATTAATAATCTACTCTAACTGTCATCAATAAAACATTATCAGTTGTAAATTTGAAGATATATTATATTTTAAAATTTAATTTGAGATATTCTTAATTAATATGTATTTAAAATTTGAAAAGCAGGAAAATATTCTAATTACTACTCTTAGTGGAGAACTAGATCATAATAGTGCCGAGGAGGTTAGAGTAAAGATTGATGATAGAATTGATAGGGATAATATAGAAAAGGTAATTTTAAATTTTTCAGGAGTTACTTTTATGGATAGTTCAGGAATTGGAGCAGTGCTAGGTAGATATAAGAAGCTATCCAATAAAGGGGGAGCGCTTTGCATTGCAGAACCTAACAAAAATGTTAATAGAATCTTTGAACTGGCAGGTTTATATAAGGTAATTAAAAATTATAATACTGTAGATGAAGCAGTAAGGTGCATTTAGATGGAGGGGTTATCATGTCTGACAATAAAATGAGCATAGAATTTGTAAGCAAATCTCAAAATGAGGGTTTTGCAAGAGTTGCTGTTGCAGCTTTTGTTGCTCAATTGGACCCAACAATTGATGAAATAAATGATGTAAAAACAGCAGTATCTGAAGCAGTTACTAATTCTATAATACATGGATATGAGAATAAAGAAGATAAATTAATTAGAATTGAAGCAGAAATTAATGACAATGAAGTTATAATAGTCATCATTGATGAGGGGATTGGAATTGATGATATAGAGCAAGCTATGCAGCCATTATATACGTCAAGACCAGATATAGAAAGATCAGGTATGGGATTTACTGTAATGGAAACATTTATGGATGATTTAAAGGTCGAAAGTGAAAAGGGAATTGGCACAAAGGTGGTAATCAAGAAGAAATTCAACGTGGTAAGTTAGGTGAAATATATGGAGAAAGAGGATTTAAAACGAGAGGATTATAATTATGACAAGAATCCAGAACTAATAGCTTTAGCTAGAAATGGTGATGTTGATGCTATGAATAAATTAATAGAAATGAATTTACCATTAGTATCATCTATAAGTAAAAAGTTTTTAAATAGAGGATATGATTATGAAGATATATTTCAAATAGGATCAATTGGATTAGTTAAAGCTATAAATAATTTTGATTTAACTTATAATGTTAAGTTTTCAACTTATGCAGTTCCTATGATTATAGGAGAAATTAAAAGATTCTTAAGAGATGATGGAATGATAAAAGTAAGTCGTAATGTTAAAAGCTTAGCCAGAAAAATATATTTCTACAAAGAAGTTTTAACTAAAAAACTTAAGAGATCACCTACCATAGAAGAACTTGCAGAGTATGCAGATGTTAACAAGGAAGAAATTTTATTTGCAATAGAATCTTCTAATAGTTTACAGTATTTATATGATACAATACACCAAGATGATGGAGCACCAGTTCTTTTAATAGATAAATTAAGTGAAAAGAGTGTAGATGATGGAAATCTTATTGAAAAGATAGCTCTTAAAGAAGCTTTAAGTAGTTTAGATAATAAGGCAAGACAAATTATATTGTTACGCTATTTTAAAGATAAGACACAAGTTCAAGTGGCTAATATGCTTGGAATAAACCAAGTTCAAGTATCTAGAATTGAGAAAAAAGTTTTAGCTGAAATGAGAAAAAAATTAGAATAATAAAATACAACAAAAATAAAGAAATAGAATGTTTATTTGTTTAAATTCATTAAGAAAATTGAACAAATAGCATTCTATTTTTTTATATATGTTACCAGAAAATAACATGATTAGTTTTCATAATTTTGTAAAGCATAGATATATAGGTAAAAAGGAGAGTGGATTATTTTGAGTAGCAATAGGGAAATAAAAGAAGCAAAAATTAAAGAAAAGTATAAGACTATGGCAAATGAAGCCACACCAAAATCTAAGATATTTCAAAATTGTTTGAAGGCTTTTCTAGTTGGAGGTTTAATTTGTGATATAGGTCAACTTATTAATAATATAGCAACGAACTATGGATTTCCTAAAGAACAAGTTGCGAATATTATTCCAATTGTAATGATTTTTTTAGGGGCACTGTTAACAGGAACAGGGATATATGGTAAGTTAGCTCAATTTGGTGGAGCAGGTACAGTTGTTCCTATAACAGGCTTCTCAAATGCAGTAGTTTCTCCTGCAATAGAATTTAAAAAAGAAGGATTTATATTTGGAGTTGCAGCAAAGATGTTTACAATTGCAGGTCCAGTTTTAGTATATGGTATTGGGACTTCTGTAATTATAGGCATAGTTCATTATATAATCACATTATTCAGTTAAAGATTGTAGAAGGAGTGGATAATATGAAAATGCATAATAAAAAAATGGGTAATCAAACAGTAAAGTTTGATAATCCGCCTAAAATAATAGCAGTACATTCTATAGTAGGACCTAAGGAAGGTCAAGGACCTTTGAGCGGATATTTTGATGAAGTCTTAAATGATGATACATTGGGAAAAGATAGTTATGAAAAAGCAGAGAGTCAAATGATGTTTACAGCTATAACTAAAACATTAAAGAAAGCAAAACTTAAAGAAACTGATATAGATTATTTGTTTTCTGGAGATTTATTAAATCAAATAATTTCATCAAGCTTTGCAGCAAGGGAATTTAGTATTCCATTCTTTGGACTATATGGAGCATGTTCTACCATGTCAGAATCTTTAAGTTTAGCTGCAATTATAATGGATGGCGGATTTGCTAAGCATGTAATTGCAACAACTTCTTCTCACTTTAGCTCAGCAGAAAGGCAATTTAGATTTCCGCTTGAATATGGTTCTCAAAGAGCACAGACAGCTCAATGGACAGTAACAGGGTCGGGAGCATTGATTTTAGGATATGAGGGAAATTATCCAGAAGTAACTCATGTAACAACTGGAAAGGTAAAAGATTTTGGGCAGAAAGATGCTAATAACATGGGAGCTGCCATGGCACCAGCAGCTGTTGATACAATAGTAAATCATTTTAAAGATACGGGAAGAAAACCAAGTGATTATGATGTAATAGCAACTGGGGATTTGGGGGTAATAGGAAGAGAACTTGCTGATAAATTAATACAAGAATTTGGTTATGATATTAGGAAGCAACATATAGATTGCGGTGAGATTATCTTTGATAAGGAAAAACAAAAAACTGAATCTGGAGGAAGTGGATGTGGATGTTCAGCAGTTGTATTTACAGGATATTTATATAAGAAACTTATGAAAAAAGAAATAAAGAAATTATTGTTGGTTTCAACAGGTGCACTTATGAGTACAACATCTTCACTTCAAGGGGAAACAATTCCAGGAATAGCGCATGCAGTTGCTATTGAAATGAAGTAAATTTAGAATGGAAAATGTGTGAAAAATATTCAAGATAAAAAATTATTAATTCTATAAAGATAATGTTAATAGAAAGGAAGGTATGTTTAAATGGATTATATAAGTGCATTTATAGTTGGAGGCATGATTTGTGTTATAGGTCAAATATTAATAGATGTTACCAAATTAACACCAGGAAGAATATTAGTTGTATTTGTTGTACTTGGAGCAATAGTAGGAGCTTTTGGATGGTATGATAAATTAGTTGATATTGGTGGAGCTGGGGCTACAGTTCCGTTGCCAAGCTTTGGAAATGCTTTATCTAAGGCTGCAATAAAGGAAGTAAAAGAAATTGGATTATTAGGAGCATTTACAGGTGGTATTAAAGGAGCCGCAGCAGGAATTACAGCATCAATATTCTTTGGATATTTAATGGCACTTATATTTAATCCCAAAACAAAAAAATAGTAATATATATTTTTAATTAAAATAAGTAAAAAATCAGGCATTTTAATGAAGAAAGTACTAACTTGAGTTAAAATTAACATATAGGGCAATGTAGCATTAAGCAGAAACAAGAATTTATTGAAAAAATCATATTATATTAAAACTTTGCCTTTTGTTGTATTAGCAATTATAATTATACTATGAGATAAATATAACTATATAAAATGATAAATTACAGTATAATGATTAAAGAAAAATATAATAAAGAGATTTAGAATGGTGGGGTTCTTTTGGAAAAGTATTGTATTAATTCCTGGGCTCAAATAGTTGAACAATTAAATAGTAATATTCAAAATGGAATTAGTGAAAATGATTGTGAAGCAATAAGATTGAAATATGGTACAAATAAAATTGATTTGCCAAGTGGAAATGGACTTTATAAGCATATATTTAATGGGGTAAAACAAAAAGCTATAATTATATATATAATAATTACAATAATATTATTTGTATTTAGGTTTTATTTATTTGGTGGAATAGCAGCATTAATGTTAATATCAAATTTAACAATAATGATAATTCATACTACAAAAAGAGATAAAGAAATTGGAGTTTTAGAAAGATTAAATTCTGCAGATACAGTAGTTATTAGAGATAGAGTATGCAAAATTATTAAGTCTGAAGAATTAGTAATGGGAGATATAGTTAAGTTTAAGAGGGATTCTGTTATACCAGCAGATTTAAGAATAATAAGTGCTAAGGATATAAAGGTAGATGAAAAGAGTATAACAGGAGAAAATTTCTATAAAGAAAAATTTGAAAGTAAAATAGTGGGAAATATTTCGTCACTTGCAGATATGAAGAATATATTATTTAAAGGTTCTGTAATAAAATCTGGTGATGGTTTAGGAATAGTTATTGCAACTGGAAACTTTACACAATTAGGAAGAGTTCTTGCAATGCTTACGTATGCAAGTAATAGGAAACATAATTTTGGGACAATGATATCAAAGATTTTAGAAAAATATTTATTAATATATTTTCTAGGAATTGTAGTTATAGGTTCATACTTTGTGTATACAGGACAAGATGTACAAAATAATTATATATGTACAGCATTATTTGCATTAGCTTGTTTTCCATGTGCTATAATTGCAAATCTTATTTTAAAAAATGTAGTTAAAAGTTTCTTAAAGGAAAATATTGAAATAATAAATTTCTCAGTATTTAATTTAATAAAAGAGATTAATATTTTATTTTTAGATAAGGTTGGAGCCATAAGCAAAAAAGAAATGATTGTAAAAAAGATATTTATTAATAATAATGTTGTATCTGCAAGCAATCCGTATTTAAAAGAAATAACTTTTGATAGAATAATGGAAATATCATTAATATGTAATAATGCAATTTATAACGCAAGTGATGATAGTGGAAAAGGCGAATTAGATGAACTTGCTTTTTTAAGTTATGCGGCTCAAAAGAAAATTTATAAGGCATCAATAGATAGTAGAAATTCAAGAACATTAGAAATACCTATGGATTCTGATAAAAGGTTTTTGACTGTTGTAAGTAATTTCAATAGAAGATATAGGGCAAATACTAGAGGAAATGTGGATGATGTTTTAGAACAATGTAAATATATTATGCTTGAAGGCGTTGAGAGAGAGCTTACAGATGAATATAAAGCTATAATAAAAGAGATAGATATGAATTTATCTATAGAGGGATTAATAACAGAAGGTTTTGCTTATAGAAACTTTAGCTATGAACCATCTAGAGATGAGAACATAGAAAGTAATATGGTTTTTGTGGGGATAATTGGACTTGAGAATCCTCTTGAAGAAAATCTTGAAAATAGCATAGGACGTATTAAGGATAAAGCAATAGTACCGATCTTATTTACTGAAGAAAGCAAATTAAGTGCTATAACAAATGCGAAAAGAGCCAATATAATCAGAAATGATAATCAAGTAGTAGCAGGAATCGAATTAGATTCTTTAAATCACCAAGAACTTAAAGATTTGCTTTGTAGAGTTAGGGTATTTTGTAGAGTAAATCCTGAAATTAAATCAAAAATAGTTTCATTATTCATAAGAGATGGCCATAAAGTTGCAACTACAGGAGAAACTTTAAGAGATTTGCCAGGCCTTAATTTATCTAATGTTGGAATAGGTAAGGGAAAGGCATCTGTAATGGTAAAAAGATTATGCGATGTTTATATTCAAGAAAATTATTTAGATGGATTTTTCAAAATAAGAGATTTTGCAAGAATATTTAATAAGAATATAGATAGAGGTTTTAAAATATATTTTATGACTATTCTTTCAGAACTTTTAGTTTTACTAGGTTGTCTTATAATGGGACAAACTGAAAGCATAGATTTTTGGAACATCTTATTTGTAAATGGAATTTTATTTATTCCATTATCTTTAATAATTTTGTTGAAAAGTGGACGAGATGTTAGTAATAATGAAGTGATAACTAGAGCTTCATTATTAAGTATAATTACTATGATTTCAATTTATAAGGTTAATGGTAAGGAAGCAACATTAATACCGTTAACTATTCTATCAATGGGAATTCTATTGTTCACCTTGTTTAATAGTAATGTTTCAATACGAAAATCATCTAAGGAATTAATTATGGGAATAGTATCATTTTTAATAATTATTATAGCTGTAGTTTGTGTTATATTAATTAATAATATATTACCTAGAGATATAATTATAATTGAATTATTAGTTTCAATAATATTTTTAATCATTTTTGAAATTTTAGCTAGAAAGTGGCAAAACTCATTAATGAGGTGAGTTGATGTTTTCTAAAAAAATAAAGGAAGTAGGAAATCCAATAGTATATATTTTTTTAACATTAGCAATTAGTTGTATTTCTTATGGAATAAATCAAGAATTTAGAGGGCTTACGATATTTATTGTAGCCTCCTTTTTTATGTGCATATTTTATTATTGTGGAATTAATTTTACCTTAATTATGATTACATTTTTTACTATTGGAATACTTATGAATTTTTCATATTATAGAATTCAAAATAAAATCAGTGGTGAAGTAAGAATAGTAAAGGTAAATAACTATAGTATTATAGCAAGTTATGAAGGGAAAAATATTACATTAAAAACTGATAATAAAAATTTATATGTAGGAGAAAAATATAAGGTTATAGGTAAAGTTAAAAATATACAAGATAAAAGTAATGGAATTGTTGGAGAATTTGAACCCCAGGTAATAAATAAAATTGATGGAGATTTTATAACTAAACTTTATGATTTTAAAAGAAATATATATACTAATTTAGAAGAAAACTTAGGCAGAAGAAAAGCAGGGTTAATAGCATCAATTGCTTTTGGATATTCTGATTCTTTAGGTAAAGAAGATAAGGATGACATGAAAAATTTTGGAGTTATACATAGCATAAGTGTTTCAGGATTACATGTAGCTATAGTTTATGGCTTTTTAAGAATTTTTATGGGAGGTAAGTTTGGACTTTTAGCTACAATGATATACGTTATATTTACTGGTTATAATTATTCAAGCATAAGAGCTTTCGCAATGCTTTCATGCGTAGAAGTGGGACATATATTGAAAAGGAATAATAGTTCAATTTCAGCACTATGTCTTTCTGCTATTATTTTAATGATTTATCAGCCTTATAGTATTTTCAGCATATCTTTTCATTTGTCTTACTTAGCTACACTTGGAATAATAATGTTTAATAAGAAATTTAATAATATACTATACAAAGTGCATGTTAAGCTAAGGCAATCACTAAGTTTAACATTAAGTGCTCAAGTTTTTACAATACCATATTTAATTTTAATATTTAAGGACTTTTCTGTAAATTTCATTATTGGTAATTTATTTTTAGTTCCCTTTGTAGATCTTATAGTTATTACTGGAAATATATTAGCACTTACATATGTATTTCCTAAATTATTTGATTTTTGTAGCTATTTAAATTTAAATATAATAAAAATGTTTGATTGGATGTTAGATACTATTGATAAAATTTCGCTACCAATGTTTTATGGAAATGAGTATGTAGTATTTTTCTATTTGTTTTTAATGTTAAGTTTTTATTTCGTAAGAAAAGGATATAAAAAGTTTATTTATTTGCCGCTTATATCTATATTAGTAATTGGACTTCAAATATATAGTCCAATTCTTAATATAAAATATTATACAGAAGGGGCTATTTTAGTTAACTATGGAAATCAAAGAGTGCTTATTGCTAATAAAAATCAAATTGATTTAAAAAGACTTTCACAAGCTACAATGGCAACAAGAACTTATAGATATGGAAAATCAATTAATATTGATGGAATTTGTAATGTTAAATTACAGGGGAAGAATTATGTTTTAGAGACTTCAAAAGAAAGATATTTATTAAAAATGGTAAGTGGCAAGGCATTAACCGAATATGATATAATAAATTTTAAAGATGGACTTACTAATAAGCTATTTGTAATAGATGGTGAAGTTATAGAGGCCTGTTCATAAAGTTATACGAGAGGAAAATTAAATTGATTAATTATGAAGTTTATGAAGAAGAAATTGAAAAAAATAATGTAAAGAATGGATATATATTTTGTGGATTAGATGAAGGGCTTATTAAAGATGGAATAGAACTAATTATTAAAAGAGAAGTATCACAAGAATTCAGAGAGCTTAATTTAATCAAAATAGATGGGATGAATACGAGTTTTAATGACATTATGAATGCTTGTGAAACAATGCCTTTTATTAGTGAAAAGAAAGTTGTGATTGTTTATAGAGCAAGCTTTTTGCAGGATAAAAGTGATTCAACAGGTACTAAAATATATAATGATATTAAGAATTATGTATCGAATTTACCTCCATATACTATTTTAATAATGTATTATTTATTAAATGACAAGAGAGATAGACCTAATAAAAATAAAAAATTAACTGCTTTAAGTAAGTTTTTACCTATAGTATATTGCGATAAGATAAAAAGAGATAAGTATTTGAAAAAGGTTTCTGAGGTATTTAAAGAAAAGGGAAAGCAAATTGGGAGAGTTGAATTAATGTATTTTTGTGAGAAGGTGCAAAATAATTTTGATATTATAAAAAGAGAAGCTGATAAGCTTACATCTTATTGCGAAGGTAGAGAAATTAAGAAAGATGACATTAATTTACTTATTTCAAATTCCAATGAAGATGATATTTTTGATTTAGTAGAATTGATAGCTACAAGAAAAATTGATAAGGCTATAGATATAATGAAAGAAATTCTATATAAATCAGACCAACATATGCTTATAATAAGTTCGATTCAAAAACACTTTTTAAGATTATATGAAATAAAAATTAAAATTAATAAAGGAAAAAAATTAGAAGATATTATATCAGAATATAGATTACCACAGTTTGTATGTGAAAAATTAATAACTCAAGCCAATAGATTTACCGAAAAACATTTAACGGAATTAATTAAACTTTGTGTTAAAACAGAAACAAAATTAAAATCCACAGGAGTGGACAAAACCATGGAGATGGAATTTCTCCTAATAAATACTCTTACAGTTAAGAAATAAACTACAGATTTTGTGAAGCACAATCAATGAAAATTAAAGTGCTTTGCACTTTTGTAATTTCAGCAAAAAAATAACCCATCTAGTGGTAGATGGGTTTAAAGATTATGCCATAGCGTGTAACTTTGTAGCTAATCTTGATTTCTTTCTAGCAGCCATATTTTTATGAACAACTCCCTTAGTAGTAGCCATATCTAATGACTTAACAACTGATGTATATAAAGTTGTAGCTTCTTCGATATTCTTAGCTTCTACAGCAGTTTCAAATTTCTTTATTGCAGTCTTTAAAGCAGACTTAACCATTCTATTCTTTAAAGTCTTAGTTTCAGTAACTTTGATTCTCTTTTTTGCTGATTTTATATTTGCCATTCTTAATTCACCCCCTTAAATTTTTATAGGGTCTCTGCAGCTTTTGGGGAAATCTGCGTACGAGTTCATATTCAACAAACCTTATTATAGCATCAGAAGTTATGTAATTCAAGTATTAAATTCAAAGAAAAAGGAAAAATAAGACTGATTAAATTAATAATGAGGTGTTTATATGATAAATATTAGAACTGATCTAGTACTTGAAGCAAGGGAAATCTATAAAGAAAACCATAAAGATGAGGTTGATATAGATGGAATTGAAGTTATTGAAGAAACTGAAAAAGATATTAAAGTAACTACAGTGAAAGTAAAAAATGAAGATGGAGCTAAAAAAATTGGAAAGCCAAAAGGGAATTATATAACTATAAATATTCCTGAATTTACTGCTTATGATGGAGAAACTATGGATAGAGTTTCGGAGGTGGTAGCAGAAGTTTTAGAAAGATTAATTGAAATTGGTACTGAAAAAACAGCATTAATTGTAGGGCTTGGAAATTGGCAAGTAACTCCAGATGCGTTAGGTCCCAAAGTAACAGAAAAAATAATGGTAACAAGGCATTTGAAAGCAGTCATGCCTGAAGCAATTGATGACTCTGTTAGACCAGTTTGCTCAATTGCTCCGGGAGTATTAGGAGTTACAGGTATTGAAACTGTGGAAATAATTAAGGGCGTTGTGGAAAAAATCAAACCAGATTTAGTAATATGTATAGATGCATTAGCTGCAAGAAGGGTTGAAAGGGTAAATACAACAATTCAAATTGGAGATACAGGAATATCACCAGGTGCTGGAGTCGGGAATAATAGAAAGCAAATAAATGAAGAAAATTTAGGAGTTAAGGTCATTGCTATAGGAGTACCAACAGTTGTAGATGCAATCACAATTGCTAATGATACTATAGACTTAGTTGTAGATTCACTAATAAACAATTCATCAAATGGGAATGACTTTTATAAAATGCTAAAATCTCTTGATAAAAATGAAAAAGAGAATCTCATTAAGGAAGTAATGTTATCAAAAAATAGTGCAGAAATGATAGTTACACCAAAAGATATTGACTTGGTTATTAGTTCTTTATCAAAAATAATAGCTAATGGGATAAATATGGCTGTGCAACCTAATATGGATATGGAAGATATTAATAAATTTATGGGATAAATGGCTAGAATGTGAAGGTAATGTACAATTGATTTAGGCATATGAAAGAAAATAACAAGTCAATGATGCGATGTGTATTTTGTCTTAAGATAGGTTCAACTAGATTCAGCTGGAATGTAAAGTTTCACCTTACGTCAGATGAGGAGCAGGCTATTAGGTGAATATACCGACGTAGTATCACACGAAATAGACTAGCATGCTGGCTTGTTATTTTTTCAATTAAAAAATGTGGCGCAGCAACTTTCGTCGTTTTGTATTTTTAATTCTTAATTTAATCAGAATAATTATGTAAATTCATTAATATAATTATATAGTGATTCTTAGCTTCAAGTAGAGTTTTCTTAAATAAGAATACAATTTTTATTCACCTGAAGTTTAGAAGAACTTATCCAGGAGCGTGCAGCCGTTATCTCCCTATTCATATATATTGGAGTGTTACGGATGCTAGATATCGGATAAAAAAGTACAAGGGGGGGATTAAGGTGATATATATGAGCAGAAGAGGAAATAAATATAACATCAATAATAAAATGAAAACAAAACCTAATATTAATATAGGTGTAGTAGTGCTGATTTTGCTTATAAGTATCTTATTTATAAGGCTTGGCAATGTTTTAAAAGAGAATAAAGAAAGAGGAGCTTTTGCTTATGTTCAATTATTAAATTTAGGAATGCCAATAGTACAATCTCAAATTTATGATGAAGGGACTTATGCTGAAAATAAGCTTTCAATAAAAAATGTTTGCGTTGAAGTATTGGGTTTAAACAATTTTAGTTACAGAGGAATAATACAAAATGAAATTAGTTTTTTTTATAATATAGATGATAATGACACTAAATCAACTTTTACGTTTAATCCATTCCAAGTAAGTGAAGATAGTATTTCTAAATTACCAACAAATAATGATAGCAAAAATACACAGATTTATGATTCAAGTTTAAAAAAAGAAATAAATAAGTCAAAGCCAGAAGTATTAATTTATCATAGTCATACTACTGAAAATTATAATGCAGCAGAACCAGAAAGCTCAGATGAAAATACAAATGTAGTTGGGGTAGGGGATGTTCTTTCTAAGGAACTTGAAGAGAATTATGGTATTTCAGTAATACACGATAAGACGGATCATTGTATTTCTTATAATGATAGTTATACAAGATCTGGAGAAACTGTTGATAAGTATTTAAAGCAATATGGAGATTTTAAAATGATTATAGATTTGCATAGAGATTCAGTAGAGAATAAGTCCTTGACTACAACGCAAGTTTACGGAATGAGCGCATCGAAAGTAATGTTTGTAAATGCTAAAAATAGTACAAGATATAATAAGAATAAAGAACTTACAGATAAGGTGTTTGCTAAAACTTCTGAATTGTTCCCAAGTTTACCTATAAAAATATTAACTTATAATAGAGGAAAAAATGCATTTAATCAAAGTAAGAGCGATGGATGTTTGCTTTTTGAAATAGGTTCACATACTAATACTCCAGATGAATCAAAGGTTACAGCAGAATGCATGGCTAGAGTAATTGCGGAAATTATAAATAAATAAATAACCTAGATATTCTCGTATAATGTAGTTAAGAATTTAATACACTCTACTATTATTCCTTAACGAACATTATACGAATTTTCTTTATATATCTTACATTTCTATAACATATCTTATAAACTTAGTATCATTTCTCTTAAATGTTCAACCAATTAAATTATTATTTGTAAAATTCGAGTTAATACAGTATTAGATTAAAAAATTAATTATGGTATATCTATCAATAACATAATATTAGTGAAGTAATGAATAATACTTTTTTAATGTGGAAAGAATCTAAGTAAAGTGAAACTTTTCAAGCAAAAGTTTGAAGAGAATTTTATTAGAAAGTTAAAATATAAATTTATTGAAATGGGTGTTTGTTTATTGAAGAATATTTTTAAAGGATACATATTAAAAAAAGTATTACCAGCATTTTTAATTTTATTTTTTGTTTTAGCTGGAATTATTAAAGTAGATGTGATTAATACTAAAGCATTATCACCTCTTGGGAATACAACTGAAAATTATAACCTTGTAAGTGAAAAATTTGGAGAAGATTTTTCGAATTTTATAAAAGATAATTCATTTTTAAAAATTTATAAAGAATTAGGAAACGACACATTAGTAAGATTAGGAGATAGTAATTTTAAAATAAAAAATGAATCTGTGTTCATAAATAAAATAGAAGAAATGATAAAAAACATACACAGATAAAAAAGCACGCACAACTGAAAAAGTGCAAAGAACATTAAAAACTTATTAAGCGTAATCAAGATCATTTAAAAGATAAAAAAACGTGAAACACAACCCAGAAATTATAACATGAAGAAATTACAAAGTAATTTCATCCATAATTGTGCATTGAAAAGTTTATGAAGCAGATTTTCTTATAGCCTTTTTAAATGGATGTATGTTATAATTTAGCTGATTTAATTATAACGGGGGTGAAGGAACTGCCTCAAGTTCGAAAAGGCAGTTATGCGTATGAAAAGTGAAAGACAAGAACATATCAGAAATTTTTCAATAGTAGCACATATTGATCATGGTAAGTCAACCCTTGCTGATAGATTACTTGAAACTACAGGGACATTAACTAAAAGGGAAATGGAAGAACAAGTTCTAGATAATATGGATATAGAAAAAGAAAGAGGAATCACAATAAAGTCTCAAGCAGCGAGACTTATATATAAAAGAGATAATGGTGAAGAATATATTCTTAATTTAATTGATACTCCAGGACATGTAGATTTTAATTATGAAGTGTCAAGAAGTTTAGCAGCCTGTGAAGGTGCTATATTGGTTGTTGATGCAACACAAGGTGTTCAAGCTCAAACTTTAGCTAATTGCTATTTAGCATTAGATAATAATTTGGAAATTGCACCAGTAATAAATAAGATTGATTTGCCATCTGCCAGACCAGAAGAAATTAAAAAAGAAATTGAAGATGTAATAGGAATAGATGCATCAGAAGCACCTATGATATCTGCTAAAACAGGGCTTAATATAGGCGATGTGTTAGAATATGTTGTTAAGAATATACCGTCACCAGATGGGGACGAAGAAGCACCTTTAAAGTCATTAATTTTTGATTCATATTATGATAGCTATAAGGGCGTTGTGTGTATAGTAAGAGTAATGGATGGAAAAATAAAAATTGGAAGCAAAATTAAGCTTATGGCAACTAATAAATCCTATGAGGTTACTGAAGTAGGAGTATTTACTCCAGGAGTACTTCCAATTGATGAATTAAGAGCAGGAGATGTTGGTTATGTAACAGCATCAATTAAAAATGTTAGAGATGCTAGAGTTGGAGATACTATAACAGAAGCTAATAGACCAACAGAAAAGGCACTTGCAGGTTATAAACCTGCTATACCAATGGTTTATTCAGGAATATTTCCAGTAGATGGAGCAAAGTATGATGAATTAAGAGAAGCTCTAGAAAAATTGCAAATAAATGATGCAGCATTAAACTTTGAACCAGAAACATCGATGGCCTTAGGATTTGGATTTAGATGTGGATTCTTAGGATTATTACATATGGAAATAATTCAAGAAAGAGTTGAAAGAGAGTTTAATTTAGACATAATTACAACTGCACCATCAGTTATATATAAAATAATCAAAACAGATGATGAAATATTAGAAATAACAAATCCAACTAATTTACCACCTTTAACTGAAGTGGATTATATGGAAGAACCTGTGGTTAAGGCATCTATAATTACTCCGAAAGATTATGTTGGATCAGTTATGGAATTATGTCAAGACAGAAGAGGCGTATATATTGATATGGAATATGTAGAAGAAACTAGAGCAGTTGTAAAATATGATATTCCACTAAATGAAATAATATATGATTTCTTTGACACCTTAAAATCTAGAACTAAAGGATATGCATCTTTAGATTATGAATTAAAAGGATATATTAGAACTAAGCTAGTTAAGTTAGATATATTATTAAATGGAGATATAGTTGATGCACTATCAATGATAGTTCCAGAGGAAAGGGCATATCATAAAGGAAGAGGAATAGCTGAAAAATTAAAAGAAGCAATTCCAAGACAAATGTTTGAAGTTCCAATTCAAGCAGCAATTGGAGGTAAGATTATAGCAAGAGAAACTGTAAAGGCTATGAGAAAAGATGTATTAGCTAAATGTTATGGTGGAGATATTTCTAGAAAGAAGAAATTGCTTGAAAAGCAAAAGGAAGGAAAAAAGAGAATGAGACAGGTTGGATCAGTTGAAGTTCCACAAGAAGCATTTATGGCAATCTTAAAAGTAGATTAATATACATAGCATCTTTGACTTGTTATTTTATCTCATATCCCTAAATTTCTAAGAAGTATAATAAAAAATTAATAAATGTATAAAATAAAAGTATATTATTTTTAAGGAATTATTTGTATAATAATTAGTATTATACAAATAATTTTTATTGGGAGAAATTTAGGAGGGGTTTAAATGTTTTTAAATGAATTAAGTAAAAGTGAAGGAATTGCTTTTATGCAATTGGTTAGAGATCTTGTAAATTCAGATAATACTTTCGCAAAAGAAGAAAAGAATCTTTATAATGATTATCTAGAGGAACTAAATATAAAAGAAAATGAAATATCAGACATAAATTTAAATTCTGTATATGAAACTTTAAAAAATTCTTCTGAAAGAAACAAGAATATTATTTATTTTGAATTAATAGGTCTTGCACTTATTGATGGGGAATACGATGAAAAAGAAGTTGATTTTTTGGAGGAAATAGGTAAAAATTTAGATATAAAACGTAATAAAAGAATATCTTTTGCCAATTATTTCTATAATTTTGTAGATGTATATGGTTTTTCTGTTGTAGATGCAGAAAGCAAAATTATTTTACTAAAAGAACAAGCAGAAAAACTATTAGCATAAGAATTTGTAATATAAAAGATACTTGCAGTAAATTTAATGATTAAATATTACTGCAAGTATTTTTTCTGATATTAAAAAAATTAGAGGAGGATTATATGAAGGAGATATCTTTATATATACATATTCCATTTTGTAAGCAAAAATGTCTTTATTGTGATTTTCCATCTTTTTCGGGAAAAGAAAAGTTCATGAATGAATATATAGATGCGTTAAATAAAGAAATATTACAAAAGGCTGAAAAATATAGTATAAATAGTATATTTATTGGTGGGGGTACACCTTCTTACTTAACGGACTCAAATTTACAAAGCTTGTTAGTTACTTTAAATAATTTGAAATTAAAAGAAAATTTAGAATTTACAGTAGAATGTAACCCTGGAACATTAAATAAAAAAAAGCTTGATGTTATGAAAAAATATAATGTAAATAGGATTAGCATAGGGCTACAAGCTACAAAAAATTCCATTTTAAAAGAAATTGGAAGAATACATAATTATGAAGAATTTAAAAACAATTATTTTTTAGCTAGAGATATAGGCTTTGACAACATAAATGTGGATTTAATGTTTGGATTGCCAAATCAAAATTTTGAAGATTGGAAACAATCTTTAGAGGAGATAGCAAAGCTTGAACCAAATCATATATCGGCATACAGCTTGATAATTGAGGAAGGAACACATTTTTACAATTTATATGAACAAGATAAATTGAATTTGCCGGAAGAAGATAAAGAAAGATTTATGTATTTAGCTACAAAGGAGATTCTAAATAAATATGGTTATCATCAATATGAAATATCTAATTTTGCAAAGGTAGGTAAAGAGTGTTTTCATAATAAAGTTTATTGGAAATGTAATGAATACTTAGGATTAGGTGTGTCAGCTAGCTCATTTATAGATGAAAAGCGGATTAAGAATATAGATGATATTGAAGAGTATATAAAAAAGATAAATGAAGATGAAAATGTAATAGAACAAATTCATGTAAATGATATAAGCGATGATATGGAAGAATTTATTTTTATGGGACTTAGAATGATTGAAGGAATAAAAATAAATGAATTTAAGAAAAGATTTAATAAAGATATTTATGAAGTCTATGGCGATATAATTGAAAAAAATATAAAAAGGGAATTATTAATTTGTAATTCGGAGAAACTATTCTTAAGTTCTAGAGGCATGGAAATATCTAATTATGTGATGAGTGATTTTATATTGTCATAGGAAATATATATTAAAAAGATTATAATAAATATTTAAAATTTACATATAAAAATAAATAACATAGGAAATCAAAGTAAACAGCAGAAATAATGAGATAAATTAATAAGATTAATTTATTTTGAACTGTAGAAAGCTATAATAAATAGAAATGGAATTGACAAAAAACATCATAAATAATATATTAAAAACATAGTCATTAGCACTCGAGGTTAATGAGTGCTAACAAAAAGAGGTGAAGTTATGAGTATTGAGGACAGAAAAATAAAAATACTTCAAGCTATTATCAATGACTATATTCGTACAGGAGATCCTGTAGGGTCAAGAACAATTGCTAAAAACTATAACTTGGGTATCGGCTCTGCAACTATAAGAAATGAAATGGCCGATCTTGAAGATATGGGATACTTAGAACAACCTCATGCTTCTGCAGGCAGAATTCCTTCTAGTAAGGGATATAGATTATATGTTGATAAACTTATGGATAATCAAAGGCTAACAGTTGAGGAAGATTTGAAAATCAAGCAATATATAATTGATTCTGCAATGCTTGAAGTAGATAAAATTGTAAAACAAACTAGTGCATTATTATCAGAGCTTACTAAACTGACCTGTGTGATTGAATCTCCATCAGTTAAAAAGAGCTTTGTTAAATCAATTCAGCTTATTAAGATTGATGATTATAATTTAATATCCGTTTTTTTAACAGATACTGGACTTATAAAAAATCACATAATGAAATTAAATAGCAGAGTTCCACCAATTGAAACTTTAATGCGAATAAATCAAGTTATTAATAATAGATTAGTAAATCTTTCCATAGAAGAAATTAATCTAGAAGTAATTAATAATCTTAAAAAAGATTTAGGGGAATATGAAGAAATATTTAATGCAATTTTACCTGTTTTATATGAGACATTAAATGTATCAGATTCATCAGAAGTATTTATGGATGGGACAACAAATATATTCAATTATGCAGAATATAATGATATTGATAAAGCTAAAGAAATATTATCACTTTTTAACGATAAAGAATCTTTAATGGATTTATTCAATCCACAAGAGAATATCACAATTAGTATAGGTGATGAGAATTATAAACAACAAGCTAAGGAATGTAGTATAATATCTGCTGAATATTCTTTTAGAGATAGACCAATTGGCAAAATTGGATTAATTGGGCCTAGAAGAATTAATTATTCAAAGGTAATAACAATTATGTCTGAAGTCATAAAAGAACTTAATAATATGTTAAATAATCAAAAAATATAGATGTTAATTTGAAGAGAAGAGGTGTGTTTTTAGAGCTATGAAAGAAAAGAAAGATATAAAAAATGAAGAACTTAAAAATGAGACAGAAACTAAAGAAAATGAAAAAGAAACTACAAATAATGGCCAAATAGAAAATGAGGAATCTAGTGAAACATGTGATGGAGTTTCTGAAAATCAAGAGACTACAGAAGACGATGAATTAAATATAGTAAAAAAACAAAAAGAGGAAAATAAGAAATTACAAGAAGAATTAGATATGACTAAAGATAGACTTTTAAGATTAACAGCTGAATATGACAATTATAGAAAAAGAACTACTAAAGAAAAAGAAGGAATATATAGTGATGCATATGTAGATGTATTAAAAGAAATTGTTCCAATTCTTGATAATTTAGAAAGAGCTGTTGTAGCTGATGGAAGCATAGAAGACTTGAAAAAAGGAATTGAAATGACAATAAAAGGTTGTCAAGATTCATTTACAAAGCTTGGAGTTGAAGAAATAGATACTTCAGGAGAATTTGATCCTAATGTTCACAATGCAGTAATGCATGTAGACGATGAAAACTTAGGCACAAATGTAATAGCAGAAGTGTTCCAAAAAGGATATAAAAAGGATGACAAAATAATAAGACATACAATGGTTAAAGTAGCTAATTAAAAAATTTAATTTTAGAATTTATAGCTAAAATATAAATTTAAAATATATAAATGCAAAATTGAAATTAAAAATAAACGAATAAAGTTTTAGGAGGAATATAAAATGGGAAAGATTATAGGAATTGATTTAGGAACTACAAATTCATGTGTAGCAGTTATGGAAGGTGGAGAACCAACTGTTATTGCAAATGCAGAGGGATCTAGAACTACTCCATCAGTAGTATCATTTCAAGCAAATGGAGAAAGATTAGTTGGTCAAGTTGCAAAGAGACAATCAATAACAAATCCAGATAAAACAATTATCTCAATAAAGAGACATATGGGAACAGGATTCAAAGTTGATATAGATGGAAAACAATATTCACCACAAGAAATTTCAGCTATGGTACTTCAAAAAATTAAAGCAGATGCAGAAGCTTATTTAGGTGAAACAGTAACTCAAGCAGTTATTACTGTACCAGCTTACTTTAATGATAGCCAAAGACAAGCGACTAAAGATGCAGGAAAAATTGCAGGTCTTGAAGTTTTAAGAATAATAAATGAACCAACAGCAGCATCGCTAGCTTATGGCTTAGATAAAACAGACAATAATCACAAAATCTTAGTTTATGACTTAGGTGGTGGTACTTTCGACGTATCTATTCTAGATTTAGGAGATGGAGTATTCGAAGTATTATCAACGAATGGAGATACAAAACTTGGTGGAGATGACTTTGATGAAAAGATCATGCACTATATTGCAGATACATTTAAAGCTGAAAATGGAATTGATTTAATGCAAGATAAAATGGCACTTCAAAGATTAAAAGAAGCTGCTGAAAAAGCAAAGATCGAATTATCAGCATCAATGCAAACAAGTATTAATTTACCATTTATTACAGCTGATGCAACAGGTCCAAAGCATATAGATTTAACTTTAACTAGAGCTAAATTTAACGAAATTACTCATGATTTAGTTCAAAGATCAATTGAGCCAATGAAAAAAGCATTAGCTGATGCTAAACTTTCATTAAGTGATATTGAAAAAATAATCTTAGTTGGTGGTTCAACAAGAATTCCAGCAGTAGTAGAAGCAGTTAAAAACTTTACAGGAAAAGAACCATCTAAGGGAGTTAATCCAGACGAATGCGTTGCAGTTGGTGCAGCTATTCAAGCAGGTGTATTAACCGGAGAAGTTAAAGATGTAGTATTACTTGATGTTACTCCATTAACACTTGGAATTGAAACAGCAGGTGGAATCGCTACTCCATTAATCGAAAGAAATACAACTATTCCAACAAAGAAGAGCCAAGTATTCTCAACTGCAGCAGATAGCCAAACATCAGTTGAAATAAATGTAGTTCAAGGTGAAAGACAAATGGCTATGGATAATAAGTCATTAGGACAATTCACACTTTCAGGAATAGCTCCAGCACCAAGAGGAATTCCTCAAATCGAAGTAACATTTGATATAGACGCAAACGGTATCATGAACGTTTCAGCTAAAGATATGGGAACTGGTAAAGAGCAGGCCATAACAATAACTGCTTCAACCAAATTATCACAGGATGAAATCGACCAGAAAATTAAAGACGCTGAAATGCACGCTGAAGAAGATAAGAAGAGACAGGAAGAAATTCAGGTCAGAAATGATGCAGACTCCATGATCTACACTTCAGAAAAAACTCTCGAAGAACTCGGCGAAAAAGTAGATAAGGACCAGAAAGAGAAAATAGAAGCTTTAGTTAAAGAACTCAGGGATTTAATTGGCGGAGACGATATTTCTGCAATTAAAAGCAAAACTGAAGAGTTAACTAAAGTAGTTCAAGAAGTAGGTGCTAAAATCTACCAGGAAGCACAGCAGGCTCAACAAGCCCAGCAACAGGCAGGGCAAGATGCACAGGGTGCTCAAGGAAGCCAGCAAGGCGGAGATGATGACGCCGTTGATGCAGATTATGAAGTTAAAAAATAAACTTCATCTTTAAAATATTGAAATTTAAAGGAGTAGTTTACTACTTCTTATAAATATAAATATGAAAAATCTTATAGATAAATAAGATAAAAAGATTGGGGAAAAATCCTCCTTCTATTTTTAAAGCCTCAAAAAAACAAAGTTTTTTTGTGGTTCGGAAATTCATAGAATTTTGAGAATTTCCTCAACCTAAAAAAAACAAAGCTGACAAACACGAAGCATTCGAAAATTGTAAATTTTCGATGCAAGCAAAAATCAAAGATTTTTGCAGTTGCGGAACAGAGTTTCGCAAACATCGAAATCGTAGATTTCGATAGCTTGTGAAAACTCCGTTTTCGCTGCGTCAAACACAAAGTGTTTGACAGTGTTTATCGCCCACGAACATTTCATGTTCGGGGCCGGGGGAATTAAACAAACAAATCTTTGATTTGTTGCCCCGAAATCATAGATTTCGAGGGTTTCCTACGGCGTCAAAATTATAAATTTTGACAGTTTTTTTGGCACGAAAATCGCAGATTTTCGATTGACTCGAAAAAATTGATTTTCGAGACATATCCTCTCAATTTTTGAGAGTTTTTAGTAAATAAA
>NZ_JAJFUC010000027.1 GCF_021372645.1 Clostridium sp. | reverse complement strand
TTTTTTTAAAGGCTTATTAAAGTACGCCAATTTCTAGAGATTTTTTAGTTAAAGAAATATTATATATAAAAAACATCTCATATGTGCTAAAAAAGGAGCTCTCGCTAACGGATTTTAATCCGCTAATGCGACAGCCCCTTTAATTCTTAGAATTACTTAAGAACACTTTTCAATTTCTTTGAGTACTACTATTAAATCTTAAATTTAGAGATTTCTTGTTTTAGTTTATCCCCATTTTCTTTTGATTTAAATGCTTCTTCTGATAAACCATTAGACTTATTACTGATTTCTGAAATTCTAATTGCAATATCAGTTGTACCACCTGCACCTTCACTAGCTGCCCCTGCCACTCCATCTATAGTCTTTAACACCTCACTTAAAGATGCCAAAAGTTCCTCTGAAGTTGAGCTAAATTCTGATACAAGGTTATCAACAAACTCTGCATCTTTATTATATTTATCTGCAACAGTAATCATAGTAGCATAATCATTTGCTACATCTGTATCCATAAATGTTAATAACTTATTTGAGTTTTCTGAAAGATCACTTACAGACTTTGTTACTTTATTTGATATATCTTGAATTTCTATTACAGTATTTTTTGATTGTTCTGCAAGTTTTCTTATCTCTTCAGCAACTACAGAAAATCCTTTTCCAGCTTCTCCAGCTCTTGCAGCTTCAATTGCAGCATTTAAAGCAAGAAGATTTGTTTGTGAAGTTATATCCATTATAGCTTTTGAAAGTATTTTTATTTTATCTACAATTTTTGTTGACTCTATAGCCGCTTCTAAATTTGTTTTTGTAATCATAAATATTTCATTAGATTTTTTTTGAGAAACTTGTACGTTTTGTTTTATATCTGCTGCTCTTTTATGTATTTGTCCTGCTTGAACTGCACCTTCTTGTGATTTTTGAGAAATAGACTCAACTGCCCTTTCAATTTCTTGAGATGTTGCAGTCATTTCCTGTGCTGATGCTGCTGTTTCTTCCATTGTTGCAGATAATTCTTCTGTAGTTGCTGATACTTCCTCTATGTTTTCATTTAAATCTGTTATAGTCACATTTATAGTGTCCATAACTAATTCAATGCTATCTACACTTTCATTAACTGAACTAACAATATTTCTTATGTTATCTATAAATTTATTTAGACTGTTTGCAAGTTCATTAATTTCATCTTTAGAATGAACTATTATTTTTTGTGTTAAGTCTCCTCCCTTCTCTGATAGGGTATCTAATTCTCTTTTTAAAATATTTAATGATCTTCTTATAGATCCAATAATAAATAGTGCAATAACTATGCTAACTATACCCAAAACTATTATTATAACTAAAGTAATCTTAATAGCACTAAAATACTGTTTATCCCCTTCTAAACTAGCATTTTGAGTCATTTCCTTGTTTAAATCTGTTAATTTTAATAAAGAATTAGATGCTGTATCAAAAGCTTCCCTTGATCCTTTGTTCATTATTTCCATTGCTTCATCTGTTTTTAGTTGTCTACTTAGCTCAATTATTTTTTTATTTAAAGCTAAATATTCTCCCCATTGTTTTTGAACATCATTAAATAATTTTTCTTCTTCATATTCATTAGGACTTATTGCATTCTTATAATTCTCCATATAATTTTGTATTTCTTTATTTTTTTCTTCAATGGCTTTTTCTTTTTCATCCATTACTTGGCTGCTTTGAGCAATAATATGTTCGTACTCAATTAATCTAAAGTCTGAAGTCATATTATTTAATTCTTCTGAATATATAATTCCTGGTACCATTTCTTCTGAAATTATTGTAGATTTACTGTTTACTGCCTTTAAATTTACTACGGAGTAAACACCCATAAATACAATAGCAGTTAATAAAATAGAAGTTAAAAAAATTAGCTTACTTTTGATAGTCTTTAACATTATACATATCCTCTCTCCTGTCTAAAATTATTATTATTGAATATTTGTTGTGATGAAAATTGTATTTTATCTTGAAATATTTTACAAAGAACTTTTTCTTGTTATGGTTTACATCAGTCTTTGTTATTATTCGATGAAAGTAACTATATTCCTTCATAATATATCTACTTTTAATCATTAATTACAAAATATTTGACTTTTTAAATTTAACTTAATTTTATATTCATATCTAAAAAATAAAAACCATTCCCTTTTTATAATATAATTAATACAAAAAATATTATAAAAAAGAAATGTTTTTTATGTTATAATTAACTTTTATAAAACAATCTTTTCCCAATCTGCTTCTAATAATGTTAATTGACTTCCTTCACTATTTCTTATTTTATGATATGACTTTAAATTATCATCATCTATTTCTTTTAATGTTGCTGATACTGACACTTTATCTCCATATATGCATTCTTTTTCAAAAACCACCTTAATCCTCTTAAGAGTGTAATTATTAATTACATCAAGAGGAACTGCTTCAATTGCCCACTCAACATACTTAACATTATTAACATGATTATTTGAATCAATATCACTATATCTAATATTAAATTGTTTACGGTATTGTTCTTCATCATTTATCTCTATTTTATCCATACTTATATCATAATTAACATTACCATCTATACCATAGAATTCGTATTGTTCCTTTTGTATTCGAATAGGTCTTCTTTTTTTAATGTCAATTAAGAAAAATAATGCTGATGCTTCTCCAATAAGATTGTCTTTTTCATCCCTAATCACATATTTTCTTAATGCATAAAACTTCTTGAAACCGACAGGTTGAGTTGTAACACTTATCATTTCTCCAAATACTGGATACCTATGCATTTTTATATCATATTTATAAAACACCCATGCGCAATTATTTTTTTTGCAATAATCCATCCCATCGCCTAAATATTCTGACTGTTGAGTTCCCACATCACCAATAAACTCAATTATTGATGATAATTTACATCTCAATTTAGAATTTACTTCATAATAATGTATCTCATATTTCTTTGTAAAAATCTTACTCATATCTACTCATTGCAAAATTTATAAAAATAGCTATTTTATTTTATGCATTTATCTTAAAAACCATATTTTCTCTACTATATATTATTAATTTAAGAATATTTACCTAAAGATATACTATTTTTAAATTGCAATAATTCTCCCCTCTCCTTTTATATTTATCTATTATTAATTTAAATCAGCTTTAAAATATATGTTCTTAAATAATATTAACATAATATTCTAATTAAATATATTGTCTAAATTCACTCAATTGCAAAAAAAATATTTCCCTTGATTTAACATTACTTATACAACCACAGATTATCTATTATTTTTAAATTTCATAAATAGTTTAATATTAAAAAGAGGATTCTCTAAAAAGAAAATCCTCTTATAAATAATTATGCTATCTATTTAATGCTTCTAATAAATCATCTAAATTTAATCCATGAACTGTTGCAGCTTCTGCTATAGTTTCAGCTTGAGCTGATGGACATCCAACACATCCCATTCCAAAGCTCATTAAAATTTCAGCCTTAGATGAATCTGCATTAACGACTTCACCAATTGTCATATCTTTAGTTATCATACTTTCACCTTCTTTAATATAACTTTATATACTTATTGTATACTATAAATTATATTTTATACTAAGCCGAAAGTCAATACCCGAGTATAATGATATGCTATAAATTATATGCTATCTATTCTCATTGTTTGATCTCTCTTTGGGCCAACTCCAACTATTGAAATCTTAGTATCTGTAAATTCTGATATTCTAGCTAAATACTTTTTAACATTGTCAGGTAACTCATCATAGCTTCTAACATCAGCTACACTATCATCCCAACCATCAAATTCTTCATATATTGGCTCACATTTAGCCAAATCTTCTAAACTTGCTGGGAAATAATCTATAATTGTATCATTAAATTTGTATCCAACACATACTTTGATCTTTTCTAATCCAGCTAATGTATCTATTTTAGTAACAGCTAATGAAGTTAAACCACTTACCCTAGCTGCTGTCTTAACTATAACTAAGTCTAACCACCCACATCTTCTTGATCTTCCTGTAGTTACACCATATTCATGTCCCTTTTCTCTGATCCAATCTCCAGTTTCATCAAGTAATTCTGTTGGGAATGGTCCCTTACCAACTCTTGTAGTATAAGCTTTTGTTATACCTACAGCATTAGTAATCATGTTAGGCCCTATACCAACACCACTAGCAACTCCACCAGCTGTTGTATTAGATGATGTTACATATGGGTATGTTCCATAATCAATATCTAATAACATTCCTTGAGCACCTTCAAATAAAACAACCTTATCTGCTTTAATGTCGTTATATACTCTAACAGATGTATCCTGAACAAATGGTTTTAATTTCTTAGCAAATTCTAAATACTCTTTGAATATTTCATCAAAATTTAATGCTTCTCCATCTAATACCTTTGTAATATATTTATTTTTCATTTCAACATTTTCTTTTAATTTTTCTGCAAAAACATCTTCATGCATTAAATCGCAAACTCTAATTCCGCATCTTTCAAATTTATCTGTATAACATGGTCCTATTCCTTTACCTGTAGTTCCTATATCATTTTTTCCTCTAGCTTTTTCTTTTAATATATCTAATATCTTATGATATGGCATGATAAGTTGAGCTCTGTCACTTACTATTAACTTTTCAGGTGTAACTTTAACCCCGACACCTTCTAAGTAATCTATTTCTTCAAATAGAGCTTTTGGATCTACAACTACTCCATTTCCTATTACATTTAATTTATCTTCATATAAAATTCCTGATGGTATTAAGTGAAGTTTATATTCTTTGTCACCAACCACTACAGTGTGACCAGCATTATTTCCACCTTGAAATCTAACAACTACATTAGCCTCTTCTGCTAAGTAATCTGTCATCTTTCCTTTTCCTTCATCTCCCCATTGAGCTCCTAAAACAATAAATGCTGACATTTATTCTGCCTCCCTTAAATTAATACTATTATTAGCCTTAATTTTAACTATTATTTGGAGTTTTATTAATTTATCCGATATCTAGCATCCGTAACACTCTCTCTTCTTCAAGTAAAAGATAACAGCTGCACGCTCCTGGATAAGTTCAACTAAGATTGATATGGTAATCAAAAACCATCTCAATCAAGTCTAACTTGATATTTTAATCTCTCCTTTTAAATATTAGCAAAGTACCCTTTCACGGTCAACCATTTATCGAATATTTTTTTGCTTTTTTCATAAATAATTCGTATAATTATACTATATGATTATGTTTTGCATACACCCCTGGAGTTGCAGATCCTTGTCGCGAGATACATAAAGATCCTGCAAAAGCTTACATATATACTCGTAAATGGAATACAGTTGCTGTTATTTCTGATGGTACTGCTGTTTTAGGTCTTGGAGACATTGGGCCACTTGTCTCACTACCTGTTATGTAAGGTAAAAGTGTCTTATTCAAGGAATTTGGTAATGTAGATGCATTTCCAATAGTTCTTGATACTAAAAACCTGGATGAAATTGTTGCTATAGTTGTAAACATTTACCGTTACTTAGGTGGAATAAACTTAGAATATATTTCAGCATCTCGATGCTTTGAAATTGAAAAGAGATTGAAAGAAAAATTAAATATCCCAGTATTTCACGATGATCATCATGGGACAACTACTGTTATTTTATTTGACTTGTTAAATGCTTTAAAAATAGTAAACAAAAAAATAGAAGATATCAAAGTAGTTGTATGTAAAGTCAATATTAGATGATATTGAAAAGTTGCCACTACATCAAAAAGAACAAATACTTTCAACTTTAGAAGAAATTCTTGTCTTAGGTTCGCAAGTAAGTCAGGTAGAACAAAAGGTTAAAGAATTTAGATTTTCTAAAGGAAAAGTATGTCCTTTTCGTGGTTCTGAAACTATATCAATAAATTATAAGTATAATGGTAAACAAAGATATATCTGTAAATCTTGCAAGAAAACTTTTACTGACTTCACTAATTCTGCAACCTATAAAAGTAAGAAAATGTTAGATAAATGGCTCAAATACGCTAAGTGTATGATTAATGACTATTCTATTAGGAAAAGTGCTAAAATTGTAGAAATTAATATAGCAACACAAGTGTTGATTAACCAATTTTTTACTTCAAATCATTAACTTGCTTTTGATATTTTTCAAAAATAAGTTAATGGATACATAGACTTCAGTCTTAAGACTTTTTTCAAGCAATTTTCTTATAAAAGTAATATCCATTAGGTTAGTGCACACTTTTACTGATTTATCATAATAGTCAGTAAAGTCAACTACTCTAAATCTATTTTGAGTTTTTTTAGTGTTTGTTCATAAATAACACGTAATATCTTGAATTACAGAAGAATTTTCTACTTCTAAGCTTTTTAATTTCCTTGATTGCGAAAGCACTATATTGTTTTTTATTCTTATAACAAAAGATTGCTTTATTTCTTTAAACATATCAAATCTCTCATGATTTCCATAAGCCCTATCTTCAACTAAAATGGAATTTACATCTATTAAACTTTCACCTATCGGTCCGTCATGCTTTTTTGCAATAGTTTCAACAACTTTTTGAGGTGTAAAGTCATTAATATTTAAAGCTACATGAAGTTTTATTCC
>NZ_JAJFUC010000002.1 GCF_021372645.1 Clostridium sp. | reverse complement strand
CCTTGCTCTGTTACTAATTTTATTATTTCCATCTTGTATTCTACTGAAAATTTCTTTCTTTTAGTCATTTGATTAACACATCCTTATCTGTACTTATTATACATACTTTTCTATGTGTCTATCAAATAGGGTATACTCCACACCTCAAATTACAGCTGAAAATAAGTTAAACAGAGAATTTAATTCAAATAATCCAAATTGTAAGTGGTTAACTGATGTAACAGAATTTAAAATTACAAATGGAAAAAAGGCATATTTAAGTGCAATTTTGGATTTATATGACAATAGTATTGTTTCGTATGTATTAGGTACTTCAAATAACAATCAATTAGTTTTTGATACATTAGATAAAGCTATCGCTTCTAATCCGGAAGCACAGCCATTATTTCATAGTGATCGAGGATTTCAATATACTAATAAAATATTTAGAGATAAATTAAACAAAATAAATGTGACTCAAAGTATGTCAAGAATTGGTCGTTGTATCGATAATGGTCCAATGGAAGGATTTTGGGGTATATTAAAGTCTGAGATGTATTACCTAAATAAATTCCAGACATATGAAAGTCTTGAACAAGCTATTTATGAATATATAGAATTTTATAATACAAAAAGATTACAGAAAAAATTAAAAGGCATGGCTCCAATTGAATATCGGAATCATACCTTAACAGCATAATTTTTTATTATTTACCCTGTCTACTTGACAGGGAGCAGTTCAAAATCTAAAATTTGGATTTTCGTGGGTTATTTATTTTATAGAAATAAATTCATACTGATAAGTGCAATACCCCTCACATTTATAAGGATAAACTAAACTACTCACCTACTAAAGTAGGTGGATTTAAGGTATAAATACCTTATACTGAAAGTCATTGCTCTTTAAGGATTAATTCTTCTAAAAGAGACCATTAGCTAAAGCAACCTAAAGAGCACGACTGAAACTCTTTATTGTTCTATTTTAAATATATCTTCTCTATCACTAAGTTCTTGGCTTTCTATATACCTTTTAATAGTTTCTTCTGTAACACTACCTACTGTTGTACAAAAATATCCTCTTGCCCATAAATGTTGCCCCAGTATCTTTTCTTTAATTCTGGAAATTCATCGTGTATCAATCTTGATGACCTTCCCTTAAGGTACTGCACAATCTTACAGGGTGCAATGTTCGGAGAACATCCTATTAACATATGAACGTGATCTTTTCTAATACTTCCTCTAACAATTGTAATCCCTCTTGCTTCGCAACCTTGCTGGATTAGTTCTCTCAATCTTGAAGCTATCGGTTGTTGCAGTACTTTATATCGATATTTTGTTACCCATATAACATGATATTTTATGTCATATACAGTGTGGCTACCTTTATTATACTCATCCATATTAATTCATTGCCTTAGTAATTAGTATGGTCATATTTACAGTTATTTAGATTGGTTTGAGTTGAAATTATAGAATTATTCAAGAAGTTATATTTTTTGTAAAATTAAAAAACCATAATAAGACTCTTAAGTGCAAATCTTATTATGGTTCGTATCTTTAATTTCTTTATATTAACTAACTTATCTTTGAGTCAATTAACTAACTAGATTTTTAAGCTAAATTGCAAGCATTAATTTTGAAGTTAATTTTAAATAAATATTTATAGCTATAAGTTAAGGGTTATCCAAATAATAGAGATTTACAAATCTTTTACTAAATATTTTACAATTCGCAAGAGTATAAACACTAAGTCAAATTTTTTGCTATCAAAAGGTGGTACAGAAGCAGCATTAATCTTTGTAATAAAAACATTTACGGAATCAGGGCTAGGGTCTGAAGATTGATAAGCTGTACAGGTGGTTGGAAAATCTGTAGATAAAGTGTATCCAGATATATAAGCATTATCTTCATTATCAACTTTAATTCCGAAGCCACCATCAAAACTATTACCGCCAAGATAAGTTGAATAAGCAAGTGAAGCCTCTCTAGATGCTAGAGTGTTAATTTTAGAAATAAAGGCATTATCGGGGCCTATATCGCTGTCGGTGTCAGGTGGTGAAGGTTGAAAAGCTGTAGGAGTAGCAGGAAAATTACTAGAATTAGTTTCACCAGTTACATAAGCATTACCATTATTATCAACTGCAATTGCGTTGCCAATATCAAAATTATTGCCGCCAAGATAAGTTGAATAAGAAAGTGAAGAATTTCCAAGTTTTAGAGTATTAATTTTAGAAACAAAAACAGTATCCCAGTCAATGTTAGGCTTTGAATGCTGGTAAGCTGAAGGGGTAGTAGGAAAATTAGTAGAAGCAGTATATCCAGTTATATAAGCATTACCACTTTTATCAATTGCAATTCCTCTAGATACATCTTCGCCATTACCACCAAGATAAGTTGAATATAAGAGCTTAGAACTATTAATAGAAATCTTCGATACAAAGGCATTTTGAGTATTTGAATCAGGAGCACAAGTTTGATAAGCTTTAGGGGTAGTAGGAAAATCTGAAGACCAAGTATATCCAGTTATATAAGCATTATCACTTTTATCAATTGCAATTCCAAAACCTTCGTCAAAGCTATTGCCACCAAGATAAGATGAATAAACAAGTGAAGCATTTCCAGCCTTTTTAGTATTGATTTTAGTGATAAAAGCATTTGAAAATACAGGGTCAGAATCTGGATTTACAGGTTGATAAGCTTTGGGAGTAGTAGGAAAATTATTAGAAGAAGTTGTTCCAGTCATATAAGCATTGCTATTATTATCAACTGCAATTCCATATGCAAAATCAAAACTATCTCCACCAAGATAAGTCGAATATAAAAGTTCAGAGCCATTAGCAGAAAGTTTTGTCAAAAATGCCTTTGTGAGACTAGAATCTGAAACTGAAGGTTGATAAGCTGTAGAAGTAGTAGGAAAATCTTTAGAATCAGTATAGCCTGTTATATAAACATTTTTCTTTTTATCAACTGCAATTCCTTGGCCTGAATCAAAATTATTACCTCCAAGGTAAGTGGAAAAAATAAGAGAATTAATCCCAGATGCATTTGTATCTATCTTTGAAATAAATGCGTCAACATTAAATTCATCTGGATCTGTAGGCTGAAAGACACCTGGAGTAGTAGGAAAATTTGTAGAAAAAGTATATCCAGTTACATAAGCATTACCATTGTTATCAATTGCAATTGCATTATTAAAATCATCATTTCCACCAAGATAAGTTGAATATTCAAGCCCAGGGTCTATAACAAGTGTATTATTTTTATCATAATTGCTATCAACCTCAAAACTAAACATATTTTCAGTTTTTAATATAAAGCTACTTTCTATTATAACTTTCTTATTTTCAATCATTTGATAGGTTAAAGGCTTTTTATCAGTAAAAGAGCCAAGTGCAGTACTAATTATAAGATTACCTTCATTATCTAATGAAATACTGTCACCACCAATATATGAAAGTTTGATATCATCTGCAGAGGCACCGGAATTTATTATAAATTCATATTTAAGCTGACCTTTAACACTAGAGAATACTAAATCTATATTGTTCCATAAGTTTTTATAAACAATTTTCTCGTAGGCTGGAACGTTTTGACACCATTTACTAGAATCATTGCATTTTAGATAATTGATTTTACAGCTGCACTCATGATCAGGTGCTATTTCCACATTTTCATTAGCACCTAAAAACTTTAGATAAAGAGCAACTCCATTAACATTTTTCAAAGGAATAGTATTTTTAGAATTTATTGTATTCTTTTTTAGGGCTTGAATTTTAGAAATGTTTTTTATATTTTCTTGAGAATTATCTATTTTAATAAAACTAAATACTGCCTCTTGGGAAGTAAGATAACAGGAAAAATTTCCGTTTAAAGAGTAGTATTTAACATTACTATTTAACTGTGCAGCATTTTTAATAAAGAAAGAAGACATATTTTTAATTAGACCTTTGGATTCTCCATCTTGTTTAAAAGTATTTTCGGAAGACATTAAAAACACCTCGATTTAAATATATTAAGGTATTGTAAAAGTTTGGTAATAAATATACCTTGTCTATATTATAATATGTAAACATCTATAATATGTTACTTTTATTTGCTGATGCAGTATGGCGCGAAATAGGCAAGCATATTGAGTTAGTATTTTTTGATTTTGCCTTAACTATGTTTTAAAATAGTGTCAACATTATAAGGTTTTTAATTGAATTCTTTCTAGAGTTTATTAGTTTATACTTATATTTTTGCATTAGAAGCTGATATTCAATATGGAATGGAAGCATTAACAGATGTAAAGTTATTGAACTTATTAATAAGAGAATAATTTAGATCAAAAAGATTATGAATTTAAAAAGCGAGTCTATAATTTAGTCTTGATTTTTAGCATTTAGATAATCGTATTAGAGTATAAAAATTAAAGTGGAATTAAAGTTTATCATATTAAGTTAATATAATGAGAAATATAAGAGTAAAATTGGTGGATTTCAAAGGTCATGATTCGCCTCCACCATGAAACCCACGAAAATCTAAAATTTGGATTTTCGTGGGTCTCTTATTTTTGAAATACAAGTTTTTTTATTTATTAATTATTAATTCACGACGAAGGTTCTCAGTTTTTGAAAATTCTTTTGTATCATAATTGAGCGTGTTTCCGAGCTCTGATATTTCTTTATATTCACTTTCAATAAATTTTAACTTTTTAAAATAACTTTTCTAAAATTAATAATACTTTTTTTGTTAAAGGGAAGTTATAATCGTTGATTCGCCACTTCATTGTTGATCTTCGAAGCAAACCCAGTATAAGATCCGCTAATTCTTCACAACTAAATTTTTTAGAAATTTCTCCTAAACTCTGTGCTTTTTCAACTAAATGTACTATGTAATTTGAACGCATTTTAAAAATATCTTGCATTTGAGTAGCTACAACATCATTGTCTCGAAATATTTCCTCAGAAAATACTATAGATGTAACTGAAGGATGTTGTTCAAAAAATTCTGTATGAGATTGAATGAAAAATACTATTGCTTCCTTAGGGTTTAGTTTTTTCTCATTAATAGAATTTATTATATTTTCAACGAAATCGCTAAAGATTTTTAATACAGATAATACTATATCTTGTTTACTTTTAAAATGCCTATATATAGCTGCCTCCTTTATTCCTTGTCGTTTGGCTAATTCACGAATAGAAAAACCCTGAATACCTAATTCATCAATAATTTCAATCGCGGATAATGTAATACTTTCTTTACGTGTTAAACCTTCATTCAAAAAATCATCTCCTTATCTATGTATATAATTCATAATTTATGTTATAATTCGTGTTAGTTAACACTTACTAACGTATAATAGCAAAGATATTTATATATTGTCAATAAATAGTTATAGATGGAGGTGATATTGAAGAGTATATAGAAAAGATGGTTGATATATTTTTGTATGAAGTTGGAAATAACCAGAAGTAATATTATAGAAGGAGGAAGTGAGAATGTTGAAGAGGAAAAAATTTGTAAAATTAACTTTGAGTTTTTTACTAATAATAGCAACTATTTCAGGGTGGTTCTTAATAAAATTCATGCAGAACAATAAGGTTGATGATAACATTTATTATGGCACAACAGAAGGAGATAAGATAAATATTTCTACAGAAATTGGAGGAAGAATTAAGGAAATTAAGATGAATGAGGGGGATAAAGTAAAGCAGGGAGATTTGGTAGCTACTATTTACTACAATGAAAGTTCTTTGAATTTAGAGAATTCAGAGATTTCCATAAAAAATGCAGAAAATAATTTGGCAAAAGTACAGGAAGGTAATAGAATAGAAGAAATTAAAGCACAGGAGGCTTTAGTAAATCAAGCACAATCTTTAGTAAAGCAAGGTGAGACTGCACTAGAAACTACTCAAAATAATGTTACTACTGCTCAAAGTAATTATGATTATAAAAAGAAAATATATGATGATACCGTAACTTTATATGAAAGTGGTGCAATCACTAAGTATAATAAAGATATGGCTAAAAATGATTTAGATAATATTTCTTCTACTTTAGATAATGCAAAGACTTCTTTAAAGAGTGTACAAGCTCAAGTAGATAATTACAAAGCTCAACTTGATGCAGCCACTCAAAAATTAACTCTTCTAGTTAATGGAGCTACTGAAAGGGATAAGAATACAGCTGAATATAATCTTGAACAAGCTAAAAATAATTATGAGATATCAAAATCGCAACTAGACAAGAGTAGTGTGATTGCCTTTACTGATGGGATTATAGAGTCTGTTAACTTTAAGCCAGGAGAATACTTAACTCCGGGAAGCTCTGTAGCTACACTTTTAGATGACGAAAATTTATGGGTTAAAATTTATGTTCCAGAAAGTATACTACCTAAAATTAAACTTGATGAAGAAGTAGTACTAAAAAGTGATTTTTTAAAGGATAAAACTGTTAACGGGAAAATAATATATATTTCGTCAGAAGCAGAGTTTACTCCTATGAATATAGTTACTAAAAAAGATAGAATGAAGCTAGTATATGAAGTAAAAGTAAAAATACTTGATAACTTAGATGTTGTAAAACCTGGTATGCTTTTTAGTGTGAATTTATAATAATGGAGGACTATTATGAACTATGCTATTTCTATAAAAAACCTTACAAAACAATTTGGCAGCTTTACAGCTGTAGACAACATATCATTTGATATACCTAAGGGGAAAATATTTGGTTTTCTAGGGCCAAATGGTTCTGGAAAATCAACCACCATAAGGATGATATGTGGAGTGTTAAGACCCACATATGGAGAGGGAATGGTACTTGAATATGACTTAGTAAAAGAATCGGAGAAGATAAAACAAAGTATAGGGTATATGTCTCAAAAATTTAGTCTATATGAGGATTTAACCGTAGAAGAGAATTTAGACTTTTATGGAAATATATATATGTTAAATAAAGATAAGCTAGAACATAGAAAAAAGGAATTAATTAAAATGGCAAATTTAGAAGGTAAAGAAAAAAGTCTTGCAGGTACTTTATCTGGAGGATGGAAACAGAGATTAGCTTTAGGATGCTCTCTTATACACAGTCCTCAGCTTCTAATATTAGATGAGCCAACTGCTGGAGTAGATCCAGTTTCAAGAAGAAATTTTTGGAGTACTATAACTAATTTAGTTAGAGATGACATGACTGTGCTTGTTACTACCCATTATATGGATGAGGCATCTGTATGTGATATTATAGGTTTTATATATAATGGTAAGCTTATAACTATTCAAACTCCTGATAACCTTTATAAAGAGCATAAGACTAATAATCTAGAAGATATATTTATAAATTATGTTAAGAAATTTTCTAATAAAGAAGTAATATCTTCCTTTGATGAGTTAAAGTCCTTCAGCAATAAGGAGAAGGAATAATGCAATTAAAAAGATTGTTTACTATAGCAAAAAAAGAATTTATACACATAAAAAGGGATAAAGCTAGTCTTGCTATTGCAGTCATGATGCCTATAATGATGCTCTTGTTATTTGGATTTGCTGTTAATACAGATGTAAATAGCGTTAATTTAGCAGTATATGATGGAAGTAAAACTATGGAGAGTAGGGAACTTGTAAATAAATTTACTAATTCATATTATTTTAAGTTATATGATGAAGTAGATTCAGCAGAGGATGTAGAAAATTATATTAGTTCGGGAAAGGTAAAAATAGGCTTAGTTATTCCACCTAACTATACTAAAATTTTGAGGAAAAATGAAACTTCAGAGGTTCAAATACTTGTTGATGGTTCTGATCCAACTATAGCAAGAACTGCTGTGTCCTATTCTGCATTAATTGGAAATAATTACTCTAGTAGCTTAAAGCTGATAGACAGAAGTAAAGCAGGTTTAGAAAATCAACAAAGTATAGGAGTCAATGTTAAACCACTGCTACTTTACAATCCTTCACTAGATAGCAGCAAATTTAATGTTCCTGGAGTTATAGGTTTAATATTGCAAAATATTACGGTCATATTAACAGCTTTTGCTATGGTAAGAGAACGAGAAAAAGGTACAATGGAACAGCTTATAATGACCCCAGTTACGCCGTTTGAATTAATAGGCGGAAAACTCATACCTTATATAATTATAGGTTTTTTAGATATGCTATTATCATTATTTTTAGGTTATATAATATTTGGAGTTGGAGTAAAGGGAAGTTTCTTATTACTCACTTTGCTTGGAACTTTGTTTTTGATATGTTCTCTAGCTATGGGGATGTTTATATCTACAATATCTAAGACTCAACTACAGGCTATGCAGTTAGCTGTAGCAATGATATTGCCTAGTGTAATTTTATCAGGATTTATGTTTCCAAGAGAAGCTATGCCGAAAATAATATATTCTATTAGCAATATTATACCTATGACGTATTTCTTAGAAATATTGAGAGGTATAATGATTAAAGGAGTTGGGCTAAGTTACTTAATCAATCCAATTAGATCTCTATTGGTTATCACTGTTATTATTATTATATTAACAATGAAAAATTTTAAAAAGACATTAGATTAATCAATGGGTGAACTTGAACTTTTAAATGAACCAGATAAATATTTAAATAAAAGCAAGGAATATTATATAATGTGTCAATCTGGTAGAAGAAGTGCAAGAGCATGCAATAATCTTATAAATCGAGATTTTAATATTATAAATGTTTCTGGTGGGATGGGTTCATATATGGGCATTAAGAGAAAGTAATTTATTTTAAGATATAGTAACTTTTATTAGTAAAAATGGATATATTGTTGAAGAGCATTCTAAATTAATAACTAAAAAACAATTAGAAAATTAAATAGATTATTACTTAAGTGATTAAGTGACAGAGAAAGCTAAAGGATGAAATTATAATTAAAGCATATAGATATGGAGAATTAAAATATATGAATGGAGGAATTAAATATGGCTAAAGTAATAAATAGTAATGAATTTGTCAAAAATGTTGAAAATACTAAAGGAGTAGTAGTTGTTGATTTCTTTGCAACTTGGTGTGGCCCATGTAAGATGTTAGCTCCAGTATTTGAGGGAGTTAGTAATAAGATGGGAGATAAAGCTACATTCTTTAAGGTAGACATAGATGAAAATAATAATATAGCTCAAAAGTATAGAATATCTGCAGTTCCAACTATGATTATATTTAAGGATGGAGTTCCAGTAGAAAACTTAGCAGGTTTTATGCCAGAACAAAATATAACAAATAAGGTAAAGGCATATTTATAGGCGACTAGTTTAGTATACGGTTCTCTCAATAACAATATTAAATATAGAAGAGAACATATCCAAATTAATTAGGATATGCTTCTTTTTTGAGTTAAAAAGTCATATTTAACCTTAAGTGTTAGTTCTGTGCCAGTAACTGTAATATAAGTTCATTATCGCAACTTATATATTAAAAAAGTAATAGACTATGACATATTTTCAAACATATCCAATATGTTTAATATTCCATATCCCCATTGTGCATTAGGATATACATCTCCTGACCTTTTAATAGTTCCTCTTGAGAGATATGTTACTAAAGTTTGAGAATACATGTGCGGGTCATTGCCATTAACAATTCCCCACTCAAATAGCAGAGCACAAGTCCCAGCTACTATAGCAGCAGATACACTAGTTCCATTAACAACAGTAGTCTTATTATCAGGAGCCACAGTAAGTGCATTTACGCCACCAGCAGCAACATTTACTATATCAATATAATTATCAATAAATGCAATACCTGAATAATCTAAAATATTATTATTATTTTGATTATATGCAGCAACAGTAATCACAAGTTTTGAAGTACCTGTATTAGTAACTGTTCCATAAATATCTGATTGTATGAATTTAGTACCATCAATTGATATTCCTTTTTGAGGTATCCAAGCATTATATTTACCATCTAAAATAGAATCTCCAATTAATCTAAATTTCCATACACCAGGCTGCAAATCATAAAATCGAACACGGATTAATTCATCACCAGTATTTTCTTCAGGCAAATAATAATTAACTGTAACCGTTGTTTTCTCAAATGTGAAGGTGTAGGATTGAGTCATGCTAATTAAAGCATTTAGGATTTGAGTATTTTCTCCAGAAGGAGAAATAACATCTAAGGAAGCTATATTTGGAGTATCAACCCAAATTTCAAGCAATAAATCCTTTTGTTCTGGTGAGACAGTTAGTTGCATCACACTGGAGCTATTAACACCAGGTATTGTGCCAGAGGCATGGCCACCATTTACACCTTCATTTCCAGCGCCTGTAACTACTGCTATACCACTATTTAAGCATATAAAATCTACATACTGCTCTAAGATACCATTTCCTTTATGATTACCAAAATTAGTTCCAACAGCAAGATATATACTCATTGGTTTATATTTGCTTAAAGCATACCTATATAAAAATTCGAAGGCAGCAAAAACACTGGTTATATTAAATTCTGGAACATCTACAGTAAACCATTTTTTAAATGCTGGATCTATCAGTAATTTTACAACCACAAAATTACATTCTGGAGCGATTCCCTTTAAATTAGGGTTTTTACCAGTTGCTCCAATTATTCCAGCCATATTTGTTCCATGTCCAACCTCATCTTTACTTGGAACTATATCATATGGAGATTTTCCTTCTCTGTGTGCATTAATTGCTTCTTGTATTTGATCTTTTGTGTATAGTGTTCCGAAGTGCACCATGTTATTTTCAACTTTATCAGTTGGAGTTATTGTTTGATCCCAAATGCATTCAATTCGTGTTTGACCATTAGAATCCATAAACTCATCACTTAGAAAATCTATCCCTGAATCAATTATTGCAACATTTACTCCTTTTCCAGTTAGTGTTAATGGTAACTCTAGCTGTAAAAACTGAACTCCAGAAGCTTGAATGGGAGAAGTTTCTTGAAGTGTAAAAAAAACAGCTGATTGTACAGAAACTATAGTTGAAAAATATGGTTCACCTGTATTAATATATAAGCCTTTTTGTACAATCTCTATTTGTACACATACTATTGCATAGCTATCATTCAGAACTACTGCATAATAACCAGAATATTTAGAAATTTCTTGTTTAATATCTCCTTGATATTTAACTAGATAACTGAAATAATCTGGATTTTTTAAAAAATCATCTGGGGCTATATATTTTGACTCCATTTTTAAATCCTCCATAGAACATCTAAATAACTATTAAATTACAAATAAAAATAATTATTCACGTTCGAACGAAAATTATTTTTATTATAATAATATGTATATTTTTATAATATTGATTTAATGATATGATTAAACTACAAAAGGCTGACAAATATTATCTATATAAGTTACAGTAAATAGTTTATAGTAGTATTAACTTTTTAAGATTGAAGTTGCTGTCTACAATATAATTTCATTATCATAACTTATATAACGTAAATTTTCTTGCAGTATCAACATATCATAAAACTTTACTTACCTTCTTTACTTCTTCTTCACTTAAAAAATGTTTGAAATATATCAAATATAATGGTAGTATTTTTCATGAGGGCATTCTCCTTAGTATTGTTTTTGTTTGCACTTTAATATTACTACAGAATGACCTCATTTTTTATATATTTTTATTTCTGTTTTTTGGTTAATCAACACTTATGGAAATAAACATGAGAAGAGTCATTATTTTTCGATTAGCAGATTTAAATATAAGATGGTACGTATTTATATCTTTGAGATAATATAATATTAAGCCTTACCTGTAAATGTTAGGTACAAGAGCACTACATTTAGTACTATTATCGATGTAGCTATTAGAACACCCAAGAATTGCACAGAGCGTTTATTAACTAAAATTCCCATTAAGTCTTTACGTTTAGCTATAGTCAACATTTGGATTATTGGGAATGGTAGAATAAAACTAAGTGCAACTTGACTTAAAACAAGAGCGTACATTGGATTAATTCCAAGTGCAATTATAACCAAGGCTGGAAGCATGGTTATAAGTCTTCTGGCATTTACAGGTATGCTCAAATTAACAAAACCCTTCATAATTGTTTGTCCTGCCAGTGTTCCAACTACAGAGGATGATAAACCTGATGCAAGTAATGCCATTCCAAAGGCGCCACTTGATAAAGATCCTAATAAAGGTTGTAGTGATTGATGAGCCTGTTCCATTGTATCTACTTCCATTCCGTTTTTATAAAATACTGCAGCGGATACTATAACCATTGCAGCATTAACAATAAAAGCAATATTCATAGCGATAGCGATATCTATCTTTTCCATTCTTAGATGTTTTAATTTTCCTTTATCTGATGAATCAGTACTTCTGTGCTGAACTAACTGCGAGTGAAAATATATTACATGAGGCATAACTGTTGCACCGAGCATCCCTACAGCAATTAATACAGCTTCTCCATCGGGTAGCATAGGAATTATTGTATGAATGCCTACTGCACTCCAATTTGGTTTAGCAAGAAATAATTCTATTATATATGCAATACCAATTACGGCAATAAGTATTGATATTATGATTTCAATAGTTTTCTGACCATACTTTTCCAAATAGCAAATTATAAATGTTATAAGTCCAGTAAGAAGTCCTGCATATATCATAGGTATATGAAACAATAAATATAATCCTAATGTTCCACCGAGGAACTCTGCCAAATCTGTTGCCATAGCGCCAATTTCAGCAACAATCCAAAATATCCAGTTTACGGACTTAGGGAATACCTTAGCGCACATTTCAGGGAGATTATGACCTGTAGCTATTCCGAGTTTTGCAGACATAGTCTGTAAGAATATCGCCATTAAGTTACTCCACAAAATTACCCAAATGAGTACATAGTTAAATTTTGACCCTCCACTAATATTAGTTGCAAAGTTACCTGGATCGATATATGCAACACTAACAACAAAAGCAGGTCCTAAAAACTTTAGTAATTCTTTTAATTTATTTGATTTTTTTATCAGATCATTTGTTTCTTTTTTCAAAGTAAGAAGTTTTTCTGAAGATACATCAATATCTCCTAAGCTTATTTCGTTTTTCATAAAATATATCACCTTTCATACTTAGTTCTTTTTAGCATACTTAAAATAGTTATTAATAGTTAAGATTGTTAGTCCAGACTAAATTTATTTTTCTAATTATAAGCTATGCAGTAATTAAAAAAAATGATACATTAAAGTAATTATTTAATTTACTGAAGCATATAATTTACTTAGCAGACTATAGCTTAAAGTAGGTGAGAATGTGACTAAAAATGATTTCTATACTTTATTGAGTTCAAAACCTACAGAAAGACTCTAAAGGGAGATAAATAAATTACTATTAGATTTAAAGATACTATTTATGAGTCTTTGTTTGAAAGCAAATATTATGTCAATCCTATAGACGTTTGTCACACCAACACCAATTACATATGTGAGTTTTATTTCTTTATAGAGAATCTTCATTAACCTTTGTTATCTAAGTTAAAAATTTGTGAATACAAGTAACTAAATTATCAAAATATTAACAACTTGCCTAATATTATAAGAATATGATAATATAATAATTGCTTTAGTATATTTTTAAAATTTCTAGTAAAATATAATAATATTCTAAAGAACTGGGATATTAAAATGGGAATTTTAACGAACAAATCAATAAATAGGAGGATATTATGAACATTTTCAAGAAAAAATCAGTAAATCAAATACTGGAAGGTGCACAGAAGACGGAATTAAAGAAAAATCTTAAAGCTAAGGACATTGCAGCATTTGGTATTGGCGCAGTGGTAGGAGTAGGTATCTTTGTTGCCACAGGGGAAGGGGCACATTTAGCAGGACCAGCAGTAATAATTTCATTCATTATCGCAGGTATAGTAGCTTGTCTTTGTGCGTTATGTTACTGTGAACTTTCAACCATGTTCCCAGTTGCAGGAAGTACGTATTCATATTCATACATAGTATTTGGTGAAATAATTGCAATGATAATTGGATGGTGCCTTACTGCAGAATACTTAGTTGCTTGTAGTGCTATTGCATCAGGATGGTCAGGCACTTTTGTTGGTATATTAAAGTCAATAGGAATAACACTACCGGAAGCATTTACTACATCACCAAGTAAAGGTGGGTTAGTAGATTTACCAGCTATATTAATAATAGCATTGATAACTTACATCTTATATTATGGTATGAAGGAAAGTGCGAAGATTAATAATATAATTGTAGGAATAAAAATAGCTATAATTATTATATTTGTAGTTCTTGGCGTATCACATATAAATCCATCTAACTATCAACCTTTTGCACCACATGGATTTAATGGGATTTTTGCAGCAACTGCAACTATATTCTTTTCTTTCATAGGCTTTGATGCTATATCTACAGCAGCAGAAGAAGCTGAAAATGCCAGTAGAGATATTCCGCTAGGACTTATAATTTGTTTAATAGTAGTCACAATACTTTATGTTTCTGTTGCATTTGTACTTACAGGGATGGTTCCTTATCAAGAAATAATTTCAGAAAATGCAGTACCAGGGTCTTTAGCAAGAGTAGGTATAAACTGGGGATCCGCGTTAGTTGGAACAGGAGCTGTACTTGGAATGATTTCTACAATCATGGTAGTGCTTTATGGTCAAGTTAGAATATTTATGGTTATGTCAAGAGATGGACTTTTACCAAAATTATTTTCAAAGGTACATTCTACACATAAAACACCATATATCTCAACTATAATTACTGGAAGTATGGCAGCAGTAATAGCAGGATTTTTACCACTAGATATTATTGTACAATTTTTAAGTATAGGAACATTATTAAGTTTCATAGCTGTTTCTGTTGCTGTTATAGTACTTAGAAAAACTATGCCAAATTTTAAGAGAATCTTTAAAACTCCTGGAGCACCATTTACTCCGGCGATAGCTGTAATATGTTGCATAGTTTTATTAAGTAGATTACAAATGAAAACTTGGATAGGTTTTTTAGTTTGGCTTATTATAGGAGTTTTAATATACGTTGTTTATGGAAGAAAACATAGTGTGCTTCAAAATGAAAAAAACTCAGATGATTCAGAGGAAGTTGTATAATAGAGTTTTTTTGAATATGCCTCCTTTGGAATGAAAATACATAAAAACATATTGATTAAAAAAACATAAATGATTTTTACATATTAAATTATAGAGTACAAGAAGTAATTAAGACTTATCTTAATTACTTCTTGTATTTATTTATAGAAAATTATATTGTTATGCCTCAAAAGCACCTATTGCAATAGAATTATCATTTGCAATTATCACAGTAACTAGATAGTCAAAAATTATTTATCATTAAGAAACCTGTAGATCCGCATAAAATGAAGGGTCTACCTGCTTAGTTTTAATTATGCTTAAACCTACATTTTTCGACACAGTGCAAATAATGTTTTTCGTAAGTAGTATGCTACTTACCTAAAAGGGTTAACTTTTTTTATAGAATTTTTGACTGTACAGTAAGTAACATATTAATACGAAAAAGTGAATAGAATTTTACTATGGGAAATAATACAGAGGTATTGAGTCCCATTTACTATTTACTTGATTAATTGTATAAAATCGTATTTTGAGAATTTTCTGGAAATAAAGTATAATGACAATAAGTAAATATGTACATCAATGTTATACTAGAAATTATATTAGTTATTTGCAAGCATGAAAAAAACATGCAGAGAGGAGTAAAAATGAATAGACTTGATATTACAACACCAAACAGGGCACAAACCGTGGTCGAAGGCCTTTATAAAGATTTAGAACGTCGAATTATTGCCAGCCCTCCAGGACTTTGTCCAGTTGACATGGCAGCTTCCTTTTTAAAACTGTGCCATGCACAAACTTGTGGAAAATGTGTCCCTTGCAGAGTTGGCTTAGCTCAATTAGAAAATTTGATTAATGATGTTTTAGATGGTAACGCAACACTAGATACCATTGATCTAATTGAAAAAACAGCAAGAGTGATTTCAAATTCTGCTGATTGTGCAATTGGGTATGAAGCAGCTAATATGGTGTTAAAAGGTGTTATAGGTTTTAAAAGTGATTATGTAGAACATATTATAAATGACAGATGTATTTGCAATTTGGATCAGCCTGTTCCATGTGTGGCATTATGTCCAGCAGGTGTAGATATTCCAGGTTATATTGCTTTGATATCAGAAGAAAGGTATGCTGATGCAGTTCGCCTTATTAGAAAAGATAATCCTTTTCCAACTGCTTGTGCTCTTATTTGTGAACATCCATGTGAGGCTAGATGTAGACGTAATATGATAGATGATTCAGTAAATATTCGCGGACTTAAACGTTATGCTGTTGATCATGCAGGAAAAGTGCCAGTACCAGTCTGTGCACCAGCCACTGGCAAGAATGTTGCCGTAATTGGAGGGGGGCCTGGTGGCTTAAGTGCAGCATATTTTCTTTCTCTTATGGGTCATCATGTAGTAATTTACGAAGAATACTCTAAACTAGGAGGGATGCTTCGATATGGTATTCCCAATTATCGTCTTCCAAGAGAAAAATTAGATGAAGATATTGAAGCTATTATTTCTACAGGTGTAGAAGTAAAGACTGGTATTACAGTCGGTACTGACATTTCTTTGATGGACCTTAAAAATAAATATGATGCACTTTATATTGCTATTGGTGCTCATACTGATAAAAAAATAGGTATAAAGGGAGAAGAGAGCAAAGGTGTCATTTCTGCAGTAGAAATGTTACGTGCTATTGGTGATAATAAACTACCTAATTTTATTGGGAAAACAGTTCTAGTAATTGGAGGCGGAAATGTGGCAATGGATGTTACAAGATCTGCGGTGCGTCTTGGCGCAAAAAAGGTATGTAATGTATATAGACGTAGAAAAGTTGATATGACAGCATTGCCAGATGAAGTAGAAGGTGCTATTGCTGAAGGTTGTGAAATATTAACACTTCAAGCACCCGTAAGAATTGAAAATGATAATGATGGAAATGTTACAGCATTATGGGTGAAGCCTCAAATAATTGGAAAGATTGATGCTGCAGGGCGTCCTACAGTAGTAGATTCGGAAGAAGAAGAAAATCGACTTCCTTGTGATGTGCTTATTATAGCAATTGGGCAAGGTATAGAATCTCAACACTTTGCTGAATATGGTGTACCCGTTAAAAGAGGAATTATTGAGGCACTAAGTTCTAGTGGTATTGAAAATAGCCCTGGAATATTTGCAGGTGGTGATTGTGTAACTGGTCCAGCTACTGTTATTCGCGCAATTGCTGCAGGTAAAGTAGCTGCAGCGAATATTGATAATTATCTAGGGTATAATCATATTATTAGTACAGATATAGAAATTCCAAATGCAAGGTTAGGTGATAGACCAGCATGTGGTAGAGTTAACATGCTAGAGCGAGATGCTATGGAGCGTAAAAATGATTTTGAACTTATAGAATATGGAATGACATGTTCAGAAGCACATCAAGAATCATTTAGATGTCTAAGATGTGATCACTTTGGATATGGAGTATTTAAGGGCGGGAGGATTAAAGAATGGTAAATTTTAAAATTGATAATATTGTAGTAGAAGTAAAAGAAGGTACTACCATTTTAGATGCAGCAGCACTTGCAGGTATTCCCATCCCAAGTCTTTGCTATTTGCGAGGAATAAATGAAATAGGCGCTTGTCGTGTTTGCGTTGTTGAAGTAAAAGGAAAAGATAAATTGCTTCCTGCTTGTAATAACATGGCAGAAGATAATATGGAGATATTCACAAATAGTCCTAGGGTTCGAGAAACTCGAAGAACAAATGTGGAACTTATTCTTTCACAACACGACTGTAATTGTGCATTCTGTATAAGAAGTGGTAATTGCAACTTACAAAAGATTGCTAATGATTTAGGAATAATAAAATTAAATTATGATAAGAATGTTCAACCATATATATGGAATGAGGATTTTCCATTAATACGTGATGCTGGAAAGTGTATTAAGTGTATGCGTTGTATTCAAGTTTGCGATAAAATACAAAGTCTCAATATTTGGGATGTTGCAAATACTGGTTCTAGAACAACGGTAGATGTTTCATATAATAGAAGAATAGAAAATTCAGATTGCTCTTTATGTGGACAATGTATTACTCACTGTCCTGTAGGAGCGCTTCGAGAGAGAGATGATACAGAAAAGGCTTTTTCAGCACTTGCAAATCCAGATAAAATTACAGTAGTACAAATAGCACCTGCTGTTAGAGCTGCGTGGGGGGAATCTCTTGGGCTTTCACAGGAAGAAGCAACAGTAGAACGTCTTGTAGCCGCACTAAGGAGAATGGGCTTTAACTATATTTTTGATACAAATTTTAGTGCAGACCTTACTATTATGGAAGAAGGTAGTGAATTTTTAGAAAAACTAAAGGATAGGAAAAATAATGTATTTCCTATGTTTACATCATGCTGTCCAGGTTGGGTACGTTTCTTAAAATCACAATATCCTGACATGGTAAATCAACTTTCAACAGCAAAATCACCACAACAAATGTTTGGTGCAGTAGCAAAGAGTTATTATGCTAAGCTTTTAAATGTAGATCCATCTATGATTTATTGTATTTCAATTATGCCATGTATTGCTAAAAAACATGAAAGTGAAATTTCTGGAATGAATGATGCAGGAGCAGGCCCTGATGTTGATTTGGTTCTTACAACACGGGAAGTTGATAGGATGATAAGAGCAGAACATATTATTCCTAAAGATTTAAAGGGCGAAGCATTTGATATGCCTTTTGGAGTTGGTTCAGGCGCAGGTGCAATTTTTGGTGCTACTGGTGGAGTTATGGAAGCAGCTCTTAGATCAGCATTCTTTTTAGCTACAGGTACAAATCCAGATCCAGATTCATTTAAGGAAGTAAGAGGCATGAATGGATGGAAGGAAAAAACTTTTGAAATTACAGGAATACCTATAAAAGTGGCAATAGTAAGTGGGCTTGGAAATACTAGAAAGTTAATTAAATCAATAAGAGCAGGAAAGGTTAACTATGATTTTGTAGAAGTCATGGCATGTCCAGGAGGATGCTCAGGTGGTGGTGGACAGCCAATTTCAGATGGTTTGGAACTAGCAAAGGTACGTGCAGATAACTTATATGGACTTGATAAAAAGTCTACACTTAGATTTTCACATGAAAATCCTTCTGTTATAAAGCTATATACTGATTATATTGAAAAACCACTATCACATAAGTCACACAAATTGCTCCATACAAATCATAAATGCTGGGATATGCCTATATCTCCAAGAAGAGAAATAAATGATGATGAGGAATAATGTAGATATAAGAACACATATTTACAAATTCTAATTTTAGATAAATAATAATATTTAATAATCACCCAAGATTTTTAAAATCTGGGTGATTTCATTGAGAATTCAATGGAAAAAATAATGGATTTAATACTTATGAAGTTTTTTTGGATGTCATATATGCACTGTGGATTTTATGCTATTAAATATAATTAAAGCAATAATAATTCTCCTATAATGAAAATGATGCTAAAAACATCATTTTTTTTCTTGCATTTTTTCAACAATAATGATATTCTTAATTATATGATAAGTATTTTCAATTAGGAGGTATCGCATGAGTATTTGTAGTTTGAATCCAGGAGAGAAAGGAACAATTTCATCAATTAAAGGAGATTCAAAGTTAATAAAAAGATTATTTGCATTAGGATGTATAGAGGGGACAGAAGTTGAACTTAGGAGAAGAGCACCTCTAGGAGATCCAATAATTATAAATTTTAGAGGATTTGATTTGGCTATTAGGAAAAAGGATGCTAAGTATATATTGTTAGAAAAATAAGTAAATTACATCTATACCACTTATATATAAGTGTAACTCATAGGAAATTAACTAAAGCTAATTAAAGCGAGAATTATTAGCAGAATAGAGGAGACTTGAATTTATGATAAATGTAGCTTTACTAGGTAATCCCAATGTAGGAAAAACCACATTATATAATGCACTTACAGGCTCAAATCAGTATGTTGGTAATTGGCCAGGTGTAACTGTAGATAAAAAAGAAGGATTTCTTTTAGGAGATATTAAAATTGTAGATTTACCAGGAATATATGCTATGGATACTTTCTCAAATGAAGAAAAGGTATCTAAAAAGTTTTTAGAAGAAGGAAATGTAGATTTAATATTAAATATTGTAGATGCATCAAATCTTAATAGAAATTTATATCTTACAACACAACTTAAACAATTTAATATACCAATAATATTAGCTTTAAATATGATTGATGTCAGTGAAAGTAAAGGAATAGTTATTGATTATAAAAGATTATCTAAAGAATTAAATGTAGAAGTTATTCCTATTGTTGCAGGAAAAAATAAAGGCATTGATAAAATTGAAGAAAGACTACAAAAGGGAAATTTCAAATCACCTTTAGATTCAGATACGTACAACTTTTCTTCTGAAAAAGAAGCTTATGAATTTATTGAAAAAATATTAAGTACAAGTATTACTAGACAGGAAAAAAAGGAAACAACTATAACTGAGAAAATGGACAAGTGGGTATTACATCCGGTTTTTGCTTATCCAATTTTTATAATGCTAATGGCTTTAATGTTCGAACTAACATTCTCTTTGGTTGGACAACCTCTATCAGATTTATTGGACGGATTTTTAAATGATATCTTAATACCATTTGTAGGTAATCTCCTTTTAACAACATCTCCTTGGTTTAAATCTCTTATTGTAGATGGAATAATTTCTGGGGTTGGAGGAATAATAGTACTATTACCAATAATTTTGGTGTTGTTCATGTGTATAACCATATTAGAAGATAGTGGTTACATGGCGAGAGTAGCCTTTATGATGGATAAGTTAATGAGAAAAATGGGACTTTCAGGTAAGGCATTTATACCTATGATAATAGGCTTTGGATGTACAGTTCCAGCAATAATGACTTCTAGAACTTTAGAAAGTGAAAAGGATCGGAAACTTACAGCGCTACTTGTACCGTTTATGTCCTGTAATGCAAGATTACCTGTTTATACAGTTTTTGCAGCAGTATTTTTTGAATCGCATAGAGGTCTTGTAGTATCCTCACTATATTTACTTGGAATAATAGTTGCATTTTTACTTGGAATATTATTTAAAAATACATATTTTAAAAAGGATGAGGAACCTTTTATAATTGAAATTCCTGAATATAAAATGCCAAAGGTTTCTTCAATATATAAACAAACAAAAGATAAAGCTATGAGCTTTTTAAAGAAAGCTGCAACTATTATATTTGCAATGAGTGTGGTAGTATGGTTTTTATCAAACTTTAATATTCATGGTATGGTAAATGAAGTTAATAATAGTATACTAGCATCTATAGGTAGCGTAATAGCACCACTATTTACACCACTAGGTTTCGGAAATTGGCAATCAGCTGTATCAATTCTTTCAGGTTTACTTGCTAAAGAATCAGTTCTAGCATCAATGCAAGTAATTTTTGCTGGAGATCTATCAGTTATTTTACCAGAACATTTTACAACTATTTCAGCTTATGCTTTTTTAGTATTCATATTACTTTATACTCCATGTATATCTGTAATTGGAACTATGAAAAAGGAATATGGAATCAAGCTAACTTTATTTTCAGTATTTTTTCAATTGTTTGTTGCATGGATTGCTGCCTTCTTAGTATTTAATATAGGTAGCTTAATATTCTAATAAATAATTTAAGTACAAATTTTAGTATTTGCCTTAAAAATTCGATATTATAGGTAGGTGAAGCTTAAATGATAGAAGTAATAATTACAACTATAATAATCTTTTTTGCTGGATTTATAATAGTCAAGTCTTTAAGAAATTCTTCGAAAGGAAAATGTAACTGTGGATGTAATGGGTGCAAATCTCAAAAAATTTGCTCTGGGAAAAATAATAATACTATAAAATAGTATTTAATCAGAAATATATATAATTATAGAGTAAAAGTTCTAAAATTCTTTAAAACTTACAAACTTAAGAATTAGCTTGAAAAATTTGAGTTAATACAAAATCTCATTAAAAACGTTAGTTTTTTAGTGAGATTTTTTTTACACATAAATCGGAAAAGGCGTATCTATATTATGAATTTATTATTTTTGACAGATGATAAATCTATAGTATAATAACACAATGACTAAATTCAATCAAAAGATAAAATAATATTAATAATAGGAGTATAAAAAATGAATTACAAAACACACATAAATGGTGGAATATTAGTAGGGCTATATGTAAACTTACAAATGACAAATATGCCTATAGTATCGAAGGGGATACTATTAGGCGGAGCACTAGTTGGAAGTATATTCCCTGATATTGATCATAAAAATAGTTATATTGGACACAAAGCAAAAACAGTTTCTAAAGCAATAAATAAATTTGCTGGACATAGAAAACTGTTCCATGCACCACTTATATACTTGCTTTTATATTCAATAAGCCTTGGAATAATTACCCATAAGATACTTATAGTTGGTGTAAAGGGATTATTTTTAGGAGTGTTATCACATTTAATTTTAGATAGTTTTACCATTGGAGGATTGTCTTGGTTTTATCCTTTGAGTAAAAAGAGATTTTCTTTGAGTAAGATAAAAACAAATGGCAAGTTAGAAGATATATTATGCGGGATTTTAACTTGTGTAAACATTGTTATAGTTCTTGATATACTTCATATTACTTCAGTATTTACATTTACTCAAAAATAAAAGACCAATATTACTGTTACCATCAAGGCGGTGTCGCTGAAGCAATCAATATCTAAATATATATGGTCATTCGAATAAAAAATGTATTCTGAATTCATTAGTGCAACTTATATAGATACCAAAAGAGAGTAGATTTTATAAAATCTACTCTTTTTAATGCCTAGAAAAATATACAAATAACTTGATTTCAAAAGTAAAATTAAATTTTTTCTAATTCAATTCTATTTCGTAAAATTTAAAGTAGATTTATCAATATTTTTGATTTCTTTAATAGCTAATCCACAGTAGATTAAAGCAACTATATAGAAAATAACAGAAAATTCAGGTAAATCTATTTCAGATATATTCAATAAAGATTCTAGTAAAAGTGGTAGTGTCATTGCATAAAAACTTAAAGTGCAGGTTTTAGAATACTTCAATTTCACACCCATTATAGAACTAATATTTAAACATAGGGGGCCTAGTATTAAAAATCCTGAAATTAAATTTAGTAAAAATGAAAATATTGGCTCAAAGATTAAGAGTATTATTGGAAAAATAGTTTTCAAGATAGATAAAGCACTTTGTAAAGTTTTGTTTGTTAAATTAAATTCAGTAAAATCTGTAAACTTTAGAGTTTGTAGTGTACTATAATTTTGCCTAATAGTAATTTCATCTGAATTTATATAGATAGCATCACTATAAGGGTCTAAAATTGACTTACTTGTTTTTCCGCTTGTATCAACAATAAGTTGTTCACCATTGTGTTTATAGTAAATAGGCGAATCTGATTCTACAGATAATAAACCATTTTTAAGTTCAAAGTTTGGTGCACTATGTATAAAGATTGCTTGCATACTAGATACTTCAGAGTTGAATTTACCTATTGTATTTATATTAGTTATAGTAGAAAATATTAAAGTAACAAGAAAAATATATAAAATTGATTTTCCAAGTCCTTGTACTAAAAATTCTTTATAGGCAGCAAAATCAAAAAAACTATATGCAAATTTATGCATAAATCCTATTTTGTTTTTCAAAGAAAGACCTCCTTAAGTTAAATATAAAATTATCTGATACTTACTAATTATATCACATTGAATTAAAATGTGACAGAAAGTTTGCCTATTTAAATGAAACATGTTATCATTATTATTATTAATTGAATAATGGACAGTTCGTTAGACCATCCTGTCCTTAAACAAAACTAGGCAATTTAATTTTAAATTAAGTAAAAGATTTAAGGTTAATTTTGTTGTGCTAGTTTTAGTTATAATAAAATTGACCTTTTTTAATGCATAAAAATATACACCGATGAAAAAAGTGCGAAGCGCAACCAAGAACTTATTAAACAAACATAAGAACAATTCACATATAAAAAGTACGCATTGCTGAAAAAAGTGCAAAGCGCAACTGAGACCTTATTAAGCACAATAAAGAACTATTATAGCAATTAAGTAAGGAGAATACTATGTTTAAGATAAAGAGCGAAATACAATTTGATATGGCACATTATTTAAGTGGATATAAAGGCAAATGTTCTAATATTCATGGACACAGATATAAGCTAATTGCAAAGCTAAAATCAGAAACTTTACATGGGGAAGGTCAACTTCGTGGTATGGTTGATGACTTCTCAAATTTTAAAGATTCTTTAAAAGAAATTGCAGATATCTTTGATCATAAGCTAATTATTGAAGATAACGAAGAAGGAAAAGCTTTAGGAAAGAAACTAGAAGAACTACCAAATAATTTTGATATATATTTTGTAGGTTATAGACCAACAGCAGAAGAAATGTCTAGAGATATTTTTAATAGATTAAAGAATAAGGGCTTATCAGTATGTGAAGTGGAACTATTCGAAACTCCTAATAATAGTTGCATATATACAGAAGATTAATTGGAGGATTTGAGATGTTTAATATAGTAGAAAAATTTTTATCAGTAGATGGGGAAGGTCCTAGTTCTGGTGAGCTTGCGACTTTTATAAGATTTCAAGGTTGTAATTTAAGATGTTCTTGGTGTGATACTACTTATTCATGGAATAAGGATAGTACATCTGAAGTATTAACTGCTAAAGAAATTTATAATTATATAAATGAAAATAGAGTAACAAATGTTACTTTGACGGGTGGAGAACCACTTATTCAAGAAAATATAGATGAACTTTTAGAACTTTTGAATTCAGATGATAATTTAAAGATTCATATAGAAACTAATGGAGCTGTAGATATAGAATCATTTAAGAAAAGACATACACATAATAATCTTCATTACATAGTAGATTTTAAATTGCCAAGTAGTAATATGACAAATAAAATGAATTTAAATAATTTAAATATTGTTGAAAAAAGTGATGTTTACAAGTTTGTTGTAGGGAGTAATGAAGATTTACAAATGGCATATGAGATCATAATCAAATACCATTTGACTTCTAAATGCTTAGTTTATTTAAGTCCTGTTTCGGGAAATATAGATATGCAAGAAATTGTTGAGTTTATGAAAGATAAAAAGTTAAGCAAAGTGAGGTTGCAAGCACAACTTCATAAGATTATTTGGAATAAGAATGCAAGAGGAGTTTAAGAACATAATTAAATTCTTTTTTATATGTATTAAAAAGAATTTAATATTAGAAAAAACTTAAAAATGTTGGGAGGATTGGATATGCCAAAGAAGATAGATACTAAAAAGATAGAGGAATGCATAAGAGAAATTATAATAGCTTTAGGTGATGATCCAGATAGAGAAGGATTATTAGATACACCTAAAAGAGTATCCAAAATGTATGAAGAGGTTTTTGAAGGAATGACACTTTCAAATGAAAAAATAGCAAAAATGTTCGGAACTACATTTGAAAATGAAGAATTCATGTCAGAATCTCATAAAAATATGGTTGTTGTTAGAGATATACCAATTCATAGTTATTGCGAACATCATTTAGCACTTATGTATAATATGAAGGTTACAGTGGTATATATACCAAAAGAAAAAATAATAGGTCTTAGTAAGATTTCAAGAATAGCTGATATGGTAGGAAGAAGACTTCAGCTCCAAGAAAGAATCGGTAGCGATATTGCAGAAATAGTTTCTATGGCAACAGAAAGTAGTGATGTTGGTGTTCTTATTACTGGAGAACATGGATGCATGACTTCAAGGGGAATAAAAAAACCTGGAACACTCACTACAACAACCACTTTTACTGGGCAATTTCAAACTAATGATATGTTAAGGCAAGAAGCTTTGTTAATTATGAAATAATTAGATCAGTTAAGAGTTAATAGTTCAGAATTTCTTATTTAGATAAATTTGTTTTATATATTTATTAAAGTAATTTTTGGAGGTTTAGATATGAATAAAAAAGCGATAGTTGTATTTAGCGGGGGGCAAGACTCTACTACATGTTTATTTTGGGCACTTAAGAAATTTGACGAAGTAATTGCAGTTACTTTTGATTATAATCAAAAACATAGAAAAGAAATAGAATGTGCAACTGATATAGCAAAAGAATTAGGTATAGAACACCATATATTAGATATGGCATTACTTAATCAGCTAGCACCTAATGCTCTTACAAGAGATGATATAGAAATAAAAATGGGTGAAAATGGTGAACTTCCATCAACATTTGTAGAAGGGCGTAATATGCTATTTTTAACTTTTGCAGGAGTACTAGCTAAGGTTAAAGGTGCAAAACATATTGTGACAGGAGTATGTGAAACAGATTTCAGTGGATATCCTGATTGCAGAGATGTATTTATAAAATCTCTTAATGTTACTTTGAATTTAGCAATGAATTATGATTTTGTAGTTCATACACCACTTATGTGGATAGATAAAGCTGAAACTTGGAAAATGGCAGATGGCTTTGGACAATTAGATTATATAAGAGAAAAAACCCTTACTTGCTATAATGGAATCGTTGGAGATGGATGTGGAACATGTCCGGCTTGTAATCTTAGAAAAAGAGGACTTGATAGTTATTTACTAAGTAAGAATGATACGAGTAAACAATAGTCTATGTAAGGAAGCCTGATTTTAGATTTTTTAATTCAAAATGTACTGTGAATTAAAAAAACGTGGCTTAGCCACTTATATTATTTATTTAAAAGGAGAAAAACAATGAACGAAAGTGGAAGAAAATCAAAAGAACTTGAAGGAATCACACATCTTGGAAATCAAGGAACAAAGTATGAGTTTGGATATAACCCTAAGGTATTAGAAGTTTTCGATAATAAACATCCTAATAATGATTATTTTGTAAAATTTAATTTTCCTGAATTTACTAGCCTTTGTCCGATTACAGGTCAACCAGACTTTGCTACAATTCATATAAGTTATATTCCCAATATAAAAATGGTAGAAAGTAAATCTTTAAAGTTATATTTATTTAGCTTTAGGAATCATGGTGATTTTCATGAAGATTGTATGAATATAATAATGAAAGATTTAATTAAACTTATGGATCCAAAGTATATAGAAGTATGGGGGAAGTTTACTCCAAGAGGTGGAATAAGCATAGATCCTTATTGTAACTATGGAATGAAGAATTCAAAGTTTGAAGAAATGGCAAATTACAGAATGATGAATCATGATATGTATCCAGAGAAAATAGATAACAGATAAGGTATATCTTAATTTAAAACAAACTAGTTTGTTTTCATTAAGATTCCTAATTTCTAAGCTAAGGAGCTGATTTATAAGTTGAGTAAAGTTATTGTTATAGGAGCAGGCCCATCAGGTATGATGGCTGCATTGCAGGCTGCAAAAAAACATGAGGTAATATTATTAGATGGTAATGAAAGAATTGGGAAAAAACTTTTTATTACTGGTAAGGGAAGATGCAATGTTACTAATGCAAAAGATATATCTGAGTTTTTTGAGTACATACCAGGTAATCCCCATTTTCTATATAGTTCATTATATAGTTTTACTAATGAGGATACTATGAATTTCTTTGAAGGTGAAGGAATTAAACTAAAGGTTGAAAGGGGAGATAGAGTTTTCCCAGAGTCTGATAAATCCTCAGATATAATAAGAGGTTTGTCTAATGCACTAAGTAGAACTAAGGTGAAAATAAGATTAAATTCTAAAGTTACAAATGTTAAATTTAAAGATAAAAAAATAACAGCTCTTGAAATAAATAATGAAGAAATTTTAAGTGGAGATTATTTTATTATAGCAACTGGTGGAGCAACATATCCTCTTACTGGTTCAAGAGGAGAAGGCCAAAAATTTGCAAATATGCTAGGTCATAAGATAGTTCCTTTAACGCCAGCACTTGTCCCAATGGAAGTTAAAGATGCAAAAACGAAAGAGCTTATGGGCTTATCTCTGAAAAATATAGAAGTCACAATAAAGGAAAATAATAAAGCAATAGTTTATAAGAATTTTGGAGAGATGTTATTCACGCATTTTGGCGTTTCAGGACCGCTTATATTAAGTGGGAGTAGATTTATAGAAAAAGGGAAAAGCTATAAATTGCATATAGATTTAAAACCTGCATTAAATTTAGGCGAATTAGATAAACGTATTCAAAAAGATTTCAACAAATACTTAAATAAAGATTTTAAAAATTCTTTAGATGAGTTATTACCACAAAAATTAATTCCCATGATTATTGAGATGTCTGGAATTTCAGAAAGTAAAAAGGTAAATGAAATAACAAAAGAAGAAAGAAAAAATTTAGTTAACGTAATTAAAAATTTTACTTTTGATATTAAGGGTTTAAGACCCTTAGATGAAGGTATTGTGACAGCTGGTGGAGTAGACATTAAAGAAATTGATCCTTCTACCATGAAGTCAAGAATAATAGATAATCTTTCATTTGCAGGAGAGGTAATGGATGTAGACGCTTTTACTGGAGGATATAATGTACAAATTGCATTTTCAACAGGCTTTATAGCTGGAAGTAATATTTAAAAGGACATATTCAAAAATAACGAATCATAATACCTAGTAAATAAATATTTTCTTGTTTGAAGTGATAAAAAATAATATAATCTTAAAGTAGGCATAAATTAATGGGGCAAAGAAATGAGGAGAAAATTTTGAGAATTTCAGTAGCAATAGATGGACCAGCAGGAGCAGGCAAAAGTACAATAGCAAAACTAGTTGGAGAAAAATATAATCTTATGTACATAAATACAGGGGCAATGTATAGAGCAGTAGCATTAAAAGCTAAGGAAAATAATTTATTACCAGAAAAAGTTGATGAAATCTGCAATCTAATAAGCAATATGGAAATGCATTTTGAAAATGATGACTTGATTTTAAATAATGAAAATATTCAAGAAAAAATAACGATGCCTGATATAAGCAGTATTGTATCTGGCTATGCTAGTATTCCAGAAGTTAGAGGTATACTTGTAAAGCTTCAAAGAGATATGTCAAGTAAGTTCGATGTAATCATGGATGGTAGAGATATTGGAACCGTTGTTCTTAAAGATGCAAAATTTAAATTCTTCTTAACAGCTAGTCCAGAAGAAAGAGCAAATAGAAGGTTTAATGAATTGCAAGAAAGAAGTTTAGAGTGTTCATATGACCAAATACTAAAAGATATAATAGATAGAGATCATAAAGATACTCATAGAGCTACAGATCCATTAAAGAAGGCGGATGATGCCATTGAAATTGATACAACTAATTTAGACATTAATGAAGTAGTAAATACAATTAATGAGTATATTGAAAAAGGAAAATAAGTCATACTACCTGTTACGTTTTTGAATATTCAGAGCAAGGAGATTATAATGAGTAAAGTTATTTTAGCAAAGAATGCAGGTTTTTGTTTTGGTGTTCAAAGAGCTGTAAATGAAGCTCTTAAAATTCAAAAAGAACATAATACAAGAATTTATACTTTAGGACCTTTAATACATAATAATGATGTAGTAAAATTTTTAGAAGAAAATAATATCTTTTCTATAGAATTAGAGAATATAGATAAATTAAGCAAAGGTGATGTAATAGTTATACGATCTCATGGTGTTTCAGAAGCCGTTTTAGATAAACTTGAGAAAAAACAATTAACAGTTTTAAATGCAACATGCCCTTTTGTAACCAATATTCAAAAGAAGGTTAAGAAATATTCAAAAGAAGAATATCATATAGTAATATTAGGAGATGAAAATCATCCGGAGGTAATAGGTATCAATGGGTGGTGTGAAGACAAAGCTATTATTACTAAAGATGGTAGATTTAAAGAAGACTTACCACAAAAAGTATGTGTAGTAACTCAAACAACTGAAAAAATGAAGAATTGGGAAAATACATTGAAGAACTTAAGTTCTGTAAAAGAGGTATTAGCTTTTAATACCATTTGTTCAGCTACAGATGCTAGACAAAGAAGTACGAATAAAATATCTAAAGAAACAGATGCTATGATAGTTATTGGTGGAAAAAACAGTTCTAATACTACTAAGTTATATGAAATTGCTAAAGGAAATTGCATTAACACAATTCATATAGAAAATGTTAAAGAACTGCCAATGAATTTTATTAAAAATAATAATATAGAAAAAATAGGAGTTACAGCTGGTGCATCCACACCAGATTGGATTATTAGGGAGGTACTTAATATTATGAATACAGAAAATAATAATTTTGAAGATCAACTGTCATTAATGAATGAATTAGATAAAAAATTTGCCATAGGTGATGAAGTACAAGGAGAAATACTTTCAAAAACTAGAGATTCTATTTTAGTTTCACTTGTAGGGTATAAAGCTGATGGCGTTATTCCCTATACAGAATTATCAGCTAAAGAAGAGCCAATAGCATTTTCAGAAAAACTTAATGTAGGAGATTCTATTAAAGCTAAGGTTATAAAATTACAAAATAGTGATGGATATGTAGTTTTATCAAGATTAGAATATGAGAGAGAAGAAACTTTTAAGGAACTTGAAGAACTTTTTACTGAGGGAAAGACTTTTGAAATAACTGTTAAAGAAGCTAAAGAAAAAGGATTAGTTGCAGATTATAAAGGTGTTAGAGTTTTTATACCAGGCTCGCAAATCGATACGAAATTCACTAAAGACAAAAGTGAATATGTAGGAAAAAATTTAAGAGTTAAATTAATTGATTTTTCTTTAAGAAATCCTGTGAAAATAGTAGCATCAAGAAGAATGTTATTAGAAGATATTAAAAATGCAGAAGATGCAAAATCTTGGGAAAACTTTAATCTTGAAGATGTTGTAAAAGGTGTAGTGAAGAGATTTACAAGCTTTGGTGCTTTTGTTGAAATTAATGGCATAGATGGGTTATTACATTTATCACAAATTTCTTGGAATCATATTAAAAATGCAAGAGATGTGTTAAAAGAAGGTCAAACTGTTGATGTTAAAATTATAGGACTTGATAAAGAAGCTAAGAGATTATCTTTAAGTATTAAAGAACTTATGGATAAACCTTGGGATAATGCTAAGGAAAAATATCCAGAGGATTCGATAGTACTTGGTAAAGTTGTAAGACTTAATGATTTTGGTGCTTTCATTGAATTAGAACCAGGAGTAGATGGGCTAGTACACATTTCAAAGATATCACATAACAGAATAGAACATCCATCAGAAGTCTTAAAAGTTGGAGAAGAAATTAAAGCCAAAATTTTAAGTGTTGATGAAGAAAATAAAAGAATAAGCTTAAGTATAAAAGATATCTAATAAACCACTGAAATCAAGGGTACTCTGTTGTAACACTACACAAGAGTACCCTTGATTTCTATTTAAACAGTTTTATACTTTTTTATATAATGCATGAAATATCAATTTGAAGTATAATTTTATTGAAAGTAAAAAATGATTAATATTATAGAAAAACTAAATTGTAAACTAATTATATTTTATATATGCTAGGAGGAATATGGACGTATGAAACAAAATAAAGTCACTAATTTAAAAGCTTTAGTAGAAACTAAATATTTAAGCTTATATGAAGTGGAGTATGAAAATAAAGTAGGGAACATGAGAACATGGACAGTAGCATCTAGAAAAGATAATGATACTCTTCAAAAGCAATTCTTTGAAAATAAAGAAGATACTACTGATGGGGTAATAATCGCTGCATACCACAAAGAAAAAAAGAAACTTGTTATAATAAAACAATTTAGAATTCCACTTAATGATTATGTGTACGAATTAACGGCAGGCCTTATTGATCCAGGTGAAGATGCAAAAAGCACAATCGGAAGAGAATTAATGGAAGAGACAGGACTTAAAATAGTAGATATTATTGAAAATAGAGGAACCGATAAAGTATATGTTTCGGCAGGCATGACAGATGAATCTTTAGCCTTCGTTTATTGTACTTGTGAAGGCAAAATAAGCGATGAACATCTTGAAGACGACGAATGTATTGAAGTAATATTAGTGTCTCAAAAAGAAGCAATAGAGCTTGTACAAAGCAAAAAGAAATTTGATATTAAATGCTTTTTAGTCCTTCAAAGTTTTGCATTGCTTGGAGAAAAATTATTTATTCAACAATAATAATTTAAAGGAAGACACATATTCAGTAATAGCAATTAAAAGTAAGCACATTTAAACAATAACAGATAATTATGATTGTCAGTTATTTTTTGAATGTGCTTAGTTGTTTCTAAACTAAAGAAATATACTTCCTTACATTTTAATTGAAAAGTATCAATTTGATAATTAAGCTTAGAAAAATAATAGTAAAAAGTCAAAATTAGTAGTAATATATTATTAAATGTAATATTTATAGGGGGCAATATATATGTATACAGAATCTGAACAAATAAAAAAAGCAAATGTACTGATAAATTCATTATGCATCTTTACAAATATAAAAGAGGATAATGTATTAAAAAAATACAAATCATTATTAAAATACTTGAATAAAGAAGAGATTTCTATAGAAAAAGGAATTAGTTTATATAATGATTTTGTTTATGAAATTTTAAATAAGGATAATGAAGTTTCTTTAAAAAAATACATAATTGATATGATATTTTTAGACAATAATTCTTTTACAAGTATGATTGATCGTGGAGATTTAAGCAATAAACATATTATAAAGCAAGTTAAATATGAACTTAAAGCACTTGAATACATAGCAAGTATAACATCTGAAGAACTTAAAGAAACTATAATACATAAAGGTTATGCAAAGGACTTTGAAGTAGAGGTAATAAATTCTCTTATAGACTTTGAAGTTGATTCATATGAAGATTATGATTCATATAAAGCTATAGATAAATTGAAATTAAATATTTTAAGTTGTGATAATTGGGGCAATTCTTTAGAAAACATTATAGAGTTCTATAAACAATATGGTACTGGAATATTTGGAGAATATAGAGCATTTGTTTGGGAACATGAAGAAGATAATGCATATCTAAGAGGAATAGACACACCAGACCCAGTTAAATTGAAGGATTTAGTTGGATATGAGGATCAAAAGGAAACAATAATTGATAATACAAAGCAGTTCTTAAATGGATATCCAGCTAATAATCTCTTATTATATGGTTCAAGAGGAACTGGTAAGTCTTCAACAGTTAAAGCTATCATAAATGAATATTATACTGAAGGATTAAGACTTATTGAAGTAGATAAAGATAAACTTGTTGATTTTACAAAGATAATAAGAATTCTTAAAAATAAGAATTTGAAATTTATAATATTTGTTGATGATTTAGTCTTTGAAGAAGGAGAGGCAAGCTATTCTGCATTAAAAACAATATTAGAAGGTGGAGTTGAAAACAGCTCAAGTAATATGCTAATTTATGCAACAACAAATAGAAGACATTTAGTTAAGGAAACATTTAGCGAAAGATCTGGAGATGATGTACACGCTAGTGATGCAATAGAAGAAAAATTATCTTTATCAGATAGATTTGGAATAACTGTATCATTCTACTCACCAGATCAAAAAGAATATTTGAAGATAATTGATGGAATAACTGAATCTAAAGGACTTGAAGTTGATACACAATATCTTCATGCAGAAGCACTAAAGTGGGTAAGGTGGCATAATGCACGTTCTCCAAGGACAGCAAAACAATTTATAAACTGGCTTGAAGGAAATCTAAAAAAATAAAATTAAAGAAATAGAAGGGTTATTTACCCTTCTATTTCTTTATTTAGGAGTAATGACTGGTATTACATCTTATGCTATAACTTATCAAGTTATATATCAAAATTATATACATAACTTTAAATAAAACTCTAATAATATAAAGTGAAGCCTTGTCAGATAAATTATGAGGAGATGATTTGAGTGTCAAAAAATAAAAAGGATAAACTTATTCTACAGACCGGTAGTATGTCACAATCAAAAGTTAAGTCTTATATGGAAAGAGAAGATGCTATAGATAAACCTGTGTCTAGAGGTAAAGATATTACAATTAATCACAAGCGCTAAAATTAAAATTAGGAATATCTCAAAATAGAAAGTATATAAAATAAGGCATATTTGATATACCTTAAACTACTTAACAGTTTTGAGATAATCCTATTTTTTTGTCTATACATAAAGTTTTATCTAGCAATATGTAATTAAATTAGATATAATGGTTAATTGAGCAGGGAATAAAGAAAATAGTTTAATAGGAGTAAAAAATAATTTTATAAAATATAGAGGTGGTATAATTATTATCCTAGATATTATCAGTTTATTAAAGTATATATAATTATTGATAAATGTGATAATATAAATAAATGAATAATATTTTACAATGGAAAGGATGCTAATTATGGCTATAAATAGGAGTGCACCAGAAAATTTTTATTATGATAATGCAGAAAAAACTAATAAAAATTTTATTTATAAAAATCTTAATAGAAGTAAATGTTATAACTGCAATTTTTCAAACTCAAATTTTGATTATGCAAGTTTAAGAGGAGCTCATTTTAAAAAATGTAATTTTTTTAGATGCAGTTTTAAAGGATCAGAATTTATAGGCTCAAATTTAAAAGGATGCAAATTCAAAGAAGCTAAATTTGAAGATACAATATTTGAAGGAGCAAATTTAGATGCTGTAGATTTTATTGATGCAAAATTTAAAAATACAATCTTCGTAGGTTGTGATGTAACTAAAGCTAAAAATTTAAAAGAAAATGATAAGAACATAAGGTTTTTTGATACAATGCCTGAATTTGAAATTAGTGAGAACTTAGAAAAAGTAGTATTAAATGTAATGGAAAATCCATTTGTTAAGAAATCAAGAGTTTTTGATACTAAGGATGGAAAGATAAATACATTAACACTTTTGATTTTAAGTGAAAAATTTGATGAAGAAACTTTATTAGAAGGGCTTCATTATATTAGATATGAAGTTGATAGAGAGTTTCATACGTTAAGTTATATTATTAGACTTATACAAAATATGCACATATAAAAAAAGTGCGAAGCACAATTAAAAACTTATTACCTTTAAAAAAAGCGCGTTAGCGCAACCAAGAACTTATCACATATAAAAAAAGCACGAAGTTCAACCAAAAACTTTAATATTCAAAATGATATAATTAAAACTATAACAAATTATTAATAGTTATAATGATGTATTATAGTCAAAAAAATTTATTATAAAAATAGAGCTACTTAAAATAATCATCTTATGTTGAGTTTTTTTGTGGCTTTATTTTTTATTATTTAAAAAAAGTTAGTTGCAATCTTTTGAGGTCATTTGAATATTTTATAATAATAAAATAAACTTAATTAAATTATTAATCTTAAATTTCGGAGGAAATATTTTAATGGAAAGTAATAAAATTGCAAAATTAGCCAATAAACATCATAATGAAAATAATAGTAATAAAAAATTATGTATATCAGAACAGTGGATTAAAAACAAAGTTCCTAAAAATTACAAAATATATACTCCAGAAATTATAATAAAATACAACAATTCATTTAAAACATTACTTAAACTTACTAATGATAAGACTAAAACTAAATTTATAATGTATAATAAAGTTTGCAAATGGTATGAAAATGAAGAAAGTATTAATTTTAGTATGGAAAAAATTTATATAAAAACTAAACTTGGTTCATATACTAGCGGTGGATGTGGAATTATAGCATCACTTTTTGCAGGACTCACAGCAAGTGGCATTTTTTCTTATATGGATAATTATATAAAAAGGCTTGGACCGTTTTTTTTAGAAATATATGTTATAGCAGTTTTATTCTTTGGAGTTAAAATTCTTACTAATGAAGATAAGAAGGTAGAAATGTATAATATGTTTTTGGTAGCATTAAATAACCTTGAGAATGATAAAAATGAGAAATGAGGATAATTATAATACGGATAAAACTAAGCTTTAGTGCACAATATAATCTTGTAGAAAGGAAGTGTTTATTATGAATAATGAATCTAAAACTAAATCTAATAATCTTCAAAGTTTTTCAAGTGTAAATTCTGAAAATAGTAAAAAACAAAATGACTTTAATATTAATAACAATATATATAGCAAAGAGAAAAAGAATGAGAAAAATGTAGGCTCTAACGATTGGAACTCTGTACCTCGTACTTATGATAAAGAAGAATCTATGCATGAACATGAAAAAACTGCTACAAATAATCAATGGTGTTCTACATCTAAATAAAAATTTTACTATAATATAGCTACTGCTATACACGATATTAAGTGAAGAAGGAGTGATTATTATGAGTAAAGAACATAAAGCATATTCTAATGAAAACTATAGAAATGATGGTTATTATAATTTTAAAGGTGGATATATTTCATATGATCCATCCCAATTAACAGAATATTATACAATTAAGGGATTTGAAGGGAAGATTAAAAATCCACAAATAACAAAAAGTAAATGGAGCTAGATGAATAAAAGTATAAAATAAGTATATATTATTATTAGGAGCTAAAATATTTTATGTTTCCTTCAGATAGATAAAATCATAAAGTATCAATATGAAGGAAACAATTTTCATGTTAAAATTAAATGTGATTTTATCAAATTATTAAAAGTTGACTATAATATTCAGAAGAATTATAATTTATTTATCAATGGGGAAACGGGGAATTTTTATGGTTTTTTTTGAAAAACTATCATTATTTAATATTGAACATTTTAGAAAATTATACAACAAAAATGAAAATGCTTATATTTGTGATAAAAGTTTCTTTGATATTTATGATGAAGAATCTTTTATAATGAAATATATTATAAGAAAACAAATTAAATTATTTAAAGTAAAAAATGAATATGTTGGATATATTTGGTATGAATGTCCATCAAATCAAGGTTTTAGTAATATTTATGCAATATATTTGAAAGATGAGTATATTGAATTACTTAATTCAAAAATATTATCTTTTTTTAATATTAATAACTTTAAATTTGATATGTCAGCTAATTCTAAGGCTTCTCGTATTATGAAAAAGTTAAATTTTAATGTAAATTCTAAAAATATATTGATGAAGATGAAAACAATTAACTTTAATAATAAATTTAATGAAAATAAAGTAATATTTAAACATTTTAAAGAAGGACAAGATGAAGAATTAAGATGTAAAATTCAAAATTTAGTTTTCAATGAAAAAAATAGAATTCCAATAACTGTGGGGGATATTTGTTGTGAGCAAAATGAAGAATATTATATAAAAAATTTTGGGGTTTTTATATGTAAGGACAATGGACAAGCTATGGGCTATGGTCAAATTATTTTTAATAAGGGAACTTATACAATAGTTAACCTTGGAATACTTAGTGAATATAGGAACCAAGGATATGGAGAAATGTTAGTTAAATACTTGATTGAACTTTGTTTTAAAAATTCTATACAAAATGTTTATATAAGAGTTGATAAGAATAATCATAAAGCATTATCACTATATAACAAAATTGGATTTAGGGAATATGAATCTTTTATTACTTGGTATAAAAATATAGACTAATGCTAGTCTTTTATTTGTAAGCATTATTTGTTATAATACTATGGACATTGTATTTTAAAACGGAGGAACAATAATGAATTTTGATATAAAAACATTAGATAATGAAAAGGTTACTGGAGAAAAGAAATTATTCTGTATCTCTACATTTGGTTGTCAAATGAACGAAGAAGACTCTGAAAAACTTTCAGGCATGCTTAAGAATATCGGGTATGAACGAACTGAAAATAAAGAAGAAGCATCTATAATAATATTTAATACTTGTTGTGTTAGAGAAAATGCAGAAAATAAGGTTTATGGTAATCTTGGAAGGCTAAAAAAGCAAAAAGAGAAAAATCCTGATTTAATAATTGCAATATGTGGATGTATGATGCAACAAAAAGGGAAAGCAGATGAAATGTTAAAAAGATTCCCTTATGTGGATATAATATTTGGTACACATAATTCATATAAGTTTCCTGAATACTTAAATAGAGTTAAAACTGAAGGTGTTCAAATCAAAGAAATTATGGATAAAGAAACAGAAATAGTAGAAGGACTTCCAATAGATAGAAAGAGTGATGCAAAAGCTTTTGTAACTATAATGTATGGATGTAATAATTTTTGTACATACTGTATAGTACCTTATGTTAGAGGTAGAGAAAGAAGTAGAAAACCAGAAGATATAGAAAATGAAATTAAAGAATTAGTAAATAAGGGATATAAAGAAGTAACTCTTTTAGGTCAAAATGTTAATTCTTATGGAAAGGGATTAGAAGAAGATATAACTTTTGCACAGCTTTTAAGAAAAATAAATGAAATAAAAGGACTTGAAAGAATTAGATTTATGACATCTCATCCTAAAGACTTAACTTTAGATGTTGTTTATGCTATAAGAGACTGTGATAAGGTATGTGAACAAATTCATTTGCCAGTGCAAAGTGGATCAAATAGAATTTTAAAAGAAATGAATAGACATTATACTAAAGAACAATATTTAGAATTAGCCAAGAAGATAAGAAGTGAAATTCCAGATGTAACATTTTCTACAGATATAATTGTAGGCTTTCCTGGAGAAACTGAAGAAGACTTTAATGAAACTTTAGAATTAGTTAAAGAAGTTCAATATGATGCAGCCTTTACTTATTTATATTCAAGAAGAAATTATACACCAGCTGATAAAATGGAAAATCAAATTTCAGATGAAGTTAAACATGAAAGATTTAATAGATTAGTTGAAATAGTAAATACTGGCATAGCTAAAGGCAATAAAGAAGCAGAAGGAAAGATATATGAAGTTTTAGTTGAAGGTTACAGTAAAAATAATGAGTTAAAGTTAACTGGTAGAACTAGAAATGCAAGGCTTGTAAATTTTGAAGGTGGGGAAGAACTAATAGGAACTTTAGTAAATGTAAAAATCGTTAAAGCAAATTCATTCTCGTTAATTGGAGAAGTGGTTAAATAATATTTACTATGATTTTAAAAAAATGAATCTATACGTATCATAGCTATAGATTCATTTTTTCTATATGTATAATAAATTTAGGATATTGTCATTTAATTATATCTTTAAATGAACACTTTATTGCTTTTTCAAGATCATTTGGATTCATTTCGATTTGAACTCCTATTTTGCCACCACTAAATACTATGGTATCAAATAGTAAAGCTTCTTCTTGAATAAATGTCTTAAAAACTTTTTTCATACCAAGTGGGGAACAACCACCTCTAATATAACCAGTAATCGCATTTATATCCTTAACAGGTATCATTTCTATGCTTTTTTCACTAGCTATTTTGCTAGCTTTTTTCAAATCTAATTCTTCAGCTACTGGAATTACAAAAACATAAAATTCTTTAGAGTGACCTTGAGTTACTAAAGTCTTAAAAACAGAGTCAACCTCTTTACCTATCTTATGCGCAACGGCAACCCCGTCAATTTTATTATCTTTATTTTCATAACTATGAGCAGTATATTCAATTTTGTTACTATCTAAAATCCTCATAGCATTTGTTTTAATTTCTTTTGCCATAATTCTAAATTTCCCTCCCTAAGTTTTAAAAGTTAATCAATATAATGTAATAATACATATTACATTATATCATAAAATCATACGATTATTTTTAGGATAAAATTATAAAGAGTGCTATGTATTAATTTATACTTCAAATTTAAATTTCTAGCTAAAACTTGAGTTTATTTATTACGAATTTGAGTTTTTATCAAATGTAGACTTTGTAGAACTTAAGCGCGTTCAAATTTAAAATTTTGTCACAATCGAAATTGAAAATAATATAAAATAAGTATAACTTTAACTTAGAGTGGCAGTCGATAATAAATAAATTGATAATTATTATCAATTAAAAACATTAAATATAATACTAAATGAAATTCAAATTCAAACATTTTTAGTATTTAATGCAAATCTTAGAAAAATAATTTTTAATAAAAATCACTTTATATTCTATATTTTATAAATTTAAATATAGAATCTGAAACAAAGATGATTTGAATAAATGAATAGATAATTGATTTACAATAATAAAGGTATAAAAATTATTATAAATAGCAATAAAATTACTTTAAATACTGAAAAAACACCTATAAATCATTTCGGGAAATATACATTTCCCGAAATAAATTGACTAAAAACATAATTATTGGTATAATCATATTAAATCTTATTTAAGATTTAATATGATTATAGGAATTGATAAATATGAATTATGATTTTGATATATTTAATAATAGCAAATTACCCGATTCGATGGTAGATTTTTTAACGTATTTAGAAACCATTAAAAACAAATCTGAAAATACTATTGATGCATATAAAAAAGATTTAATAATTTTTTTTAGATTTATGGTTAAATATAGAGGCCTTATAAAGGATGATAAAATAGAATTTGAGGAAATAGAAATTAATTCTATTGATGATGATTTTATAAAGTCAATCAAATTGAGAGATCTTTATGCATTTATGTCATTTGTAGAAAAATACAGAGGAAATAGTTCTTATGCAAGAGCTAGAAAGGTTGCTACATTAAAATCTTACTTTAAGTTTTTGCAAGGAAAAGCCAAAATAATAGTTGATAATCCAACCACAGAACTTGAATCTCCTAAGGTGAATAAAAGGCATCCGGTTTACCTTACGTTAAATCAAAGCTTGCATTTATTAGAATCACTAGATAAAAAAAATAAAAATTATGACCGAGACTATTGTATCTTAACTTTATTTTTAAATTGTGGAATGAGGCTCTCAGAACTATGCAATATTCAAATCAACAAATTTAAAAATGATACTTTAACTATAATAGGTAAAGGTGATAAAGAAAGAACTGTATATTTGAATGAAGCATGCCTTAAAGCTATAGATAACTATTTAAAAGTTAGAAATGATTCTAAGGCTTTGCCCCAAGATAAAAGATTTTTATTTTTATCATCTAGAAATTCTCCTATAAATCAAAGAACGGTTGAAATAATGATAAAGAAACATATAACAAATGCGGGGTTAACTGATGAGAAATATACCCCACATAAATTACGTCATACTGCTGCTACCCTTATGTATAAATATGGGGATGTAGATATAAGAAGTCTCCAAAGCATATTGGGACACGAAAATATATCAACTACTCAGATTTATACTCATGTAGATGATGATTCCTTGAGGGAAGCAGTAAAATCAAATCCTCTTTCAAAGTTATAAATTTGCACCCTCCTACTGCATTAAAAAATAATGTTTTAGTAATATTATGAAAGGTTACTAGTTTTATTTTATACTAGTAACCTTTGTATGATTTAAATAAGTTCTTAAATACATATATTATCATAATCTAAGGTATCAACGTATTTCCATACATGGTTTTAAAATGATCAATATATGCCGGCTCATTGCCTTCATACATTATAAGTGAATTGCCCTTTGTGTAAAAATAAGGCTTTCTAGTATAATTTGCATCTGTTCCACTTATAGTTAATCCATTTTGCGAAATTCTGCTTATATCTCTTTTTAAATCATTAACAGAATTGTATTCATAAACTCTAACAATATCATTTCCCATTAGATAGTCTGTTTCATTTCCACTAAAGTAGTTTTTCTTAGTATTAGTTGATTCTTTAAGTTTATATCCAGCATTTACAACGTCATCTTTGAAATTCGCTGCAGTATATCTTAAAGCATTTGCAGCAGATCCTGTAGAGTTAGTCAGATCATTATCTGTGCTGCCGGTAGCATTATTCGCTGTATTGGGATTATCAATAGCATTATTCCCTGTCTTTGAATTTGCACTACAACCAACTAATGATATTGCTACTACAATAATTGCAACTAAAATAGATTTCCGTTTCATAATAACTCACCCTTTCTTTCGAAATATATTACGATATTATTATGTGAACTATAACAAAATCTATGCACTACTTTTATAGCCTATATTATTGTTTTTTTAATTTTCTAATTCCTGGATAAATTTCTTCTGTCATTTCATCAAGATCAAAATCATTTGTTAGACCAACTTCATCTAAATATTCTATGTGTTCAAAAGCATCTTCATAATCATGGTTTTGAGAATAAGAATCATCTAATATATCTAATGATTTTCCGAATTTACTATATATATCTTTTAAATCAAGATTATCTTCAAATATTTCATGAAGTTCATCTTCATCTAAAGAAGATTTCAGATCATTTAAAAATTCTTCTTCTAATAATGCATTTTCTTCTTTTGTTTCCGCAATATCTTCTATTTTAATAGCTTTGGTATCTATACCACTTATTTCTAAACATCTTCCACAGTTGTCACAAATTTTATTTTCATAGATATCACAATAATCATCGTCTGTATATTTATATGTCATCTAAAGCACCTCATTTTTTTTATTGTAGAACTATAATTGTATCAAAAATAATTAACTAAATCAAACTTTATATTAATTTAAAAGTAAATCTTCTCCATATTGCATTAATCCTTCAAGTATTATAAGCATATTATCGAATTTACTTTCTATACCCAGATTGTCAAAGACTTTCATATTAAACATTTTATCACCTTAGGCATATGAAATAAAATAACAAATCTATGATTCGATGTACATTTTGCGTCAGGCAAGGAAGTGAGTTTCGTTCATAGCGTGCTATTAGTGGAGCTTACAGATGAAGTATCACGCAAAGTAGACTAGCATGCTGACTTGTTATTTTTTTGATTATGCCTTATCTTTCAATTATTTAAGTTGTAATAGAAAAATAGCGATTAATTATTTAGCACTTTAATATAATATCATAAATATGATACTATTTTTTTATTAATATGGAAAGAATAATATATAAATATTAAATTATAGCAGATAAGAAATAACTGAATAAGTTTATTTGTATTTTAAAATTATAAATAGACTTTTCTTTAGCTTTTTTAGTTTTAGAACATAGGTTTGCTATGTAGTATAGTATATGCTATACTAATTAGAAGAATAGTGAGGTGTTTGTAATGACAGACGTAAAAGATAAGCAATCAGAAATATATGAATTTTTAAAAACTTATACAGAAAGTAAAGGTTATCCACCTTCAGTAAGAGAAATTTGTGAAGCTGTATCTTTAAGATCAACTTCAACTGTTCATGGCCATTTAAAAAGATTAGAGAAGAAAGGCATGATCAAAAGAGATCCATCTAAACCAAGAGCTTTAGAAATAGCTGAACTTTCAGCGCCAAAGAAAGAAATGATTAATATTCCTATTATAGGCAAAATCACAGCAGGACTTCCAATACTTGCAACAGAGAACATTGAAGATACATTCCCAATACCATTAGATTATATAAAACATGATAAAGAACTTTTTATGCTTCGAGTTTCTGGTCAAAGTATGGTTAACGTAGGTATTAGAGATAATGATTTAGCTATTATAGAAAGTGCACAAAATGCAATTAATGGTGATATAGTAGTTGCTTTAATAGATGATAGTGCTACAATAAAGAGATTTTTTAAAGAAAAGGATCACATTAGGCTTCAACCTGAAAATGATACTATGGATCCAATTTTAGTAGATGATTGTAAAATATTAGGTAAGCTTGTCGGAATATTTAGATCTTTTAAATAAAAGTTTATCTATTTCGTAATTAGAATCAGGTAAATAAAAGGCTTAACAAATTAATGGACTATTTAAATTTATCAAAACCATTCTGGCGGAATTTGATAATTTAAATAGTCTATTTTAATTTATACTTCTAATGTAGCACAATAAAAAACTATACATTTTCTTAGTTGAAAAGGTTATTTCAATTCCAACACTTTACTTAATCCGATAAGTACTCCTATCTTACCATGATCAAAGTTTAATCCACCTTGGATATAAGCTATATAAGGTTCCCTTACAGGCCCATCTGCTGATAATTCAATAGTTGATCCAGAAATAAACGCACCGGCTGCCATAACAATTTCATTATCATATCCAGGCATAGCCCATGGTTCGCATACTGCAAAAGCATCTATTGGTGATCCGGCTTGTATTCCACTACAAAAGTTAATTAATTTTTTAGGATCTCCAAATTCTATTGCTTGAATTATATCTGTTCTTTTATCACTTGATGCCGGGAATACTTTAAAGCCTGCGATTTCCATTACACGAGCACAAAAGATTGCAGTTTTTACAGCTTCTATAGCTACATGAGGTGCTGAGAATAATCCTTGATAAAAGCTTCTCATCAATCCATAAGTAGCTCCATACTCGCCTCCTACACCTGGAACAGTTAATCTATTAGCGGATGCATCTACATATTCTTTTTTTCCTACAACATATCCACCACCCGGTGCAATTCCACCACCAATGTTTTTCATAAGTGAGCCAGCCATAATGTCAGCTCCAAATTCTGTTGGTTCCATAGTTTCAATAAATTCACCATAACAGTTATCTATAAATATTATTACATCACTGTGAACTTCTCTTATATGTTTAATTACTTCTGCTATTTCTGAAACTAAAAATGATTTTCTAGAAGCATAACCTGTGCTTCTTTGAATATGTACAAGCTTTATGCTATGATCGGAATTTAGAGTTTCTTTAATTTTATCAAATTGGAATTTTCCTTCATTATCTAAGTTTACTATATCGGTTTTAATTCCATATTGATCTAAGGAACCAGGATTTTTCTTTTTTGATAATCCAAGAACTCCAAGTAAAGTATCATAAGGTAGTCCTGAAGCACAAAGTATTTTATCACCTGGTTTTACATTGCCGGCAATAGCACAACCAATAGCGTGAGTACCACTGACAAAATGTGGACGAACAAGTCCAGCTTCAGTATTGAAAATTCTAGCATATACTTTGTCTAATGCATCACGTCCTAAATCATCAAGTCCATATCCAGTAGTATTAGTAAAGTGAGAATCACTTATTTTTTCTGACTGAAAGGCTCTTAGAACTTTAAGTTGATTAAATTCTCTAATTTCATCATATTCTTTAAATTGAGCTTCTGTATCAGAAATAGCCTGTCTATATATTTCAAATGTCTTTTCACTTATGTTATAGTTTTTAATTAAAAATTCTTCTGTTTTTTTTAGCATATCTAATTTTCATCCTTCCAAATGTATAAATTGTATTTTATATAAAATTTTTATCTAACTCAAAAATAAGGCATAATCAAAAAAATAACAAGTCAATATACTAATCTATTTCGTGTCATACTTCGTCAGCATGTTCACCTAATAGCCCGCTATGAGGTAAACATACTTCCTCGTCTGACGCAAAATATACATCGCATTTTGGACTTGTTATTTTCTTTCATATGCCTAAATAGGCAAAATTAATGCCTATTTACTAATTATTTTCGTATTCATTGTTTGCAAATAAAATTGGCTGAATTGGCGTTATAGTTGATATTGAATGTTTATATATAAGCATTTGTTTATTATCACATTCTAAAATAACAGTAAAATTATCAAAACCCCTTACAATACCTTTTAATTGAAATCCATTTAGCAAATGGATAGTTAATTGTATTTTTTCTTTTCTTGCATTGTTTAAAAAAATATCTTGCAAATTACTTTGTTGTTTATTAACCAAAATATAACACCTCCATAAATAACTTTACAAATACTATTATAACGCTAGTTGTTTTTTATGTCATTAATAACTTTATCTAAAATTTCATCATCACTCATTTTATCTTTATCTAAAAATACACATCGTGTATCACGTCTAAACCATGTTAATTGTCTTTTAGCGTAATTTCTTGATCCCTGCTTTATCATATCAATAGCTTCATCTAACGCAATTTTACCTTCCAAATAATATAAAATTTCTTTATACCCTATTCCTTGCATTGATTGGATGTCTGAAGTATATCCCATTTCTTTTAATCTTATACACTCTTCTAAAAGTCCTTTTTCCATCATAATATCTACTCTTTTATTGATTCTCGCATATAACTTTTCCCTATCCATAATTAAAACATAATAATATACATCATAATTGCTATTATAAAAATCTTCTCCAGCGTTATAAGAACTAAAAGGCTTCTTTGTAAGTTTAAATACTTCTAGAGCTCTAATAACTCTTTTTCTGTTGTTAGGGTGTATTTCTTCATAGCTTTTAGGATCACATTCTTTTAACATCTCATGTACATAGTCATTACCTTTTTCTATTGCTAAATTTTCTAAGCACTTTCTATAGTGTTCATCTTTTTCTGCTTCTGTAAAAGTCATATTGCAAGTTAATGAATTAATATAAAGTCCTGTTCCGCCACAGATTATTGGTAAATTTCCTTTAGATATAATCTCATTTAATGCTTTCTCACCATATTCCTTAAAATCAGCTACTGAAAATGGAATATCAGGAGTTATAGTATCAATTAGATAATGTTTGATTCCATCCATTTCATCTATTGTTACTTTTGCAGAACCGATATCCATGTATTTATAAATCTGCATAGAGTCAGCTGAAATAATTTCTCCATTTAAATTTTTTGCGAGCTTTATAGAAAGGTCCGTCTTCCCCACTGCAGTTGGACCACCAATTACTAATAATTTTTGTTTCATTATCGTATCCCTTCAAATCACTTCTCTAATATGAATTTTCAACATTAAGATTTAGTGTTTATTTATATTATTCTCCTGAATTTCTTATCAATATCCGTACTTGTAAATTTTATTATTACAGGCCTTCCGTGTGGACAGTGAAAAGGATCTTCAATATACATTAAGTCTTCAACAAGCTTTATCATTTCATTTATTTCTAACTTATCATTTCCTTTAATAGCTGATTTACATGCTTTACTAGCTATAGTGTTATGTTTAACTTCACTTGTCTTTCCATTACCTAAATTTTTAAGATTATCAAGGATATCTAAAAATAAATTTTTAGGATTTAGCTTCCCTAAAAAATATGGAACTTCTTTTAAGGATAATGAATTCCCACCAAACTCTTGTATTAAAAAGCCTGCATCTTTAAATACCTCTTTATTTTCTTCAAAATAAGAATAATCATCTATACTTAAATCAATTATACTTGGAACCATAAGAGGTTGAATTATAATATTTCCATCTTCAATTTCTTTTAAATATTTCTCAAATAGTATCTTTTCATGAGCTGCATGTTGATCAATCATATACAATGTTCCTTCATATTCGCCTAATATATAAGTCTTATTATACTGACCAATTATAGTGATTGGTGGAAACTTAGCTATCGATTTTACACTATTATTTCCTTTAAACTTTTGTAAATTATTAACAGACTTAGTGATAGCCTCATCGAATGAGGTTTTTAGTATGTTAGAACATTTGTTCGAGAATGTTACTTCATTCCTATTCTCATTTGTAATTTCTGAATTTAAATTATTAATTAACCCTATTGAATTTTTATTTTCTATATTTATTAAAGTATCTCTTTCTGTTAGTTTAAGATCTACAGGTATATCAATTATAGTCTTATTAAATTCATCATAAGTACTGTTTTTAAGGCCTAAATTATCCTCATAATCTGAATTTGAAACATATGTACTTGTAGCTTTATATTCATTTAAAGAAGAATTATCTACTTTTAAATCTTTTCCTTGCTCCATCATAGTTTTTGCTGCTGAATTTGCAAATTTAACTTTTTCTTCTTCTTCTTTTATTTTAAAGGTTATTTCTTCAAAGCTTGGAATTGTAGAACTCTCAATGTTTTCTTTCGCTTCTTTTATTGCAAAGGATTCAAACACCTCATTTTTTAAGGCGGTATGAACTGCTCCAAAAATCTTTTTAAATATCATTCTCTCATCATTAAATTTTACTTCTGCTTTAGTTGGATGAATATTAACATCTACATATTCTGGATATACTTCTATAAATAATATAAAGAAAGGAAATTTATTTACTGTTGAAAAAGATTTAAATGCTTGCTCAACAGCTATTCCTAATGATCTATTTTTTATATATCTTTTATTCACAAAAATACTTTGATTATTCCTAGAACCTCTAGCTATCTCTTCGTTGCCCACATAGCCATAAACGGTTATGAGATCAGAAGTATCATCATAATATAGCATATTATCAGTTATAGACTTTCCATATATAGTTCTTATAACATCTTTAAGATCTCCATTTCCGAAAGTGTGAAGAATTTTCTTATGATTATTGTATAATTTAAAGCTAATTTTGGGATTAGCTAAGGCAAGTCTAGTTATTATATCATTTATTAAAGAACCTTCTTTAGATACAGACTTTAAGAATTTTTTCCTGGCCGGTACATTAAAGAATAAATCACGAACTTCTATTATAGTACCTTTATTTACCCCACATTCTGTAACGCATGATGGCTTGCCACCTTCAATAGATATTTCATATCCGAATTCTTGATTTTCTTGTTTAGATTTTAAATTAACTTTAGCTACAGAGGCTATAGATGGAAGTGCTTCTCCTCGAAAGCCCAAAGTATGTATATTATAGATGTCTTCTGATTTATTAATCTTACTAGTAGCATGAGGAAGAAAAGCCTTATCTATGTCATCTTTATAAATCCCATCACCATCATCAATAATTCTTATTAGTGATGTTCCACCCTCTTCTATTTCAATTACTATGTTTTTAGAATTGGCATCTATAGAATTCTCAACTAATTCTTTAACTACTGAAGAGGGTCTTTCAACAACTTCTCCAGCTGCAATTTTATTTGCAGTATCTTGATTTAAAATATTAATTCTTTTCAAATTAAGTTCTCCTCCTTTCAGTTTTATATAAAATTTTGAATTAGTCAAATTATTTTAAAAAGTCTATTTTTCTTTCAAATGTATTATATCTAATTTACATAAGAATAACAATTTAAATTATAATTGGTGACTTCAAAAATAACTAGTAAATATAAGATAAATAATATTTTTTAATAATATGGATAAGCTAATATAGAAATCTAATTATATGAGGAGGATTAATATGAATAACAAACGTACTGATAATTCATGGAAAAAAAATACATACGATCCATCATCACGAGATTATGCTAAAGTCGTAAAGAATAAAGCAAATGAAAAAAGTCCTTATGGAGAAAATGAACCTTCACTACGTCCTAATTATAAATAGTTCATATCCTTAAGCGCTAAAAAATAACCACTCGCTTAGCGTGTGGTTATTTATTTTATCTACTACACCATCTAGTTTAGTCTCTGACCTTGGGTAAAATCCTAAATTAAATTATCTTCTTTTAGCAAATTAAATAATGTAGGATTAAGATTAAATTGATTTATTAAATTTTTAACTTCATCTAACGCCTTTTCCTTTTGATCTTTAGATATATTAGACTTTGATGCTCTAATTAATATATTTTTAGGGGAATGTGCTATATCTATAAATTCTAAAAGCTGAGTTTTATAACCTACACTTTCTAAAAGATTTGCACGAACTGAATCTGTCATAAGTGCTGCAATTCTTTCTTGTACTATTCCATACTTTGTTAATATAGATAATGATTCTGTTTTTATTTGATGATTGAATTCATGTTGGCAACAAGGAACAGAGAAAATCATTTTAGTATTCCATTTTATTGCATTATATAAAGCATAATCAGTAGCAGTATCACATGCATGTAATGTAATTACCATATCAACCTTATTATTATATTTGAAACCATTTATATCTCCAAGTTCGAAATGTAAGTTTTCATAATTATAGTGCTTTGCTATGTCATTACATTTCTTTATTACATCTTCTTTAAGATCTAAACCTATCATCTTTACGTTGATTTTCTTAATTTCTACAAAGTAATAATATAGTACGAAGGTTAAATAAGATTTTCCACATCCAAAATCCAGAATCGTTAAGTCTGTATAATCATTTTTTTTAATTTCATCATCAATTATTTCTACAAATCTGTTTATCTGCTTATATTTATCATATTTAGAATTAACAACTTTTCCTTCTTTAGTAAAGATACCTAAATCTATAAGAGGTTCAATTATCATTCCTTCTCTTAAAATATAATTCTTTTCTTTGTTATGACTTTTATTAACCATTTTTGTATTATCATTTTTTTTCTTGCTTAATAAAACCTTGCCTTTTTTAGATATTTTCACATCAAAGGTAATCGAATTTGACCAAGCTGAAATTTGTTTATAATTTGCAGCTACGTATTCAAGAACTTTATCGCCTAAGCTTTCTACATCAATATTTTCATGAAATACTTGCTTATCAGTATATTTTTCTATTTGATAATATTGTTTATTATTATTTTCTTTAAGAACAAAGGTTATTTTGTTATATTCCACATCTTTATTAATTTTATTGCTAATTACTAATTTTATAATTTCATCTTGTATAATTTCTTCTATTGCTTTTTTTATATCTTCCATATTTAACACACCTTATTTTCTATTTTAAAATTAAATGAGTATATATAATAATACCATTTATAACACTTAGTTCTGGTTATATTTGATGTTATTATTGAAATAGATATTAAATTAATTTTCTAATATTCCTTTATGAAGTAACTCCTTGAAGATGTCCCATTCTACAAATTTTCCCCCCATACTTTCTAAATGGTCTGTATGCATTTGACAATCTATAAATATAAAACCTTCACTTGCTAATTTTTCTGCTAGCTTAATCAATGCGATTTTAGATCCATTGCTTACCTTTGAAAACATACTTTCTCCAAAAAAGCATTTACCTATTTTAACTCCATACAAACCTCCAACTAGTTCATCCTTAAGATATGTCTCAACACTTATTGCATAACCATTATTATAAAGATTTATATATGCATTTTTCATATCATCGCTAATCCAAGTTCCTTCATTGTTATTTTCTCTCAGAGACTTGCAATTACTTATTACACCATTAAAATCATTATTAAAGGTTATTTTGAAATTTTCTTTTTCAATTATTTTCTTCATTGATTTAGAAATTTTAATTTCTTTAGGTATTATTATAAATCTAGGTTTAGGGCACCACCAAAGAATTGCCTCTCCATCATTATACCATGGGAATATACCGTTACAATAAGCTAAAATTAACCTTTCTAAAGATAAATCTCCGCCAATCGCCAAAAGTCCATCTTTCTCAGAAAGTTCTGGATTTGGAAAGATATTTTCTTTTGTCAATTTAAAAATAGGCATTGTCTCACTTCCTTATATTCTAACTATATTTAATAATTATTTTAACATAATATATAGAGATTTGTTATATTTTAAATAAAAGAGTAAATAAAAGAGAGGAAATATTAAATGAAACAAATGTAGACCTTGTAGACATTGGTAAAGGAGTTCTTATAAATCCTAATTGGGCAAATGATGCTAGAGAAGGTAAAGATACCAGTAAATGCTTAAGCTGCGCAAAATGTATGTGATTGGGTCAATCTAAGGCTTGCCCTGGAAAAGTTATGTTTGAGAGAAATAATAATCAAAAATAATATATCATTTAAATAGTACTTATTTTTTCTGTCCTGTTAAAAATAATCAATTGTAAGTGTTTTTTCTTACAATTGATTATCCTAATTTTATTCATTATTTAATTTTTTATATTTACTTAGACGATCTCCTGTTCAGCTACTTATTAGTGTTCTTAAAGTTTTTATTCTAGTCTTCGAATAAAATCTTTTCTATTTTATCAATGAAAAGATTATAGATTTTTTCTTCATTAAATTTTGTGGTATCTTTTATTACCCCACCAGCCATGTCTGCATGCCCGCCTCCAAATCCAATTCCCTTTAACACATCTTGAATAATAGCGGCTGCACTTGCTTCACGTTTTTCGTTCCTTATAGAAAAATTTATTACTCCATCATTTTTAGCACATAGAATTACGAAATCAATTTCCTCAAGTGACAATACAAAATCACCAAGAATTCCAAGTAAGTTTTGATCGCAGCCATCCTCGAAATAGCAAAAAGCAACTGCTGAATCAATTTTTATATTATTGAGCAAAAACTTATAGAAATTTAAATCCTTGGTTTTAATATAATTTCTAAGTATTGAATTAACTAAGGGGATATTGGCTTGTATATATAAATAATGAAAAGCATTAACATCTTCCTCTGACACACCTCTTGTAAGTTGAGCTGTGTCCATGTTTAGTCCAATCATAAGTGCAGTGGCTACGTCCTTTGGTATATTTTTTTTTAGTTGTTTGTAGTATGTATAAATGATGGTTGAGCATGCTCCGTAGCTGCTTCTTATATCAACATATCTAACCTCTTCTGGCTTATTTACATCATGATGATCTATTACTAATATTTCATCTCCATCCAAGTCCTCAACATTACTGTTTCCCTTACAACCATCTACTACAATTATTTTATCTTCATCTCTTATATCAAATTCTTCATATTTGCTAATGTTTATGTTGAGACTTTCTATCATTTTAATGAGTGAATCCCTTTGGATTTCACCCTTATATATGATATGAGTCTTTATTCCAAATCCGAACAAAAACTTACTTAATCCATATGCTGAAGCTACTGCATCATGATCTGGAAAATTATGAGTTTGTATAAAAATTCTTTTTTCATTTTTTAATTCATTAATTACATCCAAAATTCTAAACATATTAACACCATTCCTTATAACTAAATCTTTTAAAATGCTCTATCTAGTATTTCATAAAACAAACTTTTATAATCATACTACTTAGCTAAAAGACTTCAAATTTTAATATTTTTCGCAAAGTGTGAAATATCTTTTAATAGAATCTCTAAATTAGATCATTTTAAATAAGGCATTCCTATCTCCCAAAAGTATTCCTTTATAATCTTCATAAATTTTATCATGAAAGTCTTTATCACTAATTATTCCAGGATTATAAAAATGTCACAATTATAATATAGGAGGAAATATTACCTTATATATTATACTTTATTGTCACTTATTATTTCAAATCTATTTCCGCTAAAAAGTGTACACCTCTAAATAAAAATGCATATCTCTAATTTCAAATTAAAACAATCCATCAAATATCATATCAATGCTCAATTGAGTTTAAAATTATTATCTCAGTATTCTTCATTAGTTGTTGTGGTTTTTCGATAATTTAAATGTTACAAAAACATATTCCTCTGCATATATTAAAATTATGATTATTTTTTAAATAGGTGATCAACATTAAGCAAAATATAGATATAAATATAAGAGATTTGGAATTTATAGGGAGAGGTACCCAAGGTAAAGTATATCGAATAGATTCTCAAAAGTGCATAAAAGTTTTTAAAAGAAAAAAAGAATGCAAGAATGAACTAAAAACTTTATTAATGGCTCAAGGAGATGTACATTTTCCTAGACTTTATGAATCAGGTGTAAACTACATCATAAGGGAATATGTTAATGGTATTGAATTAAACGAATACTTATCAAATCAAAAATTAACTCCTGAAATCTCAAAGAAACTGATAGAACTATATGAGTCTATGGTTAATATTGGTTATTTGAGGCAAGATACAGCAATATTTCATATCTTTGTAGTGTCTTCTGGTGAACTTAAGCTTATAGATACTGCTAAGGCAATGAAAAAGAAATCATCAATTCCAAATTTACTTATTAGTGGTTTGGAGGATGTTGGATGCAAAGAAGATTTTTTTAATTTTTTAAAAAGTAATAGACCAGATTTATATATTCAATGGGTAAATTACTCCAAGAAAAAATATAAAAAAATCTGCTAAAAGCTTGATTTACTTTAACTTTAAAAAGATTTTCTGAATTATATATAACTGTTTTGGTGGTGATATAAAAAATGAGATTTATAATTTTAAGTGACTCTAAAGGAAAAGAAAATGGTATAAACCAAAAAATACTAATAAAACTTTTAAAAGAATCTTACAAATTAACACCTAATCCTGAGTGTATTGTATTATGCGGAGATAATGTTGCAGGCAGCAACATAGTAGACATATTAGCTGATCAACTTCAAAGTCTAAGAAATTTAATAGAAAAATATTATTATGGTAATCTTTTAATTCCTGTAATCGGCAACCATGAAGTCAATAACCAACCTGAAGATGATAGATATGAAAGAATCTTCAGCAGAATTTATGATGATATGCTACCTAGCATGTATCTTGATGGTTATAACAAAACCGTATTTTATGTAGACTATGAAAATGTTAGATTTATAATACTAAATGCTTTTCACTTTGAAGAAATAAACAGAATAGGGAAAAAACAGCTTTCGTGGTTTGAAGAAGCAGCTTCTGCAAATATAAAAAATAAGATTGTTTTTGTTCACTCTCCTGCTTTTCCTACTGGGGCCCATTTAGGTCATTGCCTGGACTTATATCCCAAGGATAGAAATGCTTTCTGGGAGATTGTTGAGAACTGCAATATAGATATAGTTTTCTCAGGCCATGAACATAATTATTCAAGACGAAAAATAGAGTATAAAAAAGGTATCTATCAAGTTATCACTGGTGGTAGTGGAGAAAAACTTAGAGATAAGTTTAAAGATAAGAAAGGAGTTGTAATAGCTCCTATCCCTAAATATCATTTCGTTATAGTTGATGTAATTTCAAGTGGCATTGAAGTCTCTGCCATCAGTTCTAAAGGAAAACTTCTTGATAAATTTAAAATAGATAAATTCTGATATCTGATAAATGAACTGCCACTTGTCAGTAGACATTCACAAAGGAGTTATAAATTTAAAGCCTTGCTCTAAATATGTATAAATTAAAATTACCCATGGAATCCAAATTTTAGATTACGTGGGTTTCATTTTGGAGGCGAAGCACGACCTTTAAAGTCCACTAACTTTTAGAAAAGCTTATTATAATAAAATAAAATTATAAAACACAAATATCTAATTTCTAAAACAGTCTCACCAAAGCCATCTCTAAAAAATTCTATAACTGCTTCAGTATTATTACCAATAATTCTTGAAAAAACTACAATATAATCTTTTACGTCTTGAGAATTTATTTCTTTATTTGTAACTAATGCAGTTATAATTATACCCTTAATAACTTTATTTTTCCATAAAATGCAATAATTTATTAGAAAGTTCTTCTAGATTTATCTTCATTATTTATTCTAAATTTGTTCTAACTAAAGATGCAAAAACTAAACAAATACGCAAATATCCTTAGTTCTGGGTAAAAGTTATACCCCCTAGAACAAAAATTTCCCAAAACGATCGTCTTGGGAAACATAAAACACACTTCAATATTTACTTTAAAACCATATAAACTTTGATATTAGCCCATTTCCGTTCTATTCTCGCAACACACTCCACATGTGTTGTGATAGAAAAATGATGCTAATACGCATTAATATTGATTTTGCGTAAAGATGTACCCCCTAAAATACGGGGGTTATTTAATTGACGGATATTCTAATTTTAAAAAATTTTTTTCTTTAGTCTATTGCACTCCTATTTATTATGACACCCGTTCTAAACATTCAGCATATAATAATAAATAACAAATTAGAGGAATGAACAATATGTACAATACTGATAGAACTTGCCCGTATCTAAATCGGGTTGATACACTAGGGGATGAATACTATTTTGACAAGAACGCAAGCATAAAATGGGCAGACACCTCCCCTGTCAGTTTACTTTAGTTTAATTCTTCATTTGCATATCATACATTAAAGTAAAAGGGAGTGAAAAAATGGATAAAAACTATGATTATTGTAATTGTGATGAGAACAATGAGAAAAAAGTGAAAGAATTTATTAATTCATTAGAACATCAAGGTTGCATAGTACAAGAAGGAGAATTAAGATATATTAAAATATTGTAGTGAAGGTATAGTCAATAGTGCTTTGGGTAATAATGCGGGTGCTCCATATGCTGTTGTACTTGTCCCACCTTCTCCAAATCAAGAGTTTACTATAGAATTTATAACAGAAGGACTTCCCTACAAATTACGTCCGGATGAAGCTATTGTTTTAATTGGAAAAACACCACCTAAAGCATATTACTACAGTTTCAGAAGTTTCCTTTTCTTTGTACAGAACAAAATTGGAAAAGATTATAGTGATAATCCTACCGTAGGTAATAATCAAACAGGAAAATACCATATGATATTTGGCAGCCTAGGTGATACTATTAACAACTATAATATTAATACCCAAAATACACCTGACGGGACACTAGGATATCTGTATGATAGTTCTACAATTATTATTACAACTGCTGACCAATATATTAATCACCAAGTGCGAAAGGCTTTAATTAATGCAGGATTTAGCTCTGATATCATGAATAATGATAATATACCAAAGGGACTCGTCAACATGGGACTCGAAAAAGGTAAAGACACCTTTGTTATGCTCATGAGAGCATCAATTTGGGAGAATGGGGAGATTGGGCAAGAGTATTTGGATAATTTGGATAAATATTGGCATGTGCTTCGTATTACACCTAAAAAACCAACTAAAACGAACCATCCTTGGCCAATACCTATCCTTAAAATGCGTGAAAAGGAATTAGAGAAAAAAATTTATAGAGCTACTTGTGATCAATCATGCGAAGTTATGAAACAAATACTTGAAAGTTTAGATGAAATGCTTATGAAAACGGAACTTTGAAAGGCAATATGGAAGTTCCAGTGCTCTTTCAAGAGCAAGATGGAATTTGGCTACCTATTCAAGGTAAAGATAAACCTACAGGATATACATTTTCAACTTGACCCGTTTCACATTAGCCAAGCAATTATCCGCAATGTAAAAGATATGGAACATAATATTTGTGATGTACTTGCTCAAAGAATGAAAGGAAGGAAAATGAGTTGGTCTGTTAATGGTGCCGATAATTTAGCCAAGATATTTTACTTGACTCAATCTTGGCTTTTTTTACAGATACTACTAGGTTCAAACTTGTGTTATAATATTAAATATAATAGATTTTATTTTGTTCAAAGGGGGTTAGTGTAATGAAAAATTTAATAAATAAACTATTAGGTGCTGCTAAAAAGTATACTGTTTTAGATTATGGCTTTTTAAAAATAACTCTTATTTCTTTTGGAATACTTATTGGAACCTATTTTTCAAACTTTTTCTCTAATTATACTTCTTTGCTTTGGATAATTTTTCTTATTTCATACATTTGGATTATATATAGAACTTTTATTAAACATAGAAATTGAAGATTCATCAAACAAAAATATTACCTTTTAAACACTTACACTGTATTATATTTAACATAACTTGAGGATGCTGTATCCCAGTGCTTAATATCACTTTCATCCTGACTTACGGACAGTAAAAAGAGCAAGTTATCCAAAGATTAAATTACCAGGAAAAAAGTATAGAAAAAAAACATAGCCATCCCCTATCATATAAGTGTATCAGTAAATACTTATATGATAGGGGAAATTGGCTATGCTAAACAATCAAGAATATACTCCCAAACCGCTTAGCACATGTCCCTAAATATTCATTATAATTTTCGGCATCTTCATTTAAACTGTTTATTTTTACAACATCATTACTTGTTAATGAATGAACATAATTTCCATCTTCTAAATACATTGCCACATGTCCTGGGAAGAATATTAAATCTCCTTTTTTTATATTTTCAAAAGGTATTTCTTTTATTGGAAAGCCTTCTTTTATATCTGCATCTCTATAAATTAATATTCCATTTAACATATATGCCATTGAACAAAGACCTGAACAATCTATTCCAAGTGGTGATTTTCCACCCCATCTATATTGAGTTCCAAGATAGCTTAGAGCTGATTTTGCTAAATTTTCTCTAAGCTTTTCTTCATTTTTTATTTCATAGTCTGTTATTAAATTTGATGTAAAACTCTTTCTTATCCATCCTTTTTCACCACTAGGTAACTTCACTTTTAGAAATCTTTCATTTTCACTTATTTCATCTGTTGAAATTAAATTAGCGCCTCTTGTTACACTTGCAATTTCATATCCAGATGCTTCTGCTTTATTAAGTACATCTGCAAAAGAATTAATCACCACAATATTTTTATCTTTTTTCCATTTCTTTGAAAGTTCATCATTAATTATTAAATTATCTCCCTTTATATAACCTTCATAATTATAATGAGTTCTTACATAAAACCAATTATTTTCTGTTTCTTTAATTATTTCAACATTCATTCCAAATAAAACTTCATCAGCATTTTCTGAAACTTCTTTAGGTTCACTTTTTAATACTCCAATATCCTTATTTACTATTGCATACTTCATTGAATAACCCCCTATGATTTCTATTTCTAAAGTACAATGATCTCACCCCTATCTCCATTAATCTTCACCTTTACACCTAAAGGAATGCTCATAGTAGGCATACAGTGTCCACAAGCCAAGTTATAAATTGTAGGTTTGTTTTCTGTTTTTATAAGTTCTTCAAATACCTCCATTAAAGTTAAGCTATTATCGCCTTCATTTGCTTTACAATCTGTCCATGCACCTAAAATAATTCCTGCTGCATCTTTAAATTTTCCGCATTGTTTTAATTGCAATAACATTCTATCTATTCTATATGGATATTCATCTACATCTTCTAGAAATAATATTTTGTCCTTTGTGTCAAGCTCATATGCAGTTCCCATTGAAGAAACTACTAAAGAAAGATTCCCTCCAACTAATTTTCCTTTTGCCTTTCCTCCAACTAATGTTTTAATTTCTTGCCCTTCTGGATTTTTAAGTATTCCTAAAGGCTCATCACTAAATATATTTTTCCTAAAATAATTGATTGTATAATCATCTACGCCTTTATAAAATTCTGTTGATGCCATTGGTGTGTGAAAAGTTATAAGTTCGCATTTTTCATTAAACACATTGTGAAGAGCCGTTACATCACTATATCCTGCAAATACCTTTGGATTTTTCTTAATCATATTATAATCTAGCACATCTAAAAGTCTAGCAGCACCATATCCACCTCTTATGGCAAAAATTCCTTTAATGCTTTTATCCTCAAACATGTTATTTATATCCTTTGCTCTAAGTTCATCACTTCCAGATAAGAATCCATGATGTCCTCTGCAGCTTTCTCCAAGTATAACTTCAAAGCCTAAGTCTTCCATAGCTTTAATAGAAGGTTCTATTCTATCTTTAGGTATTGGACTTGAAGCGCCAATTAATCCTATCCTATCTCCTTTTTTTAAAGGTTTTGGTCTTATCATTTACAACACTCCCCTATTCGATTAATAAAAAGGTCACCACATTTTATTTATGCAAAATGTAGTGACTTCATCATCAATATATTCATAATTTAGTATTTATTATAAGATCTATAATAGCTATTGTGAATATTATAGTTGATTGGAATTATGCTATATCTTCTATATAATTTTTACAGAACAAAAAGGAGAAATTATACATTCAATTTTGAATAATACGGTTTTTTAATAAGATATCTAAGGCACATAAAAAAATAACTATCACTTTAAAGTCCTCTAATTACTCCATGTCTTCATTTTTTTGTTTCTTTATAAAATTAGTAACATCAGAAAGAATACTTTCCCAAACATCACCCAATTTTTTAATACTCGAATCTTTAATCTGCTGCTTAAGATCTTCAGGAAATATTTCTGCAATTTCAAATAAATCTTCTTTAGATTTAATTGAAAACTCAATATATAATTCTAAATTTTTATTATTTATATTTATAGATTTGAGCTTTATATTGTCAGGTAAATGAATATTTAATATAATACATTTATTTTCTTCGTCAATATTAATATACTGGCTCGAGAATTCTCTAATACTTTTTAGTCCTGATGATATAGGAATACTTACAAATCCAGTTTTAATTTTATCTATCCATAAAACCACTTTATTATTGTTGATGCCTGCTATTGATTCTACAATAAACTTAACAGGAACAAGCTTAAACATGTTATTTAAAACATGTATTTGAATTTTACCATTTATAATTTCAACCTCAATGTTGCTTTTTAAAGCTGGGTTGTCATCTTCTAGGTATTTTTTGCTCAATTCTATGAGCTCATTGATTTCTTTTTCAGAAAAAATTATTGGAGTAATGCTTTTGCTTGCTATAATTTCTCTGGCAAAGTTCATTAACTTATTGGATATAAACTCTTCAATAGAAGAATATCCATCTAAATTATCCATACTATTTCTCCTTCATACCTTAAAATTGATTGGAACTATGCTAGAGTCCCTACATTATTATTCTATGTATTAGTAGACTCACAAATAACTAACGAGATTATTTTTTTAATTCTTCCTTATTTCTAGGTCGAATTCAAACGACACTAATTATAAAATAACACACTTCCCATTGATTTATTTTCAGATAATCTATATGTTACAATTTTACTTACAACACAAAAAGTAGTCTGTAAAATTTCTACTACAAACTACTTTTTACTATTTTTTACCAAAATCATTTTAACTCTTATATAAATAAATTCAATCCAGACCCTTCTGTTGACCCTAAGTATGAAGCAACTCCGCCTATTTCAACTCCACCTATAAATTCTTCTTTTTTTATTCCCATTAAGTCCATGCTCATAGCACAGGCAACTACTTTAACTCCCATATCTATTGCATTTTTTATTAAAGTTTCTAAATCATCAACATTATGCTTTTTCATTATTTGCTTTATCATTGCAGGTCCCATTCCCATCATATTCATTTGTGATAATGGTAATTTTCCTGGATGTGCTGGTAACATAACATCAAACATTTTTTCCATAGTATCCTTAGCTACACTAGGTTTGTCTTTGCTCTTTAATATATTAAGTCCCCAGAATGTAAAGAACATAGTTACTTCTTTACCCATAGATGCTGCACCTGTTGCTATTATAAATGAAGCAATTGCCTTATCTAAATCTCCACTAAATACTACTAAGGTTGCCCCATTTTTTTCTGCAACTTCTGGTGAAGAGGTTTTTTTAATTGATACTACTCCTGTTCCCTTTTGTATATAAGCTACACACGCTTTTTCTTTATTATTAAATTGTGATTTTAATAAAGTGTTTCCAGTTGAATCACACCATGATTTTATATCCTTGCTAAACCCTGGATCACTTGCTTTTACTTCTAAAACATTTCCATCTTCCATTTTTTTAATTTCTTCAAATACTCTTTTTATTGGCCCTGGACATTGAAGCCCACATGCATTTAAAGTCATATTAGCATTTATTTGTGATAAATTAAAATTTTCTATTTTCATTGCAGCTACCTCATTTTTTATTTCTTTGTTCTTTTTATATTGATTTTTGATGCTTTCTTCTGCCCTTTTTATATATAGATATGTCTTCATGCCTCCATCTATATTTGTACACTTGATTCCATTTTGTTCAAGGACTCTGCAAGCAATATATCCTCTAAGCCCAACTTGGCATGTAGCATATATGTTTTTATCTTTTGGTATTTCATTTAATCTATCTCTTAATTCTTCAAGGGGAATATGAATAGAATTTTCTAATTTACCTGTAACTAATTCAAATTCTTCTCTTATATCTATAATTATTGAGTTATCTTTATCTAATTTATCTATTTCATACCACTGAATTATTTCAGTAATACCTTCTATAATGTTAGAAGCATAGTATCCAAGCATATTTACTGGATCTTTAGCTGAATTATATGGAGGTGCATAGCAAGGCTCAATGTCTTGTAAATCAAAAACTGTGAGATTAGCTTTTATGGCAGTAGCTAGTACATCTATACGTTTTTCTACTCCATCAATACCAACACCTTGAGCACCAAATATTTTCCCTGACTTTGGATCAAATAACATCTTTAATGTTATAGGAAAAGAACCTGGGTAATATCCTGCATGAGAACCTGGATGAATATGAATTGCCTCATATTTTATGCCTAATCTTTTTAATATCTTCTCATTATTTCCAGTTGTTGCAACTGTATAATCAAATACCTTTGCAACTGATGATCCAAGAATACCCTTATATTCTACATTTCTTCCACATATATTATCTGCAACTATTCTTCCTTGTCTATTAGCAGTCCATGCAAGTGGAATCATTGTAGGCTTTTTATTTACAAAATCCATTACTTCAACTGCATCCCCTAAAGCATATATATTAGGATCAGAAGTTTTCATGAATTTATCAATAACAATAGCTCCTCTTTCATTTAACTTAAGATTAGCTTCTTTTGCAATTGTAGTTTCTGGTTTCACTCCAATTGATAATATAATCATATCAGTTGAAATTTCTTTTCCACTATTTAGAACTATCTTTTTTCCTTTGTTTTTAAATCCTGCTACTCCATCTCTCAATATTAGCTCTACATTTTTGTCTATTAAATGCTCATGCACTATACTTGCCATCTCTATATCAAGTGGAGCCATTACTTGCTCACTTGCTTCTACAAGAGTAATTTCTATGCCTCTAGCATGAAGATTTTCAGCCATTTCAAGACCTATAAACCCTCCCCCTATTACAGTTGCATGTTTAGGCTTTACATTATCTACATAATATTTAATTTTATCTGTATCAGGTATATTTCTAAGAGTAAATAAATTGTCACACTCATTTATTCCAAGTATTTGTGGTTTTAATGGAGTTGCCCCTGGAGATAAAACTAAAACATCATAATTTTCTTCATATTCTTCTTCTGTCTTATGATTTTTAATTTTAACTTTCTTATTTTCTTTATCTACACTTAAAACTTCATTTAGATTTCTTATATCTAAATGAAATTTTTCGCTCATTTCTTCAACTGTTTGAACAATTAATTTTCCTCTTTCATCAATAGTTTTCCCTATATAATAAGGAAGTCCACAGTTAGCAAAAGATATATATTCACCTTTTTCCACCATAATTATTTCAGCATTTTCATCTAATCTTCTAAGTCTAGCTGCTGTAGATGCACCACCTGCAACCCCACCAACAATAATAATCTTTTTATTCATAAGAATCTCTCCCTTGTAATTTATCTATTTTTTCAATTATTCCTAATTTATCAATTAATATTACAAAGATATGAAATTACCATTTCGAAAATATTTTTAATATATATAAGCTATATAAGTTGTGATAATGAAATTATATTGTAGAGAGCAACTTCAATCTTAAAAAGTTAATGCTACTATAAACTCTTTACTGCAACTTATATAGTTACATAACATATACTAATTTAGTATTACATAATATAATCGCAACGTAAAGATACCTTTATTTAATTATTATTAAAATTATTGTAATCAATGTTAAATAATTGGAGGGAAAAATGAGTTTGTGTAGAATAAATATTAAGTATAACAAACTATAAGTATATCAAATAAAAAATGGGGTGGAATAAATGGGATAAGTAAAAAAATATTGTTTAAATGGATATGAGAATTTAATATAAATCAATAAACTTCCTTTACATGACAACGTTAACATGCAAAATTATGCAACATAACTATGTAATAGAATGTTTAGGTAAGTAGATTTATACACGCATGAATAATTGAGATACTAATTATAAGACATTTAAATAAATGTGATGGTGTAATTAATTATATGTTAAAGGGGAGAGTTAGATGGGTAAAAAATATATTATGTTTGTTGATGAGAGAGGTTTTTTAAGTACAGACACAATTAACAATTTTTCAATGGTTGGAATAATATTTGAATATGATTATTGTATTGATTTAAAAGATAAAAAATGTGATTTAAAAACGAAATTAAATAAATATAAGAAAGAAGTATTTAACAACAGTTATAATACTTTTTTAGATGATATTATGCTTAGAAAATTGGTTTTGAACAAAAATGATGAAGAGAAAAGAAAAGAATTTATAAATGAACTACCCTCGCTATTTAAAAGTTTAGAATTTACTATAATATCAAGTACAATAAAACAAGATATTAATGATGTAAAAGGTTCATATTATATAGCAATTAGGAATTTATTAAAAAGTTTTTACTCATTCATTATAAATAAAAATGCAGAATGCGGTGGAATAATTATGGAATCTAGGAAAGATAAGGATAGCTATATAATGCAACAAAGTTTTTTTGATGTATATAATGAAAGAAGTAGAATTTTGAGTAGGTTAGAGGATATCCAAGCTAAAATTAATACATTTATTGTCTCTGAAAAGGATAATGAAACATATGGGTTAGGTATAGAAGTATCAAATATATTAAATAATATACTATTTAGAGTCTCAAATGGGTTAAGAGAAATTGATAGTAAACTAATACCATATGTTGAATATGGTGATACAAATGAAATATTCAATGCAATAGAGTATAAAATTTATAAAGATACACCAATAGGGATAGTCAATAAACAATTAGAAAAGATTTCTTATAATAGTATGGAAATATTCAACAAAGAATTAAAAAAATTAAAAGGAGAAGTAAAACTTAAAGATACGAAAATCAATGAAAAACAAAAAGAAATTAATGAGTTAGCTAATGAAATTCAATTGTTGAATCAGCAATTAGAAGAAGCTTTGTTGAGTAGGAAAAGTGATAATATAATATTCAAAATTCTTTCAGATATAGATTTTAAAATGAAAGGAATTGAGAAGAAGGCAAGGGTTGCAGAGAATTAAATGATTATACAAAGTTATTATGGTAGAAATAGCTAATTTCTATAAACCAAAAGAGCTGTCTAATAATACAAATTATTTTAAGATAGCTCTTTTGTTTTATGTAAAAAATCACTAGGAGATTTATGAAAAGTATAACCAGTTAAGGATAAGTATACATAATTATATAATTATAAATCCTAATAAATACAATTATGTTATAATAAAGGGACAGTATTTGCTACAGAATAGTAGAATTAAGAGTAGCAATTGTTACAAATGCTTAGAATTATTTATAATTATACGAGGAGAAAAAGAATGAAATTAAAAGTATTAGTAGATAATAATACATATATTGATCAGTATTACTGTGGTGAACCTGCTGTTTCGTATTACATAGAGGATGAAGATGTTAGTTTGTTATTCGATGTAGGATATTCTGATTTGTTTTTGAAGAATCTAGTGGCATTTAATATAGACTTAGATAAAATAAAAACTATTGCTATTTCTCATGGACATGATGATCACACAAAAGGATTGAAATATTATTTTAGCAAACAACATAAAAACAGAATATCAATTTTAGCTCATCCAGATGCATTTAAGGAAAAAGCTGTTGATAATTTCAAAATTTGTTCTCCTATATTAGAGGAAGAACTAAAAGAAAAGTGTAACTTAATTTTATCAAAGGAACCTGTTAAACTTAGTGAAAATATAATATTCTTAGGTGAGATACCACAAGTTAAAGACTTTGAAAAGAGAAAACCTATTGGTAAGCAAATAGATGATAAAACTTGGATTGATGATTATGTAAGGGATGATACAGCACTTGTATATAAAAGTGAAAAAGGTATTTATATTATTTCAGGATGTTCTCATAGTGGAATTTGTAATATAGTAGAATATGCTAAAGAGGTATGTAATGATAATAGAGTACTTGGAATTATAGGTGGTTTTCATTTATTTGAGGTATCTGAGCAAGTAAGTAAGACTATTGAGTATTTTAAGGAGAACGATGTAAAAGAATTATATCCTTGTCATTGCACTTCATTTACTGTTAAAGCGGAAATCCATAAGACTTTGCCTATAAAAGAAGTTGGAGTGGGTTTAGAAATACAATGGTAATTATATAAGAATTAATAAAAGAGATATAATATAAAGCTATCTATATAACGTAAATCATGTTATACTTAGGAAAATAGATTTAAGTATTATTAAAAATGGCTATTAATCATGGCCATTTTTGTTGTGCTAAAGAAAAAGAGGGAAGATATATAATATATGAAATTTGAAGAATTAAACATAATAGAACCAATATTAAAAGCATTGAAAGACGAAAATTACAAAGAAGCAAGTAAAATACAAGAAGAAGCGATTCCATCGATTTTACTTGGAAAAGATCTACTTGGATGTGCACAAACTGGAACAGGAAAAACTGCTGCTTTTGCAATACCTACACTACAGCTATTACATAATTCAAGTAAGAATGTAAAGAAGAAAAAAATACAATCGCTAATTTTAACACCAACTAGAGAACTAGCTATACAAATATATGATAATTTTCAATCATATGGTAAGAATTTAAACTTAAAGTATGCAGTAATATTTGGTGGAGTATCACAAAAACCACAAGAAGAAGTATTGAGAAACGGTGTAGATATATTAATAGCAACACCAGGAAGATTAAATGATTTAGTGAATCAAAAAATTATAGATTTAAGTGAAATAGAAATATTCATATTAGATGAAGCTGATAGAATGTTAGATATGGGATTTATAAATGATGTGAAAAAAATTATAAGATATATTCCTAAACAAAGACAAACGTTATTCTTTTCAGCAACTATGCCTACTGAAATTAAAAAATTAGTAAGTACACTTTTGGTAGACCCAGTTGTAGTAGAGGTAGCACCTGTATCATCGACAGCTGATAAGATTAAACAATCACTTTACTATGTAGATAAAACTAACAAGAAAAAGTTATTAATAAGTTTGTTAAAAACAGATGAAATTAAATCAGCATTAGTTTTCACAAGAACTAAAAGTGATGCTAATAGATTAGTAAAGTATTTAGAAGATGCACAAATAGGAGCAAAAGCAATTCATGGAAATAAATCTCAAAATGCTAGACAAGAAGCACTACAAAGCTTTAAAGATAAAAAAATACAAGTGTTAATAGCTACAGATATAGCAGCAAGAGGAATTGACATTGATGAATTGTCACATGTAATTAATTATGGTTTACCTAATATACCAGAAACTTATGTACATAGAATTGGAAGAACAGGTAGAGCAGGGCAATGTGGAATAGCTATATCATTTAGTGATGTAGATGAAATACCTTATGTAAAAGATATAGAAAAATTGATTAAAAAGAAAATAGATGTAATTGAAGCACATAAATTTCCAATGGTAAATCTAACACCAAGTCCTAAGACTAAAGCTACTGGGAATAGAGCTAGATCTGGCTATACTCCTAAGGCTAGAGGTACAGGAAGTCAAAATACATCTAAAACTACAACAACAGGAAATGCAAATGCAAATAAGGCTGCAACAACAGGAAATACAAACAAACCTAAAACAACAACATCAGGAAATAAAAGTACATTTAAAACTGGAGCAACAGGAAATCTAAATGCACGTAAAACTACAGTTGGACCAAAGAAGAATTCAACTAGAAGAACAAGTTTTAAATAGAATTTATATAAGTTTTATAAACATCGACAGTATTAGAAATAATATTGTAGGTGTTTTTTTATTATAAAGTTAGATATTTAAGAGTAAAGTTTTACTTTAGCTAAATTTATATAAATCAAAAAAATAAAGTTTCTATATAAGCTAATGAAATTAATGTAATATAGTAATTATAAAGTTATATGAATAATTGAGAAAATAAAAGGATGGTGCAACATTGAAAAAAAGTTTTAACATAGATGAATTTCTATTAAAGTATCCACAATCTAAGGAAATAATTACTGGAAATAATATTAATATTGATAATCTTAAAGAAATTTATGAAGATTATATTGAATATAAAAACTCATATGAAAATCAAGCAGAGTTTATAGCGAATATTTTACGTTCACAAGAAATGGTACATTCAGTTAAGTCTAGAATTAAAGAGCCAGATAGATTAATAGAAAAGGTTATAAGAAAGACCACTGACAGAAAAAGTAAATATGGTGATGAATTTGAATTTACAGTAGATAACTATAAAAATGAAATAAATGATTTGATAGGAATAAGGGTTATACATATATTTAAAGATCAATGGCAAGAAATACATGAATTTATTTCAAAAACTTGGAAGGTTATAGAGATAACTGCAAATGTTAGAGATGGAGATAATATAGAGGTTTTTGAAACTCAAAGCATTGAGGTAAGGTCAAAAGCTTCGGGATATCGTTCCGTACATTATTTGGTAGAATTTTATCCAACTAGCCAAAAGGTTATTGCAGAAATACAAGTTAGAACAATTTTTGAAGAAGGTTATGGGGAAATAGACCATAGACTTAGGTATTCACATAATGAAATTCCTGAACTTCTTCAATCTAATTTGTTATTATTCAATAGAATAGTAGGAAGTGCAGATGAAATGGCATCACTAATTAATAATCTAAGTAAGGAATGGGGAGATAAAGAGCTAAATTATAAAAAAGTAATAGAAGAACAGGAAGCAGAGATAGTTAAATTAAAAAAACAAGTCAACAAAAATGATATAGAAAACAATCTATAATGTAAATTAGTAATAATTATTTTTTATTGTTGCTACAAAATAAGATTTATTCGTATAGTAAATTTTAATTTTAGCTTAAAAGGGCAAAATAATAGACTATTCTTCTAAATAATTCATAGGAGTATTAAAAAAGATTTCTTTTGTGATTTTCCTGTTGTTTTCGTTCGTAGGATTTAAATATATATTCATCTATGCTAAATAAGCTGAAAGATAAAATCAATACTATTACAGCAAACCATATTGATTTAACTCCAAATTGTGAAGTTAATATTCCAGAAAAACAACATCCAATTATAAAAGAAACTATTACCATTGCGTAGCGAACAGTTTTAGTGGCTGAGTTACTGTCTTTTTTTACAAAAGCTTTATAAGCGGATTGTGAAGCAAATCTCAAATTGCCTGTACACATGGTGGTGCTATAAGGTGAATCAACCAATTTTGCAAATGAAGCAATTTGAACTGAAGAAACAAATGAAATTGGGATGGTCACAAATGCATCTGGTACAGTGGTTGGTATAAATCCTATAACAAAAAGAACTAGGATTTCAATGAGTAAAATAATACGATCTGAATATGTAACGGAAGTAGATGATGGGAATTTAAAGTCTTTTATTTTTTCAGTTACTAATATTCCGATTATAAAAGCTAAAATTGGTAGGAAAGCCATAAAAGCTTGTTTGAAATTTCCTTTTGTAGCTTCTACACCAAATAGCACAATATTTCCAGTTTGAGCATTAGCAAAAACACCACCTCTACAGATAAAAGTATAAGCATCTAAAAAGCCTCCAACTATGGCAAGAAGAACTCCGAGCTGAACAGATTCAGAAGTTTTAGGTGGTACTTGAATTGTTTTTTTAATTTTCTTAACTATATTCATGTCTTTAATAATCAATATTAAAAAGTCTCCTTTCAATTTAACATTTATTTAGGCGTTTGCGAAACGCCGAAACCCGCATAAATGCGGGATATTTTTTTAACAGAATAAAATAACTCCTCACTGATTTATGGTAAAATTGAATTGCCTAAAAACAAAACCACCATATACCTCAGAAAGGAGTTATATACA